>NZ_JBQAEG010000002.1:0-678011 GCF_051915205.1 Bacillus cereus group sp. MYBKT111-2
TAAGGCGAAGTTCTATTTAGAAAAAGTAGGTTTAAAAGAACATATGCATAAAACACCGGACGAGCTATCAGGTGGACAACAGCAGCGAGTCGCAATTGCAAGAGCGTTAGTAGGCGAACCAGAATTAATTTTGGCCGATGAGCCGACCGGAAATTTGGATAGGAAAACCGGAGAAGAAATTATGAATCTACTGTTACAACTGAATGAAGAAGGACGAACAATTATTATTGTAACGCATGATATGGAAGTAGCGAATAAGTGTAATAGAATTATTGAGTTAGTTGATGGGGAAGTTGTGCGGAGTTAGTAATTTAACAATTATATCCAATTTAAGAATCCATATTGATTAATTTTTCAAGACGGATTCTTTTTATTTGTAGGATTAAAGTAAAATAAAAAATCCCCCCGTAACTTTTTATGATAGAAAATCGTTTAACAAAAGAAAGGATTTTTAATGATGAATGGGGGAGAACCATGAAATTTCTAATACTAGGTGGTACACGATTTTTAGGCAGAGCATTTGTAGAAGAGGCTTTGAACAGAGGGCATGAAGTTACATTATTTAACCGCGGAACAAACAAAGAAATCTTTCCTGAAGTGGAGCAGCTTATCGGTGACAGAAATGGTGATGTATCAAGTTTAGAAAATCGTAAATGGGACGTTGTCATAGATACATGTGGATTTTCTCCACATCACATAAGAAATGTTGGAGAAGTACTTAAAGATAATATTGAACACTATATATTCATCTCAAGCCTTTCCGTATATAAAGATTGGATTCCGCATCATATAAAAGAAGACTATATATTACAACCTGAACCAACGAAAGAGCAAATAAAGGCTGTAGAGAATGGTGAAATATCTCCTTATGAGCATTATGGTGCGCTAAAAGTATTATGCGAAAAAGAAGCAGAGAAGTATTGGCCGGGGCGTGTTTTACACGTAAGAGCAGGACTTCTATCAGGAATGTTTGATTATACAGATCGACTTCCATACTGGATTCAGCGTGTAGCAAAAGGAGGTAAAGTGTTAGTTCCAGGAAGAAAAGACCGTCCAGTGCAGATAGTTGATATAAAAGATGTTGCATACTTTGGACTCAACATGGCAGAAAAAAATAAAGCAGGTATATTCAATGTAACAGGTCCGAATGATGAATTGACGATGGAAGAGCTATTAAATACGTGTAAAAAGGTTACGAATAGTGATGCTGAATTTGTTTGGGTAGACGAATCGTTTATGAGTGAACATAATGTGCAGCCGTGGACAGAAATGCCTTTATGGATTCCAGAAACTTTTCCGTTAGAAGGGGAAACGAAGCCGTGGAAAGGCGGGTTTTCTATTAGTGTTGAGAATACTGTGAAAGAAGGGCTTACTTTTAGAAGAATAGAAGAGACAGTTACAGACGTGTATGAGTGGATGAAGAGCACAGACGAATGGGAATTAAAAGCAGGTATTTCAAGGGAAAGAGAAAAAATGTTATTGGATAAGTGGTATGAAATAAAGAGAGTTTAAATACGAATCTTGTGAAAAAAGGACTCTGTTTATTGATTAAACAGAGTCCTAATATGAATCTACCACTCAATCGGTTCTTCTCCGTACATCTCCCATAGTTTAGGAAACATCTTTTTTAAACCTTCTTCATCGTCTTCATCCCAGTCAAATTCAAAATCAACATCGTCGAATTCTTCGTTAGATAAGACATGGTAAAGTGTAAAGTAAGTATCATCATGTTTTTCTAGTGTGCAATGTGATTGTAACATATGTATATACACTTGTAATGATGAAAAATGAGAGTTTGGAAAATTCGAAAATGATTGAATGAAGTGAATAAATTTAGTAACCTTATTTGTACAGTAATTACATAATTGTTTTGTGATAATTTGATATTTATATAAAGGGGCGTTACGGATGGATCTTACGTTTAAATTAGAGGAAACATGTTTTAATTACCGAGTCGGAGCAATTTGTAAACATGATAATAAAATACTTATTCTTCAAAACAAAGGGGAAGATTATTGGTACGTACCCGGCGGTAGAGTGAAAATGCTAGAGAATAGTGAAGATGCGTTAAAACGAGAGCTTGCTGAAGAGTTAGTGGTTTCTATTGAGATAAAGAGATTATTATGGTCAGTAGAAAATTTCTTTACGCTTTCTGAGCGAAAGTTTCATGAAATTAGTTTTTATTATGAAGTAGAGCTACATGAGTTACCTGCGAATGGAGCGGATCAATATATTTTGGAAGAAGAGGGTAGAACGTATTTGTTTAGATGGGTGTCAGTAGAAGAACTGCATACATATAACTTACAGCCTGCATTTATAAAAGAGAAAGTAAAGGATATAGCAGTACATACAGAACATATCGTTTTACAAAAATAAACGTATTCGGAGGGAAAAAGGGTGAAGGGGACTAAAAAAGAGGTACATATAAATGACAAAGTAATTCGTTACACACATATCGAAAAAGGTTCTAGTACGGTTTGCTTTATGTTCTCAGGTTCAGGATATAATTACGATAAGCCGTTATTTTATTACGCGACGATGCTTATGCTTGAACATAAAATTGATGTTGTACATATTCATTACTCTTACGATGAACAGGTAATGAATAAACCAATAGAAGAACTAACGAAAGTAATGATGGATGATATTAATCCCGTAATAAATGAAGTGTTGAAAAATGAACAATACAGCAAATCGATGTTTTTAGGGAAGTCACTCGGAACAATTCCGATTGCAAATGATTTAATGAAGAGAGAAGAATTCACGCAGTCAAAAATGATAGTGCTTACACCTTTACTAACTTTTGAATCTATTTTTGATTCTATTTTACATAGTAGTCACGAAGGGCTTTTAGTTATTGGGGATAAAGATCATCAATATAATGCAGATCAAGTTAAGCAGTTATATAAAACGAATTTAACGATTGATGTTATCAAAAATGCAAATCATTCTGTAAATGTTGGGGAATTTGAAACAGAGAATTCAATTGAAGCGATAGCGAAAATAATAGAAAAACTTAAAGAAATTGTTAGGGAAAACTAACTTATCAATACATGCAAAAAGAGGTGCGAATTGCACCTCTTTTACTTTAATAAGCCTTCAACACATGAAGCAAATAATCTTTCCGGTTCAGCGGATTATAATCAACACGTTTTCGAGTAGGGAAGGGAGCCAAAATCTTTGTGAAACCAGCTGGCTTCGTTGTAAATATGCCTTCTCCTTCTGTAAAGGAATGGAGCATGCGTTTAAAATTCTCTGTTTTTGCAACAGGTAATGAACCTGTTAATTGATAAGAATCATTATTGAATATAGGCTCTGCAAAAGTTGCTGGAATGGCAGCGAGCTTATACATTGCGGTACTAATTGCCTGCTCCGGTACAGTTAATTCAAACTTATTTACTGGTTCATATACATATGTTTCAGCTTGCTTTAAAGCATCCATTAAAACGAGTGGCGTTACGTTTCTAAAGTCACTCGCTGTTGTAACAGGACTAGCATAACCTGTATGCGTTAACGTGACAGAAATGTCCGTAACTTCCCAACCGTATAAACCTTGTTTTAACGTTTGAAATACAGTATCTTCAATCGCTTTATGAAATGCTAAAGGTAGTGAGCCAAGTTCAACGCCTAATTTATATGTTATGCCAGAATTAAGTTCACCACGTTCGACTTTGAATCCAACTGTTGCGTAAAATGGATTCGTTTTTTCGCCCATTACTTCAACGGAAATCCCAATGCCAATTGGCTTCTCAATACATACAACTCGCGTATTTGAAAAAGTAACCTGCAAATTATATTTCTCAAAAAGAGTCGTTTCAATTACTTCTTTTTGTACTTGACCGAAAAGGCGAATGTATAGTTCATTATGAACATCATCTTTCCAAACTTTAATGAGTGAATCTTCTTCACATAGTTCCATAAGAGCAGCGTATAAATCATGAATTCGTTCTTTAGGTACTGCATCGATGGCAGCTTCCATTTGTGGTTCGGCAAAGTGAATATCTTTTATATAATCAGTCCGTGCACCGATAATATCACCAATTTTAATATCACTTAGTCCCCACACTTTGCAAAATTCTCCGCTAGGAACGGTAGAAGTTTGAACAGCATCTCCATTATGAAACATGCACATTTTTTTAATCTTTTCCTTATGTGGTAGAGACTGATCGCGCTGTATATCAACATATTTTCTAACGTGTAAGTTACCAGAAAAAACTCTTACATATGCAATCTTTTCTCCAGAAGGTTCACGTTCAATTTTAAAAACAATACCGGACAATTTTTCGTCTTGAGACAGATTATTAGCTGGAAGTAAGGTTGAAATATTTTCAAGTAGTTCAGATACTCCTATACCCGTCATTGCGGAACCGAAGAAAATCGGATACACATTTGCTTGCGCTATTTGTTTAATGAGTTCTTCTCTTAACATTGTGTCCGTTACGATTTCGTTATTTACATATGACTCAAGTAACGATTCATTATATGGTGCTAATCGTTCTATACAATCATCATATGATTTATATTCAATAATACGAGCTTCCTTTGTTCCTTCGTTTAGGACAGAGTAAAAGGGGAATGCTTCATTTGAAAGAATCGTTTTTATTTGCTTTACAACTTTTTCACTATTTGCACCACGACGATCAATTTTATTTACAAATAAAATAGTCGGTATGTTTAGTTTCTGTAACGTTCGCATTAAAATCTTCGTTTGTGCTTGCACACCTTCAACGGCAGAAATAACTAAAATCGCACCGTCTAAAACACGGAATGATCGCTCCACTTCAGCGATAAAATCAGCGTGTCCCGGTGTATCGATGACATTTACTTTTAAGTCATCAATAAAGAAAGAAACGACGGATGCTTTAATCGTAATTCCGCGCTGCCTTTCTAATTCCATTGAGTCTGTTTGCGTACTTCCGCCATCAACTCGGCCAATTTCTTTAATCACATTCGTTTCATAAAGAATACGTTCAGTCAAACTCGTCTTGCCAGCGTCTACATGCGCGACAATCCCTATATTTATTGTTGTCATATATCAATATCCTCATTTCATTTTCCATTTTCATTTCCTCATTTCTATTTGTGTATTGCCGCATTACAATCACTCTCCAGTCATTTAAATTATTACTATTATAATGTAATTTACATTTTTTGTAACGCTACAAAGCGCCTTAATTTGGAAAAAATAAAATGAAAACAAAATGCTTGCATTCTTAATCGATATAGATTATATTAATTGACGTATCAACTATTGATATATCAAATGTTTTTTAATTGGATGTAAAGGAGGGGTAATTTGACAAGTTCATGCTCAAAAGAAGCGATTATTTTATATAAATTACACTTTCTAAACAAGGAAGTAAGTTCGAAGTTTGAAGGGTGTACGGGTATGAGCCAATCTCGTTTAGAGCTTATACTTCAGTTATATGAAGTAGGTGAAATTAGTCAAAAAGCACTTCAGCAAGAAGTGAATATTGATAATGCGGCGATTACGAGGCATTTAAAGCAGCTTGAGGCTAATGAAATGATTGTAAGACGTAAAAATCCAGATGATAACAGAATTACGTTAGTTTCTCTAACTGAAGAGGGACGAAATAAAATTCAAGCGTTTCAAGAGGAAAAAGAACGTTTTGCAGCATCGGCATTTAAAGGATTAAGTGAAGAAGAACGCGATAATCTTTTAAATATGTTAAATCACATTCAAGAAAATATAAAAGAATTATAAAAAAGGGAGAATACAACTATGACTAACTCAGTAAAAACAAATGATTTTAACGAAATTTTAACAGGACGTCGTTCCATTCGTAAGTACGATCCTTCAGTGAAAATTAGTAAAGAAGAAATGACAGAAATTCTTACAGAAGCAACACTTGCGCCATCTTCAGTAAACATGCAACCATGGAGATTCGTAGTGATTGAAAGTGACGAAGCGAAAGCAACACTTGCACCACTTGCGAAATTTAATCAATCTCAAGTAGAAACTTCTTCAGCAATGATTGCTTTATTTGGTGATTTAAACAACTTTGATAACGCAGAAGAAATTTACGGTACAGCAGTAGAGCGCGGTTTCATGCCAGCAGAAGTAAAAGAAGACCAGATGAAAAAACTTTCAGCTTACTTCTCAATGGTTACACCAGAAGTAATGAAAGATACTGTACTTATTGACGGTGGTCTTGTAGCAATGCAATTTATGCTAGCAGCTCGTGCTCACGGTTATGATACTTGTCCAATTGGTGGTTTTGAAAAAGACCAAATCGCTGAAGCGTTCGGATTAGATAAAGAACGTTACGTACCAGTTATGTTAATTTCAATCGGAAAAGCTGCTGATAGTGGTTACCAATCAGTACGTCTTCCAGTTGAAAAAGTTGCTGAGTGGAAGTAATTTCAAAAGAAATAAGTGAAATATGAGAGGGGAAACACCATGATTATTATTCACGCAACATTTCAAGTAGATCCAGCGAAACAACAAACATTTTTAGAAGAAGTTCAACCATTACTTCATGGTTCAAGAGAAGAAAGTGGAAATGTATCTTATGATCTTTATAAAGATGTAGAAAAAGAAAATGTGTATACGATGGTAGAAGTATGGAAAGATGAAGTAGCAGTTGCGAGTCATAATACGAGTGAACACTTCACATCTTTCGTTAGCAAAGTAAAACAGTTGTTAACTGCTCCTCTTGATATAAAAGCTTATAATGGAGAGTTAGTAAAATAATGAGAAAGATGACTTTAGCTTATAGTGCTAAGGTCATCTTTTTTATTTTGACAGGAATATATTTACTTTTATCGTAATGTGTTATAATTTGGAAAATAATAATTCTTAATTTTCAGAACAAAAGAAAATGAGGGGATAAATAGATGAACACATTAAAGAAAATCACTAATAATATTTCGAAAGTTATTATAGGAAAAGATGAATCCATAGAACTTGCAGCCATTGCTCTAATAGCAAAAGGACATATTTTATTAGAAGATGTACCGGGGACAGGAAAAACAACACTTGCGAAAAGTTTGGCTAAAAGCGTGGACGCAAAATTTCAAAGAATACAATTTACAGCGGATACTTTGCCCGGAGATGTTATTGGTCTTGAATATTTTAATGTGAAGGAATCGGATTTTAAAACGAGGTTAGGTCCTATTTTTGCAAATATAGTATTAGTGGATGAAATTAATCGGGCTGTACCGAGAACGCAATCTTCATTACTGGAAGTTATGGAAGAGCGTACTGTTACGATTGCGAAACAGACACATTCATTACCAGAACCTTTTTTAGTAATTGCAACGCAAAATCCTCTTGAATCTGCGGGTACATTTCCTTTACCTGATGCTCAATTAGACCGATTTTTACTTACGATTCGCCAAGGTTATCCTACGAGAGAAGCTGAAAAGGAAATGATGAATCGGTTTCAAACGAATGATCCGTTAGAAACATTACACTCTATTATTTCAAGTGAAGAAATTATTATGATGCAAAAACGTGCAAGAGAAGTGTTAGTAGGAAATGATGTGCAAGATTATCTTCTTGAAATTATTGAAGCAACTCGTAAGCATGAGCTAATTGAAATTGGTGTAAGCCCGCGGGGAACGTTGGCATTTATGAGAGCGATTCAAGCACGGGCAATATTAAATGAAAGAGATTACTGTACGCCAGATGATATAAAACAACTTGCTGCTTCCATATGTGCTCATCGTTTAACGTTAACGATTGAGGGAGAGATGAAAACGACGAAAGAACAAATTATGAAAGAAATTCTTCATACGATTAATGTGCCAGTGGAGAATGTACGATGAATCAACAACTTGTGTATACACCTTTAGCGGAGCCTTTCGTAATAGGAGTTATGTCAGTTGCAGCCGTTATTTTAAGTGTATTTTCAAGTAATCTACTCATATTATCTCTCGTATTTTTATATGTAATTTTAATAGGTGCTATGTATGTATATATACGTAAAGTATCTCGTGTTCAATGGGAATACAGTCAAGGGAATTCGAACGTTTTTATAGGTGAAACGAACAGATGCAAAATAAAAATTTCAAACAAATCAATTTTTCCTATTTTTAATGTTGTATTTCGATTTAAATGTGAAAATAAGCTAACTTGGAATCATGATGAAATAAACAAAAATCATAGTACAGGTTCAAATTATTATATGAATTTTAATTTAAAAGGAAGGGAGTCAGTTTCATTTGATTTGCAAGTTGTAGCGTTAAAAAGAGGCATCACGAAATGGGAAGAAGTTGAAATTGTGATTACCGATCTCTTTGGATTTATAACGAACCATATCACATATAAACAAGTTGATACGCCCTCTTATTTAGTCTTACCAGCTGTTCCGAAAATACAAGTTCCGGAATTACAAGAATGGTCACGAGGATTTCGAAAAGCGATGTCTTCACCCTTATATGATGAAACGAAAGTAATGGGAGTAAAGTCTTATGAAAATGAAGATTTTCGTTCCATCCACTGGAGTGCAACGGCGAAAACGGGGACGATAACTGCGAAAAAGTATGAGCGAACGCAATCAGATAAATACGCGATTTATCTCAACTTGCAAAATAAAAGTGGTGTTTCTTTGCGAAATGATACAGAGGAACTAATCGAATTAACGGCGGGTATATGTAAACAATTGCTCATGCAAAACTGTTCATTTGAAGTATGGATCAATAGTGTAAAAGATAACGGTTTGCTACATATAAAAAATGGGGATAATCGGAAACACTTGCAAAATGTATTAAGGGTACTTGCCTCGATATCAGACCAAGATACGCCTGTATCTTCTTCTTATTTTTACACAGCAGGCTTTCGTCGAAAGGAACTGGATGCGGTTCCTTTAATTATTGGTACTTCACCAAAGAAATACAGTAGAACGAATAAATGGATTGTAATGAAAGAATAAGAAGGGGCTTATGTCATGGCGAATAAAAAGCGACATATGAAAGTGAAATTATGGGGTGTAAGAACTTTAATCATACTTTTCTTTGCGATTAGTGCGATAACGTTATCACAAGGTGTTGTGTATGTACAAGACATAGTAAAAGGGCTTTTTTCTAGTAAGACGGAGATAATATCAGAAAGAAATTATGATTTTACTAGTGTAGACGCACAGTTTGATGAATCTGAAAGAATTATAGATGAAGAAACAGGAGTTGTAGATACAAGAACGAAAATAGATAGGGAAATTCCACTTTTTGTACGAAAAAATTCATGGACTGATGTGTTTTCTGTTCTTTCAAATTCATGGATTAGTGTCATTTTTTATGTAATTATTGCAGTGGTCATTTTATATGCTGTTTATAAATTAATGAGGAAAAAGGTAACGAAATCAGAAATAGAACAGGATAAACAATCGATAACAAAAGAAAATACGGATAGAACCGAAAAGAACAAGAAAGTGATGCATCAGTTTGAACAGCCGTTACCTAAAGATACGATAAGGAAAACATTAGTTGAATGGGAAAGAACTTTACCATTTCACGAACAGAGAAGGTCCTATGAAACGATGCAACAATGGTTAAGCAGAATTTGTAGAACGAGGGATATTATTCCGATATATGAGTCTGTCCGATATGGAGAAAAGACGTATACGGAGTTAGATGTGGAAAAGACTGTGCAATGGATAGAGCGAGACGGGAAGGTTTGAAGTTAATATAAGTAAATAAAATTAACTGTAAATTAATTTTATTTACTTATATTTAATTACGTGGTAATGTATACTTACTTTTTTATATCGCTACCAATGGAAAAAGGTTACTTTAGTAGAGTATTGCTCGTTACATTTTTTGTGAGGCTATCTTCATTTCATCAATATAGAATGAAAAACAGATGAAATAATTACGAGTAGCATATAAATAAAAAATTATTATTTATGTTTAAATTTTTGTAAGGGTGTGAAAATAGAATGAAACCGGTATTGAAAAACATACTCCTTTCCTTTATTTTTTCTGCAGCAGGGATGTGTTGGTTTCTGTTTATATTAGTTAGAGGAGGCGGAGACTGGTTATTGTCTTGGGTAGGTGTATTAATGGCATTTTTATCTTTATACGTGTTAATAGATTTATATTGTAAGTATACATACGATAAAAAATTAAGTAAATTGTTTATTAAAGCAACAGTTACTACTTTTAGTTTTGCAGTATTGGGAATCACCTTTGGTATTGTACACGAGCTATTGCAGCCATGGAGTCTCAGTCTAATGGTTTGGTATTGGTTGTTAGTATTACTTTTATTTGTAATGACGATAATATTATTAGTGATTTTAGTATTTGTTAATCGTAAAAATCACCATATTCCTAGGAGATATAGAATACTTATACTGCTAAATTTATTTCTTACGTTAGGACCAGTATTATGGCCACTATTACTTTCTATTATCGGAAATGGTATGAACGCTAGTGCAGGATGGTAAAGGTGAATATAGATTAGTTGTTTAAATAAAAGAGAACGTGTTTACATAAAAAATGAAAACACGTTCTTTTTTATTCATTTTAATACGAACACAATGAAACATCTTAAAATAATTAAGATAAGGTGAAATAAAAACGGGGGAGGTTAAGGGACTTTCCTTATTTTTTATGCCCTTTTTATTTTCATACATAATTCTTTCTCAGCAGATTGTATCAAACTTTAAACGTAAGTATTTTGTAAGGAATGGATAAGAAAAAAGAGAGTTTTATCATATAGGATAAAAGTATATTTCGAATCAAAATGATATGAATAGGGGAGAGAGAATCTTATGAAAAAACGTAATCCAATGAAGTTAGCAAGTTTGGCAGTTTTATTAGCGGGTACCACTGTATTCACACCAGGTTTTACTGTAAAAGCAGAGTCTACTCAAAATATTTCTAATTCGTCAGAAGCACATGACCAAAAGAATCGGAATGGTTGGAAAAGGGTCATGCAGGAAACAATTCAAATTGGAACGCCAGGGGTATTAGCTAAGACGTCTAATAAAGGGAAAATTAGTAGTTATACTGCTGGCGTAGCAGATTTAAGCACAAAGAAACCGGTGAAATCAGATTATCGCTTTCGAATTGGTAGTGTGACGAAAACTTTTACCGCCACGACGGTTCTTCAATTAGTTGGAGAAAATCGCGTACAACTTGACGATTCAATTGAGAAGTGGTTACCGGGTCTCGTTCAAGGAAATGGGTATGATGGCAATCAAATTACGATACGCCAACTTTTGAATCATACAAGTGGTATCGCTGAATACTTAAAGTCAAAAGATGCTGACATAATGAATTCGAAAAAAACGTATACAGCTGAAGAAATAGTGAAAATAGGTCTTTCTCTACCTCCAGATTTCTCGCCGGGTAAAGACTGGTTGTATTCAAACACAGGATACGTAATACTAGGAATGCTTATTGAAAAAATAACTGGTAATAGTTATGCGGAAGAAATTGAAAAGCGAATTATTGAACCTCTGGACTTGCCAAATACGTTTTTACCAGGAAATTCACCCGTCATCCCAGGAAAGAATCATGCTCGTGGATATGTGAAAATGGACGAAGCAGGCGAGTTGAAAGACATTACGTATTATAATCCGAGTTTAGCTAATGCAGCTGGAGATATGATTTCTAATGCGGATGATTTAAACAAGTTCTTTTCATCTTTACTCGGTGGTAAGTTACTGAAGGAACGCGAGTTAAAAGAAATGCTTACTACAGTTCCTATAGAAGGAAAAGGGGTTGGTGATGGATATGGTCTTGGAATCTATGAGACTAAACTTCCAAATGGTGTCTCAATTTGGGGGCACGGAGGATCAATTCCTGGGTTTATGACTTTTGCTGGTGGAGTAATTGGAGGCAAGCATACATTTGCTGTCAATGCTAATTCTTTAGGTCCGGTTGATATTCTTACACAGTTTAATAAAATGATGCAAGTTGAATTTAATAAATAGATGAAAAGAAAGTGAATGGGAATTAACTATAGTTGGATCATATAGGGAGCTATTAACGAGGCGGAATATTTCGGTATTAATTGCTAGTGTTCGTATGATTTTAAACGACCATAATATCATTAGTTCGTCTCATATTTGTTAATCGTAAAAATCTTAATTTTACCGGAGGATATAGTATACTCATACTTCTAAATATATTGCTTACGTAAGAACCAGTATTATGGCCGCTATTTATTTAAA
Source organism: Bacillus cereus group sp. MYBKT111-2 (assembly GCF_051915205.1). NCBI lineage: Bacteria > Bacillati > Bacillota > Bacilli > Caryophanales > Bacillaceae > Bacillus > Bacillus cereus group sp. MYBKT111-2. Next base: position 12,141 of record NZ_JBQAEG010000002.1, read on the forward strand.
TGGTAAGAATGCAAGTGCAGATTGGTAAAGTGAATATAAGTTATAAAATATTTGAAAGAACGTGTTTATTAATAAACACGTTCTTTTTTGATATAAATAAGAATTTAATTTCAATCGTTCTGAATGACTTTCACAACTTTTGCAGGTACTCCGGCAACGACAGTATTTTCAGGCACATCTTTCGAAACAACTGCACCTGCAGCAACAACTGAATTGTTTCCTATAGTCACACCAGGTAGTATGGTTGCACTAGAACCGATCCATATATTTTCACCAATTGTAACAGGGGAGGCGTATGTTGTGTTTCTAGTTTCTAAAGTTAGTCCGTGATTAAGTGTGGCAATTGTCACATTCATACCGATCATACAATTATCTCCTATATGAATTCCACCTCTATCTTGAAAGGAACATCCGGTATTAAAAAATACGTTTTTTCCAATCGTAATATTTTTACCGAAGTCTGTATGAAACGGCGGAAAGCACATAAAAGATGAATCAATGTTGTTACCTGTCAATTCACTAAAAAGCGCTACAATTTCTTCCTTAGGATGATGGGATGTATTTAATTTCATTGTTATCTTCTGAGCTTCATAACTACATTGAACTAGTAAATCATGTAAGTCTTTATCCTCGCCGGAAATCGGATTGCCTGCCTTACAAAAACTTATAAAATCTTTCATATCCATTATATTACTCCTCCTCTAATGAATTAATCTTTTCAATGCAATCATAAAATGATACGATTCCGATATCAAATACCTATATTAAATACATTCATATGCTTATTAGCTATATGAAAAAGGAGACTTTTGTGGAAATTCGAGTGTTACGTTATTTTATTGCTGTAGCAAATGAAGAGAGTATTTCAGCAGCTGCAAAACAATTACATTTGTCGCAGCCTACATTATCAAGGCAACTGAAAGATTTAGAAATGGAATTAGGTACAGATTTATTTATAAGGGGAAATAGAAAAATCTCATTGACAGAAGAGGGGAAATACTTATTTAAGAAGGCGAAGGAAATTGTTGATTTAGCAGACAAAACGGAAGCGAACTTAAAAGATTCAAAAGAAATGATAAGCGGGGAAGTTTATATTGGTGCTGGTGAAACGGAAGCGATGCATCTTATTGCAAAAACATTAAAAGTATTAATAAAAGACTATCCAAGTATTCGATTTCATTTGTACAGTGGAAATGCTGATGACATTAAGAATAAATTAGATAGTGGATTATTAGATTTTGGTGTCGTTATAGAGCCAACAGATAAGCAAAAATATGAATATTTACAATTGCCAGCAAAAGACACTTGGGGGGTATTAATGTGTAAAGATAGTCCTTTAGCTGATAAACAAGTTATTAGCCCAGTGGATTTAATAGATAAACCACTATTCATTTCACGACAAGCTACTGTTAGTAATGAATTAACAGGATGGTTTGGACAAAATATAGATAATTTAAATATCATCGCAACCTATAATTTGCTTTATAACGCAGCACTTATGGTTGAAAAAGGTATTGGATATGCATTATGTATAGATAAAATAATCAACACGTCAGGAAACAGCAAACTTTGCTTTAAACCATTACAACCTAAATTAGAAGCAAACTTAAATATTATTTGGAAAAAGAATCAAGTATTTTCAAATGCAGCTCATGCATTTATCAATCAGCTCCGAAATAGTATGAACTAATCATAATGTAAAATGCAAAACGTGCCATCGTAATAAGGTGACACGTTTTTGCCCTTACGAAATATTCAATATCCTTTCAAAGGTTCCAGTAAAACAACTTCACAGAAATGTTTATGTTCAAATGGGGAAGAAGTGAATAATAAAATGATGTAGATTCTGAAAATTGTAATTTTTATGATTGTTAAATATAATAGGGGTACATATCGAGTGGTCTTGAATGAAAAATAGTTTAGTTTATTAATTGTTTTTCATCTTAAATAATATAGCATTGGAGTTGAATACAGTGGAACAAAAGTATTTCAGATGGAGTAACGAGCAATTACGAGAACATGTTGAAATAATAGACGGTACAAGAAGTCCACACAAATTATTAAAGAATGCAACATACTTAAATTCCTATATACGTGAATGGATGCAAGCAAATATTTGGATCTATGATGACCGTATTATATATGTAGGTGAAAAACTACCAGAGCAACTACATGAATGTGAAGTCATTGATTGTGATGGAAAGTATGTCGTTCCTAGTTACATAGAACCGCATGCACATCCATATCAATTATATAATCCAGAGACGTTAGCGAATCATGCGATGCAATCCGGGACAACAACTTTTATTAATGATAATTTAACTCTATTTTTCACATTAAAGCGTGAGGAATCATTTCATTTATTAGATAAATTTAAAAAGCTTCCAGCTAGTATGTATTGGTGGTGCCGTTTTGATGGACAAACTGAATTGCAAAATGGGCAATCTTTATTTAATAGTGAAGAAATAATAGAATGGCTACAGCATGAAGCAGTTCTTCAAGGAGGAGAGCTAACAGCATGGCCAAAATTATTACATGGCGATGATGAAATGCTAACTTGGGTGCAGGAAACGAAACGATTACATAAAAAAGTGGAAGGACATTTTCCAGGTGCATCTGAAGCAACGTTAGTAAAATTAAAACTGTTAGGTACAGACTGTGATCATGAAGCAATGACGGGTCAAGAAGCGTTAACTCGTCTTATGCAAGGTTACACTGTTTCTCTTAGAAACTCTTCCATCCGACCAGATTTAGAAGTTTTATTAAAAGAATTACTGGAATTAGGTGTGAAGCAATTTGATAGATTCTTTTTCACAACAGATGGTTCTCATCCGTCCTTTTATGAAAACGGAATGACGAATGTAATGATTACTACTGCTATAAAGCAAGGTGTTCCAGTAATAGATGCGTATCATATGGCAAGTTATAATATTGCTCGTTATTATAATATGGAGCATATACATGGTTCAATCGCGACAGGTAGAATTGCTAATATCAATATTTTAGAAAGTAAAGAAAACCCAGTACCAGCCAGCGTTATTGCAAAGGGGAAATGGGTGAAGCGTGACGGTGTAAATACGCATGAAGGATTACATATAGACTGGGGTAAATGTAAAGTAACTCCATTATCATTAGATTGGTCCATAGAAAAAGAGGATATGATTTTCTCTAATAAAACGGGTATACACTTATTAAATAACGTTATTACAAAACCATATATTAGCGAAATCAACATAGAATGTGATGAATTGTCAACAGATCATGATGAATGTTTCCTTATGATGATTGCTCGTAATGGCAGTTGGCGAGTAAATACAGTTGTGAAAGGTTTTGCGAAAGAACTAGGTGGGATTGCTAGCTCTTATTCTGGTACGGGTGACATCATTCTTATTGGAAAGAGTAAAGGAGATATGCTTACAGCTTTTCATAGGATAAAAGAGCTTGGCGGGGGAATGGTAATAGCTGAAAAGAATGAAGTATTACACGAAATAGCATTGCCATTGCTCGGGATTATGTCTAATTTAAAAATGAGTGAATTAATACAGGAAGAGAAACAGATGGTGAAATTACTACAAGAGCGTGGCTACGCGTATGATGATCCAGCATTTACAATTTTATTCTTTTCTGCGACGCACTTGCCTTTTATACGGGTAACACCTATAGGGCTATATGATGTGAAAAGTGGAAAGGTAGTTGCTTCGCCGGTGAATTTGATAAAGTAATATTAGACGGAAAGATCCTATAAAAGATTTATTTTATAGGATCTTTCTCATTTCCAGCATAAGAATATTGTAAGCCTCAAATGATACAGTATATAAATCATTTGAGGTGATATGTAAATATGAAAAAAACATTATACATTTTAAGCGTATTTATGTTGTGTGTATCAATACAACACGTTGTACATTCCCAATCAGATGCACCAAGGTTATCTTCGGATTGTCTTGAAGAAAGGAAAATTCGAGATGAAAAGTATGTGAAGAATATAATACAGGACATTAAATCCACATTTAATTTAAATATTGATGAGCATAGTTTTTGGGAAGTAAGTAAAAGAGATCTGGAGGCTGCCCATTTGATGTATGGTGGAAAAGAAAATGATTCTTATTATAATTCGCTAACTAAAATTTATGATAGTGGTGGATTTAGCGAGGAGCCTAGCTTATTTGTGAGAGCGCAAGAAGCATTTTTACTTTATAAAGAAAAAGATAATATTAATGTAATGAAACGCCTAAAACTAGACGTTGAAAAAGGGGAATGGCTCGTTATAAAAACGAAAAAGAAGAAAGGGAAAAAAGTGAAATTTAAGCCGTTACAATGTGAAAAAGATTATTTAAAAAAGAGAAATGAGTACCATAATCTAAAATGAAATAACGGGAATTTTGAAGGAGAAAAATTTCGTTAATACTTGTAATTTCGCCATAAAAAAACGTCATTTTAATGATTAAAAATGACGTTTTTTTATATTCTCAAAGCTTTTGCATCGCACTTTCAATCTTTTTCACCAAATCAGCAGATACGTTATGAAAATACCCTAAAACGACCTTTCTAATATCATCGGATATAACTTTCAAGTCACTAGCTAAGTTTTCTGCAAGATGTTCTTTTTCTATCGGTTTTAACTTCGTATAAAATTCACCAGCCTGCGTAAAGTCATCTTGTTTCGTTATTGAAGTTCTTTCAATTTTACCTTCAACGTATCTTCCGTCACCGCTCGTTATTTGATTAGCAGGTGTCCAATTTTGTTGCTTGTTAATCGTTAATTTCCGAAATTCGGGACCAATTCTTCTTCTTTGAGAATCACTATAAATGTTCGCACGTCCTTGCAACATTTTATCATCTGATAATTCAGCACCGTCAAGTAAATTAGAAGGGGAGAAAGCGATTTTTTCTACTTGTTCCATATAATTTTCAGGATTTTTATTTAATACCATTTTGCCTACCGGTATAAGAGGATACACCTTTTCATCCCATACTTTTGTATCATCTAGGGGGTCATAATAAAGATGCGCTTCATCTTTCGGGTCCATGAGCTGGACATATAAACCATATTCCACTGGTTTACCGTTTGCAATTGCATCATATAAATCTTTGCCGCTATAATCAGGGTTTTCGGCAGCCAGTTTATTTGCTTCCTCGCTAGTAATGAATTGTACACCTTCAAATGGGTACCAATGATACTTTACATACTTTCGATTGCCTTCTGCATTTCTCCAAACATATGTATTTACACTATGTCCTGGGATGTGGCGAAGGCTTTTGGCCGTACCATTATCAGAGTACAAACGGACAACGAAATGTATGGATTCAGGTGCTCTAGCGACAAAGCTCCAAAATCTATTAGGGTCTAATAAGTTATTTTTAGGTGAAGGTGACAACGCTTGAATGGTTTCAGGGAAACGCATTGGATCGCGTACAGAAAAGACAGGAATGTGATTACATAATAGATCGAAAATACCTTCTTTTGTATAAAATTTTGTAGAAAAACCGCGTACATTTCTAGAAGTATCAGGTGTTCCTTTCGTGCTAACAGCTAATGAAAATCGCACCATAACAGGAACTTTCTCATTAGAATGTTGTAGAAAACTTAGTTTAGTATGTTCAGACATTGGATAGATCGTTTGAAAATAACCGAATGCACCAAATCCTTTTACATGAACAGGTCTTTCTAAAATTTTTTCGTGAATAAATTGTTGTAATGCCTCGTGAAGCACACTATCTTGCTCTAAAACAGGTCCACGTGAACCAACTGTTTGAGAGTGAAGGATTGCTTGTTCATTACGTTCTCCATTTTCATTAAAGTCTTTCCCTAGTAAAGATTGCCTCTGTTTATCATGGTTTTCACCCATCAATATAGCCTCCAAATCTTTTTTGTTCATTGTTACTAAATATGATTTTATAGCCTTGATTATGTATAACACGCTAAGTTCAAACTAGTTACAGACCGCTAGATGAGAAAAACGCGTATGTAGTGGACCTGTTGAAATAGAAGAAATTATGGAAAAATGAATATCGGGAAGAACATTACTATTAAAATTTCAATCTTAAAAATGAATTTATACATGACTTTATAGAAAATGAACATAAATAAAACAGGGAAAATAACTAGGAGGAATGTAACATGTCGGATTGGTTTCAATTAGATAAAGAGTATATGATGTCAACGTACTGTCGTACAAAGCTTGCGATAGAAAGAGGAGCAGGTTGTAAACTGTATGATGTGGATGGTAAAGAGTATATAGACTTATTTTCTGGTGTCGGAGTAAATGTATTAGGATACAATCACCCGAAAATCGTACAAACAACAATGGATCAAGTTACGAAGTCGTTGCATTTACCGTTTCATTTTTTAAATCCAGTTGCGATTGAATATGCAAAGAAATTAGTTGATTGCTCTTTAAAAAACGGAAAGGTCTTTTTTACAAACTCAGGTACGGAAGCGACAGAAACGACGTTGAAATTAATTGATAAATATAGAGCTATTATGCATGAAGAACGTGAAGGAATTGTAGTGTTGAAGAATAGTTTCCACGGGCGTACGTTGGGGGCACTTCATTTTACGAGACAAGAAAGTGTATATCAAAATTTCCCGAAAACATCGATCCCAGTATATGAAGTTGAGCGCGAGAATATAGAGCAATTAGAAGAGACAATAATTCATGAAAATCCAATTGCAATTATGTTAGAACCTGTATTAGGAAGCGGGGGAATTTATCCATTATCGGGTGAATTTTTACATGGTGTTCAAAATTTATGTGAGAAATATAATGTATTACTTATCGTTGATGAAGTTCAAAGTGGTATGGGGAGAACAGGAAAACTATTTGCTTATCAAAATTTCAATATTACACCACATATTATTCAAATTGGTAAAGGAGCAGGAGGCGGGATACCACTTGGCGGAATTATTGTAGGTGAAAAGTTATGTGATGTATTTGCACCAGGAGATCACGGCACAACATTTGCTCATTCATCAATGGGAACGGCTTTAGGTTTAACTGTATTAAATACATTACTTGACGATGGTTTAATGCAAGAAGCATATGAAACGTCACTATATTTGAATGACAAACTACAAGACATTCAGAAAGAAAATTCTTATTATATTCAGGAAGTGCGTCATGCGGGGATGATGTTTGGGATAAGTGTGAATGACACGAATGAAAATGTGAAGAAATTACAGATTGAGTTAATGAGTAAAGGAATGTTGGTCGATGTAACACAAGGGAATATTATTCGATTACTTCCGCCGTATATTATTACGAAAGAGGAAATTGACGCATTCATTTATGAGTTTATTTCCTGTATTCATAACATAGCTGCTACAGCAAGTATTTAAAAAAAATATAAAAAAATATAAAAAGCTGAAGAAGTCGCTATTTTAGCGGCTTCTTCAGCTTTTTAAAATAGTAAATTACTTAACCTAGAGAGCATCTCATTGGACAAATAATTAATTATGTGAAACAATAATAACAGATAAGGAGACGTTAATTTTCCTTAAGTGCTTCGAATTAATTTTATTCAATAAGAGAAGGTGTGCTTAAAGAAGTTAAATTAAATAAGGAGCTGTTTTATTATATGCAACAAAATAATGATTTAAATTTTGAACCTCAAGACGTTAATATTGTTAATCCTAAACAAGCCAGGAAAGCAGTAGTTGCTACTGGTATAGGGAACGCAATGGAGTGGTTTGACTTCGGATTATACGCGTATTTAGCGGTAATTTTAAGTCAATTATTCTTCTCAGGTGTTGATAATAGTGGATTGCAACTTGTACTTACATTCGGTACATTTGCAGCGGCCTTCCTCGTTCGACCAATCGGAGGTGTATTCTTTGGTAGAATAGGAGATAAGTACGGCCGAAAAATCGTGTTAAGTACTACTATTATTTTAATGGCACTTTCTACATTATTCATCGCATTACTACCAACCTATGAACAAATTGGTGTATGGGCACCAATACTACTTTTAGTTGCCCGAATGATTCAAGGCTTCTCTACAGGCGGCGAATATTCAGGAGCAATGGTTTATATCGCAGAATCTTCTCCAGATAAAAAGCGTGGTATACTCGGTAGTGGTCTTGAAATTGGAACACTCTCAGGTTACATTGCTGCATCGGTAATTGTTACCATTTTGACGTTATTGTTAACAGATGAACAAATGCTCAGCTGGGGCTGGCGTATTCCTTTCTTAATAGCTGCACCAATTGGTTTGGTCGGTTTATACTTACGCCGTCATTTAGATGAATCTCCCATCTTTGAAGAGATGGAAAAAGCACAAGAGGAATCTGAAGACAATGAACAATTTTCATTTATGGATATTATGAAATATCACAAAAAAGACTTCTTATTAAGCACAGTAATTGTCGCCTTCTTTAATATTACAAATTATATGATTCTTTCGTATATTCCTTCTTATCTAACTCAAGTACTTAAAGTCGAAGAAACAACAGGCTTACTAATTATTTCTATTACGATGGCACTTATGATTCCACTAGCACTATATTTCGGTAAATTAAGTGATAAAATTGGTAATAAACGCGTCGTGCAAATTGGTTTACTTGGTTTAACTGTATTTGCAATTCCAGCATTTTTACTAATAGGTAACGGGCATATTGCAGCTATATTTGCAGGTATTTTCGTATTAGGTTTCTTCCTAAGTGTATATGAAGGAACATTACCTTCATTATTACCATCACTCTTTTTCACTGATGTACGTTATCGAGCACTTTCGATCTCATTTAATATTTCTGTATCAATATTCGGTGGAACAACACCGCTCGTATGTTCATACTTAGTTCATGCAACCGGTAACCCACTTGCACCGGCATTTTATTTAACAGGTGTAAGTATTATTGGATTAGTTGTATTTAGTGTACTATTCGTTACAACATCAGGACGTGCGCTAAAAGGTTCATATCCTACAGTAGAATCGAAAAAAGAAGCACACCAAATTGCTAAAGAAGATCCTGAAGAAACACTTTGGTGGCATGAAGAGTCATTAGAGATTGAAGCAGGAAAAAACGCCTCAATTTAAAAAGTAACGTAGAAGAATAAAAAGACTCCTATGAAAATAGGAGTCTTTTTGTTGTATTATTTTTTCCTTTTCTTTAAATCCTTCTGATACATGTAAAGCTTATGAATTTCATCCTTAAATTCCTGCAAAAGTACGATGTTTTCCTCATTTGAATAACGCACAGTATTATAAGCATTAATAATAATATGACTCTGAATATTTACATCTTCTTCACTATTTATTCTATCTAACCATGCCTCAATAGTTTCTCCTCGATTTCTATTTAAAGGGGGAGTTAACTTACTTTCAAGCTTAAAAATCTCTTTTCGAATTTCGTTATGTGGCGGTTTGTTTCGTTTCAAACGTTTTTGGCTCATTCCTTCTTTATCAGTGATGATAGTAGATTCAAAGACAGGTATATTTGGTAAACTGAATTGTTTTCGTTTTTTTATTATTTTCCAAACGACATAAATAGCAATGAGTGTACAAACTAATATGGTAATGCTATTTATAAGAGTTGGATCAAAAGAACGTGGCTCCAAATCATCCTTAATTGTAGGATCTTTTAGATTTCCTTTATTCGACCAAAAATCATCTGTTTCTTTTAACACGGCTGCTGAAAATAATGGATTGATAGCGTATCCGAACCCTAATGCAACTGCTTCTATGATAAATGAAAAAACAAGCCGAATGAAAGGAAACACTTGAATAAGTACTATACTCATTACACCAATCGTAATAATAGAAGCGAAACGTAATAACTGTTGATTACGATTTGCTCCAGTTAACCAAAATGTAATCATAATGTGTATAACTAATAGTAATAGTTTCCCGAGTGGTGGAAAAGGCGCATAAAATATAGCTGAAACACCAAACCAAACAATACCACCTAACGATTTTTGAACTGGGTATCCTGGTCCGACTACATGTACGATAAAGAAGAAAAGTGGTAACATAATTGTGCCAAATAGAGAGAAAGGGAGAAAGATAGAACAACCGATTATTTGAGTCATTAACAGTATGACAAATCCAGTCGTTTTTTTCTTCATTAATTTATGAATAAGAAATACGGCAATATAGCTCGTTGCTAAAAATATAGTAATAGCTATAAGTTCGTCCCTTTCTGTTAATAACGAAAGGAGGAGCAGCAGAATAAAGTCATTAACGTGATAGAGCCAAGTTTTCAAGCTTTTCCACCATCCCTTCGTTATTTATGAGAAACGTAGGTTGCGATAGAAGAGAGAGGTCATTCTTCTGCAAGCCAATGTAAATCATTGTAGACGATCGTTCTCCTTTTCTATTTGTATAATGGAGAAATCCTTGTTTCGGAATTAGTGTGCTATCGTCTGAAATACGTGCCAATTCCTCTAAAGCTTTTGCGTAATGTGTTTGTCCTTCATTTAATGGTAAGTGCAGAGGGCCACCTTCAGCTAATACACTAATAAATAATTCAAACGGTATTTGATGCTTCGTAGCATATTGACAAATGTATGTTGCAAATGAAATAAGGTCTTCTATATTATCTTTCCAACCAAACCCGCGATCAGCAGCTAATGAAAGACAAATTGTCCAACTATAATTTTTAACAGGTTCATATTGCTTTGCTTGTAATTCCTGCATTTTGGCAGATGCTTTCCAATGAATGGAACGGAAAGACTCACGTTCGTACCGTTTCACACCGATAATAGATGTTTCATCATTGTAAAAAGAAAAATTCGTTCGATAAGATCCATTTAAAAGTTGCTGAAGTTCTTGCAAACCTGCTACTTCTTTAGGTGATGGATACACAATAATTTCAGTTCTTAATTTATCAAATACAGGTAAATGTACAGATAATAAATGAAAAGGATCTTTCAAAACACATTCGAACTGTTCAATTTGAAACACGCCACGCTTCGTTGCAGTTAATGATAAATCCCATTTTTGCGCTGAATGAGCAGGTTGTGAAAATGGGAAAGAGAATAGTGTTTTTGATATTTGTTCAATTCCTTGATCTTTATTCGGTAGTAGGGACGGGGCTAAATGAAAATAACAAACACCGTTAACGAGTGGTATGTTTGCTCCGTTTTTTAAATGAATAAAAAATTGTCCAGATTCATTAGGAAATAAACGAGTTGTTTGTTTCTCGTTTAGCACTTGAAACTGTTTTTCTATATATGCGACATATTTATAAATGAAAATCGCAAATAAATAGTAGAAGAAAAAGAAAAACATAATGATTCGTTGCGGCATAAAAAATGTAAATAGTATCGCGCCTGGAACAGATAGTTGAATAATATGAAGTTGAAAAAATAAAGGTACAGTTACAACGCGCTGTCCATTCATGTTTGCTCAATCTCCACTGGTACGTCAACCTCTTTTAAAATCTTTTGCATCATTTCATTTTTTGTCGTACGTAATGCACCTTCCATTGATAAGACGATACGGTGATTCCAAACAGAAGGAACTAACAATTGTATATCTTCTGGTGTGCAATATTCTCTCCCGCGTAAAAAGGCTAAAGCTTGAACAGCACGTACTAAAGCTAGTGTGGCACGTGGACTTACACCGTTAGCGATATAATCATGATTTCTTGTAGCATGAGCAAGTTTAATAATGTAATGTTCTAACGGTTCTGATACGAAAATCTCTTTTACTCGTTTCTGTGCCTCTAAAATATCATCTAAAGTAATAACAGATGTGACACTTTCTAGTGGTGCATCGTTACGAAAACGTCGCATCATTTGTAGTTCATCTTCAGAATTCGGATAACCTATAGAAATTGTCATTAAAAAGCGATCAAGCTGTGCATCTGGAAGAGGGAACGTTCCTTGTGATTCAATTGGATTTTGCGTCGCAATAACAAAGAACGGTTTTGGAAGAGGAGTTGACTGCTTTTCAAGCGTCACTTGTCGTTCTTCCATCGCTTCTAATAAACTAGACTGTGTTCTCGGCATTGCACGGTTAATTTCATCTGCCAGTAGAATGTTTGCCACGACTGGTCCGAGTCTTAACTCGAATTCGCTCGTTTTCGGATTGAAATATTCAATACCTGTCACATCACTCGGAAGTACATCCGGTGTAAATTGAACGCGAGAAAAATTACCACCAATACTTTTTGAAAGTGTTTTCGCAAGTAACGTTTTCCCAGTACCAGGTACATCCTCAAGAAGCACATGTCCGTCAGCAAGCAAGGAAACAATTAATAGATCTATAACATTTTCTTTACCTACAAAAACTGATCCTATATTTTCCTTCAATTTATTTATCATATGTATCATTCCTTTCAAAATATAAACGGATATTTCTATATTTTAACAAATTATTCAGAAAATTTATATGATTTTTCAATTCAAAGAAATAAATATTCAATTATTAAATTATACTCTTGCATATTTTAGAGTGTGAATATATAATATCGGTATACGATGTATCGCAAGTCGATATATCATGAGGCGATGTATCGGAGGTGGTTATAATGAATACGAAAGCGAGAAAATATATTCCGTTAACTGAGGCGACATATTACATACTGTTATCACTAGTGAAACCAATGCACGGTTATGGAATTATGCAAATGGTAGAAGAGATGACAAATGGAGAAGTAAAGCTCGGTCCTGGAACTTTATACGGGAATACGACGAAGTTATTAAAAGAGAAATTAATTGTTGAAGTTGCCTCAACAGATAGAAAGAAGTGCTATGAGTTAACGCCACTTGGTAAAGAAGTATTAGAGCTAGAGTATAACAGGTTGCAGAGATCTGTAAGGAATGGAAATAGTATATTAGGGGAGTGAATGAGAGATGGAGACAAAAAGGGTATTTAAGTTTTTTACGGCATGGAATTTAGAAAAAGAAGAAGCTTTTTTACGAAAGATGCATCAGCAAGGTTGGGCATTACAAAAATATAATTTAATGTATACGTTTCAGAAAACGGAGCCAAAAGATGTAATATACAAAGCTGATTTTAGATTGGTTTATAGAGATTCGAAAGAACAACAACAAGAGTATTTCGAAATATACGAAATGTCAGGTTGGAAACGCGTAACAAGTTTCACAAGCTGGAATTATTTTTGTAAAGAAGTAGAAGAGGTAAATGAATTGCCTGATATTTACTCAGAAAAGGAGACGAGAATACAAAAACTAAATCAGTTATTAGTATTCTTTGTTATTATGTTAGCAACTATATTACCATCAATGTACAATCTATTTATAAGCCCGATGGAATCAAAAGTGCCAATGTGGGCGAAAGCTATGACGGGTCTTACAGGTTGTATGTGGATATACTTCTTTATAAGACTCACTTGGAAAATTAAGAAATTAAAAAGTGAAATATTATAATAAAAAGTGGAGTTTAAAAGAAGTTGATTTTGTAAAGAGGTAATTGTGTGATATGGGAATCAACTTCTTTTGTTTCTATATAATCGTATTTTTGCTCACTCTTTTTTATATAATAAAAATCTATATGAAGGCACAAAATTAACAATATCAAAGCCGCAATACCCTAAAAATAATAAATGAAGAAAAAGATTCATATTGAGGATCAAAAAATAAAAGATGACTAAAAAGATGTGAGGTGTAACTTATAATAAGGAAGAAACACGTTTTTTATTAAAGTATAAAACGAAAAAATCCCTTATAGAAAAATCTATTTCTACAAGGGATAATCATGTTTTTATTAGAAAGACTGATTTTGCGCAGGTTTAATAAATTGTTCAGGATTTTCAACGAGTCCGCATACAGCACATTGGACGCGATAAGTAGGTCCTTGATAAGCCATATGAAAAGCATTCATCGTTTCATTTGTGTATTCTTCTTCTACTTGACCAGTTTGTGGATTTAACTTAACGGGTTTTACTTGTTGCTCAAGAATATTAAAGCGAGTGCGGTTCGTTTTACAACTTGGACATAGCATTGGTTCCATATGTATACACCTCCATTTGTAGCATTTCTTAAACTCATTAATTTTATGCAAGCAAAAAAACTTTCTCAATATAAATAGGTGTTTAATGTATTTAAAATTCAGAAAAAATAAAATATAATAAGAGTACGAACTGGTTATGTCCAAACCAAATCTCCTGTTTTATGCCAATAAGCTGGGAGGCCGAGAAATCGGCCTCATTTTTTTGTGCTCGTTACTATAGGAAACAAGGTTTTTATGAGACTTTTGTCGAAATTTTAGGGATGGATATAAAGGGGGATTAATAATGGATTTGAAGATGAAGTACATCATTTTATATGTAGAAAAGTTTGAGGAATGTTTAAAATTCTATAAAGATATTTTACAGTTGCCTATAAAAGCAGAGCACGGTACATATATTGAATTTAATACGGGATCTACAATATTAGCAATGAATACGCGGCAAGATGTAAAAGAATTAACAGGATTACCACTTACAGAAGGCGAGTTACAATCTTCTCATTTTGAATTAGGATTCGTTGTTGAAAATGTAGAAGAAACGATTGAGCAATTTAGAGAACAAGGTATTACGATTTTAGTTGAACCAATTGTAAAGCCGTGGGGGCAAACCATTGCATATATTGCTGATCCAGATGGGAATTATATTGAAATTTGCAGTTCATTAGAATAGAAGGAGAAAAAGTGATGGGGTTTCCGAAACTAGAAACAGAACGTTTACAATTAAGAGAATTAACGCTGTTAGATACAGAAACGATGTTCCATTATTTTTCAAAAGAATCTGTTATACGTTATTTCGGAATGGATTCTTTCGAAAATATTGAGCAAGCGAAAACAACGATTCAAACGTTTAAAAATCGTTATGAAGAGGGAAGTGTATTTCGCTGGGGAATAGAGAAAAAGGGGACGGGCCAATTAATCGGAACGTGCGGTTTTCATTTAATTAACCATCATCATAAGCGAGCTGAAATTGGTTATGAATTAGACGATACATATTGGGGACAAGGGTACGCATCGGAAGCGTTACAGGCGATTTTAGCTTACGGGTTTGAAACGTTGCAACTTATAAGAATTGCTGCTGTCGTATATGTAGAAAATAAAGCTTCTCAAAAATTATTAAGTAAAGCAGGATTTCAAGAAGAAGGATTACTTCGAAAACATATGATTCAAAATGGAGTTGCGCATGATACGATTTTATATTCTTTATTAAAAGAAGAGTGGAAGAAGTAATGAGTACAAACGAGCTTATAAATATTATGAAGAAGCATAAAGAAAATAGGTTCATTCTAGGTATTGATGGACTAAGTCGATCGGGTAAAACAACATTTGTAACAAACTTAAAAGAAAATATGAAACAAGAAAGTATTCCGTTTCATATTTTTCATATTGATGATCATATAGTGGAGCGTAATAAACGCTATGATACTGGCTATGAAGAATGGTATGAGTATTATTATTTGCAATGGGATATTGAGTGGCTTCGGCAAAAGTTTTTTCAAAAGTTACAAAATGAAACGAGACTGAAATTACCGTTCTATAATGATGAGGTAGACTCATGTGAAATGAAGAAAGTACAGATTCCCATAGTAGGCGTAATTGTAATTGAAGGTGTTTTTCTACAGCGAAAAGAATGGAGAGATTTCTTTCATTATATGGTGTACTTGGATTGTCCAAGAGAGACAAGATTTCTACGCGAGAGTAAGAAAACACAGAAAAACCTTTCAAAGTTTGAGAATAGGTATTGGAAAGCAGAGGATTATTACTTAGAAACGGAATTGCCGAAGGATTGGGCGGATTTAATCATCAAATGATTTGAAAATAGAAGGTGGGCATAATGAATATTTTATGGGATTTTGATGGTACGTTATTTGATACGTATCCAGTTTATACAAAACTTCTTTCTGAAATATTAGGTGATACAGTAGATAAACAAGAAATATACAAAAACTTAAAAACATCCTATTCTCATGCAATTCAGTATTATAATATTTCATGCGAACAGGAAGAACAGGTTAAAATTTTGAAGGGGAAAATCACTCCAAAAGATATGAAACCTTTTGGAGGTGTTGAAGAGATTTTGAAATATGCGGATAAAAATGTGATTATGACTCATAAACATAGGGCGGGGGTTATGGAAATTTTAGAATATTACGGCTGGTACAAATACTTCGTCGACATGGTTACAATTGACGATGGATTCCCCCGAAAACCGAATTCGTTAGCTTATGATCATCTGCATAAAAAGCATAATATTGATTTAGCTATTGGAGACAGGGAGTTAGATTTAATACCTGCAAAAGAGTTAGGTATTTCAACATGTATGTTTCAAGGGAGTTGTGATGTAGCAGATTATTCTTTATCGTATTACTCGGAATTTTTTCAGGTAGTGATTGATAGAGAGTTTTTTTAAAAAATAAGTGATTATTAAAGACTGTATCTTTCCATTTGAAGATACAGTCTTAATTTTTTAGAGTATTGCATCTTTATTTTCTATACACTTCAATACGTTCGTTCTCCCATGTATTCAACAAGCTTTCTATATGTACCAATTGCCATGGATTAAAAAATGATTGTCCATTTTTATTAAAGAAATA
This sequence comes from Bacillus cereus group sp. MYBKT111-2, assembly GCF_051915205.1. Classification (NCBI taxonomy): domain Bacteria; kingdom Bacillati; phylum Bacillota; class Bacilli; order Caryophanales; family Bacillaceae; genus Bacillus; species Bacillus cereus group sp. MYBKT111-2. Next base: position 28,646 of record NZ_JBQAEG010000002.1, read on the forward strand.
GCCGCCGCCTAGATGAAAAGAGGCATGTAGTACTTTGTTCTTTTCATTTTTCCAAACAAGGATATCGCTAGGTTGTAAAGAATCGATAGAAGCTGATTTTAATCGATACTGTTTTATTTGTAAACCTTTTAGAAAGCTATTATCATGTACCCATTTCGTAATAATCCATTTTGCCTCAGATTTTTCACTACAAATACTCGCTAAAGTAGCTGCAAGACAATTTGCTCCGTTTACACTTGAAAAACTATTAAAATAGGGAGCGATATGGGGGAAACTATTTTCGAATTTTTTGATTTGCTCTTTACTTAATGAAGTTTGATAAACAAATTGTTTTGTTAATAAAAGTAAAAATTTATATTGAAACTCTTTATGTAAGTTATCCCATAGTGATTTTTGCATACTTATATAACGCTTCGAATCATATGTAAATGAATAAGGAGATACATGTTGTAATATGGCCGTTTTACTTGAAGGAGATGGTATATCCTCTAGTACACATTCAATCATATCCCATTCATAAATAGAGCCTCTATTAACTTCAAATTGAATTCGGAAAATACTTTCGCGTGTTTCTTTGTCCCATTGCATAATCAAACTAGGGTTTGCTACACAAACAAATTGAATGTCCTTATGAATATTCCATACTTGATAACTATTTCTGCTATTAATATTGTTAAAAATGGTATGGTTAGAAAATTCCTCTTTAGGCAGTAGTAAAGTATTAGAAGTGAAATGCTTTACTACTGCTCCATACTTTTTAGGGAAAAAGAATAAATCATATTCAGGTAGAAATTGTTTAATCCATTTATTTAGTATATTTATTTCGATTTGTATACTATTCATTAAAAATCACCTCTAATCTATATTCTATACTAGTACTTTAAATGCCTTTTTAATATATAGAAAAAGCGATATTAATTATCATTGGATATGAAAATATAGGGAATATTATTCAGTATTTGTAAGTAGTCATGTTATTCTAATAATAGATTTCAATAAAGCGAGTGATTACATGAGTATTTTCATTTTAGAAGACGATGTCATACAAGCACAGCAAATGAAGCGGCTAGTTGAAGAGATTTGTGAGAAGTATAGGTTGCCTTTTGATTTTATTGAGGTGACTAGTAAAAGTGAGAATATTATTACTAATATTCCGAAGGCGAAGTATGTCCCAATCTATTTTTTAGATATAGAGATTAAAAGGGAAGAGCGTAAAGGGTTACAAGTAGCACAAGAGATACGAAAGTATGATACGCAAGGAATTATCGTGTTTGTAACGACGCATTCTGAATTTGCACCTATTTCATATCAATACATGGTATCAGCTTTAACTTTTATTGATAAAGGGTTGCCATACGAGGAGAGATATAAAGTTTTTGAACAATGTTTACTTCAATATGAAGCAAGAAATAAGCATATTATTCCGTCGGATGACTTTATCGTTGCAAATAGTAATGCCACTGTGCGGGTTCCATTTTATGAAGTTGAATATGTTATGACTGATGAACCGCACCGGTTAGCATTAGTGACGTTAGATCGAATCGTTTATTTTTATGGAGCATTAAAGGAGATAGAAATAATAGATGAACGTTTATTTCGTTGCCATCAGTCATATATCGTGAATACGAAGCAAATGTCTTCTTACGATGCGAAACAAAAAATGATAGTTTTAAAAAGCGGGAAACGCATTCCAGTGTCACGGCGTTTAGTGAGTAAAGTACGTAACATGTTAAAGGGTGAGATGTAATGTATATTTATGATTTATTTGCAATACTGCTTACTAGTATGTGTCATACGTTTTTATATATACAATTAATCCGATACAATAGATTGTCAGTTAGAATGTTAATAGCTTTAAGTACGGTATTCATTATTTTACTTGCTATTGTCGTAACAGTAACGAGATATCCAGAATTGAATAGTACGATTGTGTTATTTTTAATAAGTTTAGGATTAATGCAAAATGAATTGAAATTTAAGCATAATTTATATTTTGCACTGGTGAGTATGGTGGTTATAACGTTAGTGAAAATGTTGCTATTAGATTTAGGGATGAAAATCTTTATGTTAACGCCATTCAATTTATATTTATGGACAGGTAGTATTATTCATCTTATCGTATCAATCCTTACTTTTATCGGTATTTTAGTAGCGCGAAAAAGAATTCAAAAAATCGCTCAATATATAGTAAGTAGTCCGTTATACTATGTAACTTATATATTATTAATGATCGGGTTTATTATTGAACTAATTTTAACTCAGCCGTCAACTGAGTTTTTAGCAAAAATAAATCAACAATACAGTGAAGTAAGTTATAATTCAGCGATTATTATTTTTTTATTATTACTAATCATCGTACTAATAAGCTCACATTTATCGAAAGAAAAGTTACGAGAAGAGCATGAAAAACGTTTAGATAAAGAGTTATTAGATTATGTGGAAAAATTAGAGGATATGCATGATGAGCTTGCTAGTTTTCGTCATGATTATATGAATGTATTACTATCGTTAGAAGAAGGAATACGTACAAAAAATGTGAAAGAAATTGAGCAAGTGTACTACGATGTTATTGCTCCCACATTAAAAACAATAAATGATCATGAACTTGATATCGCAAAATTATCTCGCATACAAATTCCTGAAGTAAGAAGCGTATTAAGAGCAAAAGTTAGCACTGCTCAGCAGCAACAAATAAAAGTAATGCTTGATATACCAGAGAACATTGAAAGTGTTTCGATGACGATTATTTCATTTATTCGTATCATTTCAGTTTTAGTAGATAATGCAATTGAGGAAGCAGTATGTAGTGAGGAAAAGATATTACAAATCGCATTCTTTGAAATGGATTCACGACAATATTTTATCGTGCGTAATAGTTCAAAGGGGGAAGCGATTGATTTACAAAAAATTTATGAGAAAAACCATTCAAGTAAAGAAGGTGCTAGAGGGTACGGGCTATTTTCGTTAAAACGAATCATAAATAAAACAAATAATGCGACGTTAGAAACAACTTATGTAAGTCCTTATTTCACACAAACATTTATATTAAATGAGATGAAATGACCATCTATGATGAAAAGGAAACCGAATAAGAAATAACTACATACTTTCTTCACTCAATTTTATACACTTCAAGTAAGAGGTGAAGCGAGATGAATGGTCTTATTTTTACAACAATGATTAGCTTTGGTTTACCGCTTATAGCACTTTTATATGCTTTTTGGAAGAAACGCTATATTCCATATATGTTAGGTATATTGGCTTTTGTTGTATCACAAATATTGATTCGCATACCAATATTAAATTATTTAAATGAAACTAGCACAGATTTTCAAATGTTTTCTGTTATGCAGCCTATACTATTTGCAGTTTTGCTTAGTATATCAGCTGGAATTTTTGAAGAGATAGCTCGTTTTATCGCAATGCGTTATTTTATGAAGCAACGAGATTGGCAGTCTGGTTTTTTATTTGGAGCAGGGCATGGTGGTATTGAGGCGGTGTTGATAGTCGGTATCCCAGTAATATCCCTATTATTATCACAAACAGTCATTCAAAATGGTGACAGTTATTATCTCGGTGGTATTGAACGCATCTTTGCGATGGTATTGCATGTTGGGCTTTCTTTCATTGTATTGCAAGCTGTTGTCCAAAAGAAATTTCGTTATGTTGTATATGCAATTCTCATCCATGGGACTGTAAATGCATTAGCTGGCATTATATCGCTATATGTGCCAGGGAAAAGCGGGATTATTATGTCAGAAGTTTCAATAGCAATTTTTGCGTTACTCACTTTTAGTTATAGTTTCATTTTAAAAAGAAAGGGTGTATGAAAATGAGAAGAATGTTACTTATTATTATAAGTGCTATCGCGGCGTTCGCGCTCGCAGCATGTACCGGTAATAAAGTAGATGAAAGTACGTCAAAAAAGTTTATTCCAAAGGCGGAAGAAATTGTATCATTATTAAATGAGGCAAAGTATAAAGACGTGCGTGAAAAATTTGATAGTAAAATGAAAGCTGCATTGTCAGAAGAAAGGATGAAAGATCTTACACCTATAATAGAGAAAGCTGGTACATTTGAAAAAATTGAAAAACAATCGATTGAAGAAAAAGATGGCTTATATACTGTTATTCTTGTAGCAAAATATAGTAAAGAACAACGGACATTCATTATAACTTATAATGATAAAGAAGAAATAGCGGGTTTAGTTATTAAATAAAAAAGAGATACAGTGGAAGTTTCCGCTGTATCTCTTTTTTGTTTTAACCAAATTATGGTTATTTGTGCTAATATGAACTTATAGCTATATAGAAGGGGTGAGTTAGTATGAAAACTGAACTAGTTCCTAAAAAGAAGTACAGTATAATAAGCTACATATGTTTACTCATCGGTATTTTATGTTTTCTGTTCGTTTTTATAACGCCAACAAGGATAGCGAATGCAGGTAATATAGTGGGAGATTATATTACAGTTGCCCTGACAGTTGCAGGTATCATACTTTCTATCATTACAATGACGAAAAAAACAGAGAAGAAGGGGATTGCTATTCTTTCATTCATATTGTCCTCATCATTTTTTATATTTTGGATTATCGCAATTATCTTATTGTTTACTGGTCAAATTAGTTTTGCGCCGTAATGTGCAGTAAAAAGAGTCCTTCTCATATGAAGGACTCTTTTTATTCGCTTTCTTCCGGTTGATATTCTAAAATATCTCCAGGTTGGCATTCTAATGCTTTACATATTGCTTCTAAAGTTGAAAAACGGACTGCTTTTGCTTTTCCATTTTTCAAGATCGAAAGGTTAGCCATTGTAATTCCAACCTTCTCCGAAAGCTCTGTTACACTCATTTTTCTTTTCGCTAACATTACATCAATATTAATAATAATTGCCATATTATTCACCTCAGACCGTTAAATCATTTTCTGATTTTATATCTATCGCATCTTTTAATAGTCTTTGGAGTACGGCAGCAAAGACCGCGATTACCATTGAAGCAAAAATTATAATCATTCCAATAATAATAATGCCAGGGGCGTCATCTCTCTCTGCCACAAGATAGAAAAGTGGCATACCTAATACATATAATACACTAATTGCTAGTGCACTGTACTTAATATTTTTTAAAGCTTTAACAGACAACTCTGAGAATGCGTTGTTTTTATCAATATAGTTTAAAAGCTTAAATGTTTGGTACAGTGCGAAGTAATAAGGTATTGCTGTCGCGTATAAATTGATAAATACAAGATATTTAATATATGCCATTTCGGGATATAATTCAGCAGCGAAATTCCCTATTTTAGGGACTAAAAAAATGCACATAGCAAGAACAGGGATACCCATTAGAATCACAGCTGTCTTTAAGAAAAGTGTTGATCCTTGTTTCATAAAAAGCACCTCATTTATTTAATATCTTATTAATTTACCATGAAATTTATTGTTTAACAATAAATTTTTATTTATTTTAATTGGAGATTTGTTGTTAAGCAAGTTAATGATGGGAAATCTTCTTTATAAGATAGATGAACTATACCGACATGTAATAAATGAGAAAGTTACTATTGTTAGCTTTATAAGAATTGGGAACTAATAAAACATATATAGGTTGTGAAAAGTAAAACGAAACCAGAACTTTGTATGTAAATGAATGCGAAACAAATGGAGGCGCAATAATGTCGGAGTTAGCTTTAAAGATGAAGAGATTACTGTTAGTAGGAACAATCATACTAAGTATGTTATGTACTGAAAGTTTGATGAATTATCATACAGTGGAAGCTAAAGTGAAAAAAGTAGAACGGAAGCCTAAAAATGTAATCATAATGGTTATGGACGGAACAAGTTCTACAGCAACCACATTAGCTCGCTTGTATAAAGGGAAACCACTTGCATTAGATGAAATTGTAACAGGAGGAGTTCGTACATATTCGGCGGAATCAGCTATAACAGACTCAGCTCCAGCAGCTACAGCTTTAGCGACGGGGAATAAATCGAATTCAGGATATGTAGGGGTATTACCTACTATTGTGAGTTCACCTGGCTTAAAATCAATAAAAGAAGAGGACAAATTACGTCCAGTTGCCAATGTTTTAGAAGGTGCGAAACGTACTGGTCGCGCAACTGGAATTGTTGCTACAGCTGAAATTCAGCATGCTACTCCTGCTGGATTCTCCGCTCATCATGTGAATCGTAACAATTTCGAAGTGCTCGCGGAGCAACAAGTATATCAAAATATAGATGTCGTATTAGGCGGGGGAAAAGCAGCACTTCTACCTGAGACAGATAGTGGGATTCGAAAAGATGGTGAAGATTTAGTAAAAGTGATTCAAAATAAAGGCTACGACTTTATTGAAACGAAAGAGGCATTATTGAAATCTAAATCTAATAAAATTTGGGGCTCTTTCTCACATAATGCCTTAGCATTTGATATGGATCGTGAAGCAACAAACCCAGAGCAACCAACGCTTTCGCAAATGACGGAAAAAGCAATTGAAACGTTATCAAAAGATAAAGACGGATTCTTTTTATTTGTGGAGGGAAGCAAGCCAGACTGGGCAGCTCATGTGAATGATCCAATTGGGATGATTAGTGATGTATTGGCATTTGATAATGCAGTTGCAGAAGCATTAAGATTTGCAAAAAAAGATGGTAATACGATGCTAATAGCCGTAGCGGACCATGGTAATAGCGGTATTTCTATTGGGAATATGAATACGACAAAAGGATATAATACTACGCCGGTCTCTGCGTACATTTATCCATTGAAAAAAGCGAAGATGACACTTGAAGGGACTATCAATAATTTGAAATCTGATCTATCCAATGTAGAAGAGGTAGCTAAATTATACGGGTTGGACAATTTAACTTATGATGAAAAAGAAAGGTTAAAAGTGGTTAAAAAGAAAATAGACGTAGGTCCAATTTTCACTACATTATTGGCTAACCGTGCGAACATAGGCTTTACAACAGGAGGTCATACTGGTGAGGATGTATTTTTATATTCATACGGCCCTCAAAAGCCAGTTGGTTTGATTCAAAACACGGACGTTGCAAAGACAATAGCGAAAGCGATGGGCTTTAATTTAGAAGAAGTAACAAACAAATTATTTGTAGAGAGTGAATTAGCCTTTAAGCAGAATGGTGCAACTGTAACAATAGATAAAACTGATGTAGCGAATCCTGTACTCATAGTAAAACATAATAATGTAACAGCTCAATTATTTGTTAACAAAAATATAATTCGTATTAAGAATAAAGATTATGAACTAGGAAGTGTTGTTGTAGAAAGCAATGGTAAGTTCTATGTACCAGAAGAAGCAAGTCGTTTATTCATAAAGCATTCTCGTTAAAAAAATGCCAATTCCTTAGCTACTACTTAGGAATTGGCATTTTTGTATAGATGAGATTTCATTCGGAAAAACGAGGAAAGAGAACCACAAATTCTAGAGTGAACTTCCTGTGAATTTACCTATTTTATGTTTTTCATCCTAGAAAAAATATTTCTCAACATTTTAGTGCTTTAAAAAGATTGAATATTCGTATTATAACGAATATTATATTGCTATCGGCAAAAATCGATAATTTGCAGACACTGGGGAGGAAATACATTGAGAAAGAAAAAGAAATTAAAACCTTTAGCGGTATTAACAACAGCAGCAGTGCTAAGTAGTACGTTTGCTTTTGGAAGTCATGCAGCGTATGCTGATACGCCACCATCTCTACCAATTGATGAGCATTTAATACCAGAGGAACGCTTGGCAGAAGCGCTGAAGCAACGGGGAGTAATCGATCAATCTGCATCACAAGCTGAGACATCAAAGGCTGTCGAAAAATATGTTGAGAAAAAGAAAGGGGAAAACCCTGGAAAAGAAATCTTGACAGGAGATAATCTTACGCAAGAAGCTTCAGATTTTATGAAAAAAGTAAAAGATGCAAAAATGAAGGGAAATGAACAAGCGCAGCAGCCCGAAGTAGGACCAGTAGCTGGGCAAGGTCCAGGATTGAACCCAGGAAAATTAAATGGAAAAGTACCGACTACACCAGCGAAGCAAGCTGAGTACAATGGGGCTGTTCGAAAAGATAAAGTACTTGTATTACTCGTAGAATTTAGCGATTTTAAGCATAATAATATCGATCAAGAACCGGGGTATATGTATTCTAAGGACTTTAATCGTGAACATTATCAAAAAATGTTATTTGGTGATGAGCCATTTACGTTATTTGATGGATCGAAGATTAATACATTTAAACAATATTATGAAGAACAATCTGGCGGAAGCTACACAGTTGATGGAACTGTAACAGAATGGCTTACTGTTCCAGGAAAAGCTTCAGATTATGGTGCTGATGCGGGAACTGGTCATGACAACAAAGGTCCTTTAGGCCCAAAAGATTTTGTGAAAGAAGCATTGAAAGCAGCAGTAGCAAAAGGTATCAATTTAGCAGATTATGACCAATTTGATCAATACGATCAAGATGGTGATGGAAATAAAAATGAGCCAGATGGAATCATCGATCATTTAATGGTAGTACATGCAGGCGTGGGTCAAGAAGCTGGCGGTGGTAAATTGAAAGATGATGCAATTTGGTCTCATCGTTCAAAACTAGGGTCGAAGCCATATGCGATTGATGGTACAAAATCTTCTGTTTCGAACTGGGGCGGAAAGATGGCTGCATACGATTATACAATCGAGCCAGAAGACGGAGCGGTTGGTGTATTTGCACATGAGTATGGTCATGATTTAGGCTTGCCAGATGAATACGATACAAAGTATTCAGGACAAGGTGAACCAGTTGAATCATGGTCTCTAATGAGTGGCGGTAGCTGGGCTGGAAAAATTGCAGGTACAGAGCCAACAAGTTTCTCACCGCAAAATAAAGAGTTTTTCCAAAAAAATATGAAGGGGAACTGGGCGAATATTGTTGAGGTAGATTATGATAAACTTCGCACGGGAATCGGTACTGCAACGTATTTAGATCAAAGTGTGACAAAATCAAAACGACCAGGAATCATTCGTGTTAACTTGCCGGATAAAGATATAAAAAATATTGAGTCAGCATTTGGTAAGAAGTTTTATTACAGCACGAAAGGAAATGATATTCATACAACACTTGAGACACCAGTATTTGACTTAACGACTGCAACGGATGCCAAGTTCGATTATAAGGCATTTTACGAACTGGAAGCGAAGTATGATTTCCTTGACGTATATGCGATTGCAGAAGATGGAACGAAGACACGCATTGATCGAATGGGCGAAAAAGATGTAAAAGGCGGTATAGATACAACGGATGGTAAGTGGATTGATAAATCATATGATTTAAATCAATTCAAAGGAAAGAAAGTAAAACTGCAATTTGAGTATGTAACAGATATTGCAGTAGCATATAAAGGATTTGCGTTAGACAATGCAGCATTAACTGTAGATGGAAAAGTTGTTTTCTCTGATGACGCAGAAGGCCAGCCAGCAATGACATTAAAAGGATTTACTGTGTCTAACGGATTTGAACAGAAGAAACATAACTACTATATCGAGTGGCGTAATTACGCTGGGTCTGATACTGCATTACAATATGCACGTGGTCCAGTATTTAATACAGGAATGGTTGTATGGTATGCGGATCAAAGCTTTACAGATAACTGGGTAGGCGTTCATCCAGGTGAAGGGTTCCTTGGAGTAGTAGATTCTCATCCAGAGGCAATCGTAGGAACATTAAACGGACAACCTACTGTGAAGAGCAGTACACGTTATCAAATTGCCGATGCGGCATTCTCATTTGATCAAACGCCAGCATGGAAAGTAAATTCACCAACTCGCGGTATCTTTGACTATAAAGGATTACCAGGAGTTGCAAAATTTGATGATTCTAAGCAATACATCAACAGCGTTATTCCAGATGCGGGACGTAAGTTACCTAAACTAGGATTGAAGTTTGAAGTAGTAGGTCAAGCTGAAGACAAGTCTGCAGGTGCAGTTTGGATCCATCGATAAAATAAAATGAAATGAAGAGGAGCTGCCATAAGCCGGTGAAACTGACTTATGGCAGCTCTTTTCTGCTTGTGAAAAATTTGTAGAAGTTCATTTTATAAATAAAACGCTCCATTTGTCCAATTATAGCGCTATTTGGGGAGTAAGTAATTTGTAAGTATTGAGTAAGAAAAAAGAGATTTTTATAGTATATAATATTTATTACATCTACTTTTAACACCTGATACTAATAGTATGCTATAATATGAATTAGCAACAAAAAGGAAAGGAATTAGTAAAATGACATTAGAAAATACTAAAAATTTAAAAAAACAAGTTGCTCCATATGAAAAATCAACAATTAAAAAAAGTGTGTGGCAACTTATTAACACAGTCGTGCCATTTGTTGTTTTATGGTATCTCGCTTATAAAAGTTTGTCTGTTTCTTATCTGTTAGCATTAGTTCCATCTTTGTTAGCTGCTGGTTTTATGACGCGAATTTTCATAATTTTTCATGATTGTACCCATTATTCATTCTTTAAAAGTCGACGTGCAAATAGAATAGTAGGTACATGTATGGGTGTGTTAACGTTATTCCCATTTGATCAATGGGGGCATGAGCATGCGATTCATCACGCTACAAGTGGTAATCTAGATAAGCGAGGTACAGGAGATATTTGGACGCTTACAGTCGATGAATATGTAGCTGCACCATTTAGACTTCGTTTAGCATATCGTTTATATCGCAATCCATTCGTTATGTTTGGATTAGGTCCGATTTATGTTTTCTTGCTTAAAAATAGATTTAACCGAAAAGGTGCAAGACAGAAAGAACGTATGAATACGTATTTGACGAATATTATAATCGTTGCTGTAGTAGCTATACTTTGCTGGGCAATAGGATGGCAATCGTTTCTATTAGTACATGGTACGATATTCTTAATTGCAGGTTCAGTAGGGATTTGGCTGTTTTACGTACAGCACACTTTTGAGGATTCTTATTTTGAAGAGGATAAAGATTGGGAATATGTAAAAGCGGCAGTAGAAGGAAGTTCATTTTATAAACTTCCAAAAATCTTGCAATTCTTAACTGGTAATATTGGATTCCATCATGTTCACCATTTAAGCCCAAGAGTACCTAACTATAAACTAGAAGAGGCACACAATAATACGCTTCCTTTAAAAAATGTACCAACAATTACACTTGCTACAAGCTTACAATCACTACGTTTCCGTCTTTGGGATGAGAAAAGTAACAATTTTGTTAGCTTTAAAGATGTAAAAAATATAATTAAAAATAATGTTTCTGTTCGGGTGAAATCGGAACTATAATTTCATCGTATATAAAACTCCCCTTAATCATTTTCGATTTAAGGGGAGTTTTTGTTATATATAACGGATATTGAGGACGTGGAATACTCATATGTAGGTATAAATCCAAGAATATGATAATCATATTATATAAATAAGATAAAACATCATTATTTTTTATTATTGTGAAGGATATCATACATATATAATGGAAAGCAAAAGGTGGATGAGAGTAATGATGAGAACAGAAACAACGTAATAAAATAATTCTTTCAAAAGGAAGGGGAAATGAAAGATGTTGAAATTACAAGGAAAATACAATGAAGCGAAAGTATTTACGAATAACGTTGATGAGACTGCGACAGGGCAGATTATTGATCTTTGTAACCAAGAATTTGTAAAGGATAGTCAAATTCGTATTATGCCAGATACACATGCGGGAGCAGGGTGTACGATTGGGACAACAATGACAATACAAGATAAAATCGTTCCTAATCTTGTAGGGGTAGACATTGGTTGTGGTATGGAAGTTGTTGTAATTGATAAGAAAAAAGAAGAAATTAATTTCGATTATTTAGACGAAACAATTCGTAAATTCGTTCCAAGTGGTTTTCGTATCCGAGATAAAGAACATCGATTCTCAAAAATGATTGATTTTGATGGTGTGAGAGCACCATTTACATTACAACGCGCTCAAAAAAGTATAGGTACTCTTGGAGGAGGGAATCATTTCATCGAACTAAATGAAGACGATAAAGGGAATGTATATATTGTCATTCATAGTGGTTCTCGTAATTTAGGAAAGCAAATAGCAGAGTATTATCAGAACTTCGCATATGAACAACTCACTGATGTTACATCAATGAAAGATGAGATTATTAAGAGATTAATGAAAGAGGGGAGAGAAAAAGAAATACAAGAAACTTTACGTGGAATAAAGAAGCCTAATATTCGAAAAGAATTAGCTTATTTAGAAGGACAGGGATTCAAAGATTATATGAATGACATGAATATTGCTCAAAAGTATGCTGCGTTAAATCGTAAAGCAATGATCGATGAAATTGTTACGAAAATGGACTGGAAAGTAACCGATCAATTTACTACAATACATAACTATATAGACATAGAAAATATGATTCTACGAAAAGGTGCTATTTCAGCTCAGAAAGATGAACGAGTCATTATTCCAATTAACATGAGAGATGGTTCAATTATTGCATTTGGTAAAGGTAATCCAGACTGGAATTTTTCTGGTCCGCATGGGGCAGGACGTATCATGAGTCGTAAGAAGGCTAAAGAATTATTGAGTCTAGAGGACTTCCAAAATACGATGACAGAAGTTTGGACTACATCGGTAGCAGAGAGCACAATTGATGAGGCACCAATGGTATACAAGCCAATGAATGAAATTATCGAAAATACGAAAGAGACAATAGATATAAAGCATATTATTAAGCCGTTATATAATTTTAAAGCGAATTAGAATGATAAAAGACCGCACATAAGGTAAAAGCTATGTGCGGTCTTTTATATATAAGTATAGTATTACATAGTCTCGCTAATTTTACTTTCACTACGAGTGTTAGTAGCAAGTCTTTTCTTAACTTTAAAGTGATAGTACGTGTAGCAAAAGATGATAAATGGTACAGTGCAATAGATTCCTAGACGTTGTTCTGGGATAAAGATTAGACTGATTAATATAATGCCATACAATCCAAAACCAAGTATTGGTACAAGTGGATAAAGTGGCGTTTTGAACTTTAAGTCTTCTAATTTTCCGCCGTCTGCTACATAATGTTTACGGAAAAAGAATTGAGAGACACAAATTGACATCCAAACAATGATTGTTATAACTCCAGAAATGGAAATGAGCCATAAGTAAACCGTTTCAGCAGCTACAACGCTTGTTAAAAGAGAAAAAGCAGAAATAGCAATTGTCATAATTAAAGCGTTTAAAGGTATTCCTCGTGATGATAATTTCTTTAAAAAGGCTGGAGCCATTTCATTTTTGGATAATGACCAAAGCATACGAGTTGCCGCGTATAGTCCTGAGTTTGCGACAGAAAGAACAGCAGTAAGAATAACAAAGTTCATAATATCAGCCGCATAGGGAATACCGATATTATCAAAAACGGCAACGAACGGGCTTTTTGTTAATCCTGCTTCTTCCCAAGGAATTAAAGCAACAAGAACAAAGATTGCTAAGACGAAGAAAAACATCGTACGCCATATAATATTTCTAATAGAACGAGGTAAAGTTTTTGCTGGATCTTCACTTTCACCTGCAGCGATTCCAACAAGTTCTGTACCTTGGAAGGAATAATTGACTGTAACCATTGTTAATAGAATAGCTGCAAGTCCATTTGGAAATAAACCACCATGATTCACGAAATTTGATAATAGCGGAGCTGGTTCGTCGCCTTTTAAATCAATAAAACCGAACATAGCGGCGCCACCAAGAATAATAAAAGCGATAATGGCAGATACTTTTATACTTGAAAACCAAAATTCTGTTTCTGCATAACTACGAGCAGATAGTGCGTTAATTGTGAAGATTGTAACGCCAAATATTAAACACCAAACCCAAACAGGAATATCAGGAAACCAGCGCTGCATTGTAATGCCAGCAGTTGTAAATTCAAGGCCGGTCGTATTCGCCCAGCTTAACCAATACAACCATCCGATTGTAAAGCCAGTTGCAGGATTGATAAACTTAGTGGCATATTCCTGGAAAGACCCCGAAACAGGCATGGCTACAGCGAGTTCACCAAGACATAGCATAACGAAATACATTAATAATCCACCGGCCATAAAGGCAAGTACGGATCCACCAGGTCCAGCCTGACTTATAATAAAACCAGATCCGTTAAATAATCCCGTTCCAATCACGCCACCGAGTGCAATCATGAATAAGTGTCTACTTTTCATCGTACGTTTTAATTCATTGTTTGTATTATTTACTTGCGCCATTGTTTTCCTCACTTTCGTAGTTGATAGCATAAATTTTGATGTTTTTCCGTATTGTGGAATATATTCCGTGATGTGAAATCTTCTTATAATTTTCAGATAATTAAAAAGAAAAGTCAATATTTTTTTGTTTGCGCTTTCAAATTATTGTTCGCAACATATTTTTATTTTTAGAAAATTGAATAAATAGATTGATTTCATTTCGAATGTTTGTTAAATTGATAGGTAATTGAGCGTGCTAACATATTACAAGTGAAGTAGAGGTGAGTTATGGTACAGTCCATTGATCGAGCGATAAGTATTATAAAGTTATTAAATTCTACTAATGAAAAAGAGTATTGGGCCATTTCTGATATAGCGGACAGAACACATCTCCCAGTTAGTACAGTACATAGATTACTTAACTCTCTAATCGAGCATGGGCTAGTTACACAAATTTCAGAGACGAAACAGTACAAAATTGGACCAATGTGGATGGAAATAGGATTACGACAATTGGAGAAGGTAGACTACAGATCAGTCGCAAGAGAAGTAATGAAACGATTGGCCTATGAAGTGGAAGAAAGTGTTTATTTGAACATTCCAAATGGAACACATTCTATTATTATTGAAAGAATGGATAGCCCTTTAAAAATTCGAGTTATTGATAACTTAGGGGAACAGATTCCTCTTTCAATTGGTGCTGCAAATAAAACGATGCTTGCCAATATGAAACAGAATGAAATGGAATATATTGTTGAGCAACTACTTTCTGCTTTACCAGAACAAAAGCAAATTCTTCTTGATCAAATAAAGCAAATAAGAAACGAAGGATATGCTGTCAGTTATGGAGAAAAAACAGAAGGGACAGCTTCAGTAGCTGCACCTATTATCGGATTTAATCATAAAGTAGTAGGAGCATTAAGTGTTGGGTTAATTAGTCATCGCATTAATGATGATCGACTATCTTTTCTTATTAGTAAGGTAAAACAAGCAGCACATGAAATATCAATAAAAATCGGCAGTACATCAGAACTATAATTTTGATAACTGTCGTCATTTTTTATTCATATACTGGAATTCATTTTCATAATGCGGAAAAATAGGGGGATTTATATGTCAAAGTGGCAATCAAAAGAACAATTGATTCAATTATTAAGCGGTCTTGTTGAAATTCCTAGTATTACAGGTACAGAAGCTGAAGTGATATTGCCAGACTTCGTTGTGGAACAATTATCTGATTTACAGTACTTCAAAGAAAATTCGCACCATTTGCAAAAAAATCCGACAGGGGACGGAAGATATTTTGTTACAGCACTAGTAAAGAAAAGCGATCGTACAAAAAATACCGTAATTTTAGTAAGTCATTTTGATGTTGTAGATGTACAAGATTATGGAGTGTGGAAAGAAGATGCATTCAATCCTAAAAAGTTAACGTCTATGTTTTATTCTCATAAAGATGAATTACCAGACCATATACGTGAAGATATAGAACAAGGAGATTGGCTGTTTGGTAGAGGAACAATGGATATGAAATGCGGCCTCACGTTACAAATGGCAATGATTGAGCAAGCTTGCGAAGGAAGGTTTGATGGGAATGTTCTTTTATTGGCTGTACCAGATGAAGAAGTAAACTCTGTAGGGATGAGAGCTGCTGTCCCAAGATTATTAGATTTAGCAAGAGAACATGATTTAGATTATAAAACAGTACTAAATTCAGAGCCTATGTTTTCAAGGCATCCTGGTGACCAAAAGAAATATATTTACACTGGTTCTATTGGTAAAGTGTTACCTGGTTTTCTTTGCTATGGAAAAGAGACACATGTAGGTGAACCTTTTGCAGGTTTAAATGGGAGTTATATGGCTTCATTAATAACAGCAGAATTAGAGTTGAATACAGACCTTTGTGATATTGTAGAAGGGGAAGCGAGTCCTCCGCCAACTAACTTACTTCAAAGGGACTTAAAGGAGGAGTATTCTGTACAAATTCCGCATCGCGCAGTCACATTATTTAATTTGTTTTTACTAGAAAAATCAATGACAGATGTCGTTTCATTGCTGCGTCAAAAAGTAACGAAAGTAGCAGAAAAAATAGAAGAATCATATGAGAAGCAAGCTTATCGTTTTTCTAAATATAATCCATTTATACCACCTAACCTCAAAGTAAATGTATTAACATATGAAGAGCTTATCGCTTATGCAATTGAACAACACGGGCAAGAGAAAATAGATGATATTCAATCTAGCATTATTAAAAATAGAGAAGATAAAGATGATCGTGCGGTAACGATTGATTTAGTAGATAAACTAGCTATTTTATGTAAAGAAAAGGCGCCGATGATTGTACTTTTCTTCGCTCCGCCATATTATCCAGCTGTAAGTTCACGCAACAACCAGTTAATTAAAGAAGTAGTCGGAGAAATGGAAAGGTATGCACACTTCAATCATAATATTACATTTGAAAACCAAAACTATTTTGGAGGAATTTCAGATTTAAGCTATGTGGGCTTACAAAATCCATTACATTCAATGAGTTCACTTGTAGATAATATGCCATTATGGGATAAAGGTTACTCAATTCCACTTCAGGAACTAGAAGAATTTGACGTTCCAGTTTTAAATATGGGACCGGTAGGGAAAGATGCACATCAATGGACAGAACGTCTAGATGTAAATTACGCATTTGAAACGCTATTAGATATGTTACCGATTTGCATTGAAAAATTACTTGTTTCTAATAAAATTACACAAGCGTAGTAGGGAAGGGGAAAATGAAATTATTTTAATATAATTAACAACTAAAACGGCCAAACTCAAGTAAATTCGAGTTTGGCCGTTTATCATGTAGTGCATTTCTAATTACATTCATGTGAATTTATAGTTTTACTTTTTCGTTTGACCAGATAGTTCGACAGACTTTTGTGTACAACGTTGCATAGCTGAAATGATAGCTGTTCGTAAGCCTTTTTCCTCTAAAGTTGCTACAGCTTCTATCGTTGTTCCGCCAGGAGAACAAACCATATCTTTCAATTCACCTGGATGTATTCCTGTTTCTAGTACCATTTTTGCAGAGCCTAATACTGCTTGAGCAGCGAATTTATATGCTTGATTTCTTGGCATACCATCTAGTACAGCAGCATCTGCCATCGCTTCTATAATCATATATACGTATGCTGGTGAAGAACCACTTACAGATGTTACAACATCCATTAACTTTTCACTTACAATCTCTGATTGACCAAAACTATTGAAAATGTTTAGCACTTCTTCTAAATCTTTTTCTGTCACCATTTCATTCGGGCATAATGCAGACATTCCTTCTCCAACAAGAGCAGGAGTATTAGGCATTACTCTTACAACTTTTAATTTTTGATTAAAGGCATTTTCAGTACTTTCAATACTTTTGCCAGCAGCGATCGTAACGATGATAGTATCGTTTTTTATTACTTCTTTAATTTCGTTAATTACTAATGAGTATAAGTCTGGTTTAATTGATAAAATTAAAATATCAGCATTTTTAGCGACTTCATTGTTGTCAGTAGTTATAGTTATTCCGTACTTTGTACTAGCATTTTCTAAATTCGTCGTGTTTAAATCTGAACACATGATTTTATTTGAAGACACTATCTTTTTGTTTAGCATCCCGCCAATGATAGCCATCCCCATATTTCCGCATCCGATGAATCCAATTTGTTTATCCATAATAATTCAATCTTGCTCCTTTTTAATAAATTATATCATTTCGAAAGTATTATCTTAATATAACAATAACATCTCTGTGCAATATAAAGAAACATTCTAAGAGAATATATTCCTTTTTGCAACATGAAAAGATAAAAATTAAATTATATTCGACATTATGTAAATGTATACACTATAATGTAAGGTTTATGTTTATAAATATGAGTTGAACTTATATCGATTTGTATTTTCATTCAGTAGGGCAATAACTTCATACAAGTAACTCGCAGCTCTATGTATTTTTAAAAATACCTCTTGACACTAAATCGAACTATATCGCATAATATAAAAAAATTAAACCGAAAATCGTTGAAGGGAAATAGTACATATGTCTTCTTGCGAAAGAGAGTGGAATTCACCGGCTGAAAGATTCCTCGTATAGAATATATCGAACCTATCCCTGAGTCTTAAATGAAAGTTTAGGCGTTCGCCTGCGTTATAGGCACCAAGTGGATATCTATGTATATCAATTAAGGTGGTACCGCGGAACAATGACCGTTTCGTCCTTTTTATTTTATTAAGGGCGAAGCGGTCATTTTTATTTTGCTCTTAAATAGGCTACGTGCAGCACTTATAAGAAAGCTGTATGAATAGAAGTGTAATGTATAAAAAACTTTGATTTTAGACTTGGGGGATAAAAAAGTGAAGAAACAGCGAATAGTTGTAAAGATTGGGAGCAGTTCTTTGGCGGATAGTCATGGAGGCATTTCTAAAGAACAACTTTCAGATCATGTTGCCGCATTGGCTCGATTGAAAGAGGAAGGGCATGAAGTTTTATTAATTACATCTGGGGCCGTTGCTGCAGGTTTTTCTGCTCTAGGATACCCTAGCAGACCTGTAACAATTAAAGGAAAACAGGCTGCAGCAGCTGTCGGACAAAGTTTATTAATGCAGGCATACACGGAGGAATTCCGTAAATATGGCATCGTTACTGCGCAACTATTGCTGACGAGAAGTGATTTTTCTAGAAAAGAACAATATAGTAATGCTTACGCGACGTTAGGAGAGTTACTAAACCGTTCTGCTCTTCCAATTATTAATGAAAATGATTCCATCTCTTTAGAGGAGTTAACGTTCGGTGATAATGATATGCTGTCAGCTTTAGTAAGCGGACTTGTTTCGGCAGATATGCTGATGATTTTTACAGATGTGAACGGTTTATATGATAAAAATCCTCAAAAAAATGAGGATGCGAAAAAATATTATTTCCTTCCTGAAGTTACAGAAGAAATTGCTTCTCTTGCTGGAGATGCTGGCTCAAAACTTGGGACTGGCGGTATGAAATCAAAAATTGATGCTGCAAAGACGGCGCTATCTCTTGGGGTAAGTGTATTTATCGGTACAGGACGTGGACAAGAGAAATTTGTTGATGTTTTAAAGGGGAAAGGTGACGGGACGTATGTCGGAAATGCCCCTCAAAAAGAAATGAAGATGAACAAGCAATGGATTGCCTTGCATTCGGTTGTTAGCGGTCAAATTGAAATAGACGCCGGAGCAACTACAGCTATCATTCAGCATGGCAAGAGTCTTCTTCCTGCGGGTGTTACAAATGTGTCAGGATTTTTCAAAGTTGGCGATGTTGTAGAAGTCATGACGCAACAAGGTCGCGTAATTGGAAAAGGACAATGCACATATAGCGCAGAGGAATTAAGAGAGATAAAAGGTATGCAAAGCCAACATATTCAAGCAAGAGGCGAAAGGCATAATTATGAAGTCATCCATAGGGATCATTGGGTTTCACTTTAAGAATAGTGATGTTAAAAAGGAGGAAATAAAAATGAATGAAGTGTTAGCAAAGGGGAAAAGAGCGAAAGAGGTTGCTAGGGAACTTGTACTAAAATCTACACATCAAAAAAACGAAGCACTTGCTGCAATTGCAAATCAATTAATAAATGAAACAGCTTATATTTTAGAGGAAAACAATCGGGATATAGAAGAAGGTAAGGCAAAAGGGTTTTCTGATTCTCTCCTTGATCGCCTTATGCTGAATGAACAGCGTATTGTTGATATGACAGAAGGGATTAAGCAACTAATTGAATTACGTGATCCTGTAGGAGAATGTGTAAGTGCATGGGAAAGGCCAAATGGACTATCTATTCAGGAAATGCGTGTACCACTTGGTGTTGTTGGGATGATTTACGAGGCAAGACCGAATGTAACAGTGGATGCTGCTACAATTTGTTTGAAGACAGGAAACGCAGTCATATTACGTGGTAGTTCTTCTGCTATTCATTCTAATAAAGCCATCGTTGCCGTTATTCACAGAGCGCTCAAACAAACAAGCTTACCAGAAGAAAGTGTACAGCTTATAGAAGATACAACGCGAGATAGTGCGAAGCAGTTGTTTACAATGAATGATTATTTAGACGTTCTTATTCCAAGAGGTGGCAAGCAATTAATCGATACTGTTGTGAGGGAAGCGTCTGTCCCAGTACTTGAAACAGGTGCGGGAAATTGTCATATTTTCATTGATGAAACAGCGGATAAACAAATGGCATTTGATATTATTATAAATGCAAAAACGCAGCGTCCATCTGTATGTAATGCAATTGAAACGATTGTACTTCATGAGAAGTGGGCAGAGCAATATGGTAGCGAGTTGTTTTCTTCTTTGAAGGCAAGAGGCGTGGAGCTACGTGGTGATCAAAAAGCATTGGCAATTGATTCATCAATTGTACTTGCTTCAGAAGAAGACTGGGGGACAGAATTTTTATCTCTCACGCTAGCAGTTAAATTAGTTTCTTCTATAGAAGAAGCGATTCACCACATAAATACGTATGGATCTATGCATTCTGAAGCGATTATTTCAGAAAACGAGGAAAACGTCAGCAAATTTTTCGTATCTGTTGATGCTGCTGCGCTGTATCACAATGCATCAACTCGTTTTACTGATGGATCTGAATTCGGATTCGGAGCTGAGATTGGCATCAGTACACAAAAGCTACACGTAAGGGGACCAATGGGACTTCCTGCATTAACTTCCACAAAATATATAATTCGTGGTAATGGACAAATTCGAAAATAAAAATAAAAGACACTCAATTCGTTTGGGTGTCTTTTATTTTAAAAATTATTTACCATACAAAAAGCCCAACAAGCATAGCGCTTAATAAGGAAACAGCCATTCCGCTCACAAGAAGCTTCCAAACATTTTTCCCGATGACTGATGATTTTTCGCCGCCAAATAATGAATTGTAAGTTCCATAAATCATACCTACTGTACTAAAGTTAGCAAAAGAAGCTAGAAATGTTGTGGCAACCGCAACCGTATGCGGTTGTAAAGACTTTAAGTTTGATTTTAAATCCATCATTGCAACAAATTCATTCGTCGTTATTTTGATCCCCATTAGTTCAGCTACATACATAGCATCACTGCCCGATAAACCGAGTAAAAAAGCGAAAGGACTAAAGATAATAGAGAAGATTTTTTGAATTGTTAAACCCGTTACAAAAAATCCTAAAATCCCATTTAAACATGCTGTTAAAGCTACATATCCAATTACCATAGCTAAAATAACGATAACCATATTCATCCCGACTAACATACTGTTGGAAATAGTAGAAAAGAAATCCTTTTTTTCATGTTTGGAAGGTGAATAAACAACATCTTCTTCTTTCGAAACTTCCACAGGATTTAATACATTGGCTAAAATTAATGCGTTAATACAGTTTAATGGGATTGCGCTGAAAATATATGTTGCTGGAACCATTGATAAATAAGCACCAAGAATGGATCCGCTGACGCTACTCATACTCATAATTCCAAAAGTCAGCAGACGATTTTCTTTTAAAACAGATAATTGATCCCGAACAACAGCAAGCGCTTCAGTGTTCCCTAAAAACATCATTTGAATCGAAAAGAAGCTTTCTAACTTTGGTAAACGAGAAATCTTTGAAATAATTGCACCTACTTTATCAATAATCCAAGTTAAGATTCCAAAGTAAGAAAGAATATCAAAGAACGTGATAACAAAAATGATAGGAAGTAATGCGCTAAAGAAGAAATCAATTGTTTGATTTTCCATAGCAGAAGGAAATGCAAATCGAATTCCTTCATTCGCACATGCCAGTAGCCAACTGAAAAATGAAGCAATTTTATTAATGATAATACTGCCTAGCTTTGTGCCTAACATAAACCACGTAATAAAAAGCTCCAATATGATGAGAATTACAATTGGTCTCCATTTTATATGTTTTTTATTAGGCGAACATAAGTAAACAATTAATATGACAACGAAAATCCCTAACATATTCAATATGAAATACATGTCAACAACTCCTTGAGGCTTATTATTTGTATATAAAAAAGCTCCTATTCTCCTTAATTTAGAATGAATGTATTTCAACTAAAATTTTGTTGATTCTAAAAATATAGAAGGTAAAATTCGATAAAAATAGAATTTAATATATAGCAAACAAGGAGGGATAAAAATGGAGGTCTATCACATAACGAGTAGAAAGAGGGAAACTTATAACGTTCAAGTGAAATATTCGATACTTTTCGAATGTGCGCTTGGCATTGCAGCAATTACTCATAAGAGGTTAATTGATACACTTGAAAAGAGTCAAAATGAATGGGAAGAAATTAAGAAATCATTAACAGAAGAAATGAGAGAGCATTTACAATTTGTCAAAGAAAATAATACGTGGAAAGCATTGCTTCAGTTGTTGTATGAAGAAGATTTTCACGATGTATCGCAGTTTCACGCTAAAATTGATTCACTTTCAGAAGAAGATTTGAAGTATATATGTTTACCGTTTTTAGGAGAGAAGTACCAAAAAAAAAGAATTTTAGCGGCAAGTGGAAACGTAACTGCAATACATGAACTAATGGAACTGACACAAGAACATCAGTTTTTCTCTACGTATATTCGTTTTATATGTGATGTTGATGTACAAGTGCTAAAATCCCATTTAATTGCTGTTATGACAGGTTGGTATGAGAGCGTTATTCAGAAAGAGGAAGAAGAAATACTTTCTATATTCAAACGAGATTATGAAGCAAAGAATGAAATGAATAAAAAAATGAAACCGGAAGAGTTTGTCGAGTGGGCTACTGGTGGCGTGAACTATATGCCAGAGCCAAGTGTTCATCACGTACTTCTTATTCCGCAAATGACATACAGACCGTGGAATATTGAGGCGGATATTGAAGATACGAAAGTATTTCATTACCCAGTTGCAAACGAAAGTATCCATCCTGAAGATCCATATGAACCGAACTATTTTTTAGTTCAAAAGCATAAAGCTCTTGGAGATGAAGCGAGGTTACGCATTGTAAAAATGTTGTTCGAAAAAGAACGAACATTGCAGGAAATTACAGAAAGATTGCAACTTGGTAAATCGACTGTACACCACCATTTGAAATTGTTACGTGCAGCGAAGTTAGTGGATATACATGATGGGAAATATGTATTAAGAAAGAAAGCAGTACAATCGTTAGCGAAAGAATTAGATGCGTTTTTAAATAGATAATATACAACAAGAAGGTACATAAAGGGAGGAATATAAAAGAAAAGTTGGTGTGTGAAATTGAAACATGTATTGAAAAATCGTTCGTTCTTTTTTATGTGGATTGGTAGTGCAATCTCAGAATTAGGAGGCGGTTTCGGAACGTTATGTAATTCAATTCTAGTATATGAGTTAACAGGATCGGAAATGGCTTTAAGTAGTATGTGGCTATTATATTTCATCCCATCACTCATACTGCAATTAATCAGTGGCCCATTTATTGATAAATGGAGTCGGAAGTGGATTATGATTTTTTCACAATGGATACGAGCGTCCGTATTCTTATTACCTTTGATAATGTTAGTTTCCGGTAGTTTAGAAGTTTGGCACATTTATGTTGTTCAAATTGTAGTGGGACTTATTACACCACTTTATACACCTGCAAGTCAAGCAATTACACCGAGCATTGTAGGGAAAGAACAACTTCAAGATGCAAATGCGTACATTGATGGAATGACTCGCCTTATGATGTTTCTTGCGCCAGTATTAGGCGGAGTAGTCATTCATTTGATTGGAATAGAACTTACATTATCTTTCGTATGCATATGTTTATTTGTTAGTGGTACTGTCTTACTTTATATAAAAGAAAATAGAACGTCACAATCCATTCGGAAAACGTGGCTAGAACAATTTCTTCACGGTTTTACATATTTTTTCACAAAACCAATCATCGTTTGGCTCGGTATATTTCTAACTTTTGTTCAATTTGGAGTAGGAGTAACAATGGTCACAAACCTTCCTTATATCAAAGATGAGCTATCAGCGGGATATGCGGAATTTGGTTATTTTATGGCCGGATTCCCACTTGGCTATGTAGTTGGATCTATACTAGTCGGAAAAGTAACATATAAAAGCCGGCGTATACTTATGCTTGGAGGATTGTTTATAGGGGGGCTCACATACATTTCGCTAGGGTTCAATCATAGTATTATCATTGCAATAATAGTTGAAGTAATAGCAGGGATTTGTATTGCATTTTTCAATGTTCATAACACAACGATATGCCAACAGTCAGTTCCGAACAATATGATAGGACAAGTATTTTCAGTGCGATTATTTTTCATACGATCCGCTATGCCGTTAGGTGTGTTAGTAGGGGGAATATTGAGTGAAATGTGGGGAGTAAGAGCGCTATATTTAATCATCGGTGCAATTATATGTGTCACCTCTTTAATAGGAATGTTACTTCCGTATTTCAAGTTTTTAGATGAGGCGATAGAAGAGAAAACAGCATAATTCGAAAAATCTAAACTTTATAATTGAAAATAATTATCATAATCAACTATAATAGAAGTATAGTAGTATTCGTATTAGAATGAAGGAGTGGGATATATGTTTATCGAAACGAAAACATTTACAGTAAAAGAAGGTACATCAAATATAGTTGTAGAACGTTTTACTGGAGAAGGTATTATTGAAAAGTTTGAAGGTTTTATTGATTTAAGTGTTCTTGTGAAAAAAGTAAGACGCGGCGACGAAGAAGTAGTCGTTATGATTCGCTGGGAATCTGAAGAAGCATGGAAAAACTGGGAAACAAGTGAAGAGCATTTAGCAGGTCATAGAGCGAGCCGTGGTAAACCAAAACCAGATCATATTATTAATGTAGATCATGCAGTTTATTATGTAAAATCATCGAAAGCGGCTTATCAGCAGTCGTAATATATGTAAAGGTAGAGGATATTTGTTTAGTAATAAACAAATATCCTCTTTTATAGCCCCTTATCCAGTTTGGAAAGGGAATAAATCCCATTAAAAACGCTTTTTAATCTAACTGAATTTCAAATTTAAGCACGTTGAATATTCTTATTGAGTAACATACTTTAGTTGAGATATATCCTGTTTATATGTCTAAATGATTTAGACATATTTTTAATAGCTAGTAGTTATTTGTCCGATATAGAAACTTAATATATAGATTTTATAATTAAATGGAAGTAAAATGATAAAAGAAGTGGTTTTACTAAATGAATTTACGGCTAAAAATACATCAAAATAATTAGGAGATACGAAATGAAATTATATTGTGAAAAGGTAAATTTTAATAATAAATTAAAAACATACGATATTATATTGGATTTTAATTCAATGGCGGATTTAGAAAAGGTAGCACAACTTTTAGAGGTGCAAATTTCAAGAGAATCTTCGAAGACACTTTTGCACTTTCAAAAAATGAAATTTGAGGCATATAAAGGTCCGCGAGCAGGGAGTTGGTACGATATACCAGCTTGTATATTTGAGGAATTCAGAATTTTAAATGAAGAAGAAGGAAGGGAAAATAGACTAATCAGATTTTACCTAGAACAAAAAAGTACTGCAAAACTAAATTTTCAACAATTTCTAACGACAAAAGAGATTATTAGGGAAATTGAAATGATTGAAAAATTTACTGAATCTAAGTTATATAAAGACATGAAGAAAAAAGAGAAATTTGGTAATTTGGAGTTAATTGTTAAAGATGTTGGATGCGGAAATTGGAACGAGATAGTTGAAAGAAGACGATGTTATTGTGATGGGGATTTGAAATGCGAGTTTTTTGATTGGTTTTTTAGATATAGTATGTTTCGTTTAATTTATGATTTAGGTGGAGATGTAAAGTTTAGTAATGAAGAAATGAATGAAATCCTTAATAAAGTAAATATAGATAGACCATATTACGCCGTTATTAGTCATTGGGATTTGGATCATTATAGAGGTATATTAGATTTAAATGATGTAGAATTGAAATTAATGAAGAATTTAGTTGCCCCATCTAAAATTCCGAATACTCTACAAGCTAATAAAGCTTTAAATCGTTTAAAATCATCAGGTATAAGAATTGATATCATTAAACCTTCTCCTAAAACGGGAAGAAGGATAGATTTGATCTCTCAAGGAAAGATAAATAATTTTGAGTTATTTCGTTCAACTGATGGAAGTAATATAAATCAAAGTGGTATTGTGCTTTCTGTTGAAGGAAATGATTCTATAGGTTTATTAACAGGAGATCATTCTTATCGACAAATCTATAAAGTAATTTCAAATTCAAAGATAGAAAAACCGTATGTAATGGTTGTTCCGCACCATGGAGGTAATGCTGGGAAATTTGATGAAGCTCTTTGGAGCACTGTTTCATTGGCATCAGGGTGTATATCAACTAAGTCAGCTCGTTATACGAATTTACCACAAAATAAAATACATAATTTCTTTATGAATCAAAAATCATTTCATTGTACGGAATGTCATAAAAGAGATTATGAACAGATGTTGTAAATAAGTACACTCTATCAGCAATGAGTTTTAAGTGTTATACATCAGATTAATTAGTGAAAACGAAGAGACACTTGTTTATGAAAGTTGTAAAGGGACAAACTAATATATAGTCTGTCCCTTTACATTAGTTCTTTACATCATTATAAAGTTCGAACGCCTCTTTCACATTCAACCCATTTTTCACAATACCATGTATCGCTTGAATCATCGCAGCTGGATGTTCGGATTGCCATATGTTGCGGCCCATATCTACGCCAATTGCCCCTTCTTGCAGTGCGTTGTACGTAATGTTTAATGCGTCTTCAATTGAATCTAGTTTTGGTCCACCAGCAATGACGACTGGGGCAGGGCAAGTGCTTGTTATTTTTTCGAATCCTTCGCAGTAGTACGTTTTAATAATGTCAGCACCCATTTCAACGCATACACGAGAAGCAAGTGCTAGGAAGCGTGCTTCTCGTTTTTGTAGTTCTTTGGCAACTGCGGTAATGCCGAGTACTGGCAGACCATAATCGTGAGCTTCTGAAACTACATTTGCGAGATTTGTAACTGTTTGTGTTTCATAGTCTGATCCGACGAAAACAGAAACGCCGACGCCAATTGCATTTTGTTTTACTGCTTCTTTTACAGGTGTAACAATTGTTTCATTCGCTAAGTCTTTACCGACGACAGTAGCTCCGCCTGATACACGCATAACCATCGGTGTGCTGCAGTTTTCAGGAATGCAGGAGCTAAGTACACCTCGCGTTAAAAAGAGGGAATCTGTGTAAGGAAGCAAGTTTTTAACTGTTTCAAGTGGTTGTTCAAGCCCGTGAATTGGTCCTAAAAAGTAGCCGTGATCTATCGCTAACATAACTGCTCTACCATCAGGTAAAATTGTATTTAATCGATTTTTAAATCCCCAAGTCATTCAAAATCACTCCTTCGTTAATGTTGGATTTTCCGTTTGAACAGTATCTTTATTTGGTAAATGTGGTGACTTTATAAAAACCGCTTTAAAAGGTTTGTCAGAATGGTTAATAAGATAGTGAGATTCATGAGGACGAACTTGCAGGACATCACCTTGTTTCATTGGAACTCTTTCGTTATTTACATAGAAATCTATTTCACCTTCTAATGCATAAAAGACCTCTTCGCACGTCGTATGATAATGGTTTTGAAACTCCTGCCCAGGCTGAATGACAACAAGGCCAAGATCAATATTGGGACCTTGTATTAAATATTTTGGCCCGTTATCACCGAAGCGATAGGAGAAGTCATTTTCATTCGCTTTTAGCATACAGTTCACTCCTTTATGTAATGTGTTACAGTGCACCAGGCGCAATCCACATATGTGAGGTGAGCCCGTTATCAGCTAAAGTGAGCTGACTGTCATATACAGTTTTCCATGTTTCATAGAATTCTTTATATAGTTCGTGATTTTCAGTAACTGGTTCGAATGTTTGCTCCCACTGTACAAATTCTTCGGCAGTCTCTTCCATAGATGCATATATGCCAGCACCAACTCCTGCAGCAATTGCAGTTCCTAAAGCAGCTGCTTCTTTCACAACAGGTACTTTTACAGGAATACCAAGGACGTCTGATAGAATTTGTGGCCATAGTTTTCCTTTAGCGGCACCACCAGCAAAAACGACTTCAGAAGGGAATATACCAGTTAGATTTTCTATTAATTGTAAGTTTCCAAGTGTTACGAAGGCGGCATTTTCTTCAATAGCACGGAACAGTTCTTTTTTTCCGCATTTGTCAGCATCTAAACTTAAATTTAAAAAAGAAGGTGCGGCATGACGCCAAGAAATGTAGTTCATAACGTTTGAAAAAGTAGGGATAATACCATGTGAGCCGACAGGTACGTCCTTCGCTTGTTCTTCAAGTAATTCATAGGCATCTACACCGAGTTTGTCAGCAAGTTTCTTTTCCTCTTGGCAAAAAGCGTCTCGAAACCAGCGCATAACGAGGCCAGGGAAAAAGGCAATCGTTTCATATTGCCAAAGGTTCGGAACGACGTGACAATTTATACGTATCGCAGCATGCGGATCCGCTATTGGCTCAGTAACATTCACTTCTTGTTGCCAAAAACTACCTCCGCATATTAATGTTTGATTCGGTTTCACAACTCCAGTTCCGAGCGATGCCATTTGAGCATCTCCGCCCCCGGCTACAACAGGAATTCCTTCTCGTAATCCAGTTAATGCTGCACATTCTTTTGTAACATTACCAATCACAGTGCCAGCTTCATTTACTTTTGGTGAAAATGGCAAAGTTATACCACACTCTTTAGCTACATCGTTATCCCAATTTCTATTTTGTAAATCAAAGATTCCAGACGTACAACCGTTTGAAGGATCAATTTGCAGCACGCCGCTTAGTTTATATAAAATCCAATCGTTTAACATTGTAAAAGAGTGAATAGAATTATAGACGTCGGGTTCATGTTTTTTTATCCAAAGTAGGCGAGGTAAAGCACCTAATGAAAAAGTTTGACCAGACTTTGTATATAAATCTTTTTCAAGATGTGACCGAATTTCTTTTAGTTCACTAACCTCCGCGGATGCACGCCCATCAACATTTGCGCACGCCCATATTTCTTGCCCATCTTGATTATATAAAACAAATCCTTCCCGCATACTTGTAGCGCTAATAGCAAGAATAGAAGAGGCAGGGGTATTGCTTTTTTGAAGAACCTCTTTCGTGCATTCTTGTACTAGCTTCCAATTTTCTATTACATCAAAGTTCATAGAGCCTGGATAACGAGGGTCAGATTTGTGAATCCATTCTTTTTGACTTACTGCAGTTTGATTCCCATGTAAATCAAAAAGAACTGCTCGAATGCTTCCTGTACCAGCATCGAAAGCTAATAAATGGGACATTAACAATCACCATCCTTTCGTAATAAGGAGAGGGCAGTTTCCTCATCGGTAATTAATGTATGAATAAACTTTCCTTTTAAGGCACCATAAATTGCATCTATCTTTTCTATACCTCCAGCAACACCGACGACATGCTTCATATTGCGCAAAACAGAGAGGGGTGTGCCAATTAGACGATTGTGATGCGAGAGCTCTAATAAATCGCCATTTGTATCATAAAACTGTCCTAAAATATCGCCAGCACCGTTTTGACTACGAATATATGTCATCTCACGTAAAGTTAATTTTTCTTCTTTTACAATCGTAGCGTCTTGAGATAATCCTCCAATACCGACAACAGCTGTATGAGCAAGTGAAGCGACATGAAGCATATCTTTTACACTCGGTTCTGATAGAATACTTTGTGCCATTTCGGTTGTAGACGCTAGAAACGGCGTAGGGATAATGTGAAGGTCGCCATGCATGTAGTGTAAATAGTTTTGTTTTCTCGGGAGATAGTGGTTTACTCCGCCTGTTAACGTTACGATTGAAAGATTAATAGAGCTTTCAAAATGAATGTTTTCTAGCATTTTACTAATGGTTTCACCCCAGCCAATGCCAAGTAAATCACCTTGTTGAAGCTGAGTTTCTAAATATTGCGCAGCAGCTTTTCCGAGAGAAGTAGCATAATTGTCTGTTGGAGTAGGGATAATGAATGCATCTTTTAAATGGAATTTTTTTATTAAGTCACGCTCAATACTTAAACAGTGTAAACCAGTCCCTTTTACATGAAATGTAACGATGCCTTCACTCCGCGCCTTATCTAATAACCGGACGACTTTATTTCTTGAAATATGAAGAAGTGAAGCGATTTCCTGTTGTGTTAATTGGTCTTTATAATAGTACCAAGCTACTTTCGTTAATAAATTCTCTTCAAAGTTCAGCTGTGTCATACTCTTCATCCCTTTCAACAATTGACCACTGTTTAAACATATGTGCTGTATATTTTGTTTATTCCAGTTGAAACGATTAATAGTGCCTAGAAAAAAGTGTTCTAGATATAAAAAAAGGAATATACAATGCTACAAAACAAGTAGAACAAATAATCATTTTCTCAAAAAATGTTCTGTATAAAGGCAGGTGACATCATGTGGAGAACGTACCTTTATTACAAGTAAAGAAAATGAGTAAGGCGTTTTTAAATCAACTTGTATTAAAAGAAGTGAACTTACAAGTAGAGCGCGGAAATATATACGCTTTAGTGGGGGGAAATGGCGCCGGGAAATCAACATTAATGAAAATATTAACGGGGTTATATTCGTATGATGATGGAGAGATGTATGTAAAAGGAATGAAGCAACAGTTTTCAAATCCATCAGAAGCACACCGAAAAGGTATGTATTTAATACCGCAAGAACCGCTCATTTTTCCGCATATGACTATTGAAGAAAATATATGTATCGGGTTAAAAGAAAAGAAAAAGAAATTAAGAGTACAGATTGAGCAATTGATTAACAGTCTAGGGTGGGATATTGACCTTAATGAACTAGGAGGATCATTATCGATTGCGCAACAACAGTTAGTAGAAATTGTGAGAGGATTAATACGAGAAGCCGAGATTCTTATTCTAGATGAGCCAACATCGACATTAACAACTCACGAAATTAAGAGTCTTTTTGGGTTGATGAAAAGTTTACAAGAAAAAGGAATAGGGATGATTTATATTACGCATCGTTTTCCAGAAATCTTTGAAATTGCCAACAAAGTAGCAATATTACGAGATGGAATGATTGTAAGTCAAGGAGATGTATGTGACTATACATATGACATGCTGATGGAGGGACTATTGCCAAAAGGGTATAAACAGAAAGAGAAAATAGAAGTAGTTCAAGAGACCACAAGGATGAAAAAAATATTAGAAGTGATTGATATAAATGGTCACGCATTCGAAAATATTTCATTCACTGTACATGCTGGTGAGATTGTAGGTATTGCTGGCGTTGTTGGATCGGGCAGAACGGAATTAGCAGAAGCGATATTTGGATTGAAAACTGTAAAAACAGGGTCTATTTTATTAGATGGGAAATCAATTGATACATGTTCTTTGCATAAAAGGCTAGACGAAGGACTAGTTTATGTGCCGGAGGATAGGGCGAGGAATGGCATTTTCTCAATTGCTTCTGTTAAAGAAAATATTGCAGCAGCAAGTTTACAGCAAAATAATCGCTTTTTTATAAACCAAGAAAAAGAAAGCGCTTTAGTTAATTCGTTTATAGAACAGTTCCGAATTGTTGTACAGGATATGAATGAAGAACTGGCATCTTTATCAGGAGGTAATCAGCAGAAGGTCGTGCTTGCAAAGTATCTCGCATGCAATCCTAAAGTTATTATTCTGGATGAGCCGACTCGTGGAATTGATGCGAAAGCAAGGCTTGAAGTGTATGAGACGATCGAAAAAATGAAAAGGGAAGGACTCGCAATTTTATTAATCTCTTCAGATGTTGAAGAAATTGTTCAATTAGTAAACCGTGTATATGTAATGAGAAATGGACGATTTGTTTCTCATATGGAAAAAGAACAACTGAGTGTGAATGAAGTTACACGCCTTGCATACGGAGGTGTAGCGGAATGAAACGCATGCTAAAAATGCACGAAACGTCTATCATAACGTTACTACTAATTTATATAGCTATTGTAGGAATGATAAATCCTAGTTTTATTCAATTTAACTCGTTATCTTTAATGGTGAAATCAAGCGTTATTTTAGTCGTGTTAGCAATTGGCCAGTCGTTCGTCTTATTTACGAAAAATATAGATGTATCAGTTGGTTCAAGCATGGGGTTAAGTGCAGCAGTTTGCGGAATGTTGTTAACTGATGGATATCATGCATCTCTGTCCATACTTGCTGCTATTATACTTGGCGCTATTCTCGGTTTTATAAATGGAATTGGTGTTGCAAAGTTTCGGGTACCGGCCATTATTATGACATTAGGCATGTTAGGAATTATTAGGGGTGCCATGTTAATTTTTACAGGCGGGAAGTGGATTGAAGATATTCCAAACGATTTTAAGCAGCTGTCATCTATCTTCATTTTTGGTTTACCTATAACTGTATGGTTCGTTCTTATTATTTTACTACTACTATATTTCTTTTTAAGGAAAGTGCCATTTGGAAGATACTTTTATGCGGTAGGTGATAATGAAGATGGCGCGAGACTTATTGGTATACCTGTTAATAAAGTGAAAATATGTGCGTTTATGATTTCAGGCATAAGTGCTGCGCTCGCTGGTTGCATATTTGTTATGAATATCGGGTTCGTTCCGAATCAAACAGGTACAGGATTAGAATTACAAGTAATCGCAGCCGCTGTACTAGGAGGCATTCATCTAAAAGGCGGAACAGGATCTATATTTGGAGCTGCATTAGGAGCATTATTTTTAGAAACAATAAGCAGCTCACTCGTCTTTTTAAAAATACCAGCATTTTGGAATAATGCTATTTCAGGTTTTTTATTATTGCTAATCGTCATATTAGATAGTGTTATGAAAAAGTGGAAGGCAGAAAGGAGGATGAATCTATGAAGTATGTATACAGATGGGAAGGAGTTCTAATTGTATTACTTCTTATAGAATTCATCCTTTTTAGTTTGATAAATAGTGATTTCTTAAATATAAGTAATCTCCTTTTTAGCACAAATGATTTCCTATTTATCGCAATTGCGGCGATACCAATGACTTTTGTTATTGTAACAGGAGGAATTGATGTATCGGTCGGCTCAATAATGGGGCTCACTTCGATCTTGATCGGTGTACTTTGGATGAACGGAATATCTATTTTGTTTGCTGTCATAATAGTCCTAATAATTAGTTGTTTAGCAGGCGCTTTAAACGGACTTATTATAAAAATGACAGATGTAGAACCACTCATCGTTACACTTGGAACAATGTTTTTATACGGAGGAATTGCACTCGTCATTTCAGGAGGGGCAGGTGCTTCTGGGTACGAAGGAATAAGCGGTTTACCTGACGCATTTGTCCAACTGGCAAACGGTAGTTTTGTAGGAATACCAAATTTATTATGGCTACTGATTGTATTAACAGTTTTATGTGCTATATTATTTCACCGAACTATATACGGACGCCATGTAAAATTAACAGGTGCGAATGAAAATGCAGCAAAATACACCGGAATTAAGACGAAGAAAGTAGTCATCATCGCTTACATGCTTTCCGGGTTAGGAGGTGGATTAGGGGGGACTTTCTTAACTGCCTATTTCGGTTCTGCACGTGCTGATATGGGAAGTGAAACAATTTTACCAATCATTACAGCAGTCGTATTAGGCGGGACACTTATTACAGGGGGAAAAGGAAGCATTATCGGTACTGTACTAGCGAGTATTTTTATTGGGCTCATGCAGTATGGTTTGCAAATGACGGGTTTAACAAATGAACAATCCAACGTAGTAATTGGTATGATTCTTATTCTTTCAGTTATTATGAGACATTTCAAATTACATCAATTCACACTGGGGAAAAGAAAGAATTTGCATAAGGGGGAAATGTCATGAAGAGAAAACTAGGGATTGTATTCATTGTATGTATTTGTTTAATCGGTTTAATCGCTTGTTCTAGTCAAACCGCAGATAAGAAAAAAGCTGATGATGTGAAATTTGCATTTATCCCAAAATTAACTGGAGTTGGCTTTTTTACATCAGGTGGTGAAGGAGCAAAAGAGATGGGGGATAAACTAGGCGTACAAGTGAAATATGATGGACCGTCTGAAGCAAGCGTATCTGGGCAAGTGAAATATATAAACAATTTCATTAATCAAAACTATGATGCACTTATGGTTTCTTCAACGTCAGTTGATGGTTTATCGCAATCACTGCAACGTGCTAAGAAAAAAGGGATGACGGTGTTAACATGGGATTCCGATGTGAATCCGAAAGATCGTTCCTTTTATATAAGTCAAGGAACACCAGACCAACTTGCTAACTTATTAATAGAAATGACTTCCAAGCAAATTGGAGATAAAGGGAAAGTAGCATTTTTTTATTCTAGCCCAACAGTAACAGATCAAAACCAATGGGTAACGAAAGCGAAAGAAATTATTAAAGAGAAATATCCGAACTGGGAAATTGTAACGACGCAGTACGGTGAAAATAATGCGCAAAAGTCTCTGTCAGTAGGGGAGAATATTTTAAAAACGTATCCTGATATTAATGCGGTCATTTGTCCAGATGCAACGGCACTTCCGGCAATGGCACAAGCAGCTGAAAATTTAAAAATGGATAAAAAGGTAGTCGTAACTGGCTTCTCTACACCAAACGTTATGCGTGATTACGTAAAACGAGGAACAGTAGCACAATTTGGTTTATGGGATGTAAAACAACAAGGTGCACTCGCAACGTATGTTGCAAATGAAATTGTTGTAAAAGGGAAGAAGTTAAAAGTAGGGGATAGCTTCGAAGTAAAAGGAATTGGAAAAGTGAAAGTAGAGCCAAACTCCATTCAAGGATATGATTATGAGGCAGAAGGAAACGGAATTATCGTATTGCCAGAGCGAGTTGTATTTACAAAGGATAATATTGAAAAATATAATTTCTAGTAACGAAAAAACGTCCGAATGTATCGGACGTTTTTATTTCTTCATTAATTATGAACTGTTTCTTTTTCATTTAATCCAAGGGTACGACCTGTAGAAGTGTGAAGGTCTTGGAATAATCTTGGATTTTCTGTTAATGAAATGCCGTAAGAAGGAATCATTTCTTTTATTTTTCCTTCCCATTCTACCATTCGACTTGGGAAACATTTTTCTAATACTTCAAGCATAACATGAACGGCAGTAGAAGCACCCGGTGAAGCACCTAGTAATGCTGCGATTGATCCATCAGCCGCACTAACAACTTCTGTACCGAATTGAAGTGTTCCTTTACCGCCAGCATCAGTATCTTTAATTACTTGTACACGCTGACCAGCAACTACAATATCCCAATCTTCACTTTTCGCGTTCGGAATGAATTCGCGTAATTCTTCCATACGTTTTTCGTGTGATAACATAACTTGCTGAATTAAGTATTTTGTTAGTCCCATTTCTTTTACACCAGCAGCTAACATCGTTAAGACGTTATTTGGTTTTACAGAACCAATTAAGTCAAGGTTTGAACCGGTTTTTAAGAATTTAGGTGAGAAGCCTGCGAATGGCCCAAACAGTAATGCTTTTTTGTTGTCTATATATCTCGTATCTAGATGAGGTACAGACATTGGCGGAGCCCCAACTTTTGCTTTACCGTACACTTTCGCATGATGCTGCTCTACAACTTTTTGGTTTTTACATACCATAAATAGTCCACTTACCGGGAATCCACCAATATGTTTTGATTCAGGGATACCAGTCTTTTGAAGTAGAGGTAGGCTACCGCCACCGCCGCCGATAAAGACGAATTTAGCAGTGTGATGCTCAATTTTACCACTATTCATATCGTGTACTTTCACTTCCCACAAACCATTTTTCGTGCGTTTAATGTTTTCAACACTATGTTTGTAGTTTAGCTCGACATTTTTCGTTTTTAAGTAATCAAACAACATTCGTGTTAATGCACCAAAGTTAACATCTGTTCCAGAGTCAATTTTCGTTGCCGCCATAGGCTCATTAGATGTACGACCTTCCATAATGAGTGGAAGCCATTTTTTTAATGTTTCAGGAGAATCGGAAAACTCCATTCCTTGAAACAGTGGATTTTTTGAAAGCGCTTCAAAACGGTTTTTTAGAAACTGCACATTTTTTTCACCTTGTACTAAACTCATATGAGGTAGAGGCATAATAAAATCTTGTGGATTACGAATTAATTTGCTTTTTACAAGATATGCCCAAAATTGTCTTGAAAGCTGGAATTGCTCATTCACTTTTACAGCCTTACTAATATCTATAGATCCGTCAGATTTTTCGGAAGTATAGTTCAGTTCGCATAGCGCAGAATGCCCTGTACCTGCATTATTCCATTCATTAGAGCTTTCTTCCCCGGCACTTGCGAGTTTTTCAAAAACTTTAATTTCCCATTCAGGTGCTAATTCTTTTAGTAATGAGCCTAACGTTGCACTCATAATTCCTGCACCAATTAAGATAACGTCTGTTTTTTGCTGCATGTTGCTCATGATAATCTCTCCATCCCCTATATTGGCAAAAAAGAGTAGGTGTTTTCTATGTCTAAGCCGTAAAAGAGAAACACCGCCTAGGCCCCACCTAGGTGTATACCTTTTTTGTCTCAATTATATAACCATCTCATACTCTATTATAATAATTAATAGACTAAAATATCTAGTGTTATCTGATAATTTTAAAATATTTAACGCTTTATTTGCCAAAATTCTTATTTAACAAGCACTTTTCAGTTAATGAATAGAAAAAAATTACAGTTTGAAATTATCTCGAAAAAGCTTACGTATCCAAAAGTGGGTAGAAAGGATACCTTTTTATGGGACTTTTTGAAAATCTATTGTATGATTATTCTGGATATTAAAAAGGGGGATACACATGCGTACACAAGAACAAATCGCAAACTTATTTCGAAATTTTTCAATAAAGGAATGTAAAGGGTCAAGTGACTTATATGAATATTTAGCAATGAAAATTGCTGAAGATGAGGAAGTACTTACACTATCGTCCTATGCTCAGGTAGGTCAACCAGTCCCAAACTTATTATTAGGTGCAGTACATTATTTATTGTTAACAGGGAAAGAACATCATGTGAAAACGTATTATAGTAGCTTAGTTGAACATGCCAATACGGATTTAGATCAAGCTTTTGATCATTTTAAAGATTTCTGTAAAATGTACAGAGAAGAAATGATTAATTTATTACAAACGAAACTCGTGCAAACGAATGAAGTAAGACGATGTGCGTACTTATATCCAAGTTTCAGTTACATATTTAACAAAGTGAATAAACCGTTAGCGTTAATAGAAATTGGGACAAGTTCTGGATTACAACTATTTTGGGACCAATATAGCTATTCGTACGGTACAGATGAAACATACGGAAATATAAACTCGAATGTACATGTAACTTCTGAAATAAGAGGGGAGAATGTGCCTCAACTTTTAAAAGAAAGTCCACCTGTCGTAGAAAGAATCGGACTAGATTTACATGTAAATGATTTACATAGTGATGAAGATTATTTATGGCTACGTGCACTCATTTGGCCAGAACATAAAGAAAGGCTTGAACTGTTTGACAAAGCTGCATCTTTAGTAAAAAATAAATCTGTTCAATTAATAGAAGGAGACGGTGTGGCGTTATTACCATCTATTATTGAACGAATAAGTGAAGATGCGGTTATCTGCATTTTTCATACACACGTCGCAAATCAAATACCTGAACAAGTAAAACGTAAGTTAGAAAAACAAATCCAAGAAATCGGTGCAAAACGTGATGTATTCCACCTATATAACAACATGTGGGACCGGGACCTTCATATTGATTATTATATTAACGGAAACGAATATCGTGAAACGGTTGGAGAAACGGAAGGGCATGGGAGATGGTTTAGCTGGAAGCTTGGGAATGAGACGCTTATTTAGATTAATAGGGGAGCCCTCACTTGTAAAAGGTGAGGGTATAGGTTCAAGCATTGATTAAATGACTAATGAATAAATTTATTAGTACTATACAAAAAACTCTTGGGAGAAATTCTAAGCATTTTTTGTATTACATTTAAACCCCATAATGGATCATGTACTTTTGTTCTGCTGTAGCTTGTGCAATTTTTGAAGCTAACTCATTCAGCTCATCAGAACTTTTGAAGAATTTTGAAGATGTAACTGTTTCATAGAATATTGCTAATGATTCAGGTGGAATAATTGTAATACCGTAATAGATTAAACCGTATTCCTGATTTTTGACTGTATGGAAGGAGGTTTTCATAATTGATAAATTTTGATTTAAACTACTGATAATATCATCATCAACAGAAATACAATGATATTTCTCTGGTGTATAATCCTCGTAATTTTTTCGAGAAGTAAAATCATCAATTATTCCAAAATCATGGACACATGCCATCAATATCATCCTTTCAGCTTTAATAAAGTGAGTTCTATTCAAGTAAAATAGTCATTTTGTTTACGTGTAATAGAAATAGTTATGTAGTTCATTAGTATAGTACTTCATAAAATATCTTCGGTTCTTCTTCGTGAAACCAGTTTATTTATCGATAAACTCATCGGGAGTCCAAGTGGTGATTTCATTCCCAGGTGCAGCAACTACAAGCCATTGCTCATATTGGACACCAGCTTGCCAACATTCATAATAATCATGAAAACCATTTACAAAAATAATTTGTCCACTCTCTAATGTAACAATTAAATAAGGGCTTTCTAAGCCGAGTTGTATATCGGTAACTTTTTGTCTTCTTATCTCAAATATTCTCCCATATTCTTCTTCCTCAGAATAATCTTCAAATTCATTTTCATGTAATGGATATCTTTTTGGAGGTTTATTAAATAAACACCATTTTGATTCGATATTGATATATAATTGTCCGTCATAATCAACGGAGTCGTGAAAGTTTGTGAAATGAATCTTTATAGCGCCTGGAGAAATACCAAATTGTAATCCATCAACTTGTGATCCGATGAATAGATTTTTCAACACTTTCTCAGCGTGAATTTTATCCTCTTTATTCATTCTTGAAATCCTCCTTTTAAAAAAATATATCTTATATTCTTATTGTAATAAATAAATTTTTATGTAAAATGAACTTTTTGCAAAAAACGAGCGAATGTAGTGTGAAAGATCATGAGGGGACTATAGTCGCTCGTAAGTTTATTTTGGTGGGAATTGTGACAACTATTTAGTGTGAAGACGGATATGAAACGTTTATAGAAGATAAGGAGACTTATAATATATAGAATTAGAAATAAGAATTTGATAGTATTGGAGTAAGGAGTTTTAATAACAGTATATTAAGTCGTATTAATATATCTGTTGCGAATGCTTTCATTAAATCTCTTATTTTAATGGGAGTATTTGATAGAATTCAAAAAATATAATGGAGGTTAATATGAAAAAAGTAATTGGCGCAGCAACAGCAACTGTTTTCGGATTGGGAGCATTTACTACAACTGCTACTGCAGAAACGATCGTAACAGCAGATGTACTCAACGTACGTGAAAAACCGACTACAGAATCAAAAGTGGTCGAAAAAGTAAAAAATGGGGAAGAGTTAAAAGTCATCAATACCGAAGATGGCTGGTCAAAAATTGAGTTAAATGGTAAAGAAGTATTTGTAAGCTCGGAGTTTACTAAAGATATTTACCATGTAACAGCAGATTTGTTAAATGTACGTTCTGAATCAAACACAGAATCAAAAATTCTTGGCAGACTGAAAAAAGATGATGTAATTGAATCAACGAAGCAAGTAAAAGACGGATGGCTACAATTTGAGTATAAGGGAAAAACAGCTTATGTAAATGTTTCTTTCTTATCAAGTAAAGCACCAATTGAAAAAAAGGCTGACGAGAAAAAGAAGCAAGTAGCGAAAGTACAAAAATCGGTGAAAGCTAAGGAAGAAGCTAAAACACAGAAGATAACAAAGGCAAAAGAAACAATAAAACCTAAGGAAGAAGTGAAAGTGCAAGAAGTAGCGAAACCTAAGGAAGAAGTGAAAGTCCGAGAAGTAGCGAAACCTAAGGAAGAAGTGAAAGTGCAAGAAGTAGCGAAACCTAAGGAAGAAGTGAAAGTGCAAGAAGTAGCGAAACCTAAGGAAGAAGTGAAAGTGCAAGAAGTAGCAAAGGCTAAGGAAGAAGTGAAAGTGCAAGAAGTAGCAAAGGCTAAGGAAGAAGTGAAAGTGCAAGAAGTAGCAAAACCTAAGGAAGAAGCGAAAGTACAGGAAATAGCAAAGGCTAAGGAAGAAGCGAAAGCGCAAGAGATAGCCAAAGCTAAGGAAGAGGCGAAAGCACGAGAAATAGCAAAGGCTAAAGAAGAAGCAAAAGCACGAGAAATAGCCAAAGCT
This sequence comes from Bacillus cereus group sp. MYBKT111-2, assembly GCF_051915205.1. Taxonomy (NCBI): domain Bacteria; kingdom Bacillati; phylum Bacillota; class Bacilli; order Caryophanales; family Bacillaceae; genus Bacillus; species Bacillus cereus group sp. MYBKT111-2. The sequence continues at coordinate 69,224 of NZ_JBQAEG010000002.1, forward strand.
AAAGAAGAAGCAAAAGCGCAAGAAATAGCCAAAGCTAAGGAAGAGGCGAAAGCACGAGAAATAGCAAAGGCTAAGGAAGAGGCGAAAGCACGAGAAATAGCAAAGGCTAAGGAAGAAGCGAAAGCACGAGAAATAGCCAAAGCCAAGGAAGAGGCAAAAGCACGAGAAGCACTAAAGGCAAAAGAAGAGTCTAAAAATAACGCGCAGTCTGCTAAACGTGAATTAACGGTGGTGGCGACAGCATATACTGCTGATCCGAGTGAGAATGGTACATATGGTGGACGCGTTTTAACTGCGATGGGGCATGATTTAACGGCTAATCCAAATATGAGAATTATCGCAGTAGATCCGAAAGTAATCCCATTAGGATCTAAAGTATGGGTAGAAGGTTATGGAGAAGCAATCGCTGGAGATACCGGAAGTGCAATTAAAGGTAATCGCATTGATGTATTAATGGGTTCAAAAAGTAAAGCGATGAATTGGGGAAGACAAACAGTTAAAGTGAAGATTTTATAATAAATCTAGAATATAACATAATGAAAATAAGACTGACATATTCTGTCGGTCTTATTTTCGTACCATCACATCATTAAGAATTGCATCAAATATATCTTTTTGTGTGAAGTTATCTGTAAAAATAGTTTCTTTAGTAACTTCAATTGTATCGTGCGGATTATACCATTTTTGTAGGGAATCCTCACCAAATTCATGCCGCTTTTCTCTTGTGTTATGTCGTCGAATCGTTTCTTTTAACGATAAATCAAAGTAATATGTATACACGTTTCCTTCAAAAAAATGTATTAATTCTTTCAGCATATCACCGTATCTACGACTGTTTAAAATACCTTCTAAAATAACAAACTCACATTTCCCTTTTCCGTACTTTGTAATTTCAAATAGTAAATCGTGTGATAAATTACCGATCGTGTCGTGTACTCTAAGCATATCTCTACGTACAACATCCTGTGATACTAAAAGTGTGCCTTGTCCGAAATGTTCTTGTAGTTGCTTTGCGATTGTTGTTTTACCACTTGCGGAGTTTCCTCTAAGGATGATTAATGTTGATTTTATAGGATTAGACATAATGTATTCCCCCAACGTGAATGATTATATAGAAAATTTTAACAAATGAAACGTAGAAAGTGTATAATTAATATGATGTAAATAAAAAAGGTGGGGGCGAAATGGAAGCGAATTTAAATAAGGCGCAACCAATTTGGAAACGAACATGGTTTCGCTATCTTGGGGTATTTATAATTGTACAATTGTTGTTTATTATTTGTGAAGTAACTGCATGGGCACCAAACTTTAGACCTGGCGGAGAATTCTTTAATAGAGTATTAAATTCTCAATTTTTCACAGAATGGTTCACGCCATATAAAATTCCTCATTTTAATGTGTTTACAGCATTTTTTGCCATTACATTGTTACCATACGCACTAATAGGGGCAATGAAAGATTTCACTACAAGAAAAAATATAAAGAATTAAAAAGAGGTACTATATGCTATTTCAAAAAGATAATGTATCGGTTAGGTATGTAGTAGAAGAGGATGCACCAATCATTTCAAAATGGTTAACAGACCAAGAAGTACTGCAGTATTACGAAGGACGAGATAATCCGCAATCAGTAGAAATGGTACTGAATCATTTTATACATAATCCAAATAGTCCTGAAAAAAGATGCTTAATAGAGTTTGATGATGTGCCAATTGGTTATATTCAAATGTATCCAGTTGATTCGGAGTGGAAAACATTATATGGCTATGAAGAATCGCATAATGTATGGGGGATGGATCAATTTATTGGAGAACCCGCCTATTGGGAAAAGGGAATTGGAACGAAACTTGTTCAGGCAGCAATTACATATATTATGGAGAACACGGGAGCAGAAGCAATTGCAATGGACCCGAAAGTAAATAATGAACGTGCAATAAAGTGTTATGAAAAATGCGGATTTAAAAAGGTGAAGATTTTAAAGGAACATGAACTGCATGAAGGGGTATTAGAAGATTGTTGGATGATGGAATATAAATAAAAGGGAGCTGCGCGATATGAAAAAAGCATTAATAGTAATCGATGTGCAAGTAGGTATGTATACAGCAGGAATGCCAGTACATAATGGGGAAAAGTTTTTAGAAATATTGCAAGAGCTTATTGGAGAATGCCGTTCAAATGATATTCCGGTAATTTACGTGCAACATAATGGACCGAAAGACCATCCGTTAGAAAAGGGTACAGACGGGTGGAAGATCCATGCAGCAATTGCTCCACTAGAAGGGGAGTGTGTGGTTGAAAAAACGACTCCAGATTCATTCCACAAGACGAACCTAAAAGAAGTATTGCAAGACAAGGGAATCGATCATGTTATCATTTCAGGAATGCAAACGGAGTACTGTGTGGATACGACAACGCGAAGAGCGTTTAGTGAAGGGTATAAAGTAACGTTAGTGAGCGATGCACATAGTACGTTTGATACAGAGGTGTTACGTGCTGAAGACATTGTGAAGCATCATAATGTAGTGTTTGGAGCGTTTGCTAATGTTGTTACGTTAAAAGATTTGAAAGAAACTGTCTCTAAATAAGAGGCAGTTTTTTATTAGAGGAAATCGTGTCAAATAATGTCGGTAAGTCGATATCCTTTGTCGAAATGTCGATATATTGAAATAATCGTTGATATATTTGAAAAATCGTTGATATAATTTCACGTACCATAATGAAAACACAAAAAAGGAGCACCACATAATTAAAAAGGGCGCTCCTGTATCAAAATATTACTTCTTCTTATCTTTATCCAATATATTCTGTTCTTCCGCAAACTCCGTACCATATGCGAAGCGACGATTAATACGAATATTATCGTTGTGGTGCCTTGTGTGAGAGTTAGAGAAGCGATGAACGATTACTTCTGATAATGTGAAGACAATTGCGGAAAGGATGCTTCCCCATGCAATTTGCATATAGTTGTCTAATAAAATATTACCGAAAATCCATACGCTTAAATACGTTAGTAAGAAATCCGACATAATGGCACCGGTATTACCGATTCGATTTAATATGATTTTATCAACGAACATATAAGATACGATTGTAACAAAGAGACTGAACGAAATAATTTGGACGAACGTTGCTGGGAAAAATAAAGCGAGTCCGATACTAAATGCGATAATGCACGATATAAACTTGATAAGCACTACTGTGAAATCATTCAAAATTTACACCTCCGTTTTATCCATAGTTTTGCAATAAATATAGGAGTTCATACATTGTAACGGATATATTTTACATAAAACTTTTTCATGTCGATTATTTGTCTAAATATTTAAAAAAACAAAGGGGAAATGTTATAGTAAAATGAGAGTATATGACATTTTTAGGTAAGGGGGGAATCCTCGGTGTGGATTACTTCAGAAGTAGAAATTCCAGACGAGTTAATTGATCATCTTGAAAAAGGAAAGTTAGTGCTATTTGTTGGAGCGGGAGTTTCTATGAAAGGGAAATCAAACTTACCGAATTTTGATGATTTAGTTGATGAAATTGCAAAAACGTTATATGTCGAAAAACGTGAAATTACAGAACCGCATGATTATTATCTTGGTAAAATTGCGAAAACAAAAGATGTACACCAAGTTGCAAGAGATTTAGTTCATATTGAAAAGTCAAAGCCGAATCCGCTTCATTATGCGATTCCGAGGTTGTTTCCTTTAGATACAGAAGTCCGTATTGTAACAACAAATTTTGATCGACATTTTACAACTGCAATGAAAGAAATGAATAGAGAATTAAACGTATATTACGCACCTGCGTTACCTACAGGTAGAGCGTTTAAAGGACTCGCTTACATACATGGCAATATAGAACAAGAAAAAGAAGCGTTAATTTTAACAGATGGTGATTTTGGAAGGGCTTACTTGACAGAAGGATGGGCAAGAAGATTTTTAGTTGATTTATTCTCGAATTATACCGTTTTATTCGTTGGATATAGCCATAATGACCCAGTAATGAAATATTTAGCAACTGGTTTACCACCAAGTACAAGACGTTATGCATTTGTCGCACAAGGGGAAAATACGTACCACTGGGAGCATTTAGGAATACGGCCGATTGTATATCCGAATAAAGGTAATAATCATCAATCTCTCGTTAAAGCAGTAAAACGATGGGCGGAGTTAATGGGGGATAATTATATTACAAAACGAATGCGAATTCGTGACATAGTAACAGTACCGCCGTCAGTAGAGCAGGAACAATTATCATACATAAAACAATCTATAAAAAAAATTGAAACAGTCCGCTACTTCGTTGAATTTGCTCACGATTATGAATGGGTGGAATGGCTTGAAGCGGAAGGGAAATTACAAAATTTATTTTTAATTACATCAAACTATAATGAGGTAGATGAATTACTTGCAAAATGGTTAGTGGAACAATTTCTTTTTAGTCATCAAAAAGAATTATTTCAATTAATTTTTAAAAATCATTCTAAACTATCTCCGTTATTATGGAGAACAATTTGTAGCTACTTAAACGAAACGAAAATGAAAATGGACCCGTTGTTGTTTGCAAGGTGGACACTGCTTTTATTAGAAACAGCTGAAAAAGATAGTAAATCGATCGAAACAATTTCTTACTTACTGCAAAAATGTTCTTTTCCTGAGCATAAAGAAATCGCTTTATTGTTACTAACGTTTATTTTGGACGGCAAACTTAAGTTGAAGCGTGAAAGAAAGTGGGGAAATGATACCGGGGAATCAATAGAACTTGAGGAATCGAGTCGTTTACCCGTGTCTACATTTTCTTTTGTGGAGCAAATTTGGAATGAAAAGATGAAACCGCATATTTCCTATTATGCCGTTCCAATTATGATGATGGGAATAGAGAAGATGCGGATGTTATCACTAAGGCAAGCGGCGCTGAAAAAAAGGGATAAGGAAAATGTGGAAAAAGAGTTTCAGCAAAATGATCTAGCGTTTTTAATTCAAACTGTAAAAGAATGTTTAACCTATCTATGTGAAAACGATGAGAAAAAAGCAAATTATTATATTACAGAAATGATAGAAGCAAACAGCGTACTTCAAAATCGAATTGCAATTGATGCGATGAATAAAAATGTATTTGTTAGCGCCGATGAGAAAATGAAATGGTTGTTACAGGAAGGAATTCTTTTAGACGTCACGTATAAACAAGAAGTTTTTCAACTTATAAAAAATCATTACGCACTCTCTTTAGAAAAAACAAAGGAAGAAGTCATTCAAATTGTATTAAAGGACCTTGCGGAGGAAAGAGCATTTGATGTTTGTTTCGTGTTGGATTTATTATTCACTTGTGATTCGAATAGTCCATCTACGGCAAAAGGTTACGAGTTAATGAAGCAAAAACATCCTCATTTTCATTCTGAGCGATACAGTGTACAAAAGAAAGAGGCGGCAGAACAAAGTATTACTTGTAATGTGACAGCTGATGGATTATTGCAACTAAAAGACGATGAAATTATGAAGCAAGTTCAGCAATTTTCTCAAGATGGTGTTTTTGAACAACGTCATTTTTTAGAGATGTTATCGAAAGCATGTAAATTGAATACAGAATGGAGTATTTCATTTGCATATCAATTAGTTGGAATGCACGAAATAAGTAATGAAGTATGGTTTGTTTGTATTAGGGAGTGGCGAAATAACCGAGGACTGACAAATGAACAAATACAAAAAGTTATTCCTCTATTACAGAAATTCGTTAGAAATACAGCTTTTCATTGGTTAATTAGTAGCTTTCTATATGAAATTAGTAATCGATTAGAAGAGTTAGAGGAAAATAGTATACGCAATGTAAAGCGGTTTGCTTTTTCGGTATTCCCTCAAGTAATGAAAAGTGACACGGATTTTAAGCTTGGAAAACAAGATTTTTACAATGAATCGATTCAGCATCCTGTTGGGAAAATGACAGCTGTACTATTAAAACTGTTATCATATGATCATTTATACGATCGCAATGTGTATGAATATTTATTTTTATTTGAAGAACAAGTAAGAATTAGTACAGAACGAACAAATTTTATGATAGCTCGTTTAGTAGCAGATATTACATTTCTTTATCATATTGAGAAGCAATGGTGCCGAAAATATTTGTTACCGTACTTAGAGTTAAAGAAGGAAAATGAAATCACGAAATATGCATGGGCCGGCTTGTGTTACACACAAATCAATTTACCTTTATTTACAGAAATGAAGCAATTTATTAAGTATGCAGTAGAACATTTGGAAGTATTACATCCGCATACGAGGGAAGCTTTCTTAAAATGGCTCAGTTTTGTATTTATTAAATGTGTACTGTATTGGGAACAAAAAACAGACTGGTTATACCCTTTACTTATACGAGAAAATGAAGAAAATAAAATTAAGTTTATGCAGTTTTTATGCTATTACGTCAAAACGTTAAGCGCAAAAGAGCAACAAAAATTTTGGGCAGCTTGGCTTAGTATATTTTTGCGAGAACGACCGAAAATGGGTGAAATCACAGCTAGAGAATATGTAATGCTTTTACGTATTATTTTATTTATGGATGAAATAGTAGAAAGAGGGTTATCGATAATTTGTAAATCATTTTCGGACGTAGGTGGAAAGGGAAATCAAACGGAGTTAAAACAGTTATTTAATGAAATACTTGAGAAGACAGAAAGTATAAAAATGTATAAAGAGTTGTATGCAAACGTATTTTTTACTTTACTGCAAACGCTTCAGGAAGCGGATTTACTTGAAACGGAAATCATTCAAATAAAAGAATTATTAATCGGGTATAGAGTAGAAAAATGTGTAATAAATGCAATAGATAATGAGATAATTCGCATCGGAATTGTTATGGAGAATTTACAAGAAGAAATGTAGGGCGAAAGTGGAATTTTAAAAAATATATAAAAAGTTGTTGACAGTGTTTTGAAAAGCGTTCTATAATACGAATCATACTTATTCAATTTCAAAAAACATTTGAATAAACAAAGTGCAATGAAGAGATCACAGTAGTGGTTAGTCTTACTGTAACAGAGAGCTGGTGGTTGGTGTGAACCAGTACAGAGATAATCATGAATTACAGTCTTGGAGCATCTTTTTCGTAGTAAAGATAGTATTGTCTTTATGAAGAAAAAGCGGTCAATTGATCGTTAACAGTGAAGAGAGGTAGACAGAAATTTAGTCTACAACTAGGGTGGTACCGCGATAAATATCGTCCCTACTGATTTATTCAGTAGGGACTTTTTGTATTTTAGTGGCCCAACTTGAAAATTAAATATGTATGCGTTGAAAGGAAAAGCAGTAGTTGTTGTTTCCCTGTAACAGAGAGCTGGTGGTCGGTGTGAACCAGTACAAAAACAAGAGCGAATTACAGTCCTAGAGCATCTTTTTCGTAGTAAAGATAGTATTTATCTTTATGAAGGGAAAGACGGTCAGATGATCGTTAACAATGAAGAGAGGTAGACGAAAGAAGTCTACAACTAGGGTGGTACCGCGATAAATATCGTCCCTACTGATTGCATCAGTAGGGATTTTTTGTACAAAAAAAGTGGGTTTTTAACTAGTAGAGAGTGTCTTTGTACGAATTATTAGTTTAAAATAAGAAGAGGTATCGATTCCACTTTAAATTTGTATAATTGACCAGTTCAGAAAATAGAGAATTTTTCATTCTCTTACTATACTTTTAAAACATTAGAGGAGGATTTCCAAATGGCAAATCATGAATTAGATCAATTACGTAAACAGGTAGATGAAATTAACTTACAACTATTACACCTTTTAAACAAACGTGGTGAAATCGTTCAAAAAATTGGGGAGCAAAAGCAAGTACAAGGTACGAAACGTTTTGATCCAGTACGTGAGCGTGAAGTACTTGATATGATCGCAGAGAATAACGAAGGACCATTCGAAACGTCAACGGTTCAACATATTTTCAAAACAATCTTCAAAGCTAGCTTAGAATTACAAGAAGATGATAACCGTAAAGCATTACTAGTATCACGTAAAAAGAAACAAGAAAACACAATCGTTGATGTAAAAGGTGAATTGATTGGTAACGGCACACAAACGTTCATCATGGGACCTTGTGCGGTAGAAAGCTTAGAACAAGTTCGTCAAGTAGGGCAAGCGATGAAAGACCAAGGCTTAAAATTAATGCGCGGTGGTGCTTTCAAACCGAGAACATCGCCATACGATTTCCAAGGTTTAGGAGTAGAAGGATTACAAATTTTACGCCAAGTAGCAGATGAATTCGACTTAGCAATCATTAGTGAAATTTTAAATCCAAATGATGTTGAAATGGCATTAGACTACGTTGATGTAATTCAAGTTGGTGCACGTAACATGCAAAACTTCGATTTACTACGAGCTGTAGGTAAAGTTAACAAGCCAGTATTATTAAAACGTGGATTAGCAGCAACAATTGATGAGTTCATTAATGCAGCAGAATACATCATTGCACAAGGTAACGACCAAATTATTCTTTGTGAGCGTGGTATCCGCACATACGAAAGAGCAACACGTAACACATTAGACATTTCAGCAGTACCGATTTTAAAGAAAGAAACACATTTACCAGTTGTTGTTGACGTAACGCATTCAACTGGACGTAGAGATTTATTATTACCAACAGCGAAAGCAGCACTTGCAATTGGCGCAGATGCAGTAATGGCTGAAGTACATCCAGACCCTGCAGTTGCATTATCAGATTCTGCACAACAAATGGATATTCCAGAATTCCATAAATTCATGGAAGAGTTAAAAGGATTCAAAAATAAATTATCTTAATTCCATATCATATATGCGCTGAAGAGGAAACAGTAGTGCTTATCTCACTGTTAAAGAGAGCTGATGGTTGGTGTGAATCAGTACAAAGGTAAGCATGAATTACAGCCTTGGAGCATCTTTTTCGTCAAGTTTTGATGGGAAAGACGGTCTAATGATCGTTAAAGAAGAAGAGAGGTAGACGAAAGAAGTCTACAACTAGGGTGGTACCGCGATGAACATCGTCCCTACTGAGCGCTCAGTAGGGACTTTTTTGTACAAAAAAATAGTAAAGGGGCAAGAGAAATGAGATACATTACAGCTGGAGAATCACATGGACCGCAGTTAACAGTTATTTTAGAAGGTGTACCAGCAGGTTTAACGCTGGCGGCGGAACATATTAATAAAGAATTATTAAGAAGACAAAAAGGGCACGGACGCGGAAGACGTATGCAAATTGAAACAGATACAGTTGAAATTGTAAGTGGTGTTCGTCATGGGATGACACTTGGCTCACCCATTACGTTAATCGTAAAAAATGATGATTTCAAACATTGGACGAAAGTAATGGGTGCAGAGCCAATTTCGGAAAAAGAAAGTAAAGAAATGAAACGTACAATTACGAAACCACGTCCAGGACATGCGGATTTAAACGGGGCAATTAAATACGGTCACCGTGATATAAGAAACGTACTAGAGCGCTCATCTGCAAGAGAAACGACAGTTCGTGTAGCTGCTGGTGCAGTTGCGAAACAAATTTTAAAAGAATTAGGCGTAGAAATAGCAGGGCATGTACTTGAAATTGGTGGAGTAAAAGCAAAACATATTTCAAACTTGTCAATTGAAGAAATTCAAACAATTACTGAAAATTCACCAGTTCGATGTTTAGATAAAGAAGTAGAACAAGAGATGATGGATGCGATTGATAACGCAAAAAGTAGCGGAGATTCAATCGGTGGTATAGTTGAAGTTATTGCAGAAGGTATGCCAATTGGCGTCGGTAGTTACGTTCATTACGATCGTAAATTAGATGCAAAACTTGCTGGTGCGATTATGAGTATTAATGCATTTAAAGGTGCTGAAATTGGCGTTGGTTTTGAAGCGGCAAGACAGCCAGGAAGTAAAGTGCATGATGAAATTTTATGGGATGAAGAACAAGGATACACGAGAAAAACGAATAATGCCGGCGGTTTAGAAGGCGGTATGACAACGGGAATGCCAATTGTCGTAAGAGGTGTAATGAAACCAATACCTACATTATACAAACCGTTAGCAAGCGTTGACATTGATACGAAAGAAGCATTCCAAGCGAGTATTGAAAGATCTGATAGCTGTGCAGTACCAGCAGCAGGTGTAGTAGCTGAATCTGTTGTAGCATGGGAACTTGCACATGCACTAGTCGAACAATTCGGAAAAGATCGTATGGAATTAATTCAACAAAACATTACGCAACATAATAAATACGCAAAAGAATTTTAATAAAAAGGTGGTTTTAACATGCAAGTAAAAGATCAACTATCATCATTACAACCATATAAACCAGGTAAATCACCTGAACAAATGAAAGAAGTGTACGGAGATCATTCGTTTGTTAAATTAGCATCGAATGAAAATCCATTCGGCTGTTCACCACGAGTTTTAGATGAGTTGCAAAAATCGTGGTTGGATCATGCTTTATATCCTGACGGAGGTGCTACAACGCTCCGTCAAACAATTGCAAATAAGTTACATGTGCAAATGGAACAAGTACTTTGCGGTAGTGGCTTAGATGAAGTCATTCAAATCATAAGCCGTGCAGTACTTAAAGCAGGAGATAACATCGTAACGGCTGGGGCAACATTCCCGCAGTACCGTCATCATGCAATTATAGAAGGTTGCGAAGTGAAGGAAGTTGCGTTAAATAACGGTGTATACGATTTAGACGAAATTTCTTCAGTAGTAGATAACAATACAAAAATTGTATGGATTTGTAATCCCAACAATCCAACAGGCACATATGTGAATGACCGAAAATTGACTCAATTCATTGAAGGGATTAGTGAAAATACGTTAATTGTCATTGATGAAGCGTACTATGAATACGTAACAGCAAAAGATTTCCCAGAGACATTACCGCTTTTACAAAAACATAAAAACATTCTTGTACTTAGAACGTTTTCTAAAGCGTACGGATTAGCTTCTTTCCGCGTAGGATATGCAATTGGACAGGAAGAGTTAATCGAGAAATTAAATGTCGTACGTTTGCCATTTAACGTATCTTCATTAGCGCAAAAAGCAGCGACGATTGCTTTTGGTGATGAGGAGTTTATTGAGGAAATAGTTCGTGTAAATACAGAGGGATTACAACAATACGAGAGCTTTTGTAAGGAACATGATATTCCATTTTATCCATCGCAAACAAATTTCATCTTTTTGCCAGTGGAGAATGCTGGAGAGATTTATGAAGCTTGTGCACACGCAGGATTTATTATTCGTCCGTTCCCAAATGGCGTCCGTATTACAGTCGGAACAAGGGAGCAAAATGAAGGAGTGATTTCAGTGTTACAACAACACTTTGAAAATAAAAAAAGAAAGTCTCGAGATGAGGCAAATGCATAAGAAGGTAGTATTAATTGGAACTGGTTTAATCGGAGGCTCTCTCGCATTAGCAATTAAGAAAGAGCACGATGTAACGATAACAGGTTATGATATATTTCAAGAACAAGTAGAGCGTGCAAAAGAATTACACGTAGTAGATGAAATAGCAGTAAATTTACAACATGCATGTGAAGAGGCACATTTAATTGTTTTTGCTTCACCAGTTGAAGAAACGAAGAAGTTATTACACAAATTAGCGTCATTTCGTTTACGAAAAGATGTTATTGTAACCGATGTTGGTAGCACAAAAGGAACAATTATGAATGAAGCGGAAGCTTTATTTTCAAAGGAAATTTCTTTCATTGGTGGACATCCGATGGCAGGTTCTCATAAAACGGGAGTTGAAAGTGCAAAAGCGCATTTATTTGAAAATGCATTTTATATTTTAACGCCAATGAATCATGTGCCAAATGAACCTGTGGAAGAGTTAAAAGATTGGTTAAAAGGAACAGGGTCACATTTCCTTGTTTTAAATACAGAAGAACATGATTATGTAACAGGGATTGTAAGCCATTTCCCGCATCTTATTGCCGCTGGATTAGTAAAGCAAGTGGAGAAACATGCAGGAGATAATCCACTTATTCATCAGCTAGCTGCTGGAGGTTTCAAAGACATTACACGTATCGCATCTAGTAGTCCGAAAATGTGGAGTGATATTGTTAAGCAAAATCGAGAGCATTTAATGGTATTATTAAAAGAGTGGATCTCTGAAATGGAAGATTTATATGATACAGTTTCTAGCGGAGATGCAGGCGAGATTCAAAACTATTTTGCGGATGCGAAAGAATACCGTGACTCTTTACCAGTACGAAAGAGAGGGGCAATTCCTGCCTATCACGACTTATACGTCGATGTTTTAGATAAAGTTGGGGCATTGGCTCATATTACGAGTATTTTGGCTCGCGAGGAAATTAGTATTACGAACTTGCAAATATTAGAAGCACGTGAAGGATTGCTTGGGGTATTACGTATTAGCTTCCAACGAGAAGAAGATCGTATGAAAGCAAAGCTAGCGCTTGGAGAAGAAAAATACCAAACGTATGAAACAATTTAAATGAGAAGGTGAAAACGTGAAGGAAAGAACGATACAACCTGTTAATAACGGATTAAATGGCAACATTACAATTCCGGGAGATAAATCGATTTCTCACCGCGCTGTTATGTTCGGCGCGATTGCAGAAGGGAAAACAACTATTAAAGGTTTCTTGCCTGGCGCAGATTGTTTAAGTACAATTTCTTGTTTTAAAGAAATGGGAGTAGACATCGTGCAAAACGGTGATGAAGTCACTGTAGTTGGTAAAGGATTAGAAGGTTTACAAGAACCGAAAGCTGTATTAGATGTTGGTAATTCTGGTACAACTATACGTTTAATGTCAGGAATTTTGGCAAATACACCATTTTTCTCTTGCGTACAAGGTGATGCATCTATTGCAAAAAGACCGATGAAACGTGTAACAAATCCATTAAAACAAATGGGTGCAAACATTGATGGCCGCGAAGAAGGAACGTTTACACCGCTAACAATACGTGGTGGGGATTTAAAAGCAATTGAATACACTTCCCCGGTAGCAAGCGCACAAGTGAAATCAGCTATTTTACTTGCAGGACTTCGTGCAGAAGGTGTAACAGCTGTTACAGAACCACATATTTCTCGCGATCATACGGAAAGAATGCTTGAAGCATTTGGCGTCAAAGTAACTCGCGAAGGGAAAACAGTGAAACTAGCAGGTGGACAAAAGTTAACAGCGACAGATGTTCAAGTACCAGGTGACGTATCATCAGCTGCCTTTTTCTTAGTAGCAGGTGCAATTATTCCAAATAGTAAACTAGTATTACAAAATGTAGGTATGAATCCAACACGTACAGGTATTATTGATGTTTTAGAGAAAATGGGTGCTACGTTTACTGTAGAGCCAATTAACGAAGGAGCATCAGAACCAGCTGCAAACATTACAATTGAAACATCTTCATTAAAAGGAATCGAAATCGGCGGAGATATTATCCCTAGATTAATTGATGAAATTCCTGTAATCGCATTAGCGGCAACGCAAGCAGAAGGAATTACAGTAATTAAAGATGCACACGAATTAAAAGTAAAAGAAACAAACCGTATTGATACAGTCGTTGCTGAGTTAACGAAACTAGGAGCTCGAATAGAAGCAACTGATGACGGTATGATCATTTACGGAAAATCAGCTCTAAAAGGCAATACAGTAAATAGTTATGGTGATCACCGCATCGGAATGATGCTTGCGATTGCCGGCTGTCTAGCAGAAGGAAAAACAACAATTGAAGACGCAGAAGCAGTAGGTGTATCATACCCTACATTCTTCGAAGAACTTCAAAAGTTAGCTAAATAAAGTGAAACTTTAATCAGTGGGGGGTTCTTCATCCCCCACTGATTATTAGTTGAACCAATCGGACTTTAACGGGCAGTTGATCCCCTACCTAAATTCTTTGCTTTCGCTGAATTTTGAGGTGGGGGTCTTACTGCCCGTTAAAGCGGGATAAAGTTATGAGAAGCAGGTACGGGATGTATCTGCTTTTTTATTATGGACTCGTGTCGTTAAGTCTCTATAATTTCATTCACCGTACTGTAATATTGAGAATTATGATACAATTCAAATAAGGAATGGAGGAGAAATATATGAACGTTATACGATTAAAAGAAGATAAATTTAGAGAAGCATTACGCTTATCAGAATACGCTTTCCAATATAAAGTAGAAGAAGAACGAATGCAGCAACAACTTACAAAAATGAAAGAAAGTCATGAAGTATACGGTATTATGGAAGGGGAGGAGTTAGCAGCAAAACTACACCTTATTCCGTTTCATATTTACATAGGAAAAGAAAAATTTAAAATGGGTGGCGTTGCAGGGGTAGCAACGTATCCAGAATACAGAAGAAGCGGTTATGTGAAAGAATTGCTTCAACATTCACTTCAAACGATGAAAAAAGATGGATATACAGTATCGATGCTACATCCATTTGCTGTTGCATTTTACCGTAAATATGGCTGGGAACTTTGTGCGAATCTTCTCGTATGTCATTTGACAAAGAGTGATTTAGTTATGAAAAAACAAGTGAATGGTACTGTGAAACGTTTCAATAAAGAAAATCACTCAGAAGAAGTCGAGAAGCTTTATGAAACATTTGCAGAACGTTTTTCTGGTATGCTAGTTCGAAATGAAAAATGGTGGTTACAAGCAGTTTATGATGATTTAACATTAGCAATTTACTACGATGAAAATAAAACTGCAGCAGGTTACATGTTATATAAAATAGAAAAATCTAAAATGACTGTAGAAGAATTTGTACCACTGCATAATGAAGCACGAAATGGTCTATGGAACTTTATTTGCCAGCATGATTCTATGATTAAAGAACTTGAAATGACAGTAAATGAAAACGAACCGTTGTTATATACATTGCAAGAGCCACGTGTGAAGACAGAAATAAAACCATATTTTATGGGAAGAATTGTAGATGTAGAGCAGTTCTTAAAACAATATGAGTTAAACTGGAACAATGTACAACAAGAAGTCATTTTACATATTACAGATTCATTTGCACCGTGGAATAATGTATCGGTGAGACTTGCAAATTATGAAATAACAATTGTAGAAGAAACAACGGAAAAAGGAATTAAACTGGATATAAATGCGCTATCGGCAATAATGCTTGGATATAAACGTCCATTAGAACTAAATGAATTAGAATTAATTAGCGGAAGCGAAGAGGAAATACGGGCATTTGAGAATGTAGTACCAGTGCACAAGCCGTTTATTTATGATTTCTTTTAATTTGCATATAAGATGGAGTTGTTTCGAACAAAATTTTGGGATAGCTCCATCTCATCTTATTAATTTTTGTCGGTAAGTCGATATATCCTGAAAATCGCTGATATAATTGTATTCACAAACAAGGGAATAAAATCGCAACTATACATTGTCATGCACTTGACTTTTATTCCCTGTAATTTATAATTGAAAACGGAATGAATTTTCATTCCTGAAAATAGAGGTGAAAAAATGGCTAAAAATAAACAAGAAGACATTTTTGATGCTGCGATGCAACTTTTTGCAGAACGTGGTTACGATGGTACGACAATTCCAATGATCGCTGAAAAAGCAAATGTCGGTGCGGGTACTATTTATCGCTATTTTGAAAATAAAGAGGCGCTTGTTAACTCATTATTTTCAAAAAGTATGTTACAGCTTTCTGAAATGATAAAAACGGATTTTCCTGTTGAAGCAAATATTCGTGAACAGTTTAGTCATACGTATAACCGTTTATTTGAATTTGCGAGAAACAATGTGGATGCTTTTTTATTTACAAATTCTCACTGTGATAGTTATTTTCTTGATGAACAAAGTAAGAAAATATTTGACGATTTTATAGGCTTCTTTATGAATATTATTGAAGATGGAATCGCAAAAGGTTTTCTTCGTCCATTGCCTCCAGTTGCTTTAATTATTATTGTATATCAACCGTTAGAAAAATTAACGAAAGTAATTGCAACAGGGCAATTAGAATACTCGAAAGAGTTAGTAAAAGAATTGGAAGAAAGCTCTTGGAACGCTATTAGAATCATTTGATTCTATAGCTTTATAAGGACAGGAATGAATATTCATTCCGGAAATACTAGTTTAATAGAGTTTGCAAAATAATGTAATAAAATGATAGGAATGAATATTCATTCCGTAACTAACGTAAAATTTTAATCGCGGGAGATGATGCAAATGAGCAAGCTAAAAAATTGGAGAAGTTTATCTTTTCTATTATGGATAGTTATTACTATTACAATGATCGTAACGATGCCTAATATGGATAAATTAGTGAAAGAAAAAGGGCACATTACGATTCCTAATACAGAGCAAAGTAGTATTGCTGACAAAATGATAAAAGAAATGGATAAAGGCGGAACTGAAAAGTATGACATTATAGCTGTTTTTAATAGTGGTAGTAAAACAGCTTTAACGACTGAGCAAAAAGAGGAAATAACAAAAACAATCAATGCTTTGCAAAATGAAAAAGAACAATTAGGAATTAAAGAAGTTGTTTCACATTTAGATAATAAAGAATTAGAGAACCAATTCGTTTCTAAAGATAATACGACTATTTTAACGCAAATATCAATAGAAAAAAAGCATGGCGAAATATCAAAAGTTACAAATAATCTTCATAAAAAGGTACAAACGAAAGGGGTAAAAACGTACTTAACAGGAAGTGACTTAGTAGCAGGTGATTTTCTTAAATCCTCTCAAGAGGGAGTGAAAAAGACTGAAGTTATTTCTATCATTTTCATTCTTGTAGTATTAATCATTGTATTCCGTTCACCTGTTGTTCCGATTATTTCACTTCTTACCGTTGGTGTATCGTACTTAGTTTCAATGGGGGTTATTGCCCATCTTGTAGATCAATTTAATTTCCCGTTTTCAAACTTTACGCAAGTCTTTGTAGTTGTCGTTTTGTTTGGAGTGGGAACAGACTATAACATTTTACTATTTACAAGATTTAAAGAAGAATTAAGTAAACAAGAAAACGCATTTTTAGCTACGAAAGAAACCTTTAAATCAGCAGGTAAAACCGTATTATATAGCGGTATAGCAGTGCTAATTGGTTTTGCATCACTTGCTTTAGCAAGTTTTAAACTATATCAATCTACTTCAGCGGTAGCAATTGGTGTTTTCGTATTATTACTCGTTTTAACCACATTAAATCCATTTTTCATGGTGCTATTTGGAAAAGGAATGTTTTATCCCGTTAAAACATTTAAAGGTCATGAAGACAGTCGTCTATGGGGATTCTTTGCGAAAAACTCAGTAGTGAGACCATTTGTAGCTTTAATTATTGTATTCGTGATATCGATTCCTTTCATATTAAAGTATTCTAATACACTTAATTACAACGATTTATTTGAAGTAGACAATAAATATGAGTCGAAAATGGGGATTAACGTAATAGAAGAACATTTTCCACCTGGTTTTTCTTCACCAAGTACGTTAGTCATTCAATCGAATAACAAGTTAGATGAGGCGAGTTCGCTTCAAACTTTAGATGAACTAACTGATAAGATTTTGAAAGTGAAAGGTGTTTCAGAAGTATATTCACCGACACGTCCAACTGGTGATAGGATTAAAGAACTATATATAAATAAACAAGCGGGTGAACTAAATACAGGTTTAGGAGATGCCAATGGTGGTATAAAGGAAATTAATGATGGATTAACTACTGCGAAAGATAAGATGGGTAATAAGGACTCAAATAGTCTTGCAAACGTTCAAAAGTTAATTGATGGAACAAATGAAGCGAAAACTGGTGTATCGGCATTAGGAACAGCTTTAAATCAACTATCAAATGGCATAAATGACGGAGCAAAAGGTGCGCAGCAAATTGAGAGTGGGTTAACTTCAGTAAATGAAAATATAAGTGTATTATCTCATGCAACTTCACAACTTCATGCTGGCTATACGCAGTTAGAAAAAGGTTTAAGTTCTTACGATCAATACTTCGGAAGTATTTCTCAAGCGATTGACGGTGCGAAGAAAGGTTATGAACAAATTGAAATGTTAATGACCAATTTCATTCAAACGAAACCAGAATTAGCAAATGATCCTAACATTCTGCAGACGATAGGAATTGCTAAAGAGGCTCAAAAGCAATTAGGTGGGCTGTCAAATGAATTAAATAAATTGAAAGCGCAGCACAATGCGGCGATGGGATCATTTAAAGAAGCGAATCAATCGTTATTGAAAGTGGATAACGGCTTAAAAGAAATGAGCAATGGAGTTACTAAGTTACAAAAAGGAGCAGCTGATCTTAAAAATGGATTAAATGAAGGAGCAACAGGTTCAAAACAAATTGCAAACAAGTCATCTGAGTTACAAACCGGATTAACGAAAATAAACGATGGGCAAGGTCAGCTATTAACAGGACTGAAAGACTTGCAAGAACAGATGGGACAATTACAATCAGGACTATCTAAAAGTACAGAAGGCCTTGAAAAGGTAAGTAACGGCCTAGGGGATGCTCAGAAATATTTAGGAGAACTAAATGAATCAAAAAGCTCTGAGAAATTTTATATTCCAAAAGAAATTTTGGAGGGAGAAGATTTCCAAAAAGCTTTGAATACGTACATGTCACATGATAGAAAGACTGCTAAAATGACAATCATTTTAGACGTAAATCCGTATTCAAAAGAAGCCATGCCAATTATTCAAGAAATCAATAAAACGATAGATGGTACTTTGAAGGGGACGGAATTAAATCATGCGAAAACAGCAATTGGAGGAACAACAGCTAGAAACGTTGATCTAAAAGAAGTAACAGGTCAAGATTTCTTACGTACAGCTACAATTATGTTAATTGGAATTGCGATCGTACTAATCGTCATTACACGTTCATTATTAAACACCATCTTTATTATTGGATCGTTACTATTAGCGTACTTTGCATCATTAGGGATAAGTGAACAAATTAGTACGCATATTTTACATGTAGATTCATTAAGCTGGAATGTTCCGTTCTTTAGTTTCATAATGATAGTCGCTTTAGGAGTGGATTATAGTATTTTTGTAATGATGAGATACAATGAGTTAGAAGGGGACCCAGCGACGAAAATTGTAACTGCTTCTCGTCATATTGGAGGAGTCGTATTATCAGCAGCACTAATTTTAGGTGGTACATTTGCTGCATTGATCCCTTCAGGTGTATTAACGCTTATACAAGTAGCATCCGTAGTTGGTGTTGCACTGTTACTATTAGCTATTATTGTGATGCCGATATTGCTACCTGCTTTAATAGGTTTAACGAGTAAAATGAAGAATTATGCAAAGAAATTAAGTGAAAGGAAATAAAAGAATCCCCTTTTAAAAGTAACTGTTTCAGTTATGGGAGAGAACATATAAAATAACACACAAATTAGGGATGTAAATCACATATGATTTAGCATCCCTTTTTTAATTGGTATTACATTGTTTAAGTACTTTTATATAGTTAAATTGCAAAGAAAGAGAAAAAGGAAACAGTAAAAACAGCAGCGCAACGATTGGGGATTACTGACAAAGTATTTGATTTAAAAGATATAATTTACTTTAGATAGTTCACTCAAATAATGGTGGACTACCTTTTTTAAAAGATAAATGGAAAATTTATGTTAAAATAATGAGAGAGATTGTGAAAAAATATTATTAAACTAACGGTCAAGTTATTTTAATATTGAAGGGGTGATTGCAGTGGAGTAAGTAATTTTTTAAATCTTGGTTCATTACTTTGAGGGAAGGGATTTATAACTATGAACACAAAACTAATAATAGTAGAAGGTTTACCTGGATTTGGAAAGTCGACCACTGCAAAGCTAATAAATGAAATTCTAAGCCAAAATAAAATTGAAGTTGAACTATTTTTAGAGGGAAATTTGAACCATCCAGCCGACTATGATGGTGTATCTTGTTTTAATAAATTTGAATTCGATAGATTATTATCTAGGAGTGGAGATTTTAAAGAAGTGCTTCTTAAAAGAGTTATAAAAAAAGGAAGCAATTATTTATTACCATACAGAAAGATAAAAAATGAGTTTGGTGACCAGTTTTCGGATGAATTATTTAACGCTATTTCTAAAAATGATATATACGAATTACCATTCGATAAAAATGTTGAATTAATTGCTGATAAATGGAATGATTTTGCTGAAATTGCTCTAGAAGATAATAAGGTTTATATTTTTGAATGTTGTTTCATACAAAATCCATTAACGATTGGGATGATGAAATATGGTGAACAAAAAGAAAAAATAATAAATTATGTAATGAAAGTTGCAAAAATCATAGAGAATTTAAATCCAATGTTATTGTATGTAGAACAAGATAATCTTGAACTTTCATTTAGGAAGGCATTAAAAGAAAGAACTCCAGAATGGTCTACAGGATTTGTCGACTATTACACGAACCAAGGCTATGGGAAAGAACATAACCATTCAGGGGTAGAAGGAGCGATAAAAGTTCTTGAAGCTAGAAGGAATTTAGAGTTAGAAATATTCGATATGTTAAAAATGAAAAAAGAAAAAATCAATAATACAAAATATGAAATTGACTCATATAGGTCAATGTTAAAAGATAAGTTAACAATACAAATGGTGAAATAGCTTTTTACACTAACTGGTGCTTTAGTTGAAGAAAGAAATAAAAACGCTCAGAATATTTTCTGAGCGTTTTAGTTTGCTATTTATAATGCGAAATGCATACAAATTATTGTATTATTTCAATTGATAAACACAATGCTCCAATTATAAATGTTTTTTCAAAATGAATCCTCTTTAAAACGTGTATGTAACTTTAATATAATTAAAAACAAAGGTTTTATTCAAGTTTGGAAAGAAAGGAATAGCAATCAACCGTTGCTATTCATCCAGCTTCTACTATATAATAACTATAGTCTACAATAATTGAGTCGTAATATGCGATTTTTTAAGACAATCGGTGAGAAAACGCTGAAATAAGCGGTATTAGTAGGAGGACACAAATGATTACAGTAAGTAACGTTAGTTTGCGTTTCGCGGATCGCAAATTGTTTGACTCCTCTATAAAACCTATATAAACCCAGTTATAACAACCTCTAGTTTGCGGTTCTGCTTTATTGAATCGTAAACTGGGGGTTTTTTTATGGCTAAAAAAAGTAAAACGAAAAGAAATTTCAGATTGTCTATGGAAGAATTAGATGTTCTCGGAGAATTGGAAGCAGCCGAGGAATATATCGAGAGTTGGGAGGAGGCTTTTGAACTTTTTCATAAAGCGGGCATTTTAAAAGGATTGAGGGAAGCAACTTTATTTCACTATCAAGCCCAATTGAAATCACTTTTAAGGGCATTACCTGTTGGAATTAAGCCATGCGAGGTAACGAAAGAACATATAGAGGATGCTATTGTATTCTGTAAAGAAAAAAGAAATTTGCAGCCTTCAACAATCAACATTGTAATTAGGGCAAACAAAACATTTTTTAAATTTCTATTTGAGAACAAACACATTCCCATAAATCCAATAAAAGATATTAAAAAATTAAAGGCTCGTACAAAAGAAGTTGAAGTCCTTACACCAAAACAACTTAAAACTTTACTTTCTAAGGTAGACAAAAAAACTTGGAATGGTGTTAGAGATTATGCGATTTTATTAGTTTTAATAGAGACAGGATTAAGACAAAATGAAATATTGAACCTTAGCGTATTAGATGTAGTATGGGAACAAGATTTACTATTAGTGAAACACACTAAAACTTTTCATCAAAGAAAAGTACCGATCACAGATAATACTAAAACCGCACTAAAGCGATGGTTACTAATCAGAGGGGAAGTACATACAAAAAGATTGTTTTGCGGAATATCGGGAAGTGCTTTTACAAATAGTGGATTAAGACAAATGATTTATAAGTACGCCAAACTAGCAAACATTCAATCTAGGTGTAGTCCTCATATTTTTAGACATACATTTGCATCCATATATTTAAGGAACGGTGGAGATTTATTTTCACTACAACAAATAATGGGGCATAGCGATATTACGATGACAAGGAGATACACGCATTTTATGTTTGACGATATAACAGAATTACATAAAAAATACAGTCCATTAAGGAAATTAAGAGATTAATTAAAAAGAAAAAAGTCCCCAGCGCCAACTGGAGACTCAAAACATTCAACATTAAAATTTAAAACTAAATAACGGACATTCCGTGTACCTAGCACTTGTATTATACCATTTTTCAAAAATGGATAGCAAGAGGTTTAGTTTCTTATTGTCTTTTACATGCATAAAGAGGTGTAGGTCACGGTAATTTCCGAACGAGGAACGACCTAACACTCGTAAAACTTGAACAGGTGAGCCTAGCCGATGTCGGAAAGTAAGGCGCTACACATTCGACGCATAACCCTTCCATGCGTGTGTAGGCTAGGTGATTGCGACCATTAACGGCAAGGAGAGGACGTACGTTGTCATTACGGTGACAGGGTGTAACGTCAGAATTAACGCATTGTGGGACGTACTGCGATGTAGAAAGACGTTATAGGCGAAAGTCTAAAGTCGGAAGGGGCATGCTTGGAAACCTCAGCTAACGCCTGACGCTAGTATTTGCGCTTTACCTTCTATTCGCACTGATAGTTTTTATCTTTGTGAGTAGGGGTGAAGCCTGCGCCATGTTTCCTAGACCTTCCTCCATCTGCTAGTAAATACGTCATCATAAATCAAGCGTAAATTCGAATATATTAGCCATTGGCGAAAAGTTGCGGAACGATCGGCGTAGGTAAACATAATACGCAGTAAGGAGAAGCGACACAATGGTAATCGAAAGACTAAACGCAGCAGCTATCGAAGCAAAAACAAATGAGGCGGTATTGTGGGAGGTTATAGGACATTACGTACCGCTGATCGAACGGCTAGCATTTGAAAATTGGCACAAGATGAATAACGAAACGCATTTCATTGACGATTGTTACCGCAAAGTTAAATACGCAGTAAGGTCGTTTGATATAAATAAAGGAAATTTAGATAAGAGAGTTAAGGTACTACTATATCAGAGTGTACGACATTATTGTGGGAGTAGAGGAAAGGATCGAGATGTTTTAACGCTGATCGGAGATGTTAGTGGATTGGAAATACTAGGGGATTGTATAGAAAATATAGAAGAGAAGGCGATCTATAATGTAATTACATACGAAGAGTTACATGCAAAGCTATGTGAGAAAGAGGCGGATATTTTGGTATTGGATGCAATGATCTATGTAGCAGAGAATTACGATAAAGTTTCCGAGAGAGCGGTTTCCAGACTGTTATCTGAAAAGACTGGGCGCTCGTTTGATAGCGCTAGAAATATGATAAGAAGCTTTAAGAAGAGACTGCGTAAAAGGAACGTCAGAAGGGAGAATATAGCATGAAAAATAATCGTAAAGTAACGTACCTAATCGTATTCGCATTTTTATTTATGTCCGCAGCGAAGGCATTCGGTAATCTATACGTAGCAGCGTTCGGCGTAGCGTTTGGATTATCGGTAGGTTTGGCGTGTTTAACTGACATCATATTGAGAAGAAGAGGTAAAGATACTCGCAAGTGATCGGATTAATAATTTTAATGTGTGAATGAAAGTGGGGTAATTATGAACGAAGATAAAGTAACTCTAATCATGATAGCGGTTTTGACAGTAGCTTTAATTTTCGTAGGAATCTCATATAAATTTAATAGCCTAGTTGTTGACATTATCGCCGTACTATTCTTATTGATATCTACTACGATAGGTGCAGCGATTCTAACAGAACGTAGGCGACGTAAGAAGAGTGAAAGATAAGTGAGATAAAGAAATACGTTTGTAATGGCGGTAGCCGCTTCGGGTATTACTGCAATGATTGGCGGTTTTATACGCAAGAAGAAAGAAGAAGAGGACGCGTGAAGATTTTACGCGAAGAAAATAAAATTAGGGGATATACAGACGACGCTTGATACATATATCTATGTGCTGCAGACAATGCAGTGTGAGGTGGCGGAGAAGCCTGATGAAATATTTGGGTGACAAAATACCATTATATGCTAAGATGAATATATAGATGCTTGTAATGGGGTGGCTAGAGAATGGATACTATTTTTAAAACAATCAAAGAATACTTAGGCTTACATAAAACAAATTATGCTATTCAACTAAACGGTCCATGGGGAGTCGGTAAAACGTATTACGTAACCGAAATATTAAAACCTGAAATAGAAAACTTACCTGTTCCAGATAGTGATAAGAACTATAAATTTATTTACATATCACTAAATGGGATAAAAAGTGTGGATGAAATCGATGAGATTTTATTTTTAAATTCAATTGATGGAGTTCTAAATGTAGGATACAGGTCTGCAAAATGGGGACTAAGGATTGCATCGAAAATCTCACCTTTGGGGGTAGGACAAGGTGTTGAAGGTGAACTTTCTAATGTAGCAAAAAAATTTACTAATCTAAAGAATACGGTTTTATGTTTTGATGATTTAGAAAGAATTGATAAATCGCTTTCTATTCAACATATTTTGGGTTATATTAATTCGAATTATGTTGAGCATGAAAATATAAAAACAATATTTATATCTAACCAAGAAAAATTAGAAGAAGAAAATTATTTTTATAAAATCAAGGAGAAAATTATTGGACGGACAATACAATATAATAAATCCATTGATGAAGTACTCCCTGATTTTATATACAATAATTATCAGGAAAGCGAAAAAATTCGCGATTTTTATGAGAAAAATAGTCAAATCATACTGCATATAATTAAATTTATGTCTGAAGGTGTTAACTTAAGAACATTAAGATTTATCTTTGATAGCTTTTTACAGGTAATAAATAATTGTGAGTTGGCGGGAAGAAATAATAGAATCAGTTTATCTATTTTTATTAATATATTGTTAATTTCTGAAGATTTTAAAAATGGTCTAGTTAATGAACCTAAAGAATTAGAACTATTATATGATTTAGATACTCTTGGATTTTTAAGTTTTTCATCTAAAGAGGAAACAAAACAAGAAAAATACGCAAAAACTTTTCGGGATAAGTATTTGCAAAATAGTATGATTAGTGAATTATTCAAGATGCATAAATCGATTGGTATATATATTTTAACAGGGCATTTAAATGCAGAAGTGTTAGAAGAAGAGATAAAAAAAATATATTTGAAACAGGAGAATAAAGAACAAAAAGCCCTAAGGGTTCTTTACCTTTATTTTGAATACGAGTTAGATGAATTGCAAAGTAACATAGAAATAGTAATCAACGGAATTGAAAAAGGAAGTTATAAAACTGGAATATATCTTGAAGTATATAGATCATTATTTCACTTTAAGAATGAAAATATTATTCAACTAGATTTAGAACAGTTACAAGGAAAATTTAATATTGGATTACAGAAATCTTTCGAGTTACATGGAATTGAGATAGAGGACCATAGGCTTGAGCGTCATTTTTATTACGCAATTGAAGATCAGTACTATACAGAACTAGTAAATAAAATTAAAAAGAAAAAAGATGAGAAAATAAGAGAAAAAGACCATTTTTTAATTGAGGAATTTATGTGCTCAATAAAAGAAGTGGATATGGATAAGTTTCGGATGCATTATTCTGAGATTAAAGATAAAGATAGTTTTTTTGCAAGTGTGGATCAGGAGAGATTATGTAACGAAATTTTTGATTTTCCGAATAAAGGAATTGGTATGTTTTCTACATTCATAAAAGAGAAATACTTGTATATAAGTAATGCGAATAAAGTTTATAAACATGAAGTAGAATTTATTGAAAATCTCATTTTATCTTTACGCAGTAAAATTGGGGAAGTATTTATAGATTCTTTAAAGAAAAGTATAGTTTTAGAGTTAATAGCTTGCTTAGAGAAAGTTAAAGAGCATATTTCAAAGTAATTATAACCGTAAGAAAGTCGTATGGGCTTTATTGTGTGTTTCAGTAACCTAACGCTCGTTATACGTCCGCCCTCCGAAACTCACTCCTCAAGTAGTTTATATCGTATACATTATCTTATCATGCAAGCGATGCATAAACCGCATAGAATCGACGTTTACTAACTATGTATAAACGTTGATATGACGGTGCCATGACTGCGGTGCGTTTGCTTGTTAGGCGAAAGAGGGCGGTATATAGCGGGGTATTAGGGAGATTGACGAACTGAGGGGATCAGTATAAAATGCGGGAAAGGTCGGAAAATGTTAGCGAACGGAACCCGACGAAACCATCTGCCGTATTATAAAAAGATACATCGAATTAAATGGCGCTAGGACTAACCATCTTAGCGTCTTTTTTATGACGGCTACACATTCATTGTACCTATTCACGCAAAAATCGGAAATGACGGCGGGAATTGGAATTAAAGTAGAGAACGACACGCAGCGAATAGAGGTGGTATCAACCGAGGAATACGGAACTATGATGCGAGGAAAGAAAGCAGATCAGCTTATCGAAGATGCGGAGTATGCTACGAAGTTTTGAGGACAGTTACGACACTTTTATAAGGATGCAATACTTTCTCTCTCTAATTAAAGAATTCTAAATATGCATTAATCAAACTTAAATTTTATTTAAAAGAAAGGAGGAATATGTATATTTTTGTCGAATTTAAATTGCGAGGGAGGAGTAAACATGATAGACGATCCTAATTTAATTAAGGCAAGTACAGAATTAGCAACCTATTTAGCTAAAAATACTACTCAAAAAGTAATGGATAAGATAAGGGTTTCGAAGGAAGCTAAAGACGATAAGAAGACTATTAATGCACTAGAGGAAATTATTAATGATCTAATTGCAGAGAAAAACAAACTAATTCAGATTGCACAAACCTATGATGAACAGTTAGTTGCACAAAAGATATCTGAAGAAGAAGTTAATTATATTACCGATAATATACTTCCGTTATTAGAAAATTTAATTGATAATAGTCAAAATTCTCAGGAAAACAAGAAAAAAATTGAGATGTTGAAACCGATTCTTTCGAAAGAAACCTTCAATATTTTACAACTTTTAGGTTTTAACTTCAAACGAGCAATTGGAGAGCCTTTAACTGATCTAGTAAATGGATCGATTGCTTCTAACACCCCACCATCGCAAGAAAAAAAGTGGGAAGTTGAAACTTTAATTGTGGAACGTGAAATAGAATACTATAGGATGTTGCAAGATGATGAAGCTTATCAAAGACACAAGGAACTAACGGGCAAAACTTCATAAGTTTAAAGGAATTTATGACTTACTATGCTTTGAAGCGTGCGAAATGATATAATAGTTTTCTAACACTTCTAATAGCGTTTGTACGTCTAGCAGAAGCGGTCTATGTGGTTGTGGAAATTCTGCATAGGCTATGGAGTTGTGTTCCAGCGTTCTCTCACGTTGGATATATCGCAACTCCTTTTTTTATACATTATACTGACATGGCTGCGGTATCAGTATTGATAAGATAGGCGCAAAAAATAAGCGCACGTGACGAAAAAGGGGCCATCTTATATTTGTTTTTATTTTGCGGAATTATTGAAAAGATGGAATTTAATACGGCCGTAGACATCTAGAGGAGCGACTAGTTAACAATAATCAATTGCTAGGTTTTCATGTAGTATCTTCGACTAGTTAACGATAACGGCTGCAATGTTAACGAATGTAAACTGACTATATGGACGTAATATGTCCTGACATCGTTGGGATAACAGTGTACATCGTGTTTGTTGAATATTTACGAAAGTATACAAAAATACGAATATAGGGCGGTATGTAATCGTCAGAAAGGCGCCAGGATTTCGAAGGATAAGCGCAGATATAGTTATATGATAAGGCGGTATGTGATCGGATATGTTTCCGATAGGCCATTTCGTTAGCTGGAAAGCGTCGAAGGAAAAGGACTTCTTAAAACCAATGGGTCGAAATCATTCGTTTTCTGCGCACAAAAAAGACACCGACTTATTTCGCCGCTGCCTCGTACTCTTTAACCTTCTTATAAAACGTTGCTTTCTTCATATTCACTGCGGCCATGAATTCGACGGCCATTATCTTTTTCGCTCTCCAATCGCAGTATAAGCGATCCCAATCCGCAGGAAGTTCCATAACAGGGCGACCGAGGTGTTTTCCTTTTGATGCTGCTGCGTTGATTCCTTCGCGTTGACGCTCTTTGATCGTTCTTCTTTCTTGTTCTGCGATCGATGTATAAACCTCAATTATTATGTTGTTAATCATATCGATTACCCAATCTTGTCCAGCAGGAACATCGGTCATTGTCGTAGGAAGATCGATAATTTTAACACGGATCTTTTCTCGCTTGAAATATTCGAGATACTCTTTTATCTGCGATTTGTTACGGCCCAGACGGTCGATCGATTTAATGTATAGCGTGTCTCCTTCTCTCATCGCTTTAAGCAGGTTCTGAAAGCCTTCGCGATCCATATCTTTTCCACTGGCCTTATCACTATATATGTATTTTTCGTCTGTTACATATGATTCTAATGCCTTGTATTGTCTGTCCAGGTTTTGATCCTTTGATGATACGCGGATATAACCGAAGTTGATTGCCATAATGAAAACCCCGTTTCCTTTTATCGTTAACTTAAATATACACCGTAAGTCTATAAAGGTCAATTGTTTAATAGACGTTCACAAAGGTTTATTTATAACGATTGATAGACGCATATCTGATTGTTTTCCAGGCGTCTACAAACGTGTACCTTTATAGACTGCGACCAGGATGCGCATTGTATTACAAGATAGACGGCTATATATCTGCGCATTACCAACGGACCAGGGACCACGATCATATATAACCAGGGCCGTATATACTCACATAATCAGGCGGCACCATACCAGCGAACCAGGCCAGCATATCCCGACGTATATCCCCGACATATAACAAGGCGTTATGCAAGGCCGTGTATAGGCTGCATGTGAGTCGCTATATACTTCGAATACTTATTTCATTGCTAAACGTTTAGAAAGTATTGTCGAAGAGATACGAAAGCCTGGTGGATATCTGTCGCAGTCTATCATATATAAGTAGCGTGCCTTATGTCTGTATGCTATCGTGTCGGCTGCGACTGTCTATCGATGTTAGCTGCTGCGATCTTTCTTTGATCGTTCTTCTTTCTTTCTTCTTATTTATATTATCGAATCGAATTGTAATTGTTCTTCGTTTGTTTGTTGCAATCTTCTTTGATCGGAAAGTCTTCGAAGTTGTTGCGCTCTTTCTTTCCTATTAAAAAGAATCGTTGATCAATCGTAACTGAATCGAAGTCAATCGAATTGAATCGAACTTCTTTTTGTTTAATTGAATTCATTGATTCTTTTCGTTGTTAATTCTTCAATCAAAAGTCTTTCTTGTTTTGTTGTCGCATTCGAATTGAATCGGATCAGAATCGAAGCAGCGAACAAGCCAGGCCGATCCAAGCAAGCGAAAAAGTCCAAACCCCCTAAGGGCGGGGCCTATATCCTATCAGCAAGCATATTTCAAAAGTCAGCACCAATTTCGAACTAGGGGTGTAATATCTCACGAAGTCCAGCCGCAGTTGCATCGCCTTTCCTTCGAAGATCCTTCCTTATCCTTGTGAGTATCTTTCCGTTAATCCTTCGCCTATCATACGTATACCAGTTTAAATGCGTCTGACGCTTCGTACGCGTTGTTATGTCGTTTTCTAATGTATTTGTATTAAATTGTAGGTTAACGTGCAGTATCGTCCAATCTGGTGTGCCATTTTACCCAGGGATGCCGTTTTGTGAATATCGTTAACCGTATAAAATTTTCTGCGCAGAAATTTAAAGTCGGGGCGTATTTTTTATATTTTCTTTGCCCAGGTGAGCGGATCGGGGCGCCTATGTTTTTGTAAGGCAAGTTCATAACACTACGAAGAAGGCAACGGGGAAACCTTTTGGAAGGGGTTCTTTTCTTCTCTTTCTATCACAGAACTACGCATCTATTAAATGTTTAGTACAGGCGCACGATCTTCCTATTAATCATTATCTTAGCTTGCGTATATCCCGTGAGAATACGAGTTTTGTATTCGATTCGGAATATTATCTTTTTAAAACAGTCTTTTTAATACCGTCTTTTTTACGTATGATTCGCACCACTAACGAACGTGGATCGATTCAACTAACGTACACGGATAAATCAAACTAACACTAAGGAGAGTGCAAAATTATGGCATTAACAGAAGCGCAATTAATCGCACAACAGGAAAGCCGAGAACGAAAGAAACAGATGATTAAGGATCTCGAAGCGATCACGAAGAAACACGCCGAGCAGCCTTTTTATAATAAGCACGAAGAAGCGAGGGACGGATTCATCAAAGTACCGCGAAATATCATGCATTACATGAATTTGCAGCCGTACGGATTCACGACAGAAACGATATTTATATATCAGGTCATCATCCAATATACGAATAAGGACACGGGCTGCGCCTATCCTTCGCAATATGCACTGGCGAAACTACTCAAGAAAACGACATCGACAGTTAAAAAACACGTGGCACTGCTGAAAAAAGTCGGCCTTGTACGTGTAGAGCGTATCAATCAAACGAACGCAAATCGATATATACCATTGGCACCACTATCAGAGGCGGAATTATTAGAGCGCTATCCGCTTGCAAAAGAATATCATGACGAATTCGAACAAAGCATGATTGATTTTAGCGCGGCGGAAACTCAAAGAATGAGAGATTACCGAGCGAAGAAGAAGGAAGAAGCGGCGAATTAAATCGAAAAGCATTCGATCTTCCTTAGACTTCTATCAATATATATTTTTCCGTTTTCCGCAAAATAAAAATAAATAATTCGAAAAGGCGGCCGAAATATGACGCAAAACACGGAACGGCCTGCGGAACAAGAATCGATCTATATCGAAATCCCGCGGCTAAACGAAGTAATAGAAGCGCGAGAAAAGGCGAAGCCCAATGCAAAGCCCAAGACGAGGAAGCCACGAAAGCCGCGAAAGAAACCGAAGGTCAAAGCGAAGCTCAAACCGCAGCAGCGATGTAGCAGCAAAGTCGAGAAAAAGCTGATCGTTATCGAATGGAATGGCGGAAAGGATCTCGGCAATTGGGATTATACGAAAAATACAAAACTATAAAAATATACGAATCATACGGAGGAATTCAAATGAACACAAATACAAAAACAGACGTAAACGAAAATATCATCCATGAAAAGGCACTGCGCGACGAGATCGGAAAGCATCGCGACCATGCGTTCAATATTATAAATCAAGCTGGTGGACTAATGTTGCTAGATAACGATAGTTTAGCACCTCTTAATGATGTCGCCAGATTCTACAAAGTAACGAGAAGGACAATTCAAATGCTTATTAGGAATAACAAAGAAGAATTCCAAAAAACAGGAGTCAAATCCATATCAAGTAAAGAGTTCTTTGGTTTAGGCGGTAAAAATAATTTACCTCCTAAAATCGAAAGTAAGAAAGGTTACAAGTTAATCACAATCGGCGAACACTCTACAAAAGTATCAAACTGGAGAAATACAGTACTCACAAAAGATTCGATTATCCGTGTCGGAATGCTGCTTCGAGATTCAGAGGTTGCTAAAGAGTTCCGTGACCAAGTAACAAAAATTCTAAATAGAGCCGATGTTAATACGATCGTAGAAGTGAGAGACGAGCAACTGCGCCAAAAAGCCGAATTGTACGATAAAATGACCGACGGTGTACCGAAGATGGCGCAAGAATCGCTATTAACTACAATTGAGCACTATCAAGCTACGATCAAGGAACTAGAACGAAAAGCCGAACAAGAACTACAGGAAGAGAGGCAAAGAACGCAAGAAGCGAAGGCAGCACGGAAGAAAGCCGAAGAAAATACAAAGCTATTCCAGCAGCTAGCAACCGAAACTGGTGAAAAACTCGAAGATGTAGTCAAAGGTTTAGAAAAATCACGTAGAAAGTCGGATCTATTTGATCGTTATATCGATAGTGGTTTAAATATGACGCTGCAAGAATTCTGCAAACAATATCTTGACGACTTAAAAACGAAATCGTTTATCGCATGGTTACAAGCGGACGGGATTTTATATGAAAATAGAAATACAAACGGAGTGTATCGAACTAGAAAAGGATTCGAACAGTGGCTTGTTAACGTACCAGTTAAACAGTACAACGGTGCAATGAAACGTACGTTGATGATTACGCCGAAAGGGTCTATTAAGTTAGCACAAAAATACGTAGATGATCCACGTTTAAAAGAATCGTGGATAGACTTCGGGAACTAATCAAAAACGGCTTCTCTTATCGCGGCACGACTATTTTTCCTAGACGTGTGATTCTAAAACTAGGGATGACGCTACGAAAAGGAAAAGTTGCGGAGGCGATTCGTGATCAGATGCTTAATTTTTAAAAATTCACATACTGCAATGAAAATATAAAAATCGGAGGAAATCAAAATGCAAAATAATAAAAAACAATGTGCGTACTGTCGAAAAATGAAAGAAAGAACGGAATTCCACGAAATGCAAGCGAGTCCA
The DNA here is from genome assembly GCF_051915205.1 of Bacillus cereus group sp. MYBKT111-2. Taxonomy (NCBI): domain Bacteria; kingdom Bacillati; phylum Bacillota; class Bacilli; order Caryophanales; family Bacillaceae; genus Bacillus; species Bacillus cereus group sp. MYBKT111-2. The sequence goes on from NZ_JBQAEG010000002.1 coordinate 101,645, forward strand.
GACGGGCTGCAATACCGCTGCAAACCTTGCAACAATCAAACGAAGAATACAAACACGCGTATTTTAATTGTACCTATCGAAACCGATGGCGAAACAATCGATCATAGATATTGCAAAGCCTGCGAAGAATTGAAACCACTCGATAATTTTACGGAAAATGGCCGCGGTGGAAAAAGGGCGTTATGTAAGACGTGTATTCGATCAAAAAGCCGAAGATCAAGGGCGATGAAAAAGGCGCTTATTGAAGCCAATACAACAAAATCATAAAAAAATATAGAAATATGCGTGTTTTACGGAAATCTGATAGGGGTTGGAAATACATATGTAATACAGGAAAGTTAGTTCTTTCTTTTCTGGATCTGTTTTCTTTCTTTCTCATATGAAGGGGAGGTTTTCCAGCCTTCCCGATTTCCCAAAATACATAAATCATTTATGACGGCTCGCGAAGTCCGTCAACGGTTATATACAATTTGTATGTTTTTCGCATTCTTCCATCTCTTATTTTAGGATCAGCAGCGCTGCACGGTTTGGTGTTGCTGGATCTCTTTTATAGGACATGAATTTTATAGAAAGGTGGTCCGATCATTTTAGTATAAACCACTTAGCGGGAAAATCCCGCAAAATAAAAAATAATTCGATGTTTCTTTATCGAAGTTATTGAGATTTTTCTTTGAACAACAATTCTTCGAATATTCAAGGCGCTTTGTGTATGTCAGCCGTGAAGCCACACGGCGGCATACGTCGCATAATACGTCAATGTGCAGTGGTAGCGAGCTAGGCGGGGTGGGTCCCGCCGTAACTTTTATTTATAAATACGATACACCGATATCATACCAATATGTACAAAACAGGATACACGAAAGATACATACGAAAGGAAGCGATATAATGCACGATAAACAATATCATCTAACAGGCGACAAACTACGATTGATACGCAGTTTCGCCAATATCTCACAAACTCAATTCGCAGACTTGCTAGGAATTGAACGAAAATCGATTTCGAGGTGGGAAAGCGGCCAATCCAATCCAACTGCGACAAGTGCTGCGAAGGTCGTCAGCTTCGTTGGAAAAGAAACTTTTCAACGTATAGAGGCGATCTTGTACGATCTTGGCAACGTTGAAATGATGGACAAGCTACGAACAAAAGTTAATAACAGATTGTAAAAATATAAATCATACGGGGGAATTCAAATGAAAAATAGTACAAAAGAACTAATGCAGCAAGCGAGAGAAATTCAAGACTCACTAAGCGGAGATATTTTAGGACTGGCAACCTATTTCCGAAGCGCAAAAGAAAATCTAAACAAAGACGGAATTTTATCAGATAAAGGCGTAATGGAAAAAGAAGCGGGCCTAAAACGAAAAATGGAAGTCGCTGCAATGCAGATGATTGTCGATAAACACCGAGAATATAAAGAACTTTTAAGCAAGGCGAAGGCATCGGCCCAGGCGGAATTGTTGCGAGAAGTGCCAGCAGTTGACGCACAGACAAAGGCAATCTTTGACGCGGATCTTATCCAACTTCGCGGCAATATTATGTTTGGAACTACGCCAGAACGATCAGCGAAACACCTGGCTGAACTAGTCGAAAAGGCGTCAGTACATCCGAGCCTAGCGAAACAAGTACAGGAAGAATACTTGCAACTAGGCGCAGTGATTGCACAACGTGTCGGCCATAGTGAACAAGGCATGAAACTGCGAAATGAATTATTAAACGGACATAACAAGCTAAACAAGGCCACAAAGGCGGACGGCTACGAAGAAGCACAACGAAGCCTGGCAGATATCGCGGAAATGGAAAACGTGCAGTTTATCAGCAATGCCAAGTATGATCGAGTATTTAGCGAAATCAGCGGCGATAATATCCTAAAACAATTCGCAAATGATAGCGAAAGATATTTTGATGTACATCGTGAAAGAGTGTTGCGCGTACAGATGCAAAATCCAGACATGCAAGGCGCGGCAATCACTGAATGATAGTTATATATTTGTGTCATGTGCTAGCGGTAGCGACTTTTATCGTTGCTGCTGCACTTGGTCACGTAGAACATAAACGAGCAGAACAAAACCGCACAGAGTCAAAACGTGCGGTTAAAAAACGGGGGAAATCGAAAATGAAAACAAACTACGATCCAAATAACGGTGAACAAATCGAAGGGAAATCGATACATGATGTAATGGCGGCCGCACGCGTAAGGTTTGGCGGGAATTATCTTGTAATGAATACACAATCGTACAACGATCCGCACTGGAAAGCGGTCTATAACATGGCGAAGGGCGACGGGGGTCTGTCTTCACATGAACGAAGAAAGAATGCGCCGCGAAGTCTATCAGAGGGTGGGAAAATTCTAATGTAGAACAATTTCACATACTACATTATAAACTGTTGCGATGACCGTTTATTTTATACAACGAAGGAGGCCGCAGCAAATGCAGATCAGGTACCACGGCCAGCACGTAACGATCACAGGTGACGAAGATATTTTGCAGCGGGCAGGAATTGAGTTGAACCCGTCACCACTGCGAAAAGGTGAATTGCCGACTACATACAAAGAATTACGCTATTTCTACGAACGTGCATACAGGACGAAAACGAAAAATGATGCAATTCTGTACGTAATAGCGCGCGAAAATTACGTCTCACAAAACGATCACAGAGACGAAAATAAAAGAAAAGGAAAGGTGTACTAATATGAAAACACTGCACGAAATCTATCTAGAGGAACAAAAGCTACACAAGGAGAAACAGGACCGAATAAAAGCGCAGGAACAGGCTGAAAAAGAATGGCAGGAAGCCATCATGCGCGTACAAGACGAAAAGGCACGTGTACTAGAGGCTATGAAATGTGAAGGCGAAGGTGCGGGCAACTAGTCAGAAGATTGTCGGATAGTGACGAAGTGGGGCGGTGCCTTATCGGTATCGCTCTTTTTTATTTAACTATCGAAGGAGGCCGAGACATATGCAAATCAGATACCACGGGCAACACGTAACGATAACGTGTGAAATAAATAATGCAACTTGACGGAGATCCTACGGGGTTTCCATCTCTTTTTGTATGCAACAGGAAATGTCGCCGAAAAATTACTTTGTTAGATACTTTAATGGCAGCAATTCTTGTGATTATATTGCTAGGTGTTTAGTGGCTTGAATTATTAATGGATTTTAGAGGGGATTTTTAAATAATTCTTTAAAAAAAGTAATAAAATTACTTATATCATAATTATAAGTTGTAATGATTAGGATGTTCTAGTAGAATTGTTTACAGATGAAAATAAAGGAATCGTAAATTATGGATTTCTGTTAAAATTGGAGAAGGGTTGAGAAACCCTAGGTATTAGTAGGAGGACACAAATGATTACAGTAAGTAACGTTAGTTTGCGTTTCGCGGATCGCAAATTGTTTGAAGATGTTAACATAAAATTCACGCCAGGTAACTGCTACGGTTTAATCGGAGCAAACGGTGCTGGTAAATCAACATTTCTAAAGATTTTATCTGGAGAAATCGAACCATCAACAGGTGACATACATATTACGCCAGGTGAGCGTCTAGCAGTATTAAAACAGAACCACTTCGAATACGAAGAGTTCCCAGTATTAGAAACAGTAATTATGGGTCACACGCAACTTTATAAAGTAATGCAAGAGAAAAATGCCATTTACATGAAAGAAGACTTTAGTGATGAAGATGGTATGCGTGCTGCTGAACTTGAAGGTGAGTTCGCTGAGCTGAACGGTTGGGAAGCTGAGTCAGAAGCTGCAATCTTACTAAAAGGACTTGGTATTGGTGAAGATCTTCATGATAAGAAATTGTCAGAATTAACTGGGGCAGAGAAAGTAAAAGTATTACTTGCTCAAGCATTATTCGGTAAACCTGACATTCTATTACTAGATGAGCCTACCAACCACTTGGACTTAAAGGCGATCCAATGGTTAGAAAACTTCTTAATGAACTTTGAAAATACAGTTATCGTTGTATCCCATGACCGTCACTTCTTAAATAAAGTATGTACGCACATGGCTGATCTTGATTTCGGTAAAATTCAACTTTATGTTGGTAACTATGACTTCTGGTATGAGTCAAGCCAATTAGCTTTAAAATTAACACAAGATGCTAATAAGAAAAAAGAAGAGAAAGTAAAAGAGTTACAAAACTTCATTGCGCGCTTTAGCTCAAACGCATCTAAAGCGAAACAAGCAACTTCTCGTAAAAAATTATTAGATAAAATTACTTTAGATGATATTAGACCATCATCTCGTCGTTACCCATTCGTTGGCTTCACACCTGAGCGTGAAGTAGGAAATGACTTATTAACTGTTGAAGGTCTTTCTAAAACAATTGATGGCGAAAAAGTGTTAGATAATGTGTACTTCACTTTAAATAAAGGTGATAAAGTTGCATTTATCGGTCGTAACGATATTGCAATGACAACATTATTTAAAATTCTTATGGGTGAAATGGAGCCAGATAGCGGTTCATTCAAATGGGGCGTTACAACTTCTCAATCGTACTTCCCAAGAGATAACTCTAAGTACTTTGAGAACAGTGACCTCAACTTAGTTGAATGGTTACGCCAGTTCTCTCCACAAGATGAGTCAGAAAGCTTCTTACGTGGTTTCTTAGGCCGTATGTTATTCTCAGGTGAAGAAGTTAAGAAGAACGTTTCTGTATTATCTGGAGGCGAAAAAGTTCGTTGTATGTTATCTAAAATGATGTTAAGTGGTGCGAACGTAATTACACTTGACGACCCAACGAACCATTTAGACCTTGAGTCTATTACAGCACTAAACAACGGTTTAATCGCATTCAAAGGTACAATGTTATTCACATCTCATGACCATCAGTTCGTACAAACAATCGCAAACCGCATTATCGAAGTAACGCCAAACGGTGTAATCGATAAAGAGGCTACTTACGATGAGTTCTTAGAAAATGAAGAACTTCAAAAACAAGTAGATGCAATGTACAAAGGTCAATAATAAATGATGAAAACCCTCGCTTTCGTTTTGAGAGCGAGGGTTTTTATAAATTTTATTTTTATGGATTGTGAATAATTATTCAAGAATAATTTTCTTGAAGGAAAGAGATTTGGATGTTCCACATAGAAGAGTGGCTGAAGCATAAATAAATGAATAAAGAAATAATGTACATTAAAAAAATAAATGCTATCTATTGTGAATTGAATTATATTACATTAATGTTCCAGAACTGGAGACATATTTATTTGCGAAGTAGTGAATAAAGGTATATAGTATGTGATGTCATAATTAGTGGATGAATCTTAGGAGAAAACAGGAAATGTTACAAATTTATTTTGTTAAATAGAAACCAAGGTCAAAATCTCTAGAAAGAAATAGTTGAATAAATAATAGCTTCAAATTATAATTACTAGTATTCTTCATATAGTTAAATAAATAGAATCTATTTGAAGATGAAAAATTGAATAGAGAGACAGACTTATAAAAAAATAAGCCTTGGATGATCAAAAGAGGTGGAGAAATGAAACAATTCTTATTAAAGAGCAAAAGTGTGCTAAGCAATCATTTTGGATTCTTTCTGTTTGCCGTTATTTTATTCTGGCTCAAAACATATGCAGCTTATGTAACAGAATTTAATTTAGGGATTTCAAACACGATCCAAAAATTCTTGCTGTTTTTCAACCCGCTTAGTTCAGCAGTTCTATTTTTAGGGCTTGCATTATTTGCAAAAGGGAAACGATCTTATATTTGGTTAATTGTTATCAACTTGTTATTGTCGATTCTTTTGTACGCAAACGTCGTATATTATCGCTTTTTCAGTGACTTTATTACGTTCCCGACATTAACACAAACGAATAACTTTGGAGATTTAGGTGGTAGTATTGTTGCGTTGCTACATCTTTATGATCCGTTATACTTCTTAGATACAATTATTTTAATTGTGTTAGTAGCAACTAAATTTGCAAATCCAAAACCAATTCGTGTTGCGAAACATAAAGTATCACTAGTATTTGTAGCAGGTATTTTATTATTCAGTGTTAACTTAGGACTTGCAGAATCTGACCGTCCTGAATTATTAACAAGAACGTTTGACCGAAATTATATTGTGAAATATTTAGGGGCGTATAACTACACAATTTATGATGGAATTCAAAGTGCGAAAGCATCAACGGAAAGAGCGTTAGCTGATGGAGATAATATGACAGAAGTAAGAAATTATTTAACATCAACTTATGCTAGTCCGAATCCTGAGTATTTCGGTAAAGGTAAGGGAATGAACGTAATTTATATTCATTTAGAGTCATTCCAAAACTTCTTAATTGATTATAAATTAAACGGTCAAGAAGTTACGCCGTTCTTAAACTCATTTACAAAAGATGCGAATACGCTTTATTTTGATAACTTCTTCCATCAAACAGGACAAGGGAAAACGTCTGATGCGGAGTTTATGTTAGAGAATTCTATGTTTGGTTTACCACAAGGTTCTGTCTTTACAACGAAATCTCATAATACGTATCAATCAGCACCAGCTATTTTAGGGCAACAAGGATACACATCAGCAGTATTCCACGGTAACTATAAAACATTCTGGAACCGTGACGATATTTATAAATCATTTGGTTTTAATAAATTCTTTGATGCTTCATACTATGATATGAACGAAAAAGATGTAGTAAACTATGGATTAAAAGATAAACCATTCTTTAATGAATCCATTCCGTTATTAGAAACATTGAAACAACCGTTCTATACGAAGTTTATTACGTTATCGAATCACTTCCCGTATCCAATTGAAAAAGAGGAAGCGACAATTGAACCAGCGAACACAGGTGACTCGTCTGTAGATACGTATTTCCAAACAGCTCGTTATTTAGACGAATCTGTAAAAGGTTTCATCGATTACTTGAAACAATCTGGTTTATACGATAATTCTATTATCGTTATGTACGGAGACCATTACGGTATTTCAGATAATCATAACGCAGCGATGTCAAAAGTAATGGGTAAAGAAATTAACTCGTTTGAAAATGCACAGTTACAACGTGTACCTTTAATCGTTCGTGTACCAGGTGTGAAAGGTGGCGTACAACATCAATACGGTGGTGAAATTGATGTTCTTCCAACTCTTTTACACTTACTAGGAACAGATACAAAAAATTATGTTCAATTCGGTTCAGATTTATTATCACCAGATCATAAACAAGTTGTTGCGTTCCGAAATGGTAACTACGTAAGCCCAACAGTTACTGCATTAAATGGCAAATACTATGATACAACGACTGGAAAACCAGTAGAATTTACAGATGAAATAAAACAAAATGAACAAATGGTTCAAAACTCGTTAAAATACTCTGACCAAGTCGTAAATGGTGACTTATTACGATTCTACACACCGGAAGGATTTACACCGATAGATCGTTCGAAGTATAACTATAACAATCGTGATAAAAACAAAACGAAAGTAAAAACGACTCCGGAAGGGGAAGCTAAATAAATAACAAAAGGCACTATTCCTATGAATAGTGCCTTTTGTTTGTAAATAAAACATCATCATGAGATAGAACCATCTGTTGCTTTCTGTTTTGCCTTTCCGAAGAAAACTACACTGGCAATGATGATAATGATGAATGCCCATTTTATGAAAGGATTACTTTCGAAAAATGCAGCGAACCATTTCTCGTCTACAATCATTTTCGCAGCGGTATAAGCTAAAACAGCTGCTCCAATCGTAATGATGATAGGATAACGGTCAACCCATTTTAAAATTAATGTACTGCCCCAAACTACTACTGGAATTGAAACTAATAGCCCGATGATTACTAAAGAAAAGTTGCCATGCGCAGCTCCAGCAACAGCGAGAACGTTATCAATTCCCATCAATGCATCAGCAATGATAATGGTTTTAATAGCAGACCAGAAACCTTCTTCCGCCTTAATATCGTGATCTTTGCCTTCAGCAATTAATTTGTAAGCGATCCATATAAGGAGTACACCACCAATTAGAAGTAGCCCTGGTATTTTTAACAACCAAACGACAACTAAAGTAGCGAGGGCTCTAATCGCGATTGCCCCGATAGTTCCCCATATAATAACTTTCTTTTGTTGATCTTTCGGTAATCGTCTTGCTGCTAACCCAATTACAATGGCATTATCACCTGCTAACACTAAATCAATTACAATAATGGCAAGTAAGGCTGACAAATATTCAGCTGAAAGGAAATCCATATACATATCACTCCTTAAGAGTAATATGTGCTAAAGTGTTGATAATATAAAAAATAGGATTGACTTTGTATATTCAATCCATAATTTCTTACTGTATTTTGATAAATCTGTTTTAATTTCGTATCAATCGCCTTTGCAATCTCTTTTGCTTTTCGATTCATCTTTTTAATACGGTTTTTTCTTCTACTATCCAAGTTTTTACTTCTGATTTCATGAATAGATCTATCTTCCTTAGCACGAAAACGTCGTATTTTTTTACGAAGGAGAGAGGGGGAATTGAGTCGAATATACGAGGAGTAATTCCAAAAACGATAAAAAGACTTGATTCCTAGTTAAAGGAAATCAAGTCTTTTTATTACATACGATTATCGTGCCAGAAGTTTAATGGGAAGTGTTCGTTCTCACTATAGGCTTCTAATTCATATCCTTTTTCTTTCAGCCCTTTAATAATACCAGGTACTGCTTTTACGGACTGTGGATGAATGTCGTGCATAAGGATAACTTCTGTTGGCTTGTTTGCACCATTAATAACGTTTTCTACAATTTTAGCTGATGCAGCGTCAACCGGCATTTTGTTATATCTCCAGTCTAATGAATCAATTGTCCAATCCCAAACTTTTAATCCATTTTCAACAACTTTGTTTCGAAGAGCCTCATTTAATCCTGGCATTGAGCCGTAAGAAGGACGAGTTAATACTGGTGATTTACCTAGAACGCCAGCGATTAATCCTTGATCTTCTTTCATCTCATCTACGTAATGACCCTCTGTGTAAAGTTTCTTGTAGTTATGAGTCATACTGTGCATCCCAACGTAGTGGCCTTCAGCATCTTCACGCTTTACAAGATCAGGAAAAGCTTTTACATTTGAACCAATAAGGAAGAATGTTGCTTTTGCATTTTCTTTCTTTAACATATCTAAAAGCTCAGCTGTGTATTTTCCAGGACCATCATCAAATGTTAAATAAGCTACTTTTCTAACTTGCCCATTGTATTGTTTTGGAGCTTCTTTCGGTGCAAGAGACGATTGAATTTCACTTACAAGTTGAACAGACTTTGCTTCATCCTCTGTACTTGCTAGAGCAGTATGTGTTGATCCTAAAGCCGCTTCGTATGTAAATAATACCCCCGCGCAAATCAAAATAGCCCTTTTCACTAAAGTTGTCATTCGAATTCCATTGTGCATAATTTTCCTTCTCTCTATAAAAGTTCTACTCTACTATATTAGCAATTATAGGGAGGTAATTGCAAAAAAACTTTTTTACAAGTGCAAAAAAGTTTGTCCAAAAGTATGCAAGATTTCATACTTTCGTATCACTTCATTTTCGTTCCAATTATTGATTCGAATATTTTTGTTTTTTATTAAGATATTGGTAAAGAAACAATTAAATGAAAAGAGAGGGGGAATATGGCTAATTATATTTGCAATACATGTGGAGTACAGTATTCCTAAAATGAAGAAGCACCTTCTCGTTGGAAAATTTGTAATGAAGAAAGACAATATGTGAATCCAATTGGACAGTCATGGACAACATTAGAAACTATGCAAAATAGCAATTTATACAAAAAGGAAGAAATGTTTATTTTATCTTGATATCCATATAATTAATTTTATATGAATTTAATACTAAAGTCCTACTATTTATAAACTAATAGGTCTTTCAACTTAAGTAGTTCTCACACTAATGAGGGATGTTAAAGGAAATATATGTTACCTATAATAATGACTGTAAAGCTTTGGAAAATGAAAAGGAGGAGATTTGCATGAAGAATTGGGTTCAATTTAGAATTGCAAGACCAACAGATAAATTTGAAGAAGTTATAAGTTTTTATGAGACGGGGTTAGGATTAAAGCGTATAGGAGAATTTCACAATCATGAAGGATATGATGGAGTTATGTTTGGAGTACCGGATGCCGAGTATCATTTGGAGTTTACAACGCATGTTAACGGAAGTCCCTGTCCGGCACCGACAAAAGATAATTTACTAGTTTTTTATATGCCTAATAAAGATGAAATTGAAAAAATAGTGAATCGATTAAGCAATATGGGCTATCATGAGGTGGAACCAGAAAATCCGTATTGGATAGAGAAAGGAATCACAATAGAGGATCCAGATGGTTGGAGAATTGTGCTAATGAACGCATTTGAATAAAGAAGCTCTTTTCGTATGTAATGAAGTGTAACAAAATGATTGAGTCATAAATCCCTACAGCATTTGTAGGGATTTTTATATAAGAAGATTTAGTTAAGGGAGTTATTAAAAAGTAGAGAGTATTAAGTCATATAGAAGGTACAGGCCAAGAAATTATTGTACAAATGAATGGGAAACCAATTCATGCATGGGTAGCATCTGCTGGTACTGGTGGAACTCTAATGGGGGGGATAAAGCAGTAAAGAATTATACAAAAAAATTGAGCTACATTTAGTAATGCCTGCTGAATTGCCTTATGGTTCTGAACAACCACCAAATGATTTAAAGAAATATGCTGGATCAGGTGGGTTCGGCTTAGGAAGGAAACAGGAAGACAATTTGATAGAAAAACAATGGACTTATTCATATGAAGAGACCTTGTATGAAATGGCGCGTTTTTATAATGAAAATAGGAACGTCTGCGGCAGCGAATTTATTAGCCGCTAAACAAATTGGGAGAGAAAAAGGTTCGGATTTTAATGTAGTTACAGTTTTTCCATACGCAGGGTCCATAGAAGAGTGGTCAGATGTAAAGAGCTTACCAAAAATAAGGAGAGAATCAAACCATTAAAAGTTCTTTCATATTCTATTTCTTACACTATAGGAAATCGATGAAACGAAAACCTGTATATGTAAAATGTACAGGTTTTTCGTAGTGGTTTTAGATGTTTGTAGCAATTAAAAAATTTCACATACCGTATTTAAAAAATAAATATAGGAAAACCAAAAAGTAATGTAGAATATATCGTACATACATATATGAAGTCAACATAAAAAATAAAGAGGTGGGTATATGTTACTTGAAGAAGTAATGCAGCAACTAGAGGAATATGGAACAGAACAAAATCGTAAAACGTATAAAAACCATGGGGCGAAAGAGCCTCTATTCGGAGTTAGTTTTGCCAATTTAAAATTGTTAAAAAAGAAGATAAAAAAAGATCATGATTTAGCAATTTTATTATGGGAAACAAAAAATATGGATGCAATGACTTTAGCAACAATGATATTAGATCCAAAAAAAGTTACGACAGAACTACTAAATAAATGGGTACAGGAAGTTGATTATTATTGTTTAATGGATGTTTTAATGACGGCTATTTGTACGTCGCCAATCGCGATAGAAAGAATGGAAGACTGGACAAAGCCTGATGATGAATGGATTGGAAGAGCAGGCTGGTCTTTATTAGCAAATATAGCGATTAAAAATAAAACGTTACAAGATGATTTCTTCTCTCCTTATCTAGAAGAAATTAAAGTAAATATACATAATGAAAAAAATAGAAAAAAAGAAGCGATGAATAGTGCATTAATCGCGATAGGAATTCGTAATGAAGACTTAGAGCAAACAGCGATTGAAATTGCACGTAAAATTGGAAAGGTACAGGTTGATCACGGAGCAACGTCATGCAAAACACCAGACGCAGAGTCGTATATAAAAAAAGCGAGAGAAAGAGCTGCAAAAAAGAAAGTGAAATAAGAAAAGGGGAACGGTTATGAAAGCAATGGAAGCGGCACAAAGCATCATTACATCACAATTTCCGGATTGTGATGTAGCTTTACTTGGAGGAAGCGTTGCAAGAGGAGAAGCGACAAAAACATCTGATCTGGACATTGTAATAATAGATCCTAGTTTGTCATCTTGTTATAGAGAATCTTTCTATAGTAATGGATGGCCAGTTGAGGTATTTGTACATAATTTTGAAACGTTAAAAACCTTTTTTAAAATGGATTGTGACCGCGGAAGACCTTCGTTACCACAATTAGTTGCAGAAGGTGTTGTATTAAAAGGGGAAGATGAAATTGTTGAGCAATTAAAAAGCGAAGCGAATGAGTTACTAACTAAAGGACCAGCTAAATGGACAGAAGAAATGATGGAGCAGAAGCGTTATTTTATTACAGATACTTTGGATGATTTTATTGGTGCATCAAAAAGAGAAGAAGAGTTGTTTATCGCGAATTTATTAGCTGATTTATTACATGAATATGTATTAAGAGTAAATGGGAAATGGCTTGGAAGTTCAAAATGGTTTATAAGGGTACTTAGAAGATATGATGAACAATACGCAGATCAATTTGTAGTGGCGTTCGATCATTTTTATACAACGGGAGAGAAAATGAAATTAATTACTTTTGTAGAAAAAACGTTAGAACAGTATGGAGGAAGAATGTTTGAAGGGTTTTCTATAGGAAAATAAAAAGGGGATAGCATAATGAATGTACCATTTGTTCAATTAAGAGAACTGACATTAGATGATGTAGAAGATCGATATCAATGGTCATTAGATACACAAGTAACGAAACATTTAGTTGTACCAGATCAATATCCACCGTTCACTCGTGAAGATACAAAAAAATGGATTGAAGCATGTATAAATCGAAAAAATGGTTACGAACAAAGAGCTATCACTGCGGAGAACGGCATACATATTGGATGGGTAGATCTTAAAAACTTTGATAAAACAAATAAAAATGCAGAATTGGGAATCGCGATTGGTAATAAAGAATACTGGGGTAAAGGGTATGGAATAGCCGCCCTATATAGTATGTTACATGTAGCATTCTTTGAGTTTGAATTAGAAAAAGTATGGCTACGTGTAGATGAAGATAATTTACAAGCTAGAAAGAGCTATGAAAAGGCTGGTTTTGTATGCGAAGGGTTAATGAGAAATGATCGATTACGTAAAGGTCAGTTCATTCATCGCTATCGTTATAGTATGTTAAGAGAAGAATATCAATCTTTAATTAGTAGTTTGTAAAAATATTATGTTAACTAAAAGGAGATAGAGAAATATGATTCGATTACTTACGAAAGAAGATGCAAAAAAATATTGGGACTTACGTTTACAAGCATTACAAGTAAATCCAGAGGCATTTGTAACAACTTATGAAGAGGCGATTCACCAAGAAAATCCGATTAAGCGAGTGGAAAGTAATTTAACAGCTGCTACTAGTTGTACATTTGGTGCTTTTAATGAAGATCATCAATTAGTTGGAGTTGTTACTTTACTAACAGAAGAGAAAGAGGCGTATAAACATAAAGGCCATATCGTTGCGATGTATGTAGATGCAAGCAATCGAAGAAGTGGCCTTGCACGTGAGTTAATACGTAAGGCAATCGAAAAAGCAAGAGAAATGAACTTGGAACAATTGACATTAGGTGTTGTATCCACTAACGAGCCAGCAAAAAGGTTGTATGAATCAATGGGCTTTAAAACGTATGGGATTGAAAAGAGAGCTATAAAGATGAATGGTGTGTATAGTGATGATGAACATATGGTTTTGTTCCTTTAAAAGAGGGAGTTTACTATGAAAGATCTCTATTTAGAAAAAAATATGAACCCGCAAGTAGCAATTCTATATGCGACAGTTGCCGATACATTTAAACGGTTGCAAAAGTTAGTAGAGGGTACTGATGAGAAAGAACTGTCTTTTAAAGGGTTAAAAAATAATGAAAATAGTATTGGACAACTACTTCAACATTTAGCAGTTGTCGATTTGCATTGGGTATACCGCTTAAAAGGAGAACCCGTTCCACTGGCACTTGATAATATATATGGACCTATGTTAAATGAAGCAGGAGAGCTGCCCAGTTTAAGAAAACATACATTGCAACAATTAATGCAAGATTATGAAGCAGTGCAACATATGTTTTATGAGGAATGTGTGAAACTAACAGAAAATGATTTAACACGAGAGGTTTTTTATGAAAAGGGAGAAAATGCGACTATAAGGTGGGGAATATGGCATATAGCTGATCATAATCGGTACCATCAAGCTCATATTAGTCAGTTAAGAAAACTATATAGAGCTAGAATGCATACGAGATAAAGATTTTGAATTTTAATTATATTTAATTTGTTGTATAGTATAAGAAGAAACTAAACAAGGGGTTTTATAATGAAAGCTATTGCAGTAGGGATATTGGCATCATTTTTCTTTGCCTTTACCTTCGTTTTAAACCGGGCGATGGACTTAGAAGGTGGAAGCTGGATTTGGAGTGCTTCATTACGGTACTACTTTATGGTTCCAATGCTTTTACTTATTGTCATGTATAGGGGAAACTTAAAGCAACTCTTTCAATATATGAAAAATAATCCGAAAGAATGGTTAGTGTGGAGTATTGTTGGATTTGGCCTCTTCTATGCACCACTTAGTTTTGCTGGAGCTTTCGGACCTGGTTGGCTCGTTGCATCAACATGGCAAATTACAATCGTCGCAGGGATTTTGTTAACGCCATTTTTTGCGGTAGATCCATTACATAAAAAACTCCCAATGAAGGAATTAGTTATGTCGGGTATTATTTTATGCGGTGTTGTACTCATGCAAGTAGAACATGCTTCTTCATTAGGAATTCGTGAAACCGTTTTATGTGTCGTTCCTGTACTTATTGCAGCGTTTGCGTATCCTCTTGGAAATCGAAAAATGATGCAAGTTTGTAAAGGCGAGTTAGATGTATTCCAGCGAGTTCTCGGTATGACATTAGCAAGTCTACCATTTTGGTTTTTACTATCTGGTTATGAAGTATCAACAGGCGGGCTACCATCAAGTAGCCAAGTTTTCCAATGTTTTATTGTAGCTGTTAGTTCAGGCTTAATCGCAACGGTATTATTCTTCTTTGCGACAGATCTTGTAAAAGATGATCCGCAAAAACTAGCAACAGTGGAAGCAACTCAGTCCGGTGAGGTTTTATTTGCGCTAGTAGGAGAACTTATCTTGTTATCTGCACCAATTCCGACATCTTTATCTTGGATTGGTATGAGCCTCGTTATTATCGGAATGATACTACATAGTTATGTAGCGGTCGTTGTGAAGAAAGAAGAAAAAATAACGGCGTAATGAGATTAGCTCTTTATATAAAGAGCTAATCTTTTTTTGTAGAAAGGAATGATGATATGAATTTGCAACGCGTTGAACAAATTGAGAAAGATCCCATTTTAAATGTACTACAGTATGCAATCGGCCCAAGTGAAACTAGCAAAAAGAAAGCAGTTTTATTTTATGAAAGGAATAAAGGGACATTGTATAGATATGAAGAAAAGGCTTGTATAGGTATTGAAATAATTGGAGCAAAGAAAGCGAGAATTTGTCATATAGCAGTCGTTCCACAATATCGTCATAATGGAATTGCGTGGCAAATGATAAAGGAAGTAGTAAGAATGCATCAATTGATGTATCTAGAGGCAGAGACAGACGATGAAGCGGTAGAATTTTATAAAAAAATTGGTTTTCAGGTTAAAAGTTTAGGAGAAAAATATCCGGGGGTTGAAAGGTTTTGTTGTTATTTGGAAATGTAGTATAAAAATATATAAATATACATCTTATGTTTCGTTTGAAAAAAGTGATATTTACATTATATAATAAAGGTATCTGGAAAAATATAGATAATAGAAATTAGGTGTATAACACATGAGAATGGATAAAAGTAAATTTATAAAAATTGCTACTTCAATAGGAGTGTCATCTTTTTTATTAACGGGCTGTGGCGATTATGAAGAAGATACTGCCCAGCAAGAAAGTACTGCTGTTAAAACAGATGGCGCAAAACAAGGAAATGAACAAGAAAGATTAAATTGTGATGATAAAGCTCCAACTAATGAAAATGTAGAAAAAGATGAGTTATGTAAGGAAAATAATCCGTCATTTTCTTCTTATCATGAAAATTCACATTTACCGATACTGCCGTTCGTTGCAGGATATTTATTAGCAAGCAGAACTTCAAATATGAATTATACAGTAAAACCGAATATAATGAAGAAACCGTATGCAAATAACATTATTCCATATCGTGAAAAAGACCAAAGTAGAACTGGAGGCAGCGGTGGTGGAGGGTATTACGGCGGAACTAACAGTAACAATAATAAATCTTCCAATAAAGTAGATTTAAATAAACAACAGCCAAATCCATCAAATAAAGTAACACCAGATACAAATACGCCGAAATCATCTACGACACAAACGCCGAAAGTGAATTCTGGTTCTAGTGGAATTGGGAACGCAAAAGCGCCAGCAGGATCCTAAAATGAAAGGATAATGGAGTAATGTATACAGAACAAGAACAGAAAGAGTATATGAAAGTATGGTTTTCACTTGCAGAAGAGGCTGGTCGGAATGGGTTTACTTGGCCGAGTCTATTAGAAAATGAAGAATGGAATCAATATATGGCAACAGGTATGTATCGTATGCCAGTAAAAACTTATACTGCTATTTCAAAAGCGACAGAAGAAATTATGTATGTGTTATATAGAACGTATCAATACATTCTCAATACGACAGAAGATTTTCAAAAATTAGGATTTCCAGCTGAAACGTGGGAAATTGCGAGAATGAAACATACAGGTTTATTTTCATATTTTACAAGGTTTGACTTTATCGTAAATGGTGAAGATATAAAGTTAATAGAAGTAAATTGTGATACACCAACTGGTTATTTAGAGCCATCTGTCGCAAATGAAGTGTTATGCCGTTATCACGATGTAAATCATCCAAATCATATAGAGGAGCATATTGTGCAGGCGTGGGAACAAATTAAACATGACTATAGTATAGATCCTAGAGAAACGATTTATTTTACGAGTTATGATTGGCATGATGAAGACCATCAAACAGTTCAATTTTTAAGAAGCTATTGTTTAGATCAGTCAACGGATTATATAGGTATTCAAGATATCGTCGTTGCAGATGATGGTATATATACGCAAAATGGTGAGAGAATTCATTATTTATATAGATTATATCCAATTGAATATTTAGTTTCAGATGCTGATAAAAGCGGGAAAAGAATTGGACTCCAGTTTTTAGATCATATAGCGCAAGGCAGAGTGAAAATCATTAATCCACCAGCTGCTTTTCTTATGCAAAATAAAAGTGTACTCGCATTAATTTGGCAACTTTACGAAGAAGAAGTTTTCTTTAAGGAAGAGGAGCGAGGAATCATTCAGAAATACTTCCTACCAACATATTTTACAAATAAACCGTTTATAGAAAGAAATGAATCCTATGTTTCTAAACCTTTATACGGCCGTGAAGGCGGAGGAGTATCTATATACGAAAATAATGAACTATTAGCTGAAGATAAAACAGAGTATTACTTTGAACAGCGGAAAATATATCAGCAATACATAGAAATGCCAGACTATACAATTGACACGTGGGACGGTCCGTATACTGGTAAACTATTAATTGGTTCACACTGTATTAGCGGGAGAGCTGCTGGTTTATTTTTACGTGTAGGTGAGAAAATAACAGGAAATTTATCGATGTTTACTGGAGTTACAATTGAAGGATAAATGAAACAAAGAGCTTATCATTTTTGGTGAGCTCTTTGTTTATATATAGCGTTTTTATTGCTGTGATGTAACGCCTTCATGTTGCTGCTTTTGTTATATAAAATCAATATATTACCATTCTTTTGTGTGGATAAAAATGATTAAGTTAAAAATTGAGAAAAATATGATAATATATGTATGTAGTAGTTTAAAATAAAGTGGGGGAACAACCGTGAAAATGAATGACATAGTGGCGAGTACACAATTGCCAAATACAATCAAAACAATTACAAATGATTTAAGAAAATTAGGGTTAGAAAAAGGAATGACAGTTATTGTACATTCTTCGTTAAGTTCCATAGGCTGGGTATCTGGAGGAGCAGTTGCAGTAGTAGAGGCGTTAATGGAGGTTATTACAGAAGAGGGAACGATTATTATGCCAACTCAGTCTTCGGATTTATCTGATCCGAAACATTGGTCAAGACCACCTGTACCTGAAGAATGGTGGCAAATTATTCGGGATAACGTTCCAGCATTTGAGCCACATATAACACCAACAAGGGCAATGGGCAAAGTAGTTGAATGTTTTCGTACATATCCGAATGTAGTACGTAGTAACCATCCATTAGGAAGCTTTGCTGCATGGGGAAGACATGCAGAAGAAATAACGGTAAATCAGTCACTATCGATGAGTTTAGGAGAAGAATCTCCATTAAGAAAAATATACGATCTAGACGGATACATATTATTAATTGGTGTTGGATATGATTCGAATACTTCTGTACATTTATCAGAAGTACGTTCTGGTGCATGTGAGTTAATAAAAGTAGGGGCACCTATTATAGAAAATGGTGAAAGAGTATGGAAAGAATTTGTTGATATGGATTACGATTCTGACAAATTTGTAGAAATTGGTGTAGAGTTTGAGCAAAAGGAAACTGTAACAATGGGGAAAATAGGAAACGCAAAGTGCCGTCTTATGAAACAACGTGATATAGTTGACTTTGGAACAGAATGGTTTCGTAAGAAAAATTAGTAAGGGATGGTTACGATGAAGGGTAAAAAGGTATTAATTACAAGCGGTGGTTGTTTAGAAAAATGGGATCAAGTACGCGGCCATACAAATATGGCAAAAGGAACAATTGGAAGAATAATCGCCGAAGAGCTTATAAGTAAAGGGGCCCATGTTATATATTTACATGGTTATTTTGCGGAGAAACCGAATGATAGAAATAATCAATTAGAATTACATCCATTTGAAGGAATTGTTGATTTACAAGATAAAATGAAAAGTATCATTACGCATGAAAAAGTCGATGCGGTTATTATGGCAGCGGCTGGATCTGATTGGATTGTGGACAAGATTTGTGATCAAGAGGGTAATGTTCTTGATATGAATGGAAAAATCTCAAGTGATATAGCGCCAATTATACATTTTCAAAAGGCACCGAAAGTATTAAAACAAATAAAAGAGTGGGATCCAGAAACTGTACTCGTTGGCTTTAAACTTGAAAGTGACGTAAATAAAGAAGAATTGTTTGAAAGAGCGAAAAATAGAATGAAAGAAGCGAAGGCGAGTGTAATGATTGCAAATTCACCACATTCTTTATATTCGCGCGGAGCAATGCACTACGTAATTGGACAAGACGGTAAAGGGCAGTTATGTAATGGAAAAGATGAAACAGCGAAAGAAATTGTCAAAAGGTTAGAAGTACTATGTAATCGCGTTACTGCTTTATAATTTTAAGTATTTGGATAAGAGTGAATCCGCATAGTATATATTGGTAAGCGAAACTTTAATTGATGGGAATTTTACTTTTACACAAACGTTAACCATTCAATATGGATACATAGAATAATTGGTGAGGAGTGAATTCTATGGAACATTTATTAAAGCAAGCTATTAAACTCCGGAAAGAAAAGAAATATGCGCAGTCTAAAGAGATACTCATTGGATTAACAAACTTTACGAGGGATGCAGAAGTACTTTATCAATGTGCCTGGATACATGATGTAATGGGGCTTGAAACAGAGGCTATACCATATTATGAACAGGCAATTGCAAACGGTCTTGAAGGTGAGTCACTTTGCGGGGCATATATCGGCCTTGGTAGTACATATCGTTGTATAGGTGAGTATGACAAAGCAATTACTGTTTTAGAAACAGGTTTGCAGCAGTTTCCAGATAATGATGTGATGAAAGTATTTTTGTCATTAGCGAAATATAACGTAAACGATCATGAATCCGCTATGAAATTATTACTTGAAACAGTCGTAAAAGTAGAAGAAGTTAAAGAATTTGAACGTGCTATTTCATTTTATAAAGACCATTTAAACGAGGTTTTTGAATAGAGGAGTGAAAGTATGAGTGTCACACTTTCGCGAAGGCGAAAAGGTATCTGGATTGGACTCGTATCTTTAATCTTGTTATCAAACTATTTATTGTATGCTCTTCCGATTGTACCAGCTACTCCGAAAGAAGTTGTTCTTGGATCATTATTAGATTGCATGTTTGTAATTCCAGTCATTACGTATTTCTTTATTATTCGAAAAAGATACTCGTTAACGTATATATTTCCTGTTGTAATAGCTGGTTATATATTTGCAAGATTTATTATTCCAAGTGACTATTTACAAGCTTTTTCATACGTTTCTTATAGTATAATTGCAGGAGAAATTGCTTTTGTATGTGTAGAGTTATTCCTTCTATATAAAATTGTTAGAAAGCTTCCTAACATAATAAAAAAATATAAAGAATATAAAAGTGAGTATTCTTCATTTTCTTATGCAATTGATGCTGCGTTTGATGCCACTATGAAAAGAAATAAATTAATAGATATCATTGTAACAGAGTGTAAGCTAATTTATTATGCATTTTTATCGTGGCGTGAAAAAGTGCCAGAAGGTGAAAACGTATACTCATATCACAAAAAGACTGGTGCAATAGGTGTATATATTATGATCATCCATGCGACCTTAATAGAAAGTATTGGTTTTCATTATTTGCTTCATCAATGGAATTCAGTTGTAGCATGGGTGTTACTTATTTTAAACGTATATGCAATGTTTTATTTTTTAGCTGAAATACAAGCAATGCGTAAAAATCCAATTATTGTTACGGAAGAACAGGTAATTATTCAAATTGGATTAGGGAAGAAAATCATTATACCGTTTACACAAATTGATAAGATTACGTTTTATAAAGGAGAACTTTTAAAAAAAGAGAAAGAGCTTCTTGACGCAACGGTGATGGAATTTATAAAGGAACCTCCAACATTTGAAATAATACTTAAAGAGCCAATAAAAGCACAATTGTTATATGGATTTTCTAAAACAGTAAGTCGCGTTCACTTAAATGTTGATGAGGAACGGAAATTTTATGATGCAGTTACCGAGAAATTAAAACATGGGTAATGCTATTAATTTTCATCGTGCGTTTGGTGTGTACGGTATTTGTATCGAAAATAATAATATATTAGTAATCGATAAATCAAAAGGTCCATATAAGAATAGATATGATCTACCTGGTGGGAGTTTATATGAAGAGGAGTCGCTGTTAGCGGCACTCCATAGGGAATGTAAAGAAGAAACTGGATTAGAAGTAAAGGTTATAAAGCAAGTAGGTACGGTTGATTTTCAATACCCTTCAAAGTTTAAAGATTATACACATGTACACCATATTGCAGTTTTGTATGAAGTTGAAAAGAGTGCAGGGAAAATCATAGTACCAAAACAATTTGAAGGTCAAGATTCTTTAGGAGCGAGATGGGTTTCTATAGAAAGCATTACAGAAGACAATTCATCTCCGCTTGTATGTAGTGCAGTAGAGTGGCTGAAAACAAATGAGCTTCCATTAGAAGTAAAAAAATATGAAACATGGACAGTGAAAAACTCCTTCTAAAATAAGAGGGAGTTTTTATTGTGTATTTGGAGACCAAACACTTCTTTATCACTATATAAATGGATATAATTAAGGTTAGAAATAGCATAAGGGGAAACAAAGAATGAATAAATTACTAACACCAAAAAGTGAAATTATAGAAAGAAAAATAAGATATGACTCGACAACAGTAGAACACACTTGTTTATTACTTGAAAAGCAGTTGCAAAGTATCGTGCTATTTCATGAGGTTCAGTATTCATTTACAATGACTGCACATCGTGCGAGTTTAACAATCCCAAAAGGAAGTTACACCATTGCATACTATTGGGAAGATCGTCCGTACAATTTATACATATGGAGAGATAAGAATGGAACGTATTTAGGCTCTTATTTTAATGTTGTAAAAAATACGCAAATAACAGATGAACTAGTGTCATTTGAAGACTTAATTATTGATATTTTGGTACTTCCAAGTGGAGAATATTTTATTTTAGATGAGGATGAGTTGCCTGAGTCTTTAGAGGAGTTTGAGGATGGTTATGTGAATGAAGCTCTTAATGTATTGGAGGAAATCATTCAAAAGACGCTTCCTCAAATGATTGTAGAGACAGAAAGAGTGGGGTTAAACTAAATTGTAATCGATTTGAAAATAGAATACGTGTTTAATGAAATTGAGTAGTCTCAAGTTATATAATCTAACTTTTTTGATAAGTCTAAGGTTAGATGTATATTTCTTAAGATTACTCTTTTTTGTGGAAATTAATATTGACTGAATACAGTTCAGTTGTTTATGATTGAATCACATTCAGTCGCAGAAAAAACATAATAGGAGATAACATATGAAAAGAATATCGAAAGAACCAGATGTTAGAAGGCAAGAGTTGATGGATATTGGTTTTGAACTATATATGAAAAATGGTATGAAAGGATTTGGCATAAAAGATGTTGTGAATCATGCTGGTGTAGCAACGGGCTTATTTTATTATTACTTCAAGTCTAAAGAGAATTTTGTTGATGAAGTATTAAATGATTTTATTGTGAAAAATATGGAGTTAATTGAAGAAATACTTGTTTCTAATGAACGGTCTGTCATGCAAAAGCTGAAAGATTCTCTAAATATATTTTGGACATTTATCGAAAAATTAGCGCCTTATAAAAATGTGAGTTCGTTTCAGACGGAACAACATTTTCAACTGGAACAGAAATTATTTACGCGAATGCAGCCATTAATTCGACAAGTAATCGAAGAAGGGGTGAAAACTGGGATTTTTAATATTGATAACTCATTATTAGCATCAGGATTTATTTTATACGGTCTTAGCAGTATTGCTCATTCAGAGGTGAATTTGAATCTAGACATGAAGCGAGAAATGGTTAATTTAGTATTAAATACACTACGATATGATCAAAGAGAAGGAGAATGTATATGAAGATCATGATTGATGGAAACAATATTTCGAATGAACAACTTACAAAGTGGAAAAAAGAACGTATGAAAAAAGTTTTCAATACATTAGGACATAAAGAGCCAGAATTAAATGATACAGACGTTATGATAAAAAAACTAACAGAACTAAAATTAAATTATTCATACAATGAAATGTATGATAAGTTAAAATCTAAACTTAAATTAAGTGAAATGGGTATGCGTATTTGTACTGCTTTATCTGGTGATAGACGAAAATTTTCAAAAACAAATATTTATTTAGATGGGATTACAGCAGAAGAGGCGATAAATGGAATTGATAGTTTTATGCTTGAACAATCAGATGAAAATAATCAAGTGAATTTATCAGCCTGTCCAGATCACTACGTACTAAGACCCTTTGGGGAAAATGAATTGGAGGTTATCGAAACTACTGGTAATTCTCCATTTCCAGTTCAATTTTTTATTGTTTTTGGTGACGAAACAGGATTAAAGACACCTAGAGATAAGTCTTATCAATACCAATCAACAGGTGTTGCACGTATGAAAGACGGTACTACTATTGGTGGAGTTCGACATCAATTCAAAGATACAGATACTGGTATAGAAGTAAGTCTAGTTGTAGAGTTTCCGGCACTTTGTCCTAATAGTCTTATTGAATCGCATCAAATGCATTTGGCATGTGAGTTTTCTTATTGGTTACAGTGGATTAAGGAACATAAAAAATAATTTTTATATAAATAACAATAAGGGTATTTAAACGAATCATATGTATTTTTTAATAAAACCTAGTTGACTTATCGGAAATATTTGTATAATATGTACTTAATTCTATTACGTATTGCTGATTGGAGAAACCAAAGGCATTTTATCTATTGATAAAATGCCTTTGGTTTTTTTATTACATAAATACTGAATCTATTCATTTAGATGAATCATTTCAAGGAGGGGAAGAAGTGACTGTTTCAATTAATGAGGTATCAAAATATTTTTCTAAGCAAACTGGTACTGTTCAAGTATTAGAGAATATTAATTTTCAATTAGAAAAAGGGGATTTTGTTACAGTAATTGGTCCGAGTGGTTGTGGAAAAAGTACATTATTAAAAATTATTGCAGGTTTAGACAACGATTTTGAAGGTGAAATCATTATTGATGGGGAGCGTATAACAAAACCGAGTAAGAAGCAAGGATTTATATTTCAAGAGCATCGTCTGTTTCCATGGTTAACAGTTGAAGAAAACATTGCAGCTGATTTGTCATTAAAAGATAAGTATGTGAAGGATAAGGTAAAGGAATGGGTTAAAATTGTTCGGTTAGACGGTTTTGAAAAATCATATCCGAAAGAAATATCAGGCGGGATGTCACAACGTGTTGCGATTGCAAGAGCGTTGCTAAGAGATCCTAATGTATTATTACTTGATGAACCATTTGGAGCATTGGATGCATTTACCCGAAGTCATTTGCAAGAAGTACTGCTCAACATTTGGGAACAAAAAAAGACGACAATGATATTCGTTACACATGATATAGACGAAGCAATATATCTTTCAAACAGAATTGTCATCATGAGTGCAAAGCCTGGAAAAATACATAAAGTAATTGAAAATAATTTACCTTATCCGCGTAGTAAAACTTCGGAGTCATTCCAAGAAATTCGAAAGAAAGTATTACAGCAGTTTGAGTATGGAGGATTGATTCAAACAAGTTTATAGGGAGAGGGTGAATATTTATGTATAAAAAATTTAAAGTTCTTTCTTTTGCATTAGCTATTTCTTTATTTTTATTCGGATGTGAGAAAAGTACAGCAAGTAGTAAGAAGGAAGATGTAACAGTACAAATTGGTATTCAGCAAGGATTAAGTCCACTATTACTCGCGCAGAAAAAGGGATGGTTTGAAGAGGAGTTTAAAAAAGAAGGAGTTAAGGTGAAATGGACAGAGTTCCAAAGCGGACCTCCTTATTTTGAGGCAATCGCATCAAATCGATTAGACTTTGGTGAAGTTGGCAATTCTCCAGTTATTTCCGCGCAAGCAGCAGGTATTGAATTTACTGAAATTGCTAATACAAGTTATGCGAGAAAAGGAACAGGGATTCTTGTACAAAAAGATAGCAAGATTACGAGTGTAAAAGATTTAAAAGGTAAAAAAATCGCAGTAGCAAAAGGAAGTAGCGCATTTAATTTATTGTATCGAGCGCTTGATAAAGAAGGTATCAATGCGAAAGATGTAAATGTTATTCAACTGCAACCAGATGAAGCGCAGCCAGCATTTGAATCAGGATCAGTAGATGCATGGGCAATTTGGGATCCTTTCATATCGTTACATACGGTAAATAAAGGAGCGAAGGTGATTACAGATGGTGAACAATTAAATGTATCTTCTCCAGAGTTTTTAATTGCGAGAACAAAATTTGCGAAAGAGCATCCAGAATTAGTGGAGAAATTCCTTAAAGTATATGAAAAAGCACGTGTATGGCAAGATGAAAACTTGGATGAAGCAATAAAAATATACACTTCTGCAAAGAAAATAGATGCAGATATTGTAAAAGAAGTGTTTAATCACGACAAACCCATCTTAGTTCCGGTAACGAAAGAAATAGTTGCAGAACAGCAACAGACAGCAGATTTTCAATATAAGCTTGGTTCTATAAAGAAAGAAATTAAGACAGATAAAGTTGTAGATAATTCTTTCGTAGAAAAAGCAATAAAGGCGAAATGAAAAGAGGTTTTGTAAATTGGAAAATACGAAGGCTTTTGTGAAAAGGGCGAGTATAACGATTGGCAAAAGTAATGTAAAAAAAGTGCGAAAGACAAATATAAAAGTGTTAGTAAGAGCGATTACTATACCAGTTATCGTATTAATAATTTGGCAATTAGCCGGCGTATTTGATCTAGTTTCTAAAACAGTATTACCAACGCCATTAGATATATTTTTAGCTTTTCAAGAACTTATAAAAACAGGAGAGTTATTCGGTCATGTAAGTATTAGTGTATTCAGGGCTGCGGCTGGTTTCTTTATTGGCGGGAGTTTAGGAATTATTTTAGGAACAATTGTTGGATTTTCAACGAGAAGTGAGCAATATTTAGATCCGTCAGTACAAATGTTAAGAACTGTGCCCCACTTAGCTGTTGCACCGCTTTTCGTATTATGGTTCGGTTTTGGAGAAACATCAAAAGTGTTATTAATTGCGGACGGTGCATTTTTTCCTTTATACGTAAACGCGTTTTTAGGGATACGTGGTGTAGACTCAAAGTTATTTGATGTTGCGAGAGTGTTAGAGTTTAGTAAAAGAAAATTAATTACGAAACTAATTTTACCGGCAGCATTGCCAAACCTATTACTTGGGGCAAGATTATCATTAGGAGTAGCATGGGTGAGTTTAGTAGTAGCAGAACTGATGGGATCTACAGAAGGTATTGGCTATATGATTATGGATGCAAGGCAATTTTCAAATACAGATATCGTATTTGTTGGTATTATCATCTTTGCATTCGTTGGGAAGTTTTCGGATTCACTCGTACGTTTACTAGAAGTGAAGTTTTTAAGATGGCGAGATAATTTTAAAGGAGAGATAGGAAATTAACATATAAATTATTAGGGGTAATTTATATAGAGTAGTTTAGTGTACGTTTCAAAATAAATAAGGGGTGTGTAAAGGTATGGAATTATTATGGTTTATTCCGGCGTATGGAGATGGTCGATATTTAGGAACGACAAAACGAGGAAGAGCAGCTGAGTATGGTTATTATAAACAAGTTGCACAGGCAGCCGATTATTTAGGATATACAGGTGTGTTACTTCCAACTGGTCAAGGTTGTGAAGATCCATGGGTATTAGCATCGGCACTTGCAGCCGAGACAGAAAAGCTAAAATTTTTAGTAGCAGTTAGACCGGGACTAATGTCACCGACAGTTGCAGCAAGGATGGCATCTACATTTGATAGAATTTCAGACGGGAGACTACTGATTAATGTAGTCGCTGGTGGAGATCCAGTTGAATTACAAGGAGATGGATTGTATCTTGAGCATGATGAAAGATATGAAGCAGCGGATGAGTTTTTAAAAGTTTGGAAATCGACATTGCAAGGTGAAACATTTTCTTTAGAAGGAAAACATATTAAAGTTACGGAAAGTAAAGTTGTGTTCCCGCCAGTGCAAACGCCATACCCTCCTATATATTTTGGAGGATCATCCGCTGCTGGAAAGGAAGTTGCAGCAGAACATAGTGATGTATATTTAACGTGGGGCGAGCCACCAGAGCAAGTAAAGGAGAAAATAGAGGAAGTAAGAAAACTGGCAGAAGAGAAGGGGCGTTCAGTACGATTTGGCATCAGGTTACACGTAATTGTAAGAGAAACAGAAGAAGAAGCATGGGAAGAGGCAGAGCGTTTAATTCAATATGTAGATAATGAAACAATTGAACTTGCTCAAAAGACATTTGCAAGATATGATTCAGTTGGTCAAAAGCGAATGACCCATTTAAATAAAGGTACACGGGAGTCGTTAGAGATAAGTCCTAATTTATGGGCTGGCATCGGGCTTGTAAGAGGTGGTGCAGGTACTGCGCTTGTTGGAGATCCACATACAGTAGCAGATAGAATAAAAGAATATGAAGCGTTAGGAATTGATACGTTTGTATTATCGGGATATCCTCATTTAGAAGAGGCATATGAAGTGGCAGAACTGTTATTTCCTTTATTGAAAGAAGATAAGAAACAAGAAAATAAAATTGTTGGTGAAATGATAGCTGATGCATATGCATTAAAAAAATAGTGAGAAAAAACCCGCAAGTAAATCACTTGCGGGTTTTCATCGTAAACTATCAGAAAATATGGTAAAATTAAATAGTAACTTAAGGTACGGTTGGTTGTTCAATTATCACTTCTCCAAGTAGGAGGGGGGTGATAATAAGTGAGTGAAATAGCGTTGTTACTGCAAGGTGGACTGTTTCTCGTTGCACTGTTAACGTTCGTCGTCGTTTTAATAGACAAGCTCAAAAAATAACAACCCACCTATGCCGATAGAATGTGGGTTGTTTTGTTTGTAAGAAACAAATAGGATAAATGAACAATCCAATCTGCTAAGTTACGTGGACTAGTGTGTAGCCGCACACTAGTCTTTTTTATTTATATACAATTTATAATTGGTTTATGTGATTGTATTGTTCTTTTCATACTTATTATAACACAGTGTCTTTTCATCAAGAAAGGAGACCGTATGTTCTGTTTCTAATTAAATAGAAGGTGACTTTTCTTTAAAGAGCCCGTCCATATACTGTTTTAAAGTTTGAACGTAAAATTTTTGCTTATTTACATCATTTACGCCGACAATTGGTGATGGAAGTTCATATCTCTTTTCTGATAAATGAACGACAACATCAAAAATATCAAATAGACGAATGAAACAGAACAGGCCATCTTTATCACTTAATAAAATAAAGTAGTGGTTTTCACTATTTGTATTTAATGTATTCCATAAAGAACTTTTGCTTAAATCGCGAACAATGCTCTTTTCTTTTAATTCGATGAAGTCGGCATTTAATAGGATGCTAGAAATATCAATCGCATCTGGATCTTCAAAATAGCCATCGACTGCTTGTACAGCGAAAGTATAAGCCATTTTTAATACACTCATTTTATATTTACGGTTATCTAAAAGTAATTCACGTTGAATAGAGCTAGCTACTTTCGTTACACGTTCTTCTTTCCAAATTTCATTATGTAGTGAAATATCGTGCTTTTTACATAGTTTCATAATTAATGCATTGGAATAAAGTATTTCGTCACTTACTTCAACAACATCTGTCTCAGCGGCCGCAAGTTCCTCACCATGCTCATTCGTATAGAGCGGGGAGTCAATCTGTTTTTTCATATGTTCAATCTTAAACTGACTTAATTTATGCCGAATTAAGGGGCGATCAATATTTGTTGTCATTTGTTCATAACAAGTATCACAAATTGAGTTTGTGAAATAATATCCACATAATATTTCTGGGATGACATATTGTTCACTAAGTTCTTTCGTATCTTTTCTGCAAATGATGCATTGTGTCATTTTTATCACCTTTACCTGCAAATTTGTATGTAATCTCATTGTAGTGTATTTATTGGTATTTTGGAATATTGTAAAGGAAAATATTATGTGAAATTGTTACTTATTTTGGTACAATGAAGAGAAGTGCTAGTTTAAAGGAGGACGTTTTTTTGAAATCGAAAGTGCACTTTTGGACATTAGAAGTGCTAATGGTTGTAGCGATCATATTTATTTGCACAAAAATATCGTTTCTATTTCAACCGATTGGTATCTTCATATCAACGCTGTTTTTCCCAATCTTAATCGCGTTATTTTTATACTTCATATTTAATCCGGTGTTAGTCTTTTTAGAGGAGAAAAAAGTACCTAGAAATTTAGCGATTTTACTGTTATATCTTTTTATCATAACATTAACTGCGGTTGGCGTTGGGGTAGTTGTTCCAACGATCTCACAACAGCTAATGGATTTAGTGAAAAATATGCCAGGCTATATAAAAGAGGGAAAACTATACATACAAGATTTATCCCATCATAGATTGTTTGAATGGTTATCTACACAAAATTATGTTTCCATTGAAACAATTGAAAAAAATGCAATTGAATACTTAAAGGATATACCAAACACCATTACGTCGAGTGCAACGGCTTTATTTGGTATCATAACGAACGTCGCATTAGTTATTTTTACAGTACCGTTCATTTTATTTTATATGTTTAAAGATGGACATGCGTTTCCAGGAAAAGCAGTAAGCTTATTACCAGAGTCATACCGTGAAGAAGGGCTTCGTATCATTAAGGAAACGAACGAAACATTATCTGCATATATTCAAGGGCAAGCGCTCGTTTGTATATTTGTAGGTGCTTTTACTTTTATCGGTTATTTAATTATCGATTTACCGTACGCTTTCGTTTTAGGAATTATAGCTGCATTTACAAATATAATTCCTAACTTAGGCCCATTTATCGGTGCAGCACCAGCTGTTATTGTAGGTTTGTTCGTATCTCCGATGCAAGCGTTGTACGTAATTATTATCGTAACAATTGTACAACAATTTGAAAGTAACATCATTTCACCGCGTATTATGAGTTCAAAATTAAATATCCATCCGTTAACAATTATTATTTTAATTTTAGGGGTAGGTAACTTTGCGGGAATTATTGGAATGATCTTGGCGGTGCCAGTGTACGCAGTAACGAAAACAGTTGTATCGAACTTAGTGAGACTGTTTAAGACGAAACGAAGTAATCGAAAATAGTATATGTTGAGAAAGATACACCACTTTTTAAGTGGTGTATCTTTTGTTTATTAATCAATGTTAAAAAGTGTACGAATGCAATTTTATTATATATTTATTACATATCAAATAAAACGGTAAAGTTGTATGATATAGCCCCCAATAAACTATGTGGAATCCCTCTGAACTATCCAAATCATTTCCTTACAACGTGCTATCAACATCATAATCGACTCCTTTCAAGTTTTATATTTTTAAAGGATTATAGGTGAGTGTAGTATTTGCTTCTACGATCTCGAATTTCGTCCATAATCTTTTTGTATTGTTGCTCTTGTTTTAATTCATCTTCAGAAAAGATTTCTTTCTGGATTGTAATTGTTAAGAAGAAAAGATGAAACTTCATGATACATTCCTCCTTTCGAAAGGAATTATAGATGGCTACAGTAGTGACTTTGACGTTCTTTTACATCTTCCATAGCTTTATTAATTTGATGGTCATGCAATATCTCACTGTCCGAGAACTTAGTTTTTTGAATGGTAATCGTTAAAAAGAATACTTTAAATTTCATTAGATAAAACCCCTTTATAATTGATTTAGAAAAGACGGCTGTAATAAGAAGCTTGACGCTCTTTTACTTCGTCCATAATGGTTTGAATGTGTTGCTCACGTAAAATCTCACTTTGAGAAAGCTTACGTTTTTGAATGGTGATAGTTAAAAAGAATGCTTTAAATTTCATGAAGGTATTGCTCCTTTAAAAAATATTTTTAATACATGTGCGTATAATATGAAATTTTAATGTCAGTCATTTTATCAGTCAGTTGTTTTAATTGTTGTTTACGAATGATTTCAGCTTCAGATAAAGTGTTTTTCTGAAGTACAGTCGTAAAAAAGAAAATATGAAAAGTCATAAATGAATTCCTCCTTTCGAAAAGGAATTACATGTGATCACAATAAAGTGCTTGGCGCTCCTTAACATCATTCATAGCTTTTTCAATTTGCTCATTATGAAACATTTCATGTTTGGAAATTGTATTTCTTTGAATCGTAATACTTAAAAACAATACGCTAATAGTCATCGAATGTTGCTCCTTTCTTTAAAAAATAATGTAAGAGACTAAAAAATCGCACAAAAAAGCCACAGGAAGATATAGTTCTCCTATGGCAGGGCGTGAAAAAGCCACAGGAAAGTATACGACCTCCTGTGGCGAATTTATGAATTAATAGAAATAAAGTACGATTTTCAATTCTCCATTAGGGTGGTCGAATTCATATTTAATTGTCCAGAAAATACAGGTGCAGTTAACGCTAAAGTTAAAGCATGTAATTGTAATTTCATCATTTCCTTCGACCTCCTTTTAGAATATTTTTCTTACGTTAGTAAGTATATACAATTAATGGATAATTGTAAACATAAAAAGCGAAAATTTTTAATTTTGATTAAAATGCGTATATTTTAAAGGGTTTTGAGAAGGTGTATTGTAATTAACGAAATATCGATAAAAATGGGGGATGCTAAATGAAATATATGCATCGTAATGTAGTTGTTATGCTAACAATTTTTTTATGTATTACTGCTTGTTCTAGAGGAGAAAGAATAAAAGAAATATCTGATGTTGAACCTGGTGACTTTAAGCAATATGCTGGGACATATGTTGGGAATAACTCAGATGTAGTTGCAATTGTTAATCGTTTACCCGGTGGTGAAACATTTCAAAGTGTAAGTTTAGAGAATGAAAGTATAAAGGTGAACTATGGTACAAAAGGAAATGGAACTTTGACAGAAGACATGGTTGAGACGTATTGGTTTGATGGTAAGGATACGATGGAGAAGAATTTTCTCTTTAACGTTATTTATCTAGTAATTTTAGTTCCGAATGCAAAAAGTTATGAATTTCAAGTGAAAAATAAAAAGTTTACGATAAAAAGAGAAGAAATACTACCAATCTTGTATGAAAATTTTAATGATTTTCCAAAAGAAGATGATATATGGGACAAAAAGGAAGTAGTAAAGTTTCTTAACGAAAATAACGAAGAAATTACAATGCTTATGAATGATAAAGAGTTTAGGAATGCTTTATTTGTAAAGTATCCAGTACAGCAGTTGAAATGATGGGAGGAAAATAGGTGGAGTTAGTATATAAAATTACTTATCATCGAATGCAAGATCATTATTTACCTAAGTTAATACAGGCAATTAGCTTCGTTAGTGAAGAAGATTTATGGAAACAAGGGGATTCTGTGAATTCAATTGGTGGAATCGTACTACATATTTGTGAACATATACAGAGAAATACTAGTCGTTATAAAAATCCAAATATAGTCTTTGAAAAGGGAATTGAGGAGTATTTTCCAGTAAAGCGACAACGTACTGAACTTTTGCTACAGTACGTTGAAGAAGTATTTGATGAATGGGGAACAGAATATATACAAGCATGTGGAGAAAAAAGACATATTGACCTTCATAGTTTATTACATTTAGTGGAGCACACAAGTTATCATTTAGGGCAAGTTGTAGATCGTACAAAGTCTATAAAGGGACAACAATTTAATTTTTGTCAAAATGGTATAAATGAAAAGAATTTAAAAATTAGAGTTGAAACTTCAAAATTTTAGAAAGAGAGTCATTCTTAAACGAATGACTCTCTTTTTTTATAAAAGAAATTTATGGAAATATACATTTTTATGTGATATGGTTAATTACATAAGTAATGAACCTATGAACCTAAGGTGGTGAAATTATGAAACCTACTCTGGAGCAAAATAAATTAATATACTTGCAAATTGCAGAAACGATTGAATCTGATATTTTAAAAGACATATTACTTGAAGAAGAACAAGTTCCATCAACAAATCAATTTGCGAAGATGTTACAAATAAATCCAGCTACTGCAGCTAAAGGGGTAAACGTATTAGTGGATGAAGGGATTTTATATAAAAAGAGAGGGATCGGGATGTTTGTTGCAAAGGGAGCGAAAGAAGTTGTACTTAAAAAAAGACAAAATACTTTTATGACCGAATATTTACCTAAAGTGTGGGAAGAAGCGAAAGTATTAGAAATATCCAAAGATGAATTGATGGATATGATTCAAAAAATTACGAAGGGGGGGAACGAGGGATGATTGCACTTGAAACGAAAGATATAACGAAAAAATACAAAAAGAAAGTAGCAGTAAATGGAGTAACGATTTCATTGGAAGAGCATAAAATATATGGTTTGCTCGGTAGAAACGGAGCAGGAAAAACGACACTATTAAATTTATTTGCAGGTCAAATTACTTCAAGTAGTGGAAGCGTATCAATATTTGGCGAACATGTTTTTGAGAATAGTAAAGCGATGCAAAATATTTGTTTTGTTAGAGTAAAAGAAGAAGCTCAGTTAAGTTTTAAAGTAAAAGAAATTTTTAAGATGTGCAGCATGTTTTATAAAAACTGGGATGGAAAGTATGCTGAAGAACTCGCTAATAAATTTCAGCTTAATATGACAGTGAAATATCATAAATTATCACACGGCATGCAAACAGTCGTCGGCATTATTCAAGGGTTAGCAAGTAGAGCACCAATTACTATTTTTGATGAACCAACTACAGGTTTAGACGCAGCACACCGTGAATTATTTTATAGTCTACTACTAGAAGATTACGGTGAATATCCACGAACAATTATATTATCAACACATTTAGTAGAAGAAGTAACCCATGTGATTGAAGATGTGATAATCATAAAAGAAGGAAGATTAGTTGTTCAATCATTGGTAGAAGATTTATTACAACAAGTTCAGATTATTTCAGGGCAAAAGGATAAAGTGGACGAGTTCTTGATCAATAAAAAAGTATTAAATCGAGAAGTTTATGGAAATAAGGGTATTGCTGTTATATGGGAAGAACTTTCTAATGAAGATTATTACTCTCTTGAAAAAGAAGGTTTAGCAATTGATAGAATTACATTGCAAAAATTATTTATTCATATAACTGGTGGTGAAGTGAAATGACGATGTTAATGAAGCAGTTAAAGTTACATATTAATTTTCATTATAAAGCAATTTTAATATTTTGGATTGTAGCCTTATTAATAAAAGGAGCTTTAAATGCTGCGCATTTAAATGGAGTGAACATTGGTTATTTACCCGAAATTATAAATAACCCGTCAATAGCAATTATGTTGTTTATAGTAGGGAGTGTTTTCATCATTCAAGATGAGCTATTTCGTTTAGCTGTTTCATTTGGTGTAACGAGAATTCAATATTTCATCGGAGCAATTTGTTATATCATCTTGCAATCCGCAATGTTTTCGTTTCTTCAAATAATGCTTTTACAAGATATAAAATATAATTTAGTAAATGTTAGTTTTGGGGAGCAATCGGTGCAACAATTTATTTTGCAATTTTTATTTTATGTTACAACAGCATGTTTCTTTCAAGTGGTAGTAGTTTTTAAACAACGATTTCAGTGGATCGGTCTTATGATTGGTGGGACCCTTTTCTTATCAACAAATAGTGTACTTTATGGAGAAGCAGGGGTAACCAGTTTATTATTTACGAGTGATGGATCTTTAGTAAATATACCGTATTTTACTGTTATTTCAATTGGATTAACTGTCCTTTATATCATAACTAGTAGTATATTTATTCGTAAAGTATCATTCGAAAAAACGATTTGAAATATTATTAGATTACTATAGAGAGAAGGATAGCAAATGGGAGACACATCTTCACTCATTACAGTCTTTTTAGGCATTGCACTATTAATATTCTGGCGTCGTTATCGCTCCATGCATAAGCCAATAAAGGGATCAGGAAAACGTATTTTATGGCCGTTATTATTTTTAACACCAGGTGTTGTATGGTTTTTTGGTCCAGTACATCCAGCTATATTACAAGTAGTTATAGCGGTATTCATTGGGGTACTTTTCTCTGTGCCGCTTATAGTATTAACAAATTATGAACGAAGAGATGATGGGAATATTTATACGAAAAAAAGTGCTGTCTTTTTAATTACTTTTATTGCACTTGTCGTTTTAAGGTATGGTTCAAGACAATTTATTGTAGATTTAGATCAACAAACGGTTGGTTTATTATTTTACGTAGTTGCAGTATCGTATATCATTCCGTGGAGAATTGCTTGTTATATAAAGTTTAGGAAAGTTTGGCGGGAAAATAGTAATCATACTATATGAAAACTTCTCATTTGAGAAGTTTTTTATTTTTATAGGTAAGTAAAATAATTTGTTGAAGTGCAAGATTGTTATAGAATATGATACATATTAAAATAAGGAAAAGTAGAGGGGATAAAAATGCGTACAATTTTAGTTTTTCTCAATAATATGTCCCTCGATAAAATAGAGAACATTAGACAAAAACATGATCCTTTATTTGAATTAATTCCACCGCATATAACAATTGCATTTCCATTTAAGAGTGATATTTCAAATGATGAATTAAAATCTCATATTTTGAATTTATCAAGAGGGGTAGGCAAAATTGAAATTGAATTTGCAAATTGTATCACTCATGTAAGAAACTATTTGTTTTTAGAAGTGGAGCGGGGGAAAGAACAAATAACTAAACTACATGATATCCTGTATACAGGACCTTTATTACAATTTTTGAAAGAAGATATTCCGTACATACCGCATGTAACAGTCGGGAGAAAAGAAAGTGCGGAGTTAGCTGCTGAAGTAGCCAAGGATATTCATAGTTTCCCTGAAAAGTTACAATGTGTAATTGATAGAATTAGTGTAGAGCGAATTGGAGAAAAGGGGGAATCAATTATTGAATTTGAAGTACCGTTGCAAAAAAGCTGACAAAAGTCAGCTTTTTTTATTCGTAACATGAAGTAAAGCACCAATCGCACCGCTATTACCACCATCTTGTAAAAAAATAGGCATTTTATTTTGATATTTTGTGTAGTTACTAATAATATTTTGAAGATGTATGTTATTACATAGAGTTGAACCAATATAAATAATATGGTCAATGTTTTTTGTTTCGGCGAATTGAAGGCTTAATGCAGTAACGACTTCACCGACAAGTCCTTGTACAGTAGCAAGTATATCTGAGCTATTATAATTTGATTCTATAGTAGCGGCTTTGCCAAAATTGCTTGCAGTTAAACTATTATCAATAGGGGAGAGAATCCCACCATAAATATCTCCAACTGTAATATCTAAATCTTTTCTAGAACCCACTTTTGTTAAAGGAATCACATCTTCAAAATGATCTATATTTGTTAATAATTTTGAAAGTCCCATAATAGTACCTCCGCCAACACCGGTTCCACCAGCTCGAATATATTGGTCATTATAAACGTAATGAATAGAAGTACCTGTACCGATATTTGTTAAAATAAAGTTGTTTATATCATACTTCTCTTCTTTTAAAATGTATCGGACACCTACAAGAGTAGCTTCAAATTCGTTTAGTTCTACTATTTTATATGAGTCTGAAAGTAGTTGCTGTAATTGTTTCGCTTTACCACCAGTAATACATATTTGTTTTATACTAGTTTGCTTCTTAAGCCAACCTATTATTTTATCTTGTTCATTTGAATAAAATTTTTCAAAAGTTAATTTCTTTTTTTCGTTTAAATAAGCAATTTTTGTTAATGTTCCTCCAGCATCGATACCGATCGTACTTTCCATTTGCCTGCTCCTAACTAAGTAATTTATTTACTCTGTTCATGTTGATGAAACGAATTGGTAGGAGATAGATACCCTGGTGAATAAAAAGGTCTCTATTCTGCTTGATATATTAATAGCTTTTCTATCGTTACAATCGGCTGATTATTAACAGTTGCGGTGCCTTTACCTAGAATAAAACCTCTGCGATTGCGAGATAGCTCATAATGTAAATCAAGTTTATCACCGGGATATGCTTTTCCTTGGAATACAATCCCATCTAAAGAGGAGAGAAAGCCTAGTCCTTCAGAGTCACTCGTATGTACAAATGCACTAAGCTGAGCAAGTGCCTCTACAATTAACATATGAGGCATATGATTTTGACTATCATTTATAAACCATTCGTTATTTGTAATGAGTTTATATCCTGTAACGGATTCACCTTGTTTTACATTTGTTACTTTATCAATCATTAAAAATGGATAACGATGAGGAAGAGTGTCTTTAATATGCATTTAAGTACCTCCAATGAATAATACCCCTGCTTATAGTTAAGCAGGGGAGTTATCATTAATTTTTAACTAGTTCTTCTGCTTTTTCAAGAGAAAAAATGCCACTATTTCTAATGTTTTCAACAACTTGTTGTAACACTGCTTTATCTTGAACGAGTGCAATGCGTACAAAGCCTTCTCCGTGAGGTCCAAATGCATGACCTGGCGTAACAACGACATTCGCACGATCCATTAATGCATATGCGAAATCTATAGAAGTCCAGCCGTTCGGAATTTCGGCCCAGACGAACATACTGCCAGCTGGTTTATCAACATTCCAGCCAAATGTTCGGAATCCATCAACTAAAGTATCTCTACGTTCTTGATAAATACCGCGGTTTTTCTCACAAAAAGCAGCGCCATTTCTTAGTGCAACACATGCCGCTTTTTGAATTGGTAAAAACACTCCGTAATCTGTATTAGATTTAAATTGTGTAAGTGCCCCGACAATTTCTTCATTTCCAATCATATATCCAATACGACTACCTGCTAAACTATAACTTTTTGACAAAGAGTTAATTTCTACGCCAACTTCTTTAGCGTCAGGTACAGAGAGGAAGCTAATTGGTTTATTACCATCAAAATAAAATTCAGCATAAGCAAAATCATGGACAACAATAATGTTATGCTTTTTCGCAAATGCGATTACTTCTTTAAAGAAATCTTCATGAGCCATTGCTGGAACCGGATTCCCTGGGAAGTTTAAAATCATCATCTTCGCTTTATCTGCAATTTCTTCAGGAATTAGCTCTAAGTTAGGTAAGAAATCATTTTCTTTTTTTAAAGGCATGTAGTAAGATGTTGCACCAGCCATTTGAATTCCTGTTTCATAGGCTGTATATCCTGGATCAGGAACTAATATAATATCTCCTGGATTCGCATAAACCATAGGTAAATGAACGAGTCCGTCCTGTGACCCCATTAATAATAAAACTTCTTTATCGGCATTTAATATAACATTATGAGTGTTGTTGTAATATTCAGTTACAGCTTCGTGAAATTCTTGAATGCCACTTAATGTGTATCCATAGCTTTCTTTTTGATCGGCTGTATGTACCATTTCTTCTCTTACGAAATCAGCAGGTGGCATATCAGGATTCCCGATACTTAAATCAATCATTTTGTGACCTGCTGCAATTTTTTCTTTTTTATAGGCCCCTAATTCACTAAATATAGAAGATTGGAATGCTTTCATTCTAGTTGCTAACGTGTAAGTCATCAAAACCCCTCCTAAAAAACAGTGTTTTCTTTCTGCGTTTTTAATTATTCTGAAAACACATGGTTACATTTTATCACTTTTTTGTGAAAATTAAAATGATTGACAAATTTAGAGGGAGGATAAAGAGATGGAATACAAAATAACGCAGAAAACATTTTCTGCGTTTGATATGAAGTGTAATTATTTCTTTTTATATGTACATAATTTTTCCACTGCATAAAAGTATACGTTTAATTTGCCATCGACAACTTTTAAAGTTTGATCTGATGTAAATGAGTTACCATAATCAATGTGATATACATTAGAATCCTTAACAAATGAGCCTTTGTATAAATCTTCTTTTTTCTTCGTTGTTTGCATCTCTACTAAATATTGAATGATTTTTTCTTTCTTTTCTTCTTTTACAACTGTTTCAAATTTATACGATATAGGACAAAGACCGTTTTTGTTGTCAACGACTTCCCAAGTGCCGTATATGTCATTATTGCTACATCCACTGAGTAGTATAATGAATAATGGAATAAGTAATAGAATCTTTTTCATTTTGTACTCCTTTCTTTGCATTTTCAATAAACGTGCGAATACGATACGAACATTGTAATAAATAAAGTTTAAATTTTTATAAAGAATTATTTAATTTCATATAAAAATTTAGGGGGGATTGAAAAAGCATGAATCTAGTGTAAAGTCAGATTCATGCCGAGTACAATAGTTTATGTGATGTTTCTTTTGAGGAAGAATAAAGAGGAAAGTAGGATCACAATTCCATTTAAAATATATACAATTGCAACAATAAAGGCTAATGTACCTGCGACAAATCCAGCTTTATCAAATATAGAAGCGAATGCTGTGGTAGTCAAAAAGACAAGGGGAGTCAGTAGTGAAAATATAAAACCTGCGACAATTCTTCTTTTAAAGTTATGCTGAGAAAGGGAAATGGCTAAAAAGTTTAGGATGCTAAACATAACTATTACAAAAATAAAGATAATAAATAATTGCATACCATCAGACATTCCTACACCGCCTTGTTGTAGATAATAGTTTATATAATGTATTCGAAGGTAAGAGTGTTTACTCCTTTTAATAATTTCAATAAACGTAATAAATAAGATTATATAAAACAAAGAAGCATGGATTAGTTTAATACTACTAAATCCATGCTTCTTTAATTATGTTATAAATTCGCAGATTGCGAAGGTTGTTTTTCATACTGTTTCTGTTTAGATAGCGATATGAAAATAATTAATAATGAAATAACTCCGAAGATTAAAACCATATATTGCAATCCAATCGTATCTAAGAAGAAGCCTGTGCCAAGTAAGACAATTTGGAACATAACTCTCTCAAACATATTACGGAATGAGAATAGACGCCCGTGATAGCTTTTTTCCACTTTCGTTTGGAAAATTGTCGACATAATAGGGAAGAAGCAACCGACACTAAAACCAAATAAACCAAATGATGTAAGAGACATCCATTTTATATCGCTAAAGAACAATGATAGATGTGCAAAAGCGGTACAAACTGCGAAGAAATATAGTAACTTTTCAGGTTTGAAATGGTCCGATAAACGTTTAATAACGAAGGCACCTAACATAAATGCGATACCTTCAATCGTATATATAAATCCTTTAATCGTTGGATCATGTTGCATTTCGCTAATATTAATTACCATTAAATTAAATCCAGCTATAAATAATAGAGGGATAATACTTAATATAAGTGCTGTGAAAGCAATCGGAATTCCTTTTAAAATACGAAATACTTCCATAAAGCTATTATCTTTTGCAGCTTGTTTACTTGGTGTTGTTGATTTCTTATCTTCGAATTGAAGGAAGAAAGTTGAGAGGAATAATAAAGCATATGCTGCCATTGAGAAGGCATACATATACTGTAAACTCATTACAACTAAAAGAATTCCACCTAGTGAAGTACCTGCAATACGAGCGATTGTACCTACATTCATATGTACACCGTTCATCTGTAATAACTCATGCTCACGTACGATAAGTGGGATTACAGATTGTAATGCAGGGAAATAAAATGCTGCTGAAATTTGAAGAGCAACCATAAATGCAATCATAAAGGCGATACTTTCAAATTGGATAGCGAAAAACATAAAAATAACACTAATAACACGACCAAACCCGGCATAAAGAAGAACTTTTTTCTTTTCATACTGATCAATAATGCGACCAGCCATAGGCCCTACTAGAACACCTGCTAATAGTCCAATAAATAATATAACTGATTTCATGAAATCAGAAGGGACATATTTTTGCATAAATTCCAGATTGCCAAGAATACCAAGCCATAACCCTAAACCAGCAATAAACTCCCCAATTAAAACAATCCAAACATTTTTATTACGCCACATAATATAAAACCTCTCCGTCTTTTAAAATGAAAAACTCGTATATAAAACCTCCTTATTTTATGTATAATTTATAACGAACTTTTTTAGAGTCAGAGTCTATATTACGTGTTTCATGAATGGAATTCAATCTTTTTGATTTGTCAAAAATTTGATGTGTTAATAGATGAAACAAGTAAGTCCAAATGTACAAAACTTATGATTAAAAATTCATTGAGGGTAAGGAGAAATAAAATAAAAGCATCAAGAAATTATCACAAGTAAATGATATTTTTCTTGATACTTTTTATACATTAGGCCGAATATTCTTCTTTGCGTACTTCGAAAAATTCATTACGACGTAAGTAATTATAAACTTTCTCGGAAACCTCTTCTTCTTCAGACATTAAGAAACGATGATTAAAAGCATAGAAGGATTGACCTTTAATTAATTTTACGTAGTAAATTTTACACGCCTCCTCTAGCAAAATTAGTATTCACTTAATATTATGATGACCTATATGCTTGTGAATCATACTTGAAGTTTCAAAGTATAGAAGCGAAACAAATTAAAAAGCTTACAAAACTGTAATGTTGTTGTCACGTTATCCGATAGTTAAAAATAACCAATCTCTTCTATACTACAAATAAGTTACATAAAATAAGGGGGTAAACATGATGGATGAAGTGATTGGAGAAGTTGTAGCAGGAATTTGTGAATTTGTGGTGGAAGTAACAGCAGATGCTATTGGGAATTTAGTTTCTGGAAAAGATGAGGAAAAAGAAACATTATAATAGTTTGTAAAAGTATACAGATGATTAAACTATAAAGGCTGATTTCTAAAGGGAAGTCAGCTTTTTTATTTTTTACATTATATTAATATTATTTGAATATTCATTTGT
This sequence comes from Bacillus cereus group sp. MYBKT111-2, assembly GCF_051915205.1. Classification (NCBI taxonomy): domain Bacteria; kingdom Bacillati; phylum Bacillota; class Bacilli; order Caryophanales; family Bacillaceae; genus Bacillus; species Bacillus cereus group sp. MYBKT111-2. Next base: position 143,519 of record NZ_JBQAEG010000002.1, read on the forward strand.
TATTATGTTTATGAAACTCATAAAGGAGGTGAATAAATAAAGATGTCGAATTTAGAGGCTGATTTATCTGATTCTTGTTTAATTGTGGCGAATGTGGAGGAAAAGGAATATCACTTTATTGTTCGTGAACACCCGATTGTAGGAAAAATTATATCGCTATTGGAAAATGGAAAAGAATATGGTTTAATAGATAAACAAATTGCTAATAAAGATAAATTTATTAAATCGGAGCTTACTAAATTAGAGTATTTTAACATAGATGTTCTCTATCATACACCTGGATGGATATGGATTGGTATGGATCAATTTGGTTTACATGCTCGTGAGGCTACTTATAACGAAGTAGATGTTATTATGAAGTTGAAAGAGGATTTATATTATATAGATGTATATGAAAAAGTAAAAATGTAATTGATATTTGGTCAGGTTAGGGGACAAGTTCCCGTAGCCTTTTTTGTTTTATATGTAAACGGAAAATCGATTTTATGTTGATGATAGGACAGCATGATAAGAAGTGAGCTGAAAAGAGGATTTGAAAATACATAAAGAGAACTTTAATTATTATATGAATTCTATATGTAAATAACAATAGAAAGAAGATGATAAAATGAGTAAAGAAGAGCTTGTGAAACAACAGTTTGGTAATAATGCGGAGAAGTATGTAAAAAGTAAAATTCATGCTAAAGGACCGGATTTACAATATGTAGTTCAACAAGTTGAGTCTCGTCATAATAATCGTCTTCTTGATATTGCTACTGGCGGAGGACATGTTGCAAATGTATTAGCGCCATTGTTTAACGAAGTAGTTGCTTTAGACTTAACAAAAAAAATGTTAGAGAATGCAAAAAAATTTATTATAAGTAACGGCCATGAAAATGTGTCTTTTGTTGCTGGAAACGCTGAGAGTTTACCGTTTTCTGATAGTTCTTTTGATACAATTACGTGCCGAATTGCAGCACATCACTTTACGAATCCAGCTCAGTTTATTTATGAAGTAAATCGTACGTTAGAAGATAAGGGATTGTTTATTTTAATAGATAATGTTTCACCGGAAAATAATGAATACGATACATTTTATAATTTTATAGAAAAAAAGCGGGATCCGAGTCATGAACGGGCTTTGAAAAAAACAGAATGGATTACCTTATTAGAGAAAAATGGTTTGCAAATGCAGTCATGTCTTACTTTTGACAAGAAATTTGATTTTGACTGGTGGTGCGATATGATGAATGTACCTTTGCAGAAGCGGGTGAAGTTAACAGAATGTATGATGAAAACATCAGTTGAAATGCAAGAATTCTTTAACATTCAATATGAAAATAATAAAATCACATCGTTTTATACTGAAATGGCATTGTTTGTATGTAAAAAAAGTTTAACATTAAAAAGATAAATTTCTTGCAGTCTTTCCAAAGTACGTTATACTTAGTAACAGAGAAAATGAGAATTGAGGAAATGTAATAATGATTCGCGTACGTATTGAAGGAACTGAAGAAGAAATGCTTGAATTTATGGAGAAAATGCCGGATATTCCTGGATTTGAAAAAACACATACGAGAGAACCAAGAAAAGGAAATAATCCAAAATATGATTCAAGTAAAAATGTACTAGCATATTTATCTTATAAAAAGATTGAAGTCGCCAATAAATAGGCGGCTTTTTTAGTTTGCACCGTTTCACAGCCTTGTCTTTTTTACATACTAATAATAGTAGATAATGCTGAAGAGGGGTGAGTATAGTTAATAAGAAAATCGTCTTTTTTGGAGACTTTGGTATTGATGATGCTGTGGCATTAATTTATGCAAATAAAACATGTAAATTAGATATTTTAGGTATTGTTGCTGAATATGGGAATGTATCGCGAGAAATCGTAACAGAAAATGTGTATTTTTTAGAAAGATACTATGCTACAGAAGTAAAAATCATTGAGGGTGCAGCAAGACCGATGACAGCTGAAGAACCTTTGTTTTTTCCTGAAATTCATGGAGAGCACGGCCTAGGTCCCATTATTCCACCTGAAATGAGGATTTGTAAACGGGAAAATTTTTGTGAATTAATTAAATTAATTGAGCCTTGTCCAGAAGATATTATTATCGTAGCGACAGGACGATTAACAACATTGGCAACATTATTTTTATTATATCCAAATGTAATGGATAAAATATGTTCTTATTATATTATGGGCGGTGCGTTTTTATTTCCTGGTAACGTTACTCCTGTATCGGAGGCAAATTTTTATGGAGATCCAATTGCTGCAAATATTGTAATGAAGTACGCAAAGAATGCGAATATTTATCCATTAAATGTAACGCAACAGGCCCTAATTACGCCTGAAATGGTGGATATTATTAATAAAGAAGGAACAGGGCAGGCAAAGCTTATTAAACCAATGATTGATTTTTATTATGAGAACTTTTATAAAAAAGAATACCCGGGTATTGCTGGAAGTCCGATTCACGATTTGCTTCCGTTCATTTCATTTATAAATGATGATATTTTTGAATATAAAAAATCTGCAGTTTGGATTAGTACGACAAATGACGTAACAAGAGGACAAAGTGTGGCTGACTTTAGAAAAATAGCTGAGCCGACGAGGTTTGATGATCGGCCGATACAAAGAATTGCGGTTGGTTTTAATTATCCTGCATTTAAAGAAGAGTTTATGCGGACAATATTGAAGCCCGATTGTCCATAATAAGTGTAATATCTCAAGCTGCATAAATCGTTAGTCTAAAAAGTTAATTAACATGTATTATTTTTACAAAAAAATACAGTTATGCTCCATGAATAACTTATGAAAAATGTAACATAACTAATGGTAAGCAATTGTTTCTAATTATATTTTGATTGGTGAAATATAAAGGAGGTTATCATATGATTTGGTCTTTAATCGTTGGTGGTATATTAGGGTGGCTTGCTAGCTTAATTACTGGTAGGGATGTACCAGGCGGTGTAATTGGTAATATTATTGCTGGTATTATTGGTTCTTGGATTGGTGGGAAATTACTTGGTAGTTTCGGCCCAGTAATCGGCGGATATGCAATTATTCCAGCTTTAATTGGTGCGATTATTTTAATTTTCATCGTAAGTTTCTTATTGCGAGCAATGCGAAAATGAATGTAAGGACTGTTTACATTTGTAAGCAGTCCTTTTTATATGTTATGCTAGTATTATACAATCAGGAGGTGTCAGCATTGAAAACATTTACAGTAAATTTTCATCAAGAAGATAATGCTAAAGCGACAACAGTACATAAATTAAGTGAAGAGGACTTCAATAAAGCGACAGAAAAAGGCACTCGTCATCTATTTGATTTAGATACAAATGTTGGATTCTTCGTATTCTTTGATGCAGAAGATGCAGAAGGAAATGATCAATACTTAATGTTACAATATGAAGGAGATCATGAAGAGCCAACTGCGTGCTACGGATTTGATTTAAAACTATACTATCAATTTTTAGCACTATACTTAAATGATCTTGAATTCCAAGGTGAAACTGATGAAGAAGAGGAAGAGTATGGTCCAATTCATCATTTAGCTCACTTACTTTATCATATTGTTGAAGATGGTAAGTCAATCGAAGTGTAAAAATACATATGTAAAGCTGTCCTTTTTGGGCAGCTTTTTTCTATTTAAGGAAGGAGTGCAGTGTAAATGGCGAGAAGGGATATATAAGGAGATGGAAAAATGATAAACAATACAATTCCAAGTTTTTTAAAATTATGGGAAAGCACCGACGTAGAATTAGCAGTCCTCAATCAATACTTCACTTCGCATCCAGAGATATTTGAAGAATACTTTAAGTATCATTGTCCTAATACGAATGAACGTCTTTCTAATGCCATAAAACAATATCCCGCAAAAATAGAAGACATTCGTATCATTACTAAAACATTACCAATCATTATCCAAGAGGTAACAAATGCATATCATAATAAATTTAACTTTGATGTAAAAATGAAATTTCATTTATTTGTTGGAGGATTTGGATCAAATGCATTTGTAGAAAGAGAGATTATTGGAGATATGTTTTTTGCCGCAGAAAAATTATCTCCAAATTTAAATCACCTTCGTGTTATTGTCGCTCACGAAATAGGGCATATATATCATAATGTTATGTTACAAAATAATGGAATGGATTGGGAGAAAGCTGAGTGGACCGATGCGGCAGTTAATTTGTATCGTGAAGGTGTTGCAACATACGTATCAAAGCAAATTGTGAAAGGTTTAAATGAATCCGTGTATTACTCATATGACGATGATGGTGAACGTTGGTTACAATATTATATAGAAAATGAAGAACAAATAAAGAAACGTTTTTTGAAAGATTATATAGAAGGATGGACGTTTGAAAAAGAGAAAGAGTGGTTTCGGTTATCTGGCGGACAATATTTTGGATACAACCGACTCGGTTATTTTTTAGGAACAGCTTTTGTAGAATATGTTGCACAAGCATTGGGCGAGAGTGAAGTATTTACTTTTTGGAACAAACACAATTTGAAAAGAGGTGTAATGGATTGGTTATCGAAATGAATCAGATTATGATAGGGGGCTGAAATGTATGAGAGTGTATGTAAAGATAGGTATGTTATTTCTCGCTTTTACATGTATTTTTGCATTAGTAGCATGTAAAGGAACGGACGAAAAAAAGGAAACAGATCCAACAACGGAAAATAGTAAAAATGAACAGAATAATACTTCTGAAGAAAAGAAAGAGCCTGATGAAAAATCAAATAAGGAAGGGTCAACAAAACCAAAGATAGATCCAAGCACGAAAGATACAGTAATCAATCAAAAATCAATTAACCACGTTAAAGAATTATTTGAACTAGCGAAAGAAGGAAAAGTACCTAATGTTCCGTTCGCAGCGCATACAGGAGATATTGAAGAAATAGAAAAAGCGTGGGGGAAAGCAGATAAAACAGAACAAGCAGGAAACGGAATGTACGCTACCTTTACAAATAAAAATGTTTCCTTCGGTTTTAATAAAGGATCACAAGTTTTTGATGTACGCTCCTATCATGCAGAACTAAAATCAATTACATTTCAAGAAATAGAGAAAGCTTTAGGAAAACCAGCTGCAGTTAAAGTAAATGGGGAAGATAAAATATATGTATATAAAGTAAACAATCAGTTTGAGTTAAAATTCATTATTCCAAAATCGACTGGTAAGGTAAATCATATTTCGGTATTTTCGCCTGAGGATAGTATTAATAAAATGGCAGGGTAATAAAGAAAGGATGTCACAAAGGTCATCGAGACTTTTGTGACATCCTTCTTTTTACTGTTAAAAGGGTGGGAAATGCAGCCTATAAAACATGGGGAGTATGCTCCGAAATGTCTTTTTTTATTTTATTACGCTCTAAATTTTGAACAAAAAGAGCTTGGATAATGCCGCCAATCATTAAGAAACAAGCACAACTATAAAATAGCATACTACCGTTTAGTTTACTTAATAAAACCGCACCGATAACAGGACCGCACGTTCGAGATACATCCCAATGTAACCCGTAAATTGAAAAATACAATCCACGTTTATCTGTAGGAGCGATTTGTGAAACGAATCGAAGCAAATGGTTGAAAGCAACACTTTCTCCAATGACTAAAAAGAGTAATGTGAAAAATAGTGACAAGATTGTTGCTGAAAATCCATAGCCAATTGCAGCTATCGTAAAGCAGGTGTAAGCAATAAGTATGATTTTCGCCATAGAAAATTGTTCAGACCATTTCACAAGGAAAACTTGTAGAGTGATTTCCATAAGAGCTTTGCATGTTGTAATAAAAACGAGTATGCGATCGAAATCCGGAATTGTATGTTTCACGAAAATAAGATAATTTGTTTCAGTTTGTGCATAAAAAAAGCTAATAGGAATTGTAGTAATCATTAGTCCAAATACGGCGTAATGTTTGTGTACAAATTGCTTTGGAGATGATACTTTAAGCTTTTGCGTTGGTGTTGTCATTGCCGGAGCAGTTTCTGGAAGCTGCGTCCAAACAACGACTGCATATGCTATAAGTGTAATGCTTTGCACTATAAATACATATTCAGGGTGAGTCTTATAAAAAATAGTACCAATTAAAGGACCGATTAGAGTACCTATTGCTCCCATCGTTTGCAGAAGTGAGAAGATTTCTGCTTGCTGCCCATGTTTTGTTAAATCAGCAATTTGTGCACGTTGAGCGGGAATATATAAGGAACGGCCAATACCATTTATAACGTATAATAATGCAAAGATAAAAACGGATTGAGCGAAAATGAAACTACCGATTGCAACGCCCTGTAGTAACAATCCTAGTAACATAATTTTCTTTCGTCCATATTTATCAGTCACTCCTCCAGCAATAAGTGTAAATATAATGTCCGAAAGCGGTTGTAACCCGAAAATAAGCATAGTCATCATAATATTGCCGTTTAGCATCTTATTAACGTAAATAATCATAATGATAGCTAACATGGATTCTGTTGTTCGAGTTAATAATTCACCGCACAGTCTAATGATGATTGGTTTATTGTAACGTAATAAGAGATGATTCAATATTATTTCCTCCTTTCTATATTGAAATGATAAGATGAAAGGAGAAATGGAAAAAGGGTAAAAAGAATAGGGAGTATTTTTCACCTTTTAGGGGGAATATGATGTTTATTTTAGATCAATACATTGAACTATGGGTTGCCTATGGGAAAGGGAAAAAAGAAGGAGAACAATTAGAAATAACAGTCCAAAATATATCCGAAACATTATTTTGTACAGAACGTAATAGTAAATTGATTATAAAAAAATTAGATGAGTTAAATTGGATTGCTTGGTTTCCAGGACGAGGGAGAGGGAGGCGTTCTAAAGTAATATTTCGAAAGCATCCGAAGTCATTAATTTTAGATAAGGGAAAAGAAATAACGAAAAAAGGGGATGTGAGGAGCGGAATCGAATTTGTGGAACGCTATAGCTCGCTATTTTCATCCGTACAGAGTGAATATCAGTCATGGATTGATTCAATATTTGGTCATAAAATAGAAAGGACATCCGAAGGGAGAAGAGATGTCCTTCGTTTGCAAGTACAAATGAATCTAGATATCGCTTTAGATCCGGTTTACGCTACGATGCGATCGGAATGTCATATGGTTAAACATATTTTTGATACACTTGTATATGTAAATGAGGAAACAAACTCTATAGAACCAAGGCTTGCTTTTCAATGGGAATATGATGATGCTGAAAAGGTATGGACTTTTTATTTACGAAAAGGCGTTCATCTTCATAATGGGAAACGACTTACTGCACATCATGTCATACATTCATTAAAACGATTTATGAAAGCTGAAAACAACCCACATGCATGGATGTTACAACATGTTGAAAGTTTCCGTGCAGTGGATGAATTTGTTGTTGAAATTCAATTACATACGGAAAATAGGATGTTTTTACATATGCTAAGTGCAGAACAATGTTCTATCGTAAAGGAAGATGAAGCGGGAAACTTCATAGGTACAGGACCTTTTATATTACAAGAGAAGAATACACATTTATTTGCATTAGAAGTACATGATTTATATTATCGTGAAAGACCTTTTCTTGACCGAATTGAACTATTGAATGTAGAGCAAAATGTAAATACATATGACGTATTAGTAAAGGCACAGTATAAAGATAAAGAAAATCTTAATAAAGAACTTTCACGGCTTGAATCGAATGTGACATATGTAACGTGTAATCTTGTAAAAAAAGGGCCAATGCAAGATGAGCTGTTTCGAAAAGCGCTATACAAAATTATTCATGGTGATAAAATCGTTCAAGAACTCGGCGGAGAACGTGGAGAAGTGGCAAAGAAACTAATATTAGCAAATGAAAGTATAGTAGATATTGACGAAGATATCCAAAGTTTAATTAAAAGGAGTACGTATCATAGTGAAGTGCTACAACTATACACATTTACAGGACGAGATCACGTTGAAGATGCACAATGGATACAAAAAGAGTGTGCGAAGTACGGGATTCGTGTAGAAACCAATTTTCTTGAAATAGAAGATCTTTTAGAAATTAGTACGATACAAAAGGCTGATATGATGCATGATAGCGCAACAATTAGCGAACGAATAGAAGATAGTTTGTTATATATGTTTCTTACAAAAAACAGTTTTATTCATGGGCAAAGCAGCGTGGATTTTCATAAATTATTGTCCCCTTATTTTAAACAAGAACAAGTAGAGGAAAGAGTTACACTGTTACGCGATATTGAGGAGACATTGTTACGTCAAGTTCAAGTTATTCCTTTATACCGTAACAAACAACAAGTAACTTCTCATGAAAAAGTACAAAATATAATGATTAATTCACAAGGGTGGATTGATTTTTATGAAATATGGTTTACATGTTGATATATAAGGGTTTTTACGCATTTTATAAGATGCGTGAGAACCCTATTTTTTTGTGTGAAACAGGATTGTTTTACACATTGTTACGCTACTTGTGATAAAAGTCTATTTACAGCGTAACAGTGTTATGTTACATTGTTATCAGGAAGGAGTGTTATACAGTTGAGTACAGATTTAATTTCAAAAAAAGATTTATTAGAACTTACTGGTATTTCATATGGACAGTTATATAGGTGGAAAAGAAAAAATTTAATACCGGAAGATTGGTTTGTACGAAAGTCTACATTCACGGGTCAGGAGACATTTTTTCCGAAAGAAAAGATTTTAGAGCGAATTGATAAAATCCAAACGATGAAAGAGGATCTATCACTTGATGAACTAGCGAATATGTTTTCACCGAGTGTGAGGGAAATTCTTTTAACGAAGGAAGACATTTTACGTAAAGGGATTGCATCAGAACCAGTTTTACAATTTTTCATAGAACAAACGAATAAAACAGCGGAGTTTCAATTTGTAGATATTCTTTATGTGTACATGTTAGAAGAATTACTACAATCGGGAGAGATTAGTTTAGAAGAAGGAAAAATGGTCTTGCAAGTTTTATGTGAAAATTATGAAGCAATGAAACATAAAACGTGTGACTTAATCATTGTCCGAAAGTTAGGGATTTCTACATGTTTCTTAGTTTCAAACGTGGACGACTTAATTTTTGAAAAAGGCACCAAAATCGTTTTACGAGAAGCGATTATGAAATATACCGAAGCATTAAAAACTAAATTGTTGTAATGGAGGAGAAAGTATGCGTACAGATAATTTGATTATAAATGGTTACGGTTCATCGAATGGCGGTGAGTTTCATAAAGTGCAATTAAACGGAAAAGGAACTGTGAATGGAAATGTCGAATGTGAGCAATTTGAATGTAACGGTTACGGAGCAGTTACTGGCGATTTGAAAAGTAACAGTGCACGAATTAGCGGATCTGGTAAAGTCGATGGCACAGTTCATGCTGAAACGATGCGAATTGATGGGAAAGCTACAATTACGCAAAATGTAAAGGCAAACAGTTTGAAAATTGCAGGAAAAGGTACGATAGGCGGAAATGTCACAGGTGAAGAATTTAAAGTCAATGGTCAAGCAACAATTGACGGTAATTGTGAAGTGGATACTTTTTCTTCAGAAGGACAATTTACAATTGGCGGATTATTAAGCGCTGATGAAATAAATATTAATATTCACGGTACATGTCGCGCGAAAGAAATTGGTGGTCAAACGATTAAAGTAAGACATAGATCAGGTACATTAAGTAGGCTATTTAAAACAGTATTTGGCTTGCAATTAGAAGCTGAACTATTAGAAGGTGACAATATTGATATTGATTATGCTCACATAAGAACGGTAAGAGGAAACAATATTACAGTAGGACCGAACTGTGAGATTGAACTCATTGAATATACAGGTGTTCTTACTGTTGATAAAAGCGCAAATGTAAAAGAAATTAAGCAGGTTTAATGGGAAGGAGAAAGTAATATGGAACATCCACATAGTCTCACAGTAAATGGTTCCGGTAATTCAGCAGGCGGAGATTATAATAAAGTGAAGATTCGCGGTGAAGGAACGATTTCTAATGATATGAGCTGTAATGAATTTAAAACGTACGGCACGAGTGATGTACGGGGGAATATGAAAGTAAAAAATTATGTTGTGTATGGAGATAGTGAAGTACAAGGAACTGTAGATGCAGAATATGTAAAAGTATATGGTAATACAAAAATGCATGGTGATGCACATATTGAAAAAACAAAAGTTAGAGGTATGATAGATATTGCTGGGAAGTTTTCAGGTGATTTTGTCGATGTAAAAGGTGCTTTAAATGTGAGGGGAAATATTGAAGTAGAAGATTTATCATTAACTGGTGGTCTTGAAAGTGATGGATTACTTAATGGTGAAAATATTCAAATCTCACTTCGTTATGAAGGAAGTAAGGTAAGAGAAATTGGTGGTAAAAAAATTACGATTCGTAAAAAAGCGAGATTTCTTCCTTTTATTAGTCATGTTGGAAACCTTCAAACTTCAATTGTTGAAGGAGATGATATTTATTTAGAACATACGATTGCTGACATAGTGAGAGGAAACAACGTTACAATTGGCCCTGGGTGTGAAATTAGTGTTGTAGAATATCATACTAGTTTTAATCAAAAGGGTAATACAGTCGTAAAAGAACATAAACAAATATAAGTAGTATGAGGGAGAGCAAGGTTATGGTTGAGAAGAATAATAAGCTCGGCTTTATTGTGGCGGGCTTATTGCTAGGTATTTTAATGGCATCAATGGATAATACCATTGTCGTAACAGCGATGGGAACGATCGTTGGTGACTTAGGAGGTCTTGAAAACTTTGTATGGGTCGTTTCTGCCTATATGGTCGCAGAAATGGCAGGTATGCCGATATTCGGTAAACTATCAGATATGTATGGTAGAAAGAGATTCTTTATTTTTGGTTTAATCGTCTTTATGATTGGTTCGGCACTTTGTGGTACTGCTGAAAACATTACACAGTTAGGCATTTATCGTGCCATTCAAGGTATTGGCGGCGGGGCATTAGTACCGATTGCATTTACTATTGTTTTTGATATTTTCCCTCCTGAAAAGCGCGGGAAAATGGGTGGTTTATTCGGAGCGGTATTTGGATTGTCAAGTATTTTCGGGCCGTTACTTGGCGCATATATTACAGATTATATTAGCTGGCACTGGGTATTTTACATTAACTTACCGCTTGGTATTTTAGCACTTATTTTTATTACATTCTTTTATAAAGAATCACGAGTTCATAGAAAACAAAAAATTGATTGGTTTGGCGCAATTACTTTAGTTGGTGCAGTAGTTTCTTTAATGTTTGCTTTAGAACTTGGCGGACAAAAGTATGACTGGGATTCTAGCTTTATTTTAAGTTTATTTGGTGGATTCGCTATTTTAATTATTGCATTTATTTTTATTGAACGAAAAGTAGAAGAGCCAATCATATCATTTGAGATGTTTAAGCAGCGCTTATTCGGAATGAGTACCATTATTGCTTTATGTTATGGTGCTGCGTTTATGTCAGCAACTGTATACATTCCGTTATTCATTCAAGGTGTATACGGAGGTACCGCAACAAACTCAGGGTTATTACTATTACCGATGATGTTAGGATCAGTTGTAACAGCGCAATTAGGTGGGTTTTTAACGACGAAGCTTAGCTATCGAAACATTATGATTATTTCTGCTGTTATTATGCTAATTGGACTATTCTTATTAAGCACATTAACGCCAGAAACAAGTCGTGTATTATTAACAGTGTATATGATTATTATTGGATTTGGAGTTGGTTTCTCATTCTCTGTACTAAGTATGGCGGCTATCCACAACTTTGGTATGGAACAGCGAGGGTCTGCGACTTCAACGAGTAACTTCATTCGTTCATTAGGCATGACGCTTGGTATTACAATCTTCGGAATGATTCAAAGAACAGGTTTCCAAGATCAATTAGAAGAAGCATTTAAAGGTATGAACGGGGGAATGAATACAAACGCTTTAGGAGATTCAAGAGCTATTCTATCAGAATCGGCAAGATCTCAAATTCCACCGCAAATATTAGATAAAATTATTGATGCTCTTTCTAGCTCAATTGTCCAAACATTTATGTGGGCATTGGTACCAGCTGGTTTAGCATTCATATTTATTTTCTTTATGGGAAATGAGCGCATGGTAATTAAAAAACAACAAAAGAATAAAAAGAGCGAAACATCAAAAGCGTAATGAAAAAGCTCCCTTCCAATTGGAAAGGAGCTTTTTCGTATGTACGGATTTAGATTAGCCTTCGATGATTTCGTATTCTTCGTCTGCTAATAATAAAATTTGTGTTTTCTTACCTTTGTTTTGAACTTCGATTACATCGTAAGCACCTAAGTCTCTTATTTTGCTTTGAGAAGCGTTAACCATAACTTCAATAGAATCAATTAAGATATCTTCTTCAATGTATGATTCAGGCAATGCCATATCTTCAGTATCTAATACACATGCGTATAGATTTTGTAAGTTTTCAGCAGTTGGATTTTGTTCTTCAACATCAATGATGTTTTTTACTGCTTCCATATTTTCTTCTTTTGCTTGGTATACTTTAATTTTAGCCATTGTTTTAATCTCCTTTATAACGTAATCGTAGAGGCTACACTTCATTATAACGTTTTTTTCATGAAAGATGAAATTGTTATATGTATTTATAGGGAAATTTATGTGTTAGTACTCATTTTTAATGCGATAAGTAGGCAAATATATTCCTACGTTAAAGTTATATTGTCCAAGCTTTTCTCATATCCCGCTCATATTATGTGTATGAGATAAAACATATAGAGAAGGGATGGAGTGTAAGTGGGTTGTGAGCCGAAACGAAATGATCGATGTTGCCAAAATAGTATTTGTGAATTTTTGCGAAGTCTAGAGCCTTTTACAAAAGTTGAGAGTATTGTAATTGCCGGAAATGAAATTGTTGTATCTTATTTTCTTTCATTTAATAAGAAGAATGGTGTCGTATCCTTCGTACAAGAGGACGATGAGGTTATTTTTGTAGATTGCTCTAAGATTGATGCAATTCGAATAGGAAAAGTTTGTAGTTGTAAAATGAAAGTCAAATTTATTGAAGAGGATTTCAGTCTACTTGGAAACGTTTGTCCGCAATGTTTAACAGAGGGAAGCACACTCTTTTTTGACTTTCACAATTCAGAATTGAATTTATCACTTCAAGCAAAAACAATTGATGCGCCTAGTTGTACTGGGTTTATAGATGAGATGGGAAATGTAGTAAAACAAATTACTATAATAGGTGAAGCAATTGTTTCTAAAGATTTTGTTCAAGTGCCTGAATTATTAAGTTTCCGACTAGTATTATCTGATACGGCTACGAATCCTTTAAAGTTTGGAATACTGTTCATTAATTTCCCTGATCTTACGTTTATTATTCTTTTCACATCGAGTGGATACCTCAACATTTCGAATTGTTTGAGGATAGAGAGTGGAACTGGTAATGCTGAAATAGAAGAGATGAAAAAGATAATATCGAATGACGATAATACGTACACATCAGTTGTTAAAGTGACTAAAGTATATAAAAACGGAGGAAGAGAATCATTTGTTTATAAGAAGGAGTTATAACATATATTTTTAAATGAACCCTTAAACTAATGTTAAGGGTTTTACATAATAATATAGATTGCGAATTATTATTAAGTATATTATCTGTAAACCTTTTTACAGGACAGTCATTTACTTATTTTTAGATGTTATAATAATTTTATATTTATGAATAATTTATAATTATATGGAATGTAGTAGACGTTTGCTTATATGTAGAAAAGAGTAGAAGTACATTAATTCTAAAGAAAGCAGGAATGTAAATGATATATGAAGCGAATATACATACAAGAGAAAAATGAGTTACTATGTTCGAAGATTTCAATAACGTTGTTTTACTTTCTTATTTACAAGGACATATGGGTACCGCTTGGGTAAATAATCTTGAAAATCCGACAGTAGCGCAAATTACAGCCCTTTCCGAACGGGAAAGCCCATCGCCTTTAGGCATGGGATGAAAGTGAGGTTGGATACGGAGTACCACTAAAAATCGCTAAGTTTGTGGTACTTTAAGTATTCAAAATATTGGTATCTTTTGTGGTGTAGTTTAAAAGTAAAACTGATACAATGTGAATATGATACATGATTATAGAAGAACCAAAACAACTGTGTCATTAATTAACTACCATTTTGTGTTTTGCCCGCGATACAGAAGAAAGATTTTTCTTAACACAAAAGTAGAAGAACGTTTCAAAGAGTTGGTTCAAGAAATATGCGGAGAAATGGATGTTGCTATTGTCGCAATGGAATGCGACAAAGACCACGTTCACTTGTTCTTGCATACACTACCAACACTTAGTCCTGCTGACACAATGGCGAAAATTAAAGGAGTGGCATCGAAGCGTTTGAGAGGAGAGTTTCCTCATCTTCAACACTTGCCAAGTCTATGGACACGTTCCTATTTTGTTTCTACTGCTGGAAATGTATCGACTGAGACAATTAAACAGTATGTTGAAAATCAAAAGACGAGGGGGTGAAAATTGTGTCACAAACAATCACAGTCAAAGTTAAATTGCTTCCAACAAAAGAACAAATTCAGTTATTGGAACAAAGTAGCTATGAGTATATCAAAGTCATTAATACACTTGTATCTGAAATGGCTGAAGCGAAGAAGAGCACTAAGAAAAGTACAAAAGATGTTGAAGCTAATCTTCCAAGCGCAGTGAAGAACCAAGCAATTAAAGACGCTAAAAGTGTGTTTTCTACAAAGGTGAAAAAAAGTAAATACAAAGTTATTCCGATTCTAAAGAGACCTGTTTGTGTATGGAACAATCAAAACTATTCGTTTGACTTCACGCACATTTCAGTTCCACTCATGGTAAATGGAAAATCAACTCGCTTAAAGGTTCGTGCTTTATTAACTGATAAATATAATCGCAATTTTAATTTGTTAACACACAAGTTAGGTACACTTCGTATCACGAAGAAATCTAATAAGTGGATTGCTCAAATATCTGTCATGATTCCTACAAATGAAAAAACAGGAACGAAGATTTTAGGGGTAGATTTAGGTCTTAAAGTCCCTGCGGTAGCTATCACAGACGATGATAAAGTTCGTTTCTTCGGCAATGGTAGACAAAACAAATATATAAAACGTAAGTTTCGTAGTGTTCGTAAGAAGTTAGGTGAAAATAAGAAATTAAATGCCATTCGACAACTTGATGATAAAGAACAAAGATGGATGCAAGACCAAGACCACAAAGTAAGTCGTGAAATCATTGACTTTGCAACCGATAATAACATTTCTGTTATTCGTTTAGAACAACTAACGAATATTAGACAGACGGCAAGAACAAGCCGTAAAAACGAGAAAAATCTACACACTTGGTCATTCTATCGTTTAGCACAATTCATTGAATACAAAGCGAATTTAGTTGGTATTAAGGTAGAATATGTGAACCCTGCTTATACAAGTCAAACATGTCCGAAATGTTCTGAAAAGAACAAAGCACCAGACAGAAAATACAAGTGCCGATGTGGATTTGAGAAACATCGTGATATTGTTGGGGCGATGAATATTCGCTACGCAACTGTGATTGATGGTAACAGTCAATCAGCCTAAGATGCTATACGCACTGTCTTAGGAGGGGCAATGAGATGCCCTCATCTTGAAGTCTGTTCAAAACAGAAATGGACTGCGAACGTTTAGTCATTCAAGAATCCCACCCGTCAACCCGTAAGGATAAGGGCTTGCGACTTTAGTCGTGGGAGTCTCAAGCTGGGGATTCAAAGGTGAAAGAAACAGAAGAATTGCTTCGAAACATTCCTGATAGAATGTTAGCCATCGTAAATAGTGTAGAATGGAAAAAGCGTCTAGAAACATTTTACGAAAGAAAAATAGATAAGTTTTTACGCTATAAATTTAAACGTAATGCAGAAGTTTTTGATCGTTCAAAATTACAATCTCTTATATCAGCGCTTCCAAAAGGATACGAGTTAAGAAGAATAGATGAAAATATCGTAAATAACCCTACATTACATAAAGTCTCTAAAGATTTTACAAGTCAATTTCAATCAGTAGAAGATTATATAAACCGAGGTATAGGGTATTGTATCTTGTATAAAGGAGAAGTTGTATGCGGTGCATCATCATATAGCATTTATGATAATGGCATTGAAATTGAAGTTGCGACTGATCACAATTATAGAAGAAAAGGATTGGCGACTATAGTTAGTGCAGCACTAATCTTGGACTGTTTAGAAAAAGGGATATATCCAAACTGGGATGCAGCGAATACTACATCTGCAAAACTAGCTGAAAAACTAGGATATGTTTTTGATAAGGCGTATGATACTTATTTTGTGGATAATAGTTCAAATAAAAGAGCAGTTAGCCAAAGCTAACTGCTCCTCTCCAAAGGGGGAATGGAGAGATACAATCATGTTATTTACATTATTGACGGGAGGTTGATTTTTAATCAATCTTCTATAAAAGTTGAGATAAAATATTTTTAATTAACCCTGAGGATCCAATTAAGAGTACTGATAAAAAAACGATTGAGAATATACTTTTTTTAGGTTTTTTAAATTCTATGTATATGTTAATAATGGCACCAATTGCAACTACAGTAAAGATAACGAGTCTTATTACATCTATCATAAATAACGCTCCTTTTAATTACTTAATTGTATTATATAGGAATTGGCCTTTCGATTAGTTTATTTGAATACGATTTAAGGTAATTTTAAACAAACTAATCATTTATACAAAAGTAAGGTTAAGAAAAAAAGACAGCGTAAGAAGTAATAGTATATCTTGTAGAAGCTGATGTTGACCAAATAAATTAGGGTTATTATCTATGCGGAAAAGTATAATTAATATTTATATATACTCACTTTAGGTACTTTTACAACTTAAATAATAAAACATGCTTTTCATAATGATCCAAACACCAATTATATTTTTCTAGAATAATTGGATGAACAACTTCTTTCGGAGTATCGACCTCAGTATAGCCATATTTCTTATAAAAGTTTTTTAATTCCTCAAAAGGAAGACAATATACATTTGGAACTTGTAATTTCTTCGCAGTTTCTACTAAAAATGAAACAAGATCCCCAGCTAATTGTAGCCCTCTAAATTGAGGAAGAATATAAATTCCACCCATTTCTAAAGTATCTTCATCTATTTGGACTAATCGTCCAACACCTGCATATTCATTGTTGTATGTAATAATTGCAACTTTATCTCTTTTTAAATCACTTCGTACAAATCCTATTGAGTCGTATTGATTATTCATCCATTCTAAATCATTAGATGTAGCCATTTGGATACTCATTTATATCTCCCCTTTATAAAAAATGTAATTTTCCTATTATATAGAATATAATATCAGGAAAAAAGTGATTATAATGGCATGATTTTTATTATCAGTTCAAGTTTTGAAGAATAGTGCATACAATATAAAGTGTTTTCCTTTCTTCATTTAAGTTTTACGTATATAATTTAAAAGTACTATTTTTATTTTATATTTTTTATATTTATAACAGAATAGAGGTTTAAAAATGGGTGTTAAAATCATTACGGATAGTGCGGCGGATTTACCGGTAGAATTGCTGCAAGCATATGATATTGATTTAATTCCACTCCGTGTTTATGATGAAGCAGAAACAGAGTATTTAGATGGAGTTACATTAGAGTCAGTTACATTATTGCAAAATATGAGAGAAGGCGCTGTTTATAGAACGTCATTACCTTCCCTTGAAACTTTCCAAGAAAAATTTGTTTCTTATGCAAAAGAAGGTAATCCTTGTATATATTTAGCTTTTTCATCTGAACTGTCTGGTACATATCAATCATCAGTTCTCATTAAAGAGGAAGTAAAAGAAACATATGCTAACTTAGATTTAGAAATTATTGATACGAAATGTGCTTCGCTTGGTCAAGGGCTTGTCGTATTAGAAGCTGCTAAAATGGCGAAAGACGGTGCATCAAAAGAAGATATTTTAAAACGTGTTGATTTTCTAATGAACCATATGGAACATATCTTCACTGTAGCTGACTTACAGTACTTAGTGAGAGGTGGACGTTTAAGTAAAGTCGCAGGATTTATCGGTGGTTTACTAAACATTAAACCGATCTTAAACGTGGAAGAAGGAAAACTTGTACCACTTGAAAAGATAAGAGGGAAAAAGAAAGTACTTGGCCGAATTGTCGATATAATGGAAGAGCGTGGAAAAGAACTTAAAGGTCAAACAATTGGTATAACTCACGGTGACGATCTAGAAACAGCTGAAGCATTAAAAGCATTAATTACAGAAAGATTTGGCTGTGAAGTATTTATCGTAAATACAATTGGTGCAGCAATTGGAGCACATACAGGACCTGGCGTTATAACGTTGTTTTTCTTAAATGAAGTAGAGTAAAGGATTGATCTTTTGATCAATCTTTTTTTCTTCAAGGTAATGTTACTATTTCTGTAGCAGATGAGCTGAAAAAATTTAAGGGATTATTACATATGGGTGTTATTACAGAAGATGAATTTAATGCGAAGAAAAAGGAGTTACTAAATATATAAATTAGTTTTTTATGAAATTAGTATGAAAATGCTAAATATAAGATATAAAAAAGATGATTCTGTTGTGGACAGAACCATCTTTTTTATGTATTGAAGTATTTTGTTTGTAGAAATCTAAATATTTGAAGATATTAAAATTTTACCATTTCATATATAATTGTGTAGGGAGAAGAATCTGTAACTATTTGTAAAAAAAGGGGGCGGCTATAAAATGCATGAAATTGCTAAGTGGGATTTAGATTCATTGTATTCGAATGAAGATATCCTATCTCCAATATTGGAGTTAAAAGAACAATTTTTTGTAACAAAAGATATAGTGATTCTTTCAAAACTTATTCAAGCTATTGAAAAAGCAGAATACTATTTGTACTGTCGATCGGCTGAAGAAAGTGTTACATCGGATAATACTAGATTGACTGTGAAAGTAAAGGAACTAAAAAGTGAAGTGCAGCAAGTCATACAGCAAAGTGAAGTGGAAATTACTGATAATACTAGGCTAATAAAAGATGAACTACATGCGTGGGAAAATATGTACATACAATTAAGGAATAGGATAGAAATAGAGCACAATAATAAGCAATTATCATTTGGACAAGCAAATCATGTTGCAATGAATAGTGATAATGAAAAGGAAAGACTAGAAGTATTCGAGTTATTAACATGTACTTTACATAAGGAGAAAGAAATTTTTGCTACTGTATTAAATCAAATAGGAAGATTGCGTAATACAAAGAGTAATGAATTAGAAGATAGAGAGATTTTAGCAAGGTCCCTTCATGCGAATGGTGTTTCAGAAACTGTATTATTACAAATATGGAATGCGACAGAAGAAAATCTAGATAAATTAGTTAGTGCTTTAAATGTGTATAAGAAAGGCAGAGCTTCGATTACATGGCATGAACTTATGACAGTAAAGGAGAATAATGAGGTTATTATTCCTTTTTCAGTAGCAGTACAAAACGTATACGATGCATTAAAAAATATAGATGAAGAATTAGCAGAATTTGCACGTCATGCGATAGAAAGTGGTTGGGTAGATGCAGAACCGAGAGAGAATAAACCCCCAGGTGGATTTTGTGCTCCTTTTTTCAGTGAAAAAGAATCTCGAATCTCTATGCGTTATGACGGAAGTATCGATAGTGTAAGAATACTTGCCCACGAACTAGGACATGCTTGGCATTTTTATAATATGAGTTTTGAGCAAGCCTCTTCTTTTTTAGATGATTATTTGCCAATGAGTACAGCTGAATCAGCGTCTATTTTCTTTGAAACGTTGCTTATAAATTATCTAATTCAAACAACAGATAGTATAGATATAAAAAAGTCATTGCTTAGCTGGAAAATAAGAAACTGTTTTAATTATGTAATGGCAATTCGAGCATCGTTCGAATTTGAGAAGAACTTTTATGAAAAATGTAAAGAAAGTCCTTTAAGTGCTGATCAAATCGAGAAATTATCTATAGTAGCGCAAGAAAAAGCATATGGAAATTCATTATCAGAATATCAGCCGTTTGTTTGGATGAAATATGTTCAGTTTTATTTAGCAGATGTTCCTTTTTATAATTATCCATACACATTTGGGTATTTAGCTAGTTTTAGTTTATTAGAAATAGCTAAAGAAAAGAAAAGTACTTTTCACTTGAAATATAAAGAGTTTTTAAGAGAAACAGGAAAAGATTCAGTGGAAGAACTTATGAAAAAACATTTTGAAATAAATATAACAAGCTATGAATTTTGGGATAAAGCCTTTAAACAAATTTCTAAAGATATTGATGAATATTTGCAACTTATGTAAGGGGAGAGTAAAGTGAATCACCAACTTATAAAGGGAATACCTTTTTCAACTTTAGAATATGCACAAGTTATAAGTTTATTAAAAGGTTGGCTACATGAAAAACAAGAGAAACCAAGATTTGTAGTAACTGCAAATCCTGAAATTGTGATGTCTGCAAAGGAAAGCACGGCTAAATCTAAACAGTTTAAAAAGATGTTACTATCTGCGGATTTAATAACAGCGGATGGAATTGGCGTCATAATTGGCTCGAAAATATTAAAAGGAACGCTGAAAGAACGCGTCACTGGGGCAGATATCACTCACGATTTAATAAAATATTGTAACGATAATCGATACCGTGTCTTTCTTTTTGGAGCTGCTCCAGAAAGTAATAAAAAGGCATTAGTAAAATTAAATGAGCAGTTCCCAGGAGCACAGTTTAAAGGACAGCATGGATTTGTAAATGGTGAGGAAATAGAAGAAGTAAAAATGAAAATAAAGCAATTCAAGCCGCACTTACTGCTAGTAGGACTAGGTTCACCAAAACAAGAAGAATTCATCTATGAAAACATACAAACATTAAACATTCCACTATCTATTGGTATTGGAGGTATGATCGATATATTATCTGGTACAGTAAAAAGAGCACCAAAAATTATGAGGGATACAGGAACTGAATGGTTATATAGATTACTCTCACAGCCGAAAAGATTAAAGAGACAAATCGTACTTCCGAAATTTTTATTGTCGGTTATGTCTGAAAGAATTAAAGGGATTAATTAATAAAGGAGAATACATTCATGAACAAAATTGGCATTATTGGAGCAATGCAAATTGAAATAGACTTACTTTTAGAAAAATTAGTTATACAAGAGGAACAAACAATTGCGGGAATGCCTTTTTACATTGGTGAATTCATGGGAACAGAAATAATTGTTACAAGATGTGGTGTAGGGAAAGTAAATGCAGCCGCATGTACGCAAACATTAATTCATAAATTTGATGTAGATGCTATCATCAATACAGGTGTTGCTGGTGGGTTACACCTAGATGTAAAAGTTGGTGATATCGTTATTTCAACGAATGTTACCCATCATGATGTAAGTAAGACTCAAATGAAAAACTTATTCCCGTTTCAAGAAGAATTTATCGCAAGTAAGGAATTAGTAGAGTTAGCGCGTATTGCATGCAATAGTAGTAATTTACACATAGAGGTTCATGAAGGAAGAATTGTAAGCGGTGAATGTTTTGTTGAAGATTCAAAACTAAAAGCGAAATTAATAGATGAATATGCACCGCATTGTACAGAAATGGAAGGTGCAGCAATTGGACATGTTGCCTACATAAATGAAGTACCGTTTCTCGTAATACGATGTATTTCTGACAGTGCAGACGATGAAGCCCAAATTTCTTATGATGACTTCGCGAAAACGGCCGCAAACTATTGTTCAGAAATTATCGTTGAGATGCTTAAAAATATATCAAGTAAAACTGTATTATAATTTAAAAGGAGAGAATGAAATGTTACAAGCATTAATTTTTGATATGGACGGAACGTTATTTCAAACAGATAAAATTTTAGAATTATCGTTAGATGATACATTTGATCACTTAAGATCCCTTCAATTATGGGATACGGTAACGCCTATTGATAAATACCGTGAAATAATGGGTGTACCTTTACCGAAAGTTTGGGAAGCTTTATTACCGAATCATTCTCTTGAAGTAAGAGAACAAACAGATGCATATTTTTTAGAAAGACTAATTGAAAATATTAAGAGCGGAAAAGGTGCTTTATATCCGAATGTAAAAGGAATTTTTACATATATAACAGAAAATAATTGTTCAATTTATATTGCTAGTAATGGTTTAACTGAATATTTACAAGCAATCGTATCTTATTATGAGTTAGATCAATGGGTTACTGAAACGTTTAGTATTGAACAAATAAACTCACTTAATAAAAGCGACTTAGTAAAAAGTATTTTGAACAAATATGATATAAAAGAAGCAGCTGTAGTTGGGGATCGTTTATCTGATATAAATGCAGCAAAAGAAAATGGCTTGATTGCGATTGGATGCAATTTTGATTTTGCACAAGAAGATGAGCTTACTCAGGCAGATATAGTAATAGATGATTTAATGGAGTTGAAGGGAATATTGTCTACTGTGCAAAGATTATAAAGTGTGTGCAGTTTTTTGCCAATTCCTATATATCTTATTCCACGGAGGAAATATGCTTAAAGATAATTTTAACATTAATAATATTCCCACGGTTTTGTGGGGAGATAAAAGTGAAAAAGTTTTTATTGCAGTACATGGAAATATGTCAAATAAGGAAGATGCAGTTATTCAAATATTAGCTGAAGATGCTAATCAAAAAGGTTATCAAGTATTAAGCTTTGATTTACCTGAACATGGAGAAAGAACAAATGATAATACACCTTGCAAAGTACAGGTTTGTGTTAGTGAATTATCTATAATTATGAATTACGCAAAAGAACATTGGAAAGAAGTAAGTGTGTTTGCATGTAGTATAGGAGCTTATTTTAGCCTTATAGCCTATCAAAATGATGTGATAGAAAAGGCATTATTTTTATCACCAGTAGTTAATATGGAACGAATTATCGAAAATATGATGAAATGGTTTAATGTAACACCAGAACTTTTGCAAAAAGAAATGACTATAGAGACACCAATTGGTCAAAAGTTATATTGGGATTATTTATGCTATGTAAAAGAACATCCTATTAATACATGGAATATAGATACATATATTATGTACGGAGCTAAGGATGAACTGTGTGAATTTGAAATTATTAACGATTTTACAAAAAAACATCGTTGTGCATTAGAAGTCATGGAGACAGGTGAACATTATTTTCATACTGAAGAACAGTTAAAGATATTTGAACTGTGGTTACAAAAGCTTATAGATTAACAAATTATAACTTAACTTGAACAATGTTAGAGTAGAATGATGAATTTATAAACTGATATTATATTTGAGAGACATTATAAATGTAAATCTATTCATTTAAGCAAACAGCTACTTTAGTTCAATAAGACTTAAACAACTATATTATCGATTTAAAACTGAAGTGAAGAATACACATACTACGAATTGAATAAGATAACAATCATAAAAATGCTCAGAATAAATGATTCTAGAGCATTTTTATGTATTTTCACACATAGGAGGGGATGGACTTGAAAGATATACATATTAAACAAATAGAAAATTTAATGAAATATGAATTCAAATATCTTGTTCAAGAGAGTAAAGAAGAAGGTTTTAACTTCCTAAAAAAATTAATAAATGAATATGAAAACAAACTAAACACATTTAATAAAACGGGTGAATGTCTATATGGTATTTTTCAAGGGGAAAAGTTAATTGGAATAGGAGGGTTAAATGAGGATCCATATACAGAAAATAATAAGATTGGCCGATTAAGGCGATTTTATATTTCAAAGGACTATCGTCGTATAGGGCTAGGGAACTTGTTATTAAAGCGACTATTATCTCATGCGGAAAAGAATTTTAAAGTAGTTGTTTTACATACAGATACAAAACAAGGTGATGCATTTTATAGTGCAAATGGATTTGTGAAGGGGCAGGTATATAAAGGCTCTAGTCACTATAAAGTATTATGTTAGTAAAAAAAGAGACCTCTGCTTCGAAAAATAAGCTTATGAAGTCTCTTTTTTCTAGTCAATTATGTTTAACATTCATTTCTTTCAATAGTCCCTTCGGATCACCTTTTACATAATAAAAATGTGGATTATTTTCATCGTCGTAAAGCATAATATAAGGTTTTTGATTAAGAGGGAGAAGAATAAGTACTTCATCAATTGTTGTTTGTAGCCATTGATTTGTAATAGAAACTGGTTTAGATAAAGGGATTTTTATCATGTGACCATCTTTTGGAACGACATTTAAGTTTTTGAAGGGGCCAGTAATGGATTTAGCATATTGAACAGCTTTTTTTTGAATAGCTGGATCTAAAGATTGTTTTTGAACGACCATTTCTTTTTGACAATCAAATACTTCAATTTGTTGATTTGTATTTGCGAACGCATTTGTTGATAATAAGAAGAAAAGAAGAGTAATGACCCCGATTTTTTTCATCATAGTACAACACCTCGTTTTTACTATACCCTTAACTGGTTCAAATATTTTTCTGTCACATACATGTAACAAAGAAGTTGTATGATACAATTAATTTTTGTTTAAAAGCAATGGAGGATAATGTATGAAAGTATTAATCGCAGATGATGAACAAGATATGCTAAGGATTTTAAAAGCTTATTTTGAGAAAGAAGGCTTCGAAGTTTTCTTAGCGAAAGATGGAGAAGAAGCACTTCAAATATTTTATGATGAAAAAATTGATTTAGCTATTTTAGATTGGATGATGCCAAAACATAGTGGTATTACTGTTTGTCAGGAAATAAAGAAAAACTCAAGCGTAAAAGTATTAATGCTTACGGCGAAAAGTGAAAGCGAAGATGAATTAGCAGCGCTTCAAAGCGGGGCAGATGAGTACGTAAAAAAACCATTTCATCCAGGTGTATTAATCACTAGAGCGAAAAAGCTTATACAGCACGATGATGTCATTCAAGTTCAAGATTTGAAAATAGATTTTACGAAAAATAAAGTTTATAAAAATGACAAAGAGTTAGACATTACAAAAACAGAGCTAGAATTAATAAAGTGTTTTTTAAATCATAAAGGCATGATTTTAACTCGTAAAAAATTGTTAGATATTGTATGGGGATTTGACTATTTTGGAGAAGAGCGGACTGTTGATACACATGTAAGAAGGTTACGTAAAAAAGTAGGAGAAAATATTATAAAGACGCATCGTGGTTTAGGGTATAGTTTGGAGGAGCAGAGTGAATAAACTTGGAAAAAAACTATTTCTCAGCATTTCTTTAACTGTTATTCTTATTTTTACGATCTCTTTATTAATAATTAACTATCTTTTACCGAAATATAATATTTACAAAACGAGAGAGAACTTGAATGAATTTACAGTGCAAATACAAAATACATCTGTAAATGAGTTAGAAGATGTAATTCGTACAATTGAAAGCGAAAATAACGTTACGGTTGCATATACGTCAATCAATCAGTCAGAAGATGATATGAACGAATCGTTACGCATGCAACTTACGAAAAAGAAAGTAGTTTTAAATAAACTGTGGATTACGAAAGACGCAGTCATGAAGGTGAAAGTGGAGGGGCAATCGAATAAACTATATGATCAAGAGAAGTTAAAAGCAAGTTTTTTCGCTAAATATATTGCAAAAGATAATACAATAATTTTAATGGGAACTTCTATTGCACATTCTAACGAAATTATAAAAACGTTAAATACATTTTATTTATACATTCTTTGTTTCTCACTCCTTCTTATTATTTTACTTGTGTGGATACTTTCAAAAATAATAACGACTCCATTAAAAGAGCTAAGTGATGTAGCTCAGGACATTTCACATTTGAAGTTTAAAAGAACAAAAGTGAAAACGAACGATGAAATAGGGGAGTTAGCCGATAGTATTAATATCATGAGTGATACACTACATGAAGCACATCAAGATTTAACAGATCGTAATGAACATTTAAAACGATTTATGGGTGATGTGACGCATGAATTAAAGACACCAATTGCATTAGTAAAAGCATATTCTATGGGAATTAAGGATGGGTTAGATGATGGGACATACGTAGATACAATTATAAAACAAACAGATCACATATCAAACTTAATTGAAGAACTATTACGATTTTCGAAGTTAGAAAGAGATGTTTTACAAAAAGAAGAATTCCCTATTGAACCATTAGTCCGAAGTATAATAGATAAGCATAAAATTGAACTGGATTCAAAAGAAATACAGTTGCAGACGAACAGTAATATTAAAAATCAGGCCATTTATGCGGATTTAAATAAAATGGGAATGGTGTTTCAAAATTTAATTTCTAACGCAATAAAATATACAACAAATGAAAACATAATAATCACTTTAGAAGAGAGAAATAAAAGTGTATATTTTCAAATTAAAAATGGGATTAATGCAGAACAAATTAAAGATATCGATAAAATTTGGGAACCTTTTTATGTCTTAGAATCTTCTCGTAGTAAAGAACATTCCGGTACAGGACTAGGATTAGCGATTGTGAAAAGCATTTTAGAAAGACATGGTTTTGACTATGGGATCTCTATTATAGAGGGAGAAATACGGTTTTATATTAATATGAAGAATGACTAATTCAATACAATTAGAAGCATCGTCTATTAATAGGCGATGCTTCTAATTGATTATATGAGAGCAGTAAATCAGAATATATAACCTCGAAAGCCCGTTGGAAGAGTGTTCTACAAATTTCTCAAGTTGCTGTATAAAATATAAACTGAATTTTCAGTAATTATATTGTATAGTAAAAGGAGACATAAATGGGGAGGGAAGGATATGGGGAAAAAGAAAATAGCAACATTATCAGCAATATTATTTTTATCAATTACGTCAGGAGTTTCTAGTATGACTGCGTATGCAGACAATAAAGAAACAAACTACATAAATGAGCATGACGTGAAGTTAAATGGAATTGTTTCAGATGCGTTACGTTCAAGTACGAAAATTGAATTAGAAAATGGGATGACAAAACCGATTTATTCGCTTGATGAAGCAATTATTGAAAATTTATTTGTAGAAACGGAAGTAGATAGTGATCGAGATGGAAAAAAGGATCGTGTATCGGTAAAAGTTATGCGCCCAAAAACTGATTCAAATGTGAAAGTTCCAGTTATATATGAAATGAGTCCGTATCGAGCTGGCTTAAAAGATGTACCTGTATATAACGTAGATGAAGAATTGTATGCGTATCAAGGGAAACCGTATGGAGCTGTTAATCTTGGTTCGTATGGAAATTATTATGTACCAAGAGGCTATGCAGTCATTTTAGGTGAAAGTATTGGAACTGGGAAATCAGATGGGTGTCCGACGACTGGGGATGAGCAAGAAATATTAGGGACGAAATCTGTAATTGATTGGGTAAATGGACGTGCGAAAGCATATAAAGAAAATGGTGAGGAAGTTAAAGCTGATTGGTCAACGGGAGATGTCGGTATGACAGGAGTCTCTTATAATGGTACGTTACCGAATGCTGTTGCGACGACTGGTGTTGAAGGGTTGAAAACAATTATTCCAATCGCAGCGATTAGTAGTTGGTATGATTATTATCGTGCAAACGGTGCAGTGATTGCGCCAGGTGGATACCAAGGAGAAGATACAGATAATATGGCAGAAGCAGTATTAACAAGGGAAAACCCTGAAGTTTGCGGACAAGTAATAAAAGAGCTAACAGCTGGACAGGACCGGAAAACTGGTAATTATAATGATTTTTGGGATAAACGAAATTATGTAAAAGATGCTAAAAATGTAAAAGCGAGTGTGTTTGTTGTTCATGGTTTAAATGATTGGAATGTAAAGACGAAGCAGTTCGCGCAATGGTGGGAAGCGCTTGGAGAGAATGATGTTCCTCGTAAAATGTGGCTACATCAAGGTGGACACGGTGGAACATCAACGAATGACTGGCAAAGAACACAAAATAAATGGTTCGATTATTGGTTATACGGAATTGAAAATGGAATTATGAATGAACCAATGGTCGATGTACAACGTGAAAATAAAACTTGGGATAAAATAAAAAATTGGCCGGATCCATCAGCTGTGCCGTCAAAAGTGCGAATGTATTTAAGTAATAAAGCCGTTAATTTACCATTCAGTATGGGTTCTGTTAATAAGACGTTTTCATTCGTAGATGATGCAAAAATGAAATCAAACGAATTAGTAGCAAACCCAGAATTAGAAGTAGCCAATCGATTAGTGTATACAATGCCTGTACTGCAAAAAGATACGCGTATAAGTGGTACACCAAAGATTTCAATTACGGGAAATATTGATCGATCTGTATCAAATTTAACCGCTTTACTTGTTGATTATGGAGGAGCGAAGCCGGAAATCGTAACGAGAGGCTGGATGGATCCACAAAACATAAAGAGTATAGAAAATTCAACGGCGATTCAACCGGGCAAAGATTATACATTTACATGGGACATGCAGCCAGATGATTATGTCTTTAAAGCTGGGCATCAAATAGGAGTCGTTTTAATTGCAAGTGATTATGATTATACAATTAGACCAAAAGCAGGCACGAAGCTTACAGTGAAATTAAGTGAAGTGACATTGCCAATTGTGAAATAAATAGTTATGGATAAAGAGCTTACTACAAAGTAAGCTCTTTACATTTTGAAAGGGAGAGTTTAATGTGAATGTTTATTGGTAGATACAAAAAGGCTTACAATAAATAAAAAATTGCATTTATGATCAATAGGCCACTAAATGTAAGCCCAGCAAAACCTCCAGCGAATCCATCGCCTACTTTTTCGCCAATTATGTGCAAAGTGGCGAAGAAAACAATGGGGGCAGCAAGAATGAAAATACCACTAGATATTTTCCATATTTGCCTATATTTCTTCGCTATAAAGAAAATTAGAGCATTAAAAGCAATAAGAAGTAAAAGAAATATAATGAATGAATTCATCATATCCTCCTTTTGGTAAATAGTTTGAATTTTCATTATTTACATTGGCATTTCAAAGGAAATATTATACAATATGATTATATTTTATGGAAAGTGAGTGATATATTATGACAGTCAGCTCTTTCGAATTTTCATTAAAAATACAGGTACAGGGAGATTAATTGAATTTAAATCTTCCGTACGTAAAAAACGGGGGAGAAAATAAATGTTTAGTTTTTATAGTACACTTTGCACGGAACTTTATGATTACACAAAGCCTGTCGGTTATTCTTTAAATGGTGATATTGAGTATTACGAAGAACGTTTGAAAAATTGCACCGGAAGAATTCTTG
The DNA here is from genome assembly GCF_051915205.1 of Bacillus cereus group sp. MYBKT111-2. NCBI lineage: Bacteria > Bacillati > Bacillota > Bacilli > Caryophanales > Bacillaceae > Bacillus > Bacillus cereus group sp. MYBKT111-2. The sequence continues at coordinate 172,790 of NZ_JBQAEG010000002.1, forward strand.
AAGCGGCAGTAGGTTCAGGGCGTGTCATCATCCCGCTTCTTGAGGCTGGTTTTACAGTAGATGGAATTGACTATTCACCTGAGATGCTAGAATCGTGCCGTATAAGATGCAAAGAGAGAGGCTTACACCCTAATTTATATGAAGGAAGCTTACAACAATTTTCACTTCCGCATAAATATGAGGCAATTATTATTCCTACTGGTTCTTTTTGCTTAATTGAAAATCGAGAGGATTCTATAAATGCATTGAAATGTTTTTATGAACACCTTAATCCAGGCGGACGATTAATCGTAGATATTATGCTTCCGTATGACTGGAAGACGGGGGAGATTCATACATCGACTTTTTCTTTACCAAATGGTGACGGAATTACATTAGAAAATAAATCAATTGAAATAGATTGGCTGAACCAAGTTACTCTATCCTATTTAAAATATGAAAAATGGAGTAAAGGGCAGTTAGTACAAACGGAATTGCAACGCTTTGCGGTGCGTTGGTATGGAATAGAAGAGTTTAAACTTCTTTTAGAAAGTATTGGTTTCTCTAATATTACTTGCTCTGCTGATTATGTTTATGAAAAAGAACCGTCAAATGCAAATCAAATGTTTACTTTTGAAGCCGTGCGAAAAGAAAAATAAAGAAGTATGTAAGAAAACAAGGCAATTGATACAATATCGATTGTCTTGTTTTAATTGTATATTATTTACATGCTATTACGTTTTCATTGTCCAAGCATCCTTCTACTAACTACATATACTATTTATATTAAAGACAGTCACTATTTTAAATAGAACTGTAAGGTTTCTATAAATGATATTTTAGAAAGGTAGGGGATAAATTTGGCAAACGAAGAACAAGATAGAATTGAAAATCAAGTGTATTCAAATCGTGTAGTAAGATCAGAATTTGATGCGAATTGGGAAACTTGTATATCAAAAAGTGGTTATATAATTTATGTAGCAACAAGTAATAATGCTGAAGTAATAGTACTTCTTGCAGATGGTTCAAGTAAATTATTAATTTTCGAACAAGGCGGTAAAGTAGTAGTAGGCGGCGGTGGAACAAGTCATTACAGTAAGCCGCACATCGCAAGAAATATTTAAGGTAGAACAAAATGCCGGAAAATGGTTAACTCATTTTAGTAGAACTTGATGTACTACAAATACTTTTGAATGATCAGAGAAGTTTGTAGGGAATTGTACGGATCAATATTTGAAATATAATGTATGGCTTGAAGAATTCTATAAGCAATAAAAAAGCATTTCCTATTTCGGGAAATGCTTTTTCTATGTTATAGTATAATAGTGTTTTGAAACAATGCTATTTTAATATATTTCAAATTTTGTTATGTATTATTTTTATATTAAATTAGTTGCGTAAGTATTTTTTTATATAAGGAGTAATAATTAGAGAAATGAAAAATATAGACTTTATACTAGAAAGTGATGAGGCATTAAAACCGTCTGAACGATTAGTACTATTATTATTAGAGAAGCATAGAATGTTATATACGAACGATCTATTGGCATTATCTAATTTATCATATAAAACATTAACAGATTCATTAACGGCGCTTGTATTAAAATCATATGTGTTAAAGGAAACAGGTAAGGGAAGAAGACAGAATTGTTATAGATTGGTATGATAAAACTGCTGATTTTAGAGAGTTTATATTAATATTTATCGAATGTAAGGATAAAATGTATTTTTGTTTTCAAATGAAAAATGAAATAAACTCAAGTATTTTTAATTTCATTTTTGTTAATGATAATTTAATCATTTTAAAAATAGAAAAATAAAATAAACTGCATAAAACAGAAATAAAAAAACAATCCGTTTTAAAAACGGATTGTTTTTTATTGGAATACTATTATAAGATGAATGGAACACAGGAATAATTATTCTACTTCACTTGTATACTTTTCAGGTAATAATTCCATTACGTTACATTTTACAAGTTCACCATTATAAGAAAGTATAACGTTCGTATTTTTTCCGTAATCACTTATTAATTCTCGACACATACCACATGGAGCAACAACCCAACATTTTTCTATATCTTCATGAGGGTGTGGGTGAGCAACTGCTACAATGGTATCAAATTCATGATCACCTTCTGAAATAGATTTTCCAATTGCCATAGCTTCACCACATACTGTTATTCTTCCAACATTCGCTTCAACATGTACTGCTGCATAAATATTACCTGTTTTAGTGCGTACTGCTGAACCGATATGATGACGGCCATATTTATAGTTTTTTTCGATTACTTTTTCAGCCGCTTTAATTAAATCATAGTCTTCACTATTTAAAGGTATTACGTGTAACATAATTTCTCCTCCATACTAAACATGATTAGCATTATTTCAGCAGAAAATTTTAATATTTAAAATAAAAGATAGATGTTAAATAGATAATATTATTATGTAAACTATAATTAAAAAAGGAATATATAATAATCAACAGAACATATAGAAGAGTGTGATGATGAGAAAACAGCCTATGATATAGCCTTAGAAAAAGGTCATACTCACCTTTTACATTATTTGCAACAGGGAGTGAACGTGTGATGAATAAATGGAGTGTAGGGATATTTTTATTTAATGAGGTGGAAGTGTTAGATTTTGCAGGGCCATTTGAAGTTTTTTCTATCACTAAAGTACATGAAGAGAAACCATTTACTGTTTATACAGTTAGCCAAAACGGAGAAATGATTACAGCAAGGAACGGATTAAAGGTAAAGCCTGATTATAGTATTGAAGATTTACCACCAGTTGATATATTAATCATTCCAGGTGGTAAAGGCGCACGGGAAAATGAAGTGAAAAATGATATTGTAATAAATTGGGTTCTTCAGCAAATGAAAGAAGTAAAGCTAATGACTTCAGTTTGTACCGGAGCGTTATTACTCGCGAAAGCTGGTTTACTGGAAGGGTTAAAAGCAACAACACATTGGGCTAGTATTCAAACTTTCAAAAAAGATTTTCCGAATGTAGAAGTAATGGAGAATGTGAAATTTGTAGATGAAGGACATATTATTACATCGGCAGGTATTTCAGCTGGTATTAACATGTCATTTCATATTGTGAAAAATTTGCTAGGTGTGGAGATTGCTGAAGAAACGGCCAAAAATATGGAATATGATATTGATTTACAAAATTAAAAAAGCCCAAATTGGGCTTTTTTCTTATTTTGAGTGTATATAGGTATGATCTATGCTCTAAACTTAAGCTCTTAAACAGTCATTCTAGTTTTATCGAATGTACGAAAATGCATCTCTTTTCTCCTTGTAACCATGTTAAAACAAGGAGAACTTTGTATGTGAAAAAACTCTTCTACAATAGTAGAAAAAGAATAACAGAAACTACTATTTTATGCCAGCATACATAAAAAAATGCAATGTAAATATGGAAATGTCGTCGAATGCTATCTTTAATTGGTTAATTAGTGAGATATTTTTGTGAAGGAGCTTATTTTATAAGAATAGAATTAAAGTTAATAAGAAATCATGCCGATGGTAGTGAAAATATATGTGTTAGGGGGATTTCATAATGAGGAAACTCAAGCGAATAAATGTTCCTAATATACAAGAACAACTATCACAGTCTAATGAAAATCGAGCAATTAATAAGAAAAAACTAAGGCGATTTATATTCATGTTTATATTTATTGCGGCGGCTACTTTGTACGTTCAATTTATTTTAACGAAACAACAAGAAATAATTGTAGAAAAAAAAGATACAATTACGAATCAAAAAAAACAATTGGTTTCTTTAAAGAAAGATGAGGCTTCTTTAAAGACTAACATAGAAAATTTAACAGATGATGAGGAAGAAATTTTGAAGTTTGCGAGAAAAGAATATCAATTTTCTAAGTCAAATGAAACTATATTTGTGTTGCCGAAGTAGTGTAATAGAACAGTTAGCGATAGCTAGCTGTTTTTTCATGTAGGAATGTCATGGTACAAGAAACAATTACATATTGTAAAAATGAAGAGCTGGAGCTGTTTTTATACTTATGGAATATATACGAAAATAAATGTTGTTAAAATTCTGTCAATTGTATTATAATACAAGGTAAGCGGATACATTTTTTAATCAATGTTGAGTTTATCACTCATACGACTATTAAGAAAACCGTTATCCCGTATTAGAAAGGAAGAGAGCTGTGTACGCTTCAAATACAATTTATGTCGTAGGGGATGCGAAAGCACCTCAAAATAATCCCATTACCGAAAAGTTTAAAAGCTATTTTGTAGCGTTTGTACTTGTTAAGGAGACTGGGGAAATTGTAGATGCAGATTGCTCAGCGACAATTGCATTAACATCTCAATTCGTTAAATATTTATTTCTACATAAAAATATTAATGACCCAGAATTAGTAATGGAAATAAAAGATCGTTATTTCGGTTCGTCTCAAAAAGCACTACTTGTAGCATTAAAAGATGCACAGAAAAAATATAATCAAATCGCTGCTTTGTCTACACATTCATAGACAAAATCCAGCCGTAAGAATCTTCTTATGGCTGGATTTTTTTATTTCACATTTACCTTCTATATGAAAAGTAAGCGAAAACGGAGATCTTTTGCTCCAAAAAAGTTGAGAATTAAGGATCCGTTTTGCCAGACAACGAAAGGATGAACAAAATGAAAATTATCGATGTAAAAGTAAATCGTAGACGTGTAAATCTTCATACACCGTTTAAAACCGCGCTTCGTACCGTAACCGAAATAGAAAGTATAGATGTATATATTCATACAGATGAAGGAATTGTTGGCAAGGGTGCAGCAGCTGCAACACCGGTTATTACGGGGGATTTCGCTAACGGGATTGAAGAAGCAATTTTAGGGCCGATGCGTTCCAATTTAATTGGTCAAGATATCATTCAATTTCAGCAGTTACTACAGCACATCCAAATGAGTTGCATTGGAAATCCAAGTGCGAAAGCCGCGGTAGATATCGCATTATATGATGTGTATTGTCAATATCATAACATTCCACTTTACGCATTATTAGGTGGAAAAAAAGAAATTCACACAGATATTACTGTAAGTGTAGATGAACCTTTCATTATGGCGAAAGAGGCAAAGCAACATGTAGAAAAAGGATTTCAAACTTTAAAAATTAAAGTGGGGAAATCTGCACACTTAGACTTAGAACGTATTGAAGCGATTCGAAATAGCGTACCAAAAAATACGACGTTACGATTAGATGCAAATCAAGGGTGGAATCCAAAAGAGGCAGTTTCTATCATTAAAGAGATGGAAAATCGCAATTTAAATATTGAATTTATTGAACAACCTGTTCATGCGAAAGATTGGGATGGATTAAAGTACGTCAAAGATCATGTACAAACACCTATTATGGCAGATGAAAGTATATTTTCAGCGAGTGATGCATTAAAAATTGTGCAAGGAAGATATGCAGACTTAATCAATATTAAATTAATGAAATGTGGAGGCATACGTGAAGCGTGGCTTATTGCTGATATCGCAGAAGCAGCTGGTGTGAAATGTATGGTAGGAAGCATGATGGAATCTTCTCTTTCTGTTAGCGCTGTTGCACATTTAGCTGCTGCACATCCTAATATTCATTACTTCGATCTTGATGCGCCACTTTGGTTAATGGAAGAACCGGAAGGAATGACTTATTTTGGATCAAAGGTAAACCTTCAATCGACAGTGAATAGTAAATCTTAGGAGAAGAGACTAGTAAATTATCTTTTAAGGGGGATATGTATGAAAAAAGTAGGAACTGCATTTTTAACAACTTTATTTATATTTTCATCGTTTACATCAGCAAATGCTGAGGAAAAGAAAGATAGTAAGGCGTTTATCGATGTATCTGCTGCAACACTTTGGACCACGCCTGATTCATTACGGCCAATTGATGCACCAAGTGCTACAAATCCAGTTGATTTGTGGAAGTGGACGAAATCGATGACGCTTGATGAGAAACTTTGGTTAACAAGTGCAAATAAATTAGAAACGCAAGCGTTATTAGGCCAAGAAGTAACAGTTTTAGATAAAAAAGGGGATTGGGTGAAAGTGTTAGTCCATGGTCAGCCAACACCTCGAAATGAAGAAGGCTACCCAGGATGGATGCCTGAAAAACAGTTAACATATAATCAAGAATTTGCAGATAAAACAAATAAACCTTTCGTATTAGTAACGAAACCGACAGCCATTTTATATATAAATCCTTCTGAAAAACATAAATCGCTTGAAGTGAGCTATAATACGCGACTGCCGCTACTTAGTGAAGATACGATTTCATACCGCGTGTTGCTACCAAATGGGCAGAAAGCTTGGCTACGAAAAAATGATGGAACGGTTTACCGTTCTCAAAATGATATTCCAACCCCGACGGCCGATGATCTAATAAACACAGGGAAAATGTTTTTAGGATTACCGTACATTTGGGCTGGTACAAGTGGCTTCGGATTTGATTGCTCTGGATTTACACATACGATTTATAAATCGCACGGTATTACAATTCCACGAGATTCTGGTCCGCAATCGAGAAATGGAGTTGCAGTTGATAAAGAACATTTACAAAAAGGAGATTTAATCTTCTTTGCACATGATCAAGGGAAAGGCAGTGTCCATCATGTGGGGATGTACATTGGTGACGGAAATATGATTCACTCACCAAGAGCTGAAAGATCAGTAGAGATTATACCGTTAAATACACCTGGATATATAGAAGAATACGCTGGTGCTCGTCGTTACTTACCTTAAAAAATAGAGGGGGTTTTCAAATGAAAAAATTTGTTCGCTACTCATTAGTTAGTACTCTATTCGTTTCTTCGATTTTAGTTGGCTGCGCAAAAGAAAAAACAACGACAAAGCCGAAAGATGAGAAGAAAGTATTACAGTTACTAGAAACGGGTGAAATTCCATCGTTACATTCAGGGAAAGTAACAGATGCAGTATCATTTAACGTTTTAAATAACGTAATGGAAGGATTATTCCGTTTATCGAAAAATGATGAAGTGATTGAGGCTGGAGCACAAAAATATGAAGTGAGTAAAGATGGGAAAACATATACATTCCACTTGCGTGATGCGAAGTGGTCTAACGGAGATCCAGTAACAGCGCAAGATTACGTATATGCTTGGAAGCAGCTTATTAATCCGGATACTGCTTCTCAATATGCATACATTGCGTACGATGTGAAAAATGCGGAGAAAATAAATAAGAAACAACTAGGGTTAGAGGAATTAGGAGTAAAAGCGAAGGATGATAAAACGTTCGTTGTAGAGTTGGAACATCCTGTACCGTATTTTACGAAACTACTTATTTTACCGTCCTTCTATCCAATTAACGAGAAATATGCGAAAGAGCAAGGCGATAAATATGGATTAGAAGCAAATAAAACGGTATATAATGGGCCATTTACATTATCTGATTGGAAGCATGAAGCTAGTTTTACGATGAAGAAAAACGATAAGTATTGGGATAAAAAAGAAGTGAAGCTAGATGAAGTAAACTATCAAATTGTTAAAGAAATTTCAACTGCGGTAAATTTATATGAAACAGATAAAGTTGATAGAGCTGTCATTTCTACAGAATTCGTAGATAAATATAAAAATAATAAAGAGCTAAAACAATATACAGATCCAGTTATGTACTTCTTCCGATTTAATGAAAATGTGCCGATTCTTAAAAATAAAAATGCACGTCTTGCACTAAGTACAGTGTTTGATAAGAAAGGACTTGCGACTTCATTTTTAAATGATGGATCGGTTGCTGCAAACTATTACGTGCCAAAAGGATTTTTAAAAGGTCCAGATAAAAAAGATTTTAGAAGTACAGCAGGTGAGTTTAATAAAACGGATGTAAAACAGGCGAAAGAATATTGGGAAAAGGCGAAGCAAGAGACTGGTACAAATGAAGTAACGCTTGAATTATTAAACTATGATTTAGAAAACTTTAAGAAAGTAGGAGAATACATTAAAGAACAGCTAGAGAAAAACTTACCAGGCTTAAAGGTAAATGTAAAATTACAACCACATACGCAAAAGCTAGCGCTAGAGAAGAAGAAAGAATATGAAATGTCATTATCACGTTGGCTACCAGATTATCCAGATCCAATGACATACTTAGAAGTATTCCTTTCTGGAAGCAGTGTGAACAATACTGAATATGCGAATCCAGAATATGATGCGTTAATTAAGAAGATTAAAACAGAATTAGGTAATGATGAAAAAGCTCGTTGGAAAGCACTGCAAGATGCTGAGAAGATGTTGCTGGATGATGCGGTAATTGCTCCAGTATTCCAGCGCGGATTATCTTACTTACAAAAGCCGTATGTGAAAGATTTATACGTACATCAATTTGGACCAGCAACAAGTTTAAAGTGGGCAGATGTACAAAAATAAAGGATGAGAAAACAGACTCCACGTTTGTGGTAGTCTGTTTTTTAGTTAAAGTCGGGTAAATAGTAAATGGTATAATTTACTAGTCTGTATAAAATTTTGGAGGGGAATGAAGTTTTATGTTTGAAGAAAAGAAAGTAATACATACAAAAAGGTTATTCATGAGAAAGCCCATTATAGAAGATGTTGATTAATTTTATAGCATAGTAAAAGAAGAGGCTGTTGGCAAATGGCTTGCTAAATCAAAGGGAATGTCAAAGGAAGAAGCAAAGGACTATATTATGCAACTAATATCACATTGGGAACAGTATGGTTTCGGGGTATGGTTGTTAGTTAATAGAAATACAGGAGAGCTTTTAGGACATTGTGGTTTAAGAAAAATAGATGAAACAGGTGAAATAGAAATTATGTATTTACTTGATCCGGAATATTGGGGAAATGGATATGCGTCAGAAGCAGCAAAGGCTTCCATTCAATATGCAAAAGAGATGATGAATGTAAAAAGAATAATTGCTAGAGTAAAAGTAGCAAATGAGAACTCGAAAAAACTTTTAAGAAATCTAGAGTTTATATATACTCATGAAGTTGATTATAACGGGCGCTTATTATCATATTTTGAACTCAATACATCATCCGAAGAATTCTAGACATTTCATATGTTTTTTCATTGTTAAAAAATAAAATTATTACTAAAATTTCAGTGTGAAATGTATGTAGAATCTTGTATAATTAACGTGTTTCTATGGAAACATTTTCTTGCGCTATATATGGGTCTTAATAGAACAAGGAAAGAAATACATACATGTATATAATAGATAAATAGAATGGAACATGTATAGAGAAAAAGGAGAAAAAAATGACGTGTCAAAAACAAGGGTTACAATTTAATTGCGATAGGAAGAGGAATAAAAAATGAAAATGAAGCATGCCTTTGGTCCCATAATTTTAGCGTGTGTGCTTTTTTTTATTATCATACTCATCCCATCGAAAAGTTTAGTATCACTGATTAGTGATAAGAAGGTAGAAGATGCGGCAACTTCCTTACAAAAAGAAAAATTACAAAGTGTATTCTTGCAACGGAAAATGTTAGAGAATTCGCAGTATTTACCGATGTACGGTTCATCTGAATTTTTACGAATGGATGCATATCATCCGTCTAATTATTTCAAAGTAAATCCCGCTGGTTTTACGCCATATTTAATTGGGATTGGCGGTACACAAAGTTTAGCTCATATATTAAATATGACATCTACAATGGATGAGTTAGAAGGTAAAAAAGTAGTCTTTGTTTTATCACCACAATGGTTTACAAAGACTGGTGTATCGCAGGGGGATTTTACGAACAATTTCTCTAAACAACAAGCATATCATTTTATTTTTAATGATAAAATAAATGTAGAAATGAAGAAGCAAATTGCGAAACGACTTTTAGATTATAAAGTTGTTCAAGAAGATGATATATTAAAAAATTCCTTAGAAGGTATTGTATTTAATGATACGAAACATAACGTAAAAGCGGGTTTAGTTAAACCACTTGCTTATATGCATCGAAATATTTTAGATCATAGAGATTTATTTAACTCCATATTTAAGATTGAGCCGATGAAAGAAAAAACAAATGTGGAACTACGTTCAATTTCTTGGGTAGATGCACGTAAACATGCGGAAGAAGAAGGGAAAGCGGAATCTACTACAAACACATTCGGAATTGAAAATCCATATTACTATAAACATAATTTGAAGAAAAAGTTAAAAGGTTTAAAAAACTTTAGAGCAAATGAATCGTATGAAGAATCACCAGAATATGATGACTTACAAATTGTTTTAAATATTTTTAAAGAGAAAAATGTCAAGCCGCTCTTTATTTCTGTACCTGTAAATGGACCGTGGTATGATTACGCTGGTTTCCCTAAAGAGCGCCGTGAAGTGTATTATAAAAAAGTTAGGGAACAAGTTGAGAAAGCTGGGTATCCAGTAGTCGATTTCTCTGGCCATGAATATGATAAGTATTTCTTAAAAGATACAATTCATTTAGGTTGGAAAGGCTGGATTTACTTTGATGAAGCAGTGCAAAACTTTTATAATGAGAAATAAGTGTGGAGAAAAAGGAACGGCTATAAGCTGTTCCTTTTTTAGTATAGCGGTTTTTATTTATATTTTTACGCAAGATTTTTACGCTTTTTTGCCCATTTTTTTATAACGAAGTATAAAAGAATAAGTATGACGCCACCAATTGCGAATGATTTCACATATGGTCCAGCGATATCATTAATATTCTCCCAATTCTCACCTAGTTTTTCACCTAAATAAATGAAAATGATAGACCAAGGGATGATTGCAAGTGCTGTTAACGTAGTGAAACGTAGGAATGACATTTTTGTAATACCAGCAGGAATTGAAATCGCATGACGCACTACTGGAATGAAGCGTGCTGTAAAAATGACGCCAGTTCCGTAACGATTAAACCAATCTTCTGCAGCATCTATATGTTTTTTATGAATGAAAATATATTTTCCGTATCGTTCTAATATAGGTCGTCCACCGTATCGTCCAAGCCAATAAATAAAAATTTGAGCAATAACGCCGCCAATTGTACCAAATACAACTGCGCCTAAAAATGAGATACTACCATTGAATACTAAGTATCCCGCATAAGCAAGGACAATCTCACTTGGGATAATCTCAATCATAAGTCCAAGCATAATGCCCCAATAACCTAATCCTTCAAAAAACGTTAATACTGAATGAATAAAACTACTTACCATTGTTGCACCTTCTAGTTTATGTATTTTTGAATAGGTGAACCTTATACTTAATAACATAAAAGATTCACTATGTGTAGATTATACCTTATTTGTATAGGGGATTGCTATTTCAATTCTTTTATGTCCTTTATAAGTATTATAGTAAAGTATATAAGTTCAATTTTCATGAAGAGAGAATGAAAAGATTATTAAAAATTTCTCATAAAAAAATAGAAGCATTTCTGCTTCTATTTTTTTACGGTTTCACATCTAAGTTCTGTAAAAATAAAGTTGCTGTTACGTAACGTTTCGCTAACATTTGTACATAAGCGGTATGTACAGAAAGTGTGGCGATAATAATGGCGTTACGGATTGCTTCACGTTGTTCGTTATTAACCTGATCGAACTTGCTTGCAATTTTATCAGCTCTTTCTTTTACGATGTTTTCAATTGTATGGATTGTATCTGTTGCATTTAATTGTAAGCAATTCCCTTGATTGAGTTCTTCAAATAGAGAAGAGTATGCTCCATATAAATGAACAGGATTGATTAAGTCATCACTTCGATCGGCTGGATCATTTACGATAAGGCGTAATAGCTTACGAATGGATTCAAAATCAAGTGCTGTTTTTAAATCTTCAACAATGAATAGTAAGGCTGCTTGTTCAATTGAATATTTTTTTCCTTTTTGAGGAGAGCCAATCATTTCTTTTATATCTCGTTTCACCCAGTTTTGCATGGCAGTTACAGAGAAACTTGTGTTTTCGATCTGATTGCCAAGCGCGACTATTTCATTTAAAGAGAAACCGACGTCTGTATCGTCAATTTTTATCAGTTTTTCAAAAATAGGTGAAAGTGCGGTAGTAATAAAAGCAGTTACGCTTTGTCCGCTTTCAATATCTTTTTTATGTGACTTTGCCCAAGCTTCTTGTAAAATACCGAGAGGCTTTTTCGTATTCCATCCTCTTAATGATAGAAGAAGGGTAGCCATTTCGTTTCGTGTGAGATGAAATGTTTCCATCTTTTCACCTCCATAAATAATAAAAAGTTCTTATGAACCTATAATATGTTTTGTTTCATTTAAAGTCAATTCTGTTTTGCTTAATTTTTCCTTTGTCACTAAACTGTCGGAAGTAAATAACACTTGCATATTTCGACAAAAGTTCATATAATAAGTTCATAAGAACCTTTAAAATGTTTTTAAAAATAAATCTATCATTCTGAATTTACTAGAAAGGTAGATTTCACATATATCTATATAAAAGGAGAATGGATATAATATGTTGAAAAAACTTGTAGCAGTCATGACAGCATTCATGGTTATCTTTGGAGCTAGTAGCTTCATGTTTGTAGATCACGCAGCAGCGAAGAGTTACAAATCTGGTAAAAAGTCGTTTACACCAAGTTCAGGTCAAAAGTCAAAAGTTGATTTAAACAAAAAAGACTCAAATGTAAATTCTCAAAAAACGACTCCTGATTCAAAAACAAAAGCAACAAATACAGCACCAAAAAGTAATAAAGGAAGCTTTATGAAAGGTTTATTACTAGGTGGTCTCGGTGGTTTACTAATGGGTAGCTTATTTGCAAATATGGGAGCTCTTGGTTCTGTATTAGCATTTATGGTAAATATGTTAGTAATGGCTGGTATCGTAATGTTAGCAATTCGTGCATTTAAATACTTCAAAGATCAACGTAAGAAAAAGGAAGATGAAGTAGCATGGAAACGATAAAAATTTCTGAACAAGAACTGATCAATGCCCTTTGCGTATATATCGCTGAAAAAAGACAAGTTGGTCCAGAAGAAGTTTTAGTTGAACTTATGTACGACGATGACTATGGTTTTTCTGCTGAAGTAGAGGTAAATGGTCGCCAGCAAATTTTAATTCAAGCGAACTTAATCGAAGCACTACGCTTATTACTTGACAGAGAATATAATGTCAATTCATTTGCGGCGAGATTACAACTTGAATTAGATGATGAAGAAGGTATTTACGCGTTAGCGAAATTTAATAACTCAGATGAGTAGGAAAAAGAGCTGTTGAGAGTATTCTCAGCAGCTTTTTTTAGTATGCGCATATGCAAGGGAATAATCACGCCAAATTTCATTCATTTTTCGTCTACCGACATCAATGCTCGGGTTAAATTGTATAGCAGCTTGTTGACGTACGGCATGTACATGTTGGATTGCTTGTTGTAAGTGTTGTTCCACCGAATGAGATTTTTTATTTGCTTGTTTTACAATTGAATATCCAGCAACAGTCCCTTGTGCCATGGCGATTTTCCCGCTTTCAATGCCAGTTATATTGCCGGCTACAAATAAACCAGCAAGAGGGGTTTCCATTGTTTCGGAATGGAGAGGAACATGCCCGCCTAATTCCGGAATGTAACGGAACGGACAGCCAGCTACAGCGGCTAGTTCAGCGAGAGGATATAAGCCACCGGCAATACAAACGAAGTCTGCTTCATATATTTGTTCCGATCCGGTTACGATATTTCCTTTCGTATCAATATTAGCAATGCGTACACCTTCAACTTGATCTGTTCCGATAATTTCAAGAGCTGCTTTTCGAAGGTGAAGAGGTGTACCGTTTATTTTCATTCCGCTGTTTGGATAGAAGGTTAATCCGGCTTTTCGAATCCAGTCATATTTCATAAAATGGCTACCTATGCGTAGAAAAGCAGAAGGAGCGAGATGAGCCGCATTTAAAAGAGAATTTAAAACTTCTTCTGGTTCACCAGCCTGTTGACTTAATTCACTTTTTTCAGGAAGGACGATATGTTCCACTTTAATTCCTGCCAATTGTAATTCATTCAAAATAGCAAATGACAATATGTTAGCACCAATAATGATTCCTTTTTTCCCAACTTGAACACGATGTACATTCGTCATAACTTGAGCAGCGCCAATTGACATCACCCCAGGGAGTGTCCAACCAGGAAGAGGGATAGAGTACTCAGCAGCGCCAGTAGCAAGTAAAACGAAAGGTGCTTCTAACGTACCGATATTCGTATGGACGAACCAAGAACTTTCATCTTTATCTAAATTATAGACGGAAATGCCACATTGAATATTGACTGAAAGAGATTGTGCTTCTTCGTGAAGGCGTTTTGATTCTTTTATCCCGTTCCACCATTCTCCAGTAGGTTCTTGATGTAATTGTCCTAACAATCTTCCGCCAGGTTTCATAAATTCATCAATAACAAGTACATTCAGTCCAAATCGAGCGCAAGAGATAGAGGCTGATAAACCCGCTGGGCCAGCTCCGATAATTATGACATCATTCATCGCTTTTTCACCATCTCTCTAACGATATTTGGATGCTGTTTACCACTAGCAACAACCATATCTTTTTCAACAACAGTTAAGCATGCTCGTACGTTTGCTTGATTGTTTACTGTGACGCGGCATTCAGAACAATGTCCGATATTACAGTAAATACCTCGCGGCGTCCCGTTATCTTCGTGCACTCTTAATGTTCTTATTCCGTTTGCAAGTAAAGCGGCCGCAATCGTTTCATGTTCATATGCTTCATATTGTTGACCGTTAAATTGAAAAGTAATGCGATTACTATTATGTAAACTCCCTAAAATAGGGTGATGTGTAATTCTACTCATTTACTTTCACCTACCGATCCAAAAGTAACTGCTCGTACCGGTGATTGATATTTCAATGGAATATCATTTGTAGTTACGCCTGGATTTGCATGTTCAATCATTCGATCTATCATCATTCTACATGTGCGGGCACCGCAAAATCCCATGCCAGCACGTGTTCTTAGTTTTAATTCTCTTGCCGAGCATTTATATTCAGCAATTGTCGATTGAAGTTGACCGTATGTAACTTCTTCACATCGACAAACAATTAAGTGGTCTTTATTCGTCATATGTATTCCTCCTCTAGTTCGGTTTGCACAAATTATATAATGCAAAAACTATGCCAATATAGAGGAGGTAAGGTTTATTGTAACCCGAGCTTTTTTAAACGGTTATATAAAGTGGCTCTCGTAACACCAAGTTGTTTCGCACATTCTAATTTATTTCCATTCAAAATGCGTAAAGCCCTCTCAATGACCTTTTTCTCATGTTCCTCCATCTCTTCTTGTAAAGAGAGGATTGTATTATTGTTGCTGAGTAATAAGGAATGAGCCGAATGTTCCTCTAAAGTTTCGGTTGTATGAAATGGTAAATATTCTTGCTTTATAATACCGTCAGTCGCAAATACGACAAGTCTTTCAATAACGTTACGGAGCTCGCGAATATTACCTGGCCAATTGTAATGAAGCAGTTCATGCATAATGCTTGAAGGTAAGTCGCGAATGGGTCTGTTATAGTTTATTGAAAAATCGTTTAGGAAAGAATAGGTTAATTCAATAATATCTTCGCGTCTTTCGCGCAGCGGTGGAATATGCAAACTAACTACATTTAGGCGATAGTATAAATCTTCTCGGAACGTGCCTTTTCTCATTTCTTCTTGTAAATCACGATTGGTAGCAGCGATAATACGGAAGTCAATATGAATCTCTTTTTCTCCACCAACTCGGTAATATTTTCGTTCTTGTAGTACACGTAAAAGTTTCACTTGCATATCGAGCGGCATTTCTCCTATTTCATCAAGAAATAATGTGCCACCTTGGGCGAGCTCTATTTTACCTTTCTTACCTTTACTATTTGCACCAGAAAACGCCCCGCGCTCATAGCCGAATAATTCACTTTCAAATAATGCTTCTGGAATTGCGCCGCAGTTAATTGAAATGAATGGAGCTTTAGCTGCTTCACTTGCATCATGAATTGCTTTCGCAAATACTTCTTTTCCAACACCACTTTCACCGAGTATTAAAACAGTTGATTTCACCGAACAAACTTTTCTAGCTAATTGTATTGTTCTTTGTATAACGGGGCTCTTTCCATTCATCGCAAGAAAAGGGTCTGATTCATCTTTATACTTTGCTACTTCTTGTTCTAAACGGTGCATTTCATGTGACATATTGAATAGTTTTTCATTTAATGCGACTTGATTTGTAACGTCAGTTTCTGAAACGACTGCTCCTATAATTTCATCGTTACAATAAACTGGATTTGAGTTAATTAATACGAACAAATCTGGACGAGGTTGATGGAACTGAGCGATTATACTTTTTCCGTCATGTAATGATTGCAAAATTTCCAAATCTTTATAGTCAAAAAAGCGAGTGATAGGTTGCCCAATAATCTCATTATGCTTGACTGAAAAGATCTTCTCGGCGCCATCTGTCCAGGTGCAAACGCGTTCTTTATCATCGATGACTGTAACGGAAGAATCCGTTGTTTGTATTACGGTGTTATAAAAAGAATGGAGTTCATTGTATGACTTAACAAGAAACGGGATGATTTGCTGAGCTGTTATACAGCATATAGGCTCTTTATTTTCGTTCATTATGATAACGACTATTTCATTGGAAAACGCGTCAATTAAAGCAGTGAATGATTCATCTTCATATATTACTGCGCAGTTATATTTTTCTGTAGTAGAAGGGCGGTAATAATACTTTCCGTTAATTTGCTCAATATGTTGCAAGCGGTATGTATGATCAATGGATAAAATTTTTAGAAATTCTTTTATTGTGGGAAATGAGAATGCCATATTGTCCTCCTATTATGTATAAAAATTTTGACAGTGATAAAAAAATAATACACTTATTTGCGATAAATTTAAAATATTTTTACAAATAAAAATATTATTTATAAAAATTGTATATATGTACAGTTGGCACGTCAATTGCATAAAAGAAAGTGAGAGCTTTAGGGGAAGGAGGAGTATTTTGTGAGGCACTGCGACGTTTTAATAATTGGTGGCGGTATTATTGGCTGCTCGATCGCGTATTACACTTCAAAATACGGAAGAGACGTAACAATCATTGAAAAAGGAGAATTTGTCAGCGGGACGTCTTCACGCTGCGATGGAAATATTTTGGCTATTGATAAAGATCCCGGGTTTGATAGTCAAATGTCGTTAGTAAGTCAAAAATTAGTAACGGATTTAAGTGAAGAGTTAGAGCACTCATTTGAATATAGGGCGCCAGGAAGTATTCTCGTATGTGAGTCGGATGAAGAGATGGAAGCAGCGCAGCAATGGGTGAATCGTCAAAAAGAAGCGGGTTTACCGTTTCGAATGCTTGATAGGCAAGATATAAGAGCGGAATCGCCATTTTTTGCAGATGATTTATTAGGCGGGTTAGAATGCGCAACAGATTCGACTGTAAATCCATATCTTCTTGCTTTTTCACTTCTTGCAGAATCGAAGAAATATGGTACGAAGGCTTTTAATCATACGGAAGTAAAAGAAATGAAAAGAGATAAAGACGGTTCCTTTATTGTAGAAACGACAAATGGGACGTTTACTGCGAAGCAAGTGGTGAACGCAGCGGGTGTGTGGGCTCCGAAAATCGGACAAATGTTGGATGTAAATATCCCAATTGAACCGAGAAAAGGGCATATTATTGTAGCTTCAAGGCAACAACACGTTGGTTGCCGTAAAGTAATGGAATTTGGTTATTTAATTTCTAAATTTGGCGGACAACGAAAAGTGGATGCTTTAACTGAAAAATATGGGGTAGCTCTTGTGTTTGAGCCGACAGAAAGCCAAAATTTTTTAATTGGTAGTAGTAGAGAGTTTGTAGGGTTTCATACGAAGATAAATAACGAGGTTATTAAATGTATTGCGAACAGAGCAATACGTTTTTATCCGAAAATGGCGGATATGATGGTGATTCGTTCCTATGCTGGATTACGCCCATGGACAGAGGATCATTTGCCGATTATTTCACGTGTGGAACATATCCCAAATTACTTTATAGCAGCAGGGCATGAGGGGGATGGCATTAGTCTTGCCGCAGTTACAGGAAAAGTGATTGAAGAGTTATTAAATGAAAAAGAAACAATCATTCCTATTGAACCACTTCGTTTGAGTCGTTTTACAGAAAGGGTGTTAAACGGATGAGGTCACAAAGAGTCTTTACGACGATTGATACACATACGGGCGGGAATCCAACGAGAACATTGATTAGCGGCCTGCCTAAGTTAATAGGCGAGACGATGGCAGAGAAGATGTTACATATGAAAAAGGAGTATGACTGGATTCGCAAATTGTTAATGAATGAACCGCGTGGTCATGATGTAATGTCAGGAGCACTATTAACAGATCCGTGTCATCCTGAAGCAGATATTGGTGTTATTTACATAGAGACAGGTGGATATTTACCGATGTGTGGTCACGATACAATTGGTGTATGTACAGCTTTAATTGAATCAGGTTTAATTCCGGTAGTTGAACCGATTACCTCGTTAAAGTTAGACACGCCAGCCGGGTTAGTTGAAGTGGATATCTTTGTTCAAGATGGAAAAGCGAAAGAAGTCTCCTTTTGTAACATACCAGCTTTTTTACTGAAACACATTACTGTAGACGTCGAAGACATTGGAACTGTAGAGGCGGATATTGCGTATGGAGGGAATTTTTATGCCATTATCGATGCGAAATCAGTAGGGTTAGAGTTAGTACCAGAAAACGCATCTATAATCATAGATAAGGCAATTCATATAAGAAATATCATTAATGAGAAATTTGAAATCATTCATCCAGAGCATTCGTTTATTAGAGGATTAACCCATATGGAGTTTTATACAGATCCTACACATGAAAGTGCGCATGTGAAAAATACAGTTGTCGTTCCGCCTGGAGGAATTGATCGTTCTCCATGTGGTACAGGAACATCAGCAAAGTTAGCTGTATTATACGCAAATCAAAAAATAGAGATTAATGAAGAGTTTGTTCATGAGAGTATCGTTGGTTCTTTATTTAAAGGGTGCGTTATAAATACGACAAATGTTGAAAATATTGAAGCGGTCGTAACGAAAATTACAGGTTCAGCTTGGCTTATGGGGATGCATAGATTTTTTTACAATGAAAAGGATCCACTGAAAGAAGGTTTTTTGCTAATTCCGCCGATGGAACATGAAACGGAGGATGTAAAATGAACATTCAAAAAATGTATACAGCAGTAGACGTACACGTAAATGGCGAGGCATTTCGTGTAATAAAAGATGTACCATGTAAGTACTACTACAATTTAGAACAATTAAACGATCAATTTTCAAGTGAATTAGCAGAAGAAATGCAGCTTTTATTAAATGAACCGCGTGGTTTTATCGGTTTAAATGGATGTATCGTCGTTCCTTCTATTCATCCGGAAATCGATGCAGCTGTATTATTTTTTAATCATGAAGGGTCAGTACCTCTTCATTACGGAGGTATTGTCGCAGTCATAACGATGCTACTAGAAAGCGGATATTTAAAAAAGAGAGAGACGAATCAATACAAAATCGAAACGTTATCTGGCATATTTTTAGTTCATGCGTATGTAGAGCATGATGAAGTTGTATCTGTTTCGTTTGAAAGTAAAGTATGTTATATGATTGAGAAAAATTTACAAGTTGAACATATAAGTTACTCTCTCATACAGGCAGATAAAGTATACGCAGTTGTAGAAAAAGATGCGTATTCACCAGAAATTCATATTGAAAACATTTCTGAATTGAAAAAATGGGGAGAAGCCACACTTCAAGCTATACAAAAACAGTCACTTATAAAAAGACTTATTTTAGTAGATTCCACGCAAAAAGAAAAGAACCATATAAAGTCGATTACCTTTCATGAAGATAACTTTATCGTACGATCGCCAGGTTTTGTTTCTACTATTGTGTCTTATGTTCACGCGTTATTTAAAAATAATTATATAGCGGATAAACCTTTTATAAATGAAAGTATATGTAATAGCTTTATAACTGTTGAAAAAGTGAAGAAGGAAGAAATAGGTTACATTTTCCGTTTTGAAAGTAGAGGATTTATTACAGGGATGCAGACGTTTCTATTAGATCCTACAGATCCGTTTCCGACAGGATTTTTATTAAAATAAAATAGTAAAGGGAGAGATAAATATGAAAAATATTAAAGGGGCATTTCCAGTATTAATCACACCGATGGATGAGTTTCAAGAGATTAATTGGAACGGTGTAAAACAAAACGTAAACTACTTTATTGAGCAAAAAGTGGCTGGCATTATTATTAATGGAAGCACAGGAGAGTTTGTTAGTTTATCAAAAGAAGAACGATTTAAAATGGTAGAAACAGTATTAAAAGAAGTTGATGGTCGTATACCAGTTATTGTTGGAACTGCTGCGGAGACGACGAAAGAAACAATTGAATATACGAAACATGCAGAAGCGCATGGAGCGGATTGTGCGTTAATTATAAACTCGTATTATTGTAAACCGAAAGAAGAGGAAATCTATTTTCATTTTAAAGAAATCTCAAATGCAGTAAATATACCAATTATGTTATACAATAACCCATTTACATCTGGTGTTGATATGAGTACAGACCTCATGTTACGTATTGGAAAAGAATGTGAAAATGTTACACATATTAAAGAATCTAGCGGAGATATTCGAAAAGCAAGAGATTTAGTAAGACAAGGCGAAGGTGCTTTTCAAGTATTCTGTGGATCTGAAGATTTAGTTATGGAATCTTATTTAGTTGGTGCGACGGGCTGGGTTTCAGTAGCAGGTAATATCGTACCGGGACTTGTTACAAAAATGTATGAGCATTTCCAAAATGGTGAATTAGAAAAAGCTTGGGAAATAAACGACGCTATTTTACCTCTTTGTGAGTTTCTTGAAGGGTCAGGAAAATATGTACAAATCGTGAAACGATCAATGGAATTATACGGGCAAGCTGGAGGACCTTCACGTTATCCGAGACTCGGATTAACTGAAGAAGAAGAGCAAAAACTTCAAACGATTATTTCAAAAATTGCAGCTCATGCAGCTGTTTAAATAAGGGGGAGAGCATATATGTTAACGAAAAACATTGAACTAAAACCAAAAGTGAAAGCGTTTTTAAATGAAGAAATTAAAATGTTTATTAATGGTGAATTTGTTCCTTCAATTAGCGGGAAGACGTTTGAAACATACAATCCAGCAACAGAAGATGTTTTAGCGGTCGTATACGAAGCACAAGAAGAGGATATCGATGTCGCAGTAAAAGCGGCACGATCTGCATTTGAATCAGGACCTTGGGCAGAAATGACTACTGCTGAAAGAGCACATCTTATTTATAAATTAGCAGACTTAATAGAAGAGCATGGAGAAGAATTAGCACAGTTAGAAGCTTTAGATAATGGGAAGCCATATCAAGTAGCACTGGATGATGATATTGCAGCGACTGTAGAAAATTATCGCTATTATGCGGGATGGGCTACGAAAATTATCGGGCAAACCATTCCGATTTCAAAAGATTATTTAAATTACACACGCCATGAACCTGTTGGCGTTGTAGGTCAAATTATTCCTTGGAATTTTCCGCTCGTTATGTCTTCTTGGAAAATGGGAGCTGCACTAGCAACAGGTTGTACGATCGTATTAAAACCAGCAGAACAAACTCCTTTATCGTTATTATATACAGCGAAACTTTTTAAAGAAGCAGGTTTTCCAGATGGTGTTGTAAACTTTGTGCCAGGTTTCGGCCCTGAAGCGGGAGCTGCAATTGTAAACCATCATGATATTGATAAAGTAGCCTTCACAGGTTCAACAGTTACAGGAAAATATATTATGCGTCAATCTGCAGAAACAATTAAACATGTAACGTTAGAACTTGGTGGTAAATCACCAAATATCATTTTAGAAGATGCTGATTTAGAAGAAGCGATTAACGGTGCATTCCAAGGTATTATGTATAATCACGGCCAAAATTGTAGTGCTGGATCTCGCGTGTTCGTTCACCGAAAACATTACGAAACAGTCGTAAATGAACTAGTAAAAATGGCGAATAACGTGAAACTTGGAGCAGGTATGGAGAAGGAAACGGAAATGGGTCCTCTCGTATCTAAAAAGCAACAAGAGCGTGTACTACATTACATTGAACAAGGAAAAGCTGAAGGCGCGACTGTTGCTGCTGGTGGTGAACGTGCATTTGAAAAAGGTTATTTTGTACAGCCAACGGTATTCACAGATGTTACTGACGATATGACGATAGTTAAGGAAGAAATTTTCGGACCAGTTGTCGTTGTGCTTCCATTTGATTCAACGGAAGAAGTAATCGAAAGAGCAAATCGTTCGTCATATGGGCTTGCTGCGGGCGTATGGACACAAAATATTAAAACAGGACATCAAGTTGCCAATAAGTTAAAGGCAGGAACAGTATGGATTAATGATTATAACTTAGAAAATGCAGCGGCACCATTTGGTGGGTTTAAACAATCTGGAATCGGTCGTGAGTTAGGTTCATATGCGCTTGATAACTATACAGAAGTGAAAAGTGTTTGGGTAAATATAAAGTAATAGAGAGTTTAACTGTTAATGAATAGAGATACGGACAACTGGAAGTTTTCATAATAGTTGTCCGTTTTCTTATATATAAAATAGTTTTCTAAAGAATGATAAGGGGGATTTGAATGGAGCAATTAGTAGAGTGGTTAGTAGGGCAAGTATGGAGTATAGGGCTAGTTATTTTCGCATTAGGGGCAGGGGTGTATTTTACTATTGCAACTCGTTTTCTACAAATTCGTTATTTTAAAGAGATGATTAAACTATTATTTGAAGGGAAGAGCTCGGAGACGGGAATTTCATCCTTTCAAGCATTTTGTTTAGCCTTATCAGGTAGGGTTGGAATAGGTAATATTGCAGGGGTCGCGACAGCTATCGCTTTCGGCGGGCCGGGAGCTGTATTTTGGATGTGGGTAATGGCTCTATTAGGAGCAGCTAGTGCATTTGTTGAATCAACATTATCTCAAGTATATAAAAGTAAAGTTGGAAATGAATATCGCGGTGGTACACCGTATTTCATTGAAAAAGGCTTAAACATGAAATGGTTTGCAATCATTGTAGCAGTCGTTGTAACACTTTCATATGGTGTTTTATTACCAGGTATTCAATCTAGTAGTATCGCAGTTGGATTCGAAAACTCTAATGGTATTAGCAAATATATAACTGGTATATTGTTAGTCATATTATTAGCGGCAATCATTTTTGGTGGCGTAAAGAGAATTGCAGGCGTTTCACAAATGCTCGTTCCATTTATGGCAATTGGATATGTAATTGTTACATGTATCGTATTAATTGCGAATGTAACGGAAATTCCAAGTATGTTCGCTTTAATTTTCTCTAGTGCTTTCGGTATAAATGAAATGTTTGGTGGAATCGTCGGTGCAGCAATCGCATGGGGCGTAAAGCGCGCTGTATTTTCAAATGTAGCTGGCGTTGGAGAAGCGACGTATAGCTCTGCTGCGGCTGAAGTATCTCACCCAGCAAAACAAGGGTTAGTTCAAGCCTTTTCTGTATACATTGATACAATTATCGTATGTACAGCGACAGCTCTTATGATTTTAATAACAGGTATGTATAATGTTATACCGGAAGGGAAAAGCGCTATTGTAAAAAATATAGGGAATGTTGATGCCGGTCCAATCTATACACAACAAGCAGTTGAAACTGTTATGACGGGATTTGGACCATTATTCATTTCAATCGCAATCTTCTTCTTCGCATTTACAACTTTACTCGCATACTACTATATCGCTGAAACGACACTTACTTATTTAGATCGTGAACTTAAATATAGCTGGTTAAAACCAGTTTTGAAAATTGGATTTTTAATTATGGTTTACATCGGTAGCATAGAATCAGCGTCGCTTTTATGGAATCTTGGGGATTTAGGAATTGGTAGTATGGCATGGTTAAACTTAATTGCGATTCTACTATTAAGTAAAATCGCATTAAAAGTGTTAAAAGATTATGAAGCGCAGAAAAAAGAAGGGAAAGATCCAGTATTTGATCCTAAAAATGTAGGAATTGAAGGTTTAACATTTTGGGAAGAAAGAAGTAAAGAGGTTCAAAGAAAAAACGTTAAAGAACAAGCGGTAGTGGATGATAGTCTGAAACTGTAGCTTGAATAAACAGAATATTCATTCTATTGAATGAGGTATATTGCCTTCTTTTCATCACATACTACAGTAGGTACAGATAATTTGAATGGGGGTAATAATAAGATGGAACACGAACAACATCATAGTTCAGTAAATGACGTTCTACATCATTATAAAGAAGGAATCGGTAGTTTTACAAACCAAATTCCTGAAATTGCTGAAACATATAATGCATTCACGCAAGCTTGTTTTCAAGAGGGTTCTTTAACAAAAAGGGAAAAACAACTTATTGCATTAGGAATTAGTCTAGCAACGCAAGATGAATATTGTACCGTTTATCATACAAAAGGGTGTCTTGATCAAGGGTGTTCAGATAAAGAAATTCTGGAAGCGTGTGGTGTATCAGCAGCATTTGCTGGTGGAGCTGCAATGAGTCAAACGGTAACTTTAGTGCAAGAGTGTTTAACAGAACTGAAAAATCATAAGCATTGAATAGAAAAAAACGTTTTAAACTTTATGTTTAAAACGTTTTTTATGTGAAATTACATTTGTATTCATTTTAATATTTTATATCTTCATAAATCGAATTCTCTACATCAGGAAGAACTGTGTATATGCTTTTACCGATTAAAGCTTCTAATTCTTTCTTAATTGCATAAAACCCTTTCCAATGTAATGATGTATGAGACGTTGTACCGTGACGTAAACCAACGGAAATCAATCTTCTTTCCAGCGTAGTAAAACCATCCGCGTCAGCAAGAGCATCACAAAGAGTAATTACTTTATTGTATAAATCGTAGTTACAATGTTTAATCAATATTTCAACTAACTGGATTCTCATATGATCAGGAACGAGACTCCACTCCGCTGCGATATCTATATGTTCATTTTTGCATGGGAATGAGTGTGTAACACAAATAACAGCGTTTCCTGTATACCCTAAATCATTCATATACATATAACCATCATAGGAATGAATGACCGATTTGGTAAAACCTTTGTATCTTCCGATATCATGCAAAAGGGCAGCATTATATGCTATATCAGCATCTAGGTTATACCCATTTTTAATAAGTTCTATAATTATGTTTTCAGTTGCCTGAGCAACATTTATTGAATGTTCAAACCAAGGACCGGGGTTTTGTTCATATGCCCATTCGAGTAATTCTTTTGCATATGTTCTATCTACTATATATTTCATATCGTTATCCTTTCCCTAAAAAATCATGTTTTAAAGAATTTCATCTTAGTATATCATTATTCCTGCTTTAAAAATTGGTACAATGAAACAAAAGGGGGATTAGTAATGCAAAATTTAGTAATTGAATTTGAGAAAGTTTTTAGAGGGTTCTTTTCGTAATGTTCCTCGACTTATAATGGATGTAGAGAAGATGACTAGGCAACTATAGTTATTTTCGCTTTATTATGGGAAAGGGGATGACGAGATGAAAACGAAAGGTTTACAGAAGGTGAAGAAAGTTATATTAAGTGGTGGGATATTACTTACAGGATTGTTAACTTTCGGTTTTTCAGAAAAAGCTTCAGCTCATGGATACGTAGAATCACCAGCGAGCCGTTCTTATTTATGTAAGCAAGGGGTAAATGTAAACTGCGGTCCGATTCAATATGAGCCGCAAAGTGTAGAAGGAATAGGTGGATTCCCGCAATTAGGACCTTCGGATGGTCAAATCGCAGGAGCTGGCCATTTCCCTGCTTTAGATGTACAGACTGTAGATAGGTGGAAGAAAGTTACGTTAAACGGTGGGACGAATACATTCAAGTGGAAACTAACGGCTCCTCATAGTACGAAAGAGTGGAAATATTATATTACGAAGAAAGATTGGAATCCAAATAAGCCTTTAACGAGGTCTGATTTAGATTTAGTGCCTTTCTATGTAAAAAATGATGGAGGAGCTAGACCTGGAACTTCCGTAACACATGAAGCAAATGTGCCAACTGATAGAAATGGATATCACCTTATTTTAGCTGTGTGGGAAATCGCAGATACTGGAAATGCATTTTATCAAGTTATAGATGTTAACCTTGTAAATAACGGTTTAGCATCAAATAACGTGCTAAATCATGTAGTGCAAGTTCCTACTTTATTTTAAATAAAGTATACATTTCGATCATCTAATTCATTTTAGATGATCTTTTTTACGAAAAACGATGAAAAATATAGAAGAAAGTGCAATTATTTATAAAAAATTATGCTTTAAATATTGTCATATTTGCTTCTTTAAGATATCCTTTTCATGAAGAGGTGGAAAACATGGAAAAAGTACTAGTTTTCGGGCATAAAAACCCAGATACAGATGCAATTTGTTCTGCAATTGCTTATGCAGAATTGAAAAAAGAATTAGGAATGAATGCTGAGCCTGTACGTTTAGGCGAAATCAGCGGTGAAACTCAATTTGCGTTAGACTATTTTAAAGTAGAAGGACCGCGTTTTGTTGAGACAGTTGCAAACGAAGTGGACAACGTTATTTTAGTAGACCATAACGAGCGTCAACAAAGTGCTAACGATATCGAATCTGTTCGTGTGTTAGAAGTTATTGATCATCACCGTATTGCTAACTTTGAAACAAGCGATCCTATTTACTACCGTTGTGAGCCAGTTGGTTGTACAGCTACAATCTTAAACAAAATGTACAAAGAAAACGGCGTTACAATTCGTAAAGAAGTTGCAGGTTTAATGTTATCTGCAATCATTTCAGATTCTTTACTATTCAAATCTCCAACTTGCACAGAGCAAGACGTAGCAGCAGCTCGTGAATTAGCGGAAATCGCTGGTGTAGATGCTGACAAATACGGCTTAGAAATGTTAAAAGCTGGTGCTGACTTAAGCGGAAAAACAATGGAGCAATTAATCTCTCTTGACGCTAAAGAATTCCAAATGGGTAATGCGAAAGTTGAAATCGCACAAGTAAACGCTGTTGATACAAATGACGTTCTTGTACACCAAGCTGAACTTGAAAAAGTTATCTCTGCAGTAGTAGAAGAAAAAGGTTTAGACCTATTCTTATTCGTTGTAACTGATATCTTAACTAACGATTCTGTCGGTCTTGCGATCGGTAAAGCAGCAAACATTGTTGAGAAAGCATACAACGTATCTCTAGAAAACAATACTGCTACATTAAAAGGTGTTGTATCTCGTAAGAAACAAATCGTACCAGTATTAACAGAAGCATTCCAAGCGTAATATTATTGAGTATGATTTAACAAAAAGACAAGTAGTCAGATTGGCTACTTGTCTTTTTCTTTCTCTAAAAAACAGAAAATTAGATTTTTAAAAGGAGAGTTGTGTATGTTTAATGATTTGGAGAGTAAACTACAGTCACTTTTAGAGCGAAATATTACTTCTGTTTTAGAATTAGAAAATTGGCTTTTCGATGAATTGCGTGTAAACGCTGAAATAGAAGAGAAGATAACAAGTAGTTTAATCGCCACGTATAGAGATACAGGTAACAGAAATATGCATGATTTACATATGTATAATCAAAATACAATTCAACCACTTTTAAAAAGATACAATGCAAAGTTTGACCAAAAATTTATAGAGTGTCCGTTTTCTAACTTATTAGACGAGCGAAAATATGCATTTATGAAAAAAGCAAGATTTGTAAAGAGTAAAATGTTTAATGAAAAAAACATTGCTCTTTCTATTAAAGAGCAAGAGTGCATTACGAAGTATAGAGAAATAATGTCTAACATAACAATTAATTGGGAAGGCGAGCAAAAGACGTATGCACACGTTAAAGCAAAGCTAGATAACCCAAATAGAGCTATTCGCGAAAAAGCTTGGTACGCTTTATGTGAAGCAAGGAGTGCAGTGAAACCAGAAGTGGATCGTATTATGAATGAACTTATACAAT
The DNA here is from genome assembly GCF_051915205.1 of Bacillus cereus group sp. MYBKT111-2. NCBI lineage: Bacteria > Bacillati > Bacillota > Bacilli > Caryophanales > Bacillaceae > Bacillus > Bacillus cereus group sp. MYBKT111-2. The sequence goes on from NZ_JBQAEG010000002.1 coordinate 200,742, forward strand.
TGCGGAATGAGATAGCTTTAAATGCAGGGTTTAATAATTATAGTGAATATGCTTTTAAACAAAAAAACAGAGATTACAGTATTGATGATTGCTATAAGCTCCATGAATCTATAGAAAAGTATGTTGTACCAATTTGGAAACAGTTAGGAAGTATTTCTAAAAAGAATCTTGGTGTAAAAACGTATCGCCCTTGGGATCTTTCTCCATGTAATTTACCAAAAGTCCCATTCCAAAATGTGATTGATTTATTAAATGGTGTGGAAGAAATATTTCGAAAGACAGATTTATATTTTTATGAGAAATTTATTCATATAAGGAAAGCTGGATGCATTGACGTAGAAGAACGTGAAAATAAAGCACCAGGAGCTATTTGTTTTACCTTGCCTCATAGTAAAGAGGTTTTTGTGTATTCTAATTTTAGTCCTTCATTTTATGCAATTAATGCACTTATACATGAAGTGGGGCATGCATTTCATTTTTATAAACAATTTAAAAACGATAGTAGTATGCAGGAAAGATATCTGCGCGAAGAGGTGGCTGAACTTTATTCCCTCAGTCTTGAGTTATTAGTAATGGATAAGCTGAATGTTTTTTATAAGCAAGAGGATGAATATAAAGAAGTGCAACGCGTACAAATATATCGTGCTTTGTCTTTATTAATGTCGTCAATTGCAGGAGATGTATTCCAGCACTGGATCTATGCGAATCCAAACCATACACCAAAAGAACGTGATAAGAAATACGCCGAACTATGCAAAAGATATCAATATTCAACAGTCGACCTTGCAGGATTAGAGGATGAAATCGGTGCAAGTTGGATAGAGTCCTTTCACTATGTTCAGTTTCCTTTTTACAAAATTGAATATGCAATTGCACAAATAGGAGCAATGCAATTGTTTCAAATTTACTGGGAAGACCCAGAAAAAGCGATTGCTTTCTTTAAAGAAGGTGCGAGTGCAGATTGGAATTTATCTATACAAGAAATATATGAAAAAACAGGTGTCACGTTTGATTTTTCGGAAGAAAGGATAGAAAGTACTGCAAGTGTTATTTTGGATGTGATCAATGAATTAAAATAAGGATAGCATTCGCTATCCTTATAACTGTTTATTCGTAGATTTTTTCTTGTTTATATAAAATGTAATAATAGCTGTAATGAGAAAAATAGGTATAGCATACGCTTGCCCAACAAACAACTTCCAGCCCGCATGATTATAACTTTGAGATGCTGGAGCAATCATAGCGATTACGCATACAATAATATAGAGTACTAGTGCAGGGAGTATATTTTTCATTTGTTCACCTCCTTCTAAAGATATCCTATTTGGTTATTTATATACTTTAATTATTATTAAGGGCTTTGAAAAGTAAATATACTATTGTTTATAGTATTATAATATTTACAAGGGGTACTATGTTTAAATAGGGTAATGGGGGTTCAAATCTTAAAAAAGTGAATTATTAGTAAAAAAGATGGCTATATGGTAAAAGATGTAATTTTTATATTTAATATCATTATATAGCATGTTGAGGGCAAAATGTATAAAATAATTAACTTTACTTATGCAGGAGAAGAGGTAAGAAATATATGAGAAGGTTATGCATAATTCCATGCGGAAAGAAGAAAATTTGGGATAAGTATCCAGGATATGGACCAATGGAAGCAAAAGATGTATATATTAGCCCGTTCGGAAAAGCATGTCAATCGTATGCAACTATGTTTTTCGAGAATTGGGTTATATTATCAGCGAAGCATGGATTTTTAAGGCCAAATGATATTGTACTAGAAAACTATGATCTTGCGTTTGATTCAAAGAGCGATAAGGTAATAAGTATAGAGCAATTACAAAAACAGATGGTAGATAAAAGTTTACTACAGTTTGACGAAATCGTCTTACTTGCAGGGAAAAAGCATAAAAAAGTAGTAACAAAGCTATATCCAGAAGAAATGATTACATATCCGTTAGCAGGATGTAAAGGCATTGGATATATGTTGCAGAGGTTGAAAGAGGCAGTGAAGGAAGAGGAGGAAATATAAGTATAGTTTCGGTCACTATGAGCTTAAACTGTTTTTAGGGAATTAAAACGTAAAATAGAGTTTTTAAGCATCGCCAAAAAGGTGATGCTTTTTGTTCGTGTCACCACTTTTTATAACGAAAACGAATTGCCTTCACTTCTAGAAAATGTAGGATGTATGGGTACAGTTAAGATTGTAAGTGGGAATAGCAATAAGACAAGTTTTGAATATGATATTAAGAAAGGAGATGTTGATAAATAATGGCCAGATATAGTTTGCACGGAGGACACAATAGTATTGTTCAAGGTGCTAATTTCGGGAATCGGAAAGAACACGTTCTAGATAGGCAAGTTAAAGATGCTGTGGCGACTAAGTTAAGGTCCCTAGGACACACGGTTTATGACGATACGGACGAGGTAGGGACAACTCAATCACAAAATTTAAATAATATCATTCGGAATAGCAATTCCCATGCTGTGGATTTAGTTATTTCTTTTCATCTTAATGCAAGTGATGGAAATGGACAGGGTGTTGAGGTTTTGTATTATGATCAGAAAGATTTGGCGGCTAAAATCTCAGCTCAACTAGCAAAAGATATTGGATGGCGTGATCGAGGTGCGAAACAACGTACAGATTTAGCAGTATTAAATGGAACGAAAGCACCGGCTATTCTTATTGAATTAGGATTTATTGATAATGAATCCGACATGGCAAAATGGAATGTTGATAAAATCGCTAATTCTATTGTATTTGCTCTTACAGGACAAACTGGAGGAGGTGCAACGGACTTGCTCAAAGTAAAAACTGGCGGTGTAGCATTTAGTAATTTACAAGATTTGGCTCAAGCTATGGTAGATGCGGGTATTGATGGACAAATTGTCGTTCAGAAAGATGGCATTGGTTATGCTATAACGAATGGCTATCCGTCCGGAAATATCGATAAATTTACAGCTTGGTTAGATGCACGTAAATGGTACTATGAGTACGTGAGATAAAACGAAAAATTGTCTTATTTTTAGTTAACAAGTATATTAAGTAACTAATAATTATGTAACTATAAAAATATGAACAATGTATATGTAAATTAGTACACAAAACCACCTGTCAGAAAGGTGGTTTTGTGTATCACGCTTTACTGGCAGTAAAATTCGTACCTCAAAATTCGGATGAAGCTAAGAAATTAGCTGGGAATTGCACTGCTTGCGGCCTCCTACTGATTATAGTTTAGAGCTTTGTAAGTCTTTACTTATTAAACCTGTAATAATATTTTATTTTCTCAATACATAAGCCGAATTTTAAAGTATTACGCAATAATACACTACCTTTCATACTATTTATTAGTTGATAATAGCAAAAAAACAAGCTTTGAATATAATAATGAAAAAGGAGATGTGAAATAATGGGTTATATTGTAGATATTTCGAAATGGAATGGCGACATTAACTGGGATATCGCAGCACCACAATTAGATTTTGTAATTGCACGTGTGCAAGATGGTTCAAATTATGTAGATCCTTTATATAAAAATTATGTGCAAGCAATGAAAGCAAGAAATATTCCGTTTGGTAATTATGCGTTCTGTCGTTTCGTTTCAGTAGAGGATGCACGGATAGAGGCGAGAGACTTTTGGAACCGTGGTGATAAAAATGCAACAGTTTGGGTAGCTGACGTAGAAGTAAAAACAATGAACGATATGAGAGCGGGTGCACAAGCTTTTATTGATGAATTACGCAGATTAGGAGCTAAGAAGGTTGGTTTATATATTGCTCATCATATGTATGATCCATTTGGAATGGCAAATGTCAATTGTGATTTTGTATGGATTCCTCGTTATGGTGGTAACAAACCAGCCTACCCATGTGATATTTGGCAATACACAGAAACAGGGAATGTAGCTGGCATAGGAAAATGTGATTTAAATAAGTTAATGGGAAATAAGCCGTTAGTTTGGTTTACTAATCAAACTGTTGAACAATCGACAAAACAAGAAGGAGTTGGAATTATAGTGAATAAATTTAGTAAAGTTGTTACGTATGAATTTGGTACAGCGTTAGTAGTAGAAATGTTAGGAATGATGGATGCTCTTGGGTATGAATCTCGTATTATCTCATATGGAGATAAACAAGGATTAGTTAGATTTGAAACAGCATATCGCCAAGGGAATGAATTAGATCGAGCGACAGCGTGGTTAGATGCTAAAGGACTTAAATATTTTTATACAAAAGAGTAGTTTGCTAAATAAAAAGCCGTCATGTGACGTTTTTTTATTTTTATGTAATCTTTTAACTCTATGTAAAACAAAAGCGAAATGCCATTGTAGGCATGAAGAGGAAAGGTATTAATAATAAAAAGGAGTACGATACGTACTCTTTTTTGGGGTGATTATATTCCATCTTGAACAGATTTCTTTACAATTAACCATGTGTCTTTCTTTTTAATCGTTATAGCTACATTAGTTCCATTAGATTCCTTATAAAAGATATATCCATTGTTTGAGTTTACATATGTGACTGGTTCGCCTATGCAATCTCGCGAGCAGGATTTGTTGACTAGTTCAATTAGGGATAGTTCGCTTGGATCTGTTTTACTGGCTTCTATAACAGCATCAAGGCTTGTTTTTCGATAACCTTGCAAGTTTATATGAAAAAGCTGCTCTATTTCTCCTGTAATGCTAGTATTCATTACTTCTACTGAATTCTTTTTTTCTTGAAGAAATCCGTTTTCATAAAGTAATTTTGTATATCCAATCCATGCGATTAAAACTAGCATGATAAACATACTACATATTTTAAGTGTTCGAAGGCGTTTACTAACTATCGTTTCTGAGTATTTCATTCACTTTAATCCTCCAATGTTTTTAATTTAAAGTATGCCTCAATACATATTTTTAGAAGAAGGATAGAATTTAAAGAGTTCTAGATAAAAAAGAAAGCATCTGAAGTGAGATGCTTTCTTTTTAGTATTTTCACTATCTGTTCGTTACTTGTTTCATAAGTGGTCTAATTTCTTTAACGGGTGGTTTTTTATCATAGGCATCAACGTAAGAAAAGTAATAATTTAAGTTTCTGAGAAGCCCTTTTCCTATTTTAGCACTTAAAAAGGGAAAGACTTGTCCAGTATAATCATCAAGAGATTTACAGTAGTATTTTTCATCTAAATATATACTGTATTTACATGTTAGTTCTACTAGTGAGTTCCCTTCATCATCAATTACTTCCTTAGAATCAATAATGTCTATTAATGCGAATTTTTCATTTAGATAAACTTTCTTCTTTTTCTCATGTTTATTTGTAAGTATAAATACGAGACCAATGGCGTTAATCAAACTGTTTCCTCCTATAAAAAACGGATATTAATAAAATATATCGATATACGTTAAATGTAAAGAGGACAGGTGAAATATCATTGCTAGAAAGTTCGATAAGCCGATTTGGTTTTCAAATCGGCTTATTGTTATTGAAATATTTGCGGGAATTGCTTTACGATTGCGTTTGTTATCATGTCGGACATTTCTAAAGCTTCTTTTTCAACTTTATCGTACAATTTTACTCCTGCTTCATAATATTTATTTAGAAATGCCAGTGCTTCTGCTTTTGTTAATGCTAGATGTTCATAAAACATTTGTGTAAATTCTTCTTTTTGTATATATGGGTTGATGCTAGTAAGAAACGCTACAATTTCATCACCGTTAGCGTACCATTTTTTCTCTATAGCGACAGCTGCGTTTTGGTCACCAGCTTTTGCGGCTTTAACAAGATCTGCTGCAATTACTAAGTGGTCTTTAATTAATGCACTATATTTTTTTACTGCATCTTCACCATAGAATGGTTCAAGAGATAGTCCCATATGTGTTGCATTTTGAAGAAGCCGTTTAACTGTAACGTTTACGTCTGGTAAATGAAAGACAATACTTATAATAGCTAATCTCGTCCAAGCGACATGTTGTTCCCAAAAGGAACGCATATAACCTTTTAAAAAGTTCTCATTTTTACTAATTCTGTAATTACGTACAGATGTATCAAAGTGTAGATAATGGTTATGATAGGGGGAGTAATACGATTGCCAATAAGAATACATAAACGGTAACACTCCTTTGAACATGTATAACTCAAAGTATGATGGGAATTTATAATTAGTTACGTGTCCTCGTTTATTTTCAGAAATTGCTATGGAAAAAGATGAGGAATTTTATTGCGTTATATATAAATAAATTGAATATAAGGTAAAAGAGGCTCTGCAAGGGAAGTTGCAGAGCCTCAAAAGGGTATTGCCGAGATGTCGGACTCGACTACGTAATATTATCATAAAATTCTATTAAAAAAACCTGGTAAATGTGTCCAATTGAAAGTGAGTCTTTAATAAAGTGAAAGGGACCTGCTTCCCGCGGCAGATCCCTTTCACTAGATAATGTCGATGAGCAAAAACTCATCTGGAGTACCTTTATAGTAACAAGTGAAATTCGTTTTGTGTATTGAGAAAAAAGAATTAGATAATTAAATGTTAAGCATTTATATTTTACCTTTTGTGATTATGACCATTTGTAGTGAGTGGATTAAGATTATAAAATGGCGATAAGATTTATAATTACATCTAATAGTGTTATGAAATATATAATAATAATAAAAGACCCACTTATATAAGCAGGTCAACTTAAGGGGGTTATCAAACAGAATATTTCATATGTTAACAACTGTATTGTATTAAGTCTATAAGGTTCATATTGAGAAAATGACTATGAACGATTTATTTCGCACGTGTATTAACGTTTAAAAAGTTGAGAAAGAAAATGAAAAAGCTTTCTATAAGAAAATAATGGTTGGTACTTATAGTATGATTCATATTTCCACGCTTCATTATTTGAGAATTGGGGTTGGTTCGATACGCTTTTCTGTTTGATGAAACTAATATTATGGTGCTTCATATAGTAACCTCCTGAATTCATATGTATAAGATTAGTAGTATTCAAGGAGAATTAATAAAATGTGTATTTATTTTGAAATTCGTTATAATTGCTAATCATTCTCAAAAACGTAAAGAAGCATAAATAATGAAAAAGCAGGCTGATAGTCATGTATTCATCACTTTCATGATACATAAGAGATGATATAATAGGAGTAGATGAAAGATAAAGAAAAGCAGGTGACTCTTTTTTGTTTACAAAAGCACAAGAACTTTTAGCGTCTTATTTCGGTTATTCGTCATTCCGAAGAGGACAAGATGAAACAATTAAAAATGTATTAGATGGGAAAGATACTGTCTGTATTATGCCTACAGGTGGTGGTAAGTCAATTTGTTATCAAATTCCCGCATTAGTATTTGAAGGAACAACGTTAGTTATATCGCCTTTAATATCACTTATGAAAGACCAAGTAGATACATTAGTACAAAATGGTATTTCAGCTACATATATTAATAGTTCTATTTCGATTACAGAAGCGAATCAACGGATTCAATTAGCGAAACAGGGCCATTATAAGTTACTTTATGTAGCGCCAGAGCGACTTGATTCAATGGAGTTTGTTGACCAACTGATCGATATGAAAATCCCGATGATTGCCATTGATGAGGCGCACTGTATTTCGCAGTGGGGACATGATTTCCGTCCGAGCTATTTACATATACACCGTATATTAGATTATCTTCCGGAAAAACCGCTCGTATTAGCATTAACTGCTACGGCAACACCACAAGTTCGTGATGATATTTGCAACACGCTTGGAATTAATCAAGAAAACACGATTATGACAACGTTTGAGCGCGAGAACTTATCATTTTCTGTTATTAAAGGACAAGATCGTAATGCATATTTAGCGGATTATATTCGTCAAAATCAAAAGGAATCTGGGATTATATATGCAGCTACTAGAAAAGTAGTTGATCAGTTGTATGAGGATTTAATGAAAGCGGGAGTTTCTGTATCAAAATATCATGCCGGTATGAGTGATAACGATCGAAATGAGCAACAAGAACTCTTTTTACGTGATGAAGTGAGTGTAATGGTAGCCACATCTGCGTTTGGGATGGGTATTGATAAATCGAATATTCGTTACGTTATCCATTATCAACTTCCAAAAAATATGGAAAGTTATTACCAAGAAGCAGGACGTGCTGGCCGTGACGGATTAGATAGTGCATGTATATTGCTTTATTCTTCTCAAGATGTACAAGTACAACGCTTTTTAATTGATCAATCGACAGGAGAGTCTCGTTTTTCAAACGAACTTGAAAAACTGCAAAATATGACTGACTACTGTCATACAGAACAATGTTTACAATCATTTATTTTGCAATACTTTGGAGAAGAACCAAAAGAAGATTGTGGCCGCTGCGGTAATTGTACAGACGACCGAGAAAGTATCGATGTGACGAGAGAATCGCAAATGGTTTTATCTTGTATGATTAGGACGAACCAACGATTTGGTAAACAAATGATTGCACAAGTACTAACTGGATCTAAAAATAAGAAAGTCATTGAATTTAATTTTCATACTTTGCCAACTTACGGACTTTTATCAAATCGTAGTGTAAAAGAAGTGAGTGAATTTATTGAGTTTTTAATTTCAGACGAGCTAATTGCAGTTGAACATGGTACTTACCCGACACTAAAAGTAACGGAAAAAGGGAAAGAAGTGTTACTTGGTAAAGAGAATGTTTTACGTAAAGAACGAGTAGAGACAAGACAAATCGTTCAAGATCATCCTTTATTTGAAGTACTTCGCGAAGTACGTAAAGAAATTGCGCAAGGAGAAGGGGTACCTCCATTCGTTATTTTCTCTGACCAAACGTTGAAAGATATGTGCGCAAAAATGCCGCAAAGCGATTCTGAACTTTTAACTGTGAAAGGGATTGGTGAACACAAACTTGTGAAGTATGGTTCGCACTTCTTACAAGCAGTTCAGCACTTTATTGATGAAAACCCAAACTATGCTGAAACTATTAAAACAGAAGTGGTGACAGAGCGGAAGAAATCAGGGAAAGCTTCAGCAAATTCTCATTTGGAAACGTATGAAATGTATAAACAAGGTATTAATCTAGATGAAATTGCGAAAGAACGTGGATTATCAAGACAAACGATTGAAAATCATTTAATTCGTTGTTTTGAAGATGGAATGGAAGTAGACTGGAACAGTTTTGTTCCTGCAGAATACGAACAACTGATTGAAACTGCTGTGCAAAATGCTGATGGTGGTCTGAAATCGATTAAGGAACAACTTCCGAATGAAGTGAGTTACTTTATGATTCGTGCTTATTTACAAATTAGAAAGTAGTGACATGTAAAGGGGATAGGGATTTATGCATCACGTTTTTGTGTATGGCACGCTAAGAAAAGAGCAAACGAATGCTCATTATATGCAAGGTGCAATATGCATTGCAGACGAAGCATGGACGTATGGGGAATTATTTGATACAAACGAAGGGTATCCGGCGATGACTTATTCGAATGAAGAAAAGGTGTATGGAGAAGTTTATGAAGTAAATGATGACATATTGCGTAAGTTAGACGAACTAGAAGAATATACAGGTAATGCAGAGACGGATTTATATGAACGAATCACACAAATAGTATTTGATGGTGATAGGGAAATAGAGGCATATGTGTATATCGCTCAAGATAAAAATATGCTAAAGAAAGTTATCATTTCTGGTGATTGGTTGAAGTATCAACAAGGGAAATAATAGCAGTCATAGAGCAGATAGTGGAATTTTCCATTATCTGCTCTTTTATTTTTGGTACTTTAAAAATTCTTATTATTTAGATAAAATGTAAATATAGGGAAATCAAAAGGAGGATTTTTCATGGGTATCAGAAATTTAGTTTCTCACCTGTAGTAGAAAAATAACGTACAGGAGGAGAATAATAACGTACAGGAGGAGAATAATAATGAACGAATTAAATGTAAAAGAATTTTATAAAAAACAATTTGAATTACTAAGCTATGATATAAAAAATGAAAATTGGTTGCAGGAAGTTGCGAAAGAAGTACAAGAACAAATTGGATATCCATTTCAAACGATGTTAGAACTAGGAGCTGGAAATGGTGGTTTTGCAAGAGCGATGTCTAATTTGGATGTAAAAATGACTACGGTTGAGCTTGTACCAGAGTTAGTTATGTTTGCTAAAGAACATTCTACTAGTGATATAGATATTCATTGCGCTGATTTTTATAAAATTAACTTTGAAGAAAAGTTTGATGTTGTTAGTTATTTAGATGGATTTGGTGTAGGGACAGATGAAGAACAATTGGTTTTATTAAAACGAATCCATAATTGGTTGAAAGATGATGGGTGTGCACTTATTGATATTTATCAACCATTATATTGGGAAAAAGCAAATGGACAAGAAATGCCGATTTATTCTGCAATGCGAAAATATGAATATGATAGTGAAAATGCTAGGATGCTGGACCACTGGTGGGAAAAGGATTCTTCAAATGATATCGCGACACAATCTTTACGTTGCTATACGATAGATGAGATTAGTAATTTATGTGCAGAGGCTCATTTCAGTATAGTTGGGATTTTCCCAGGAGGAGCGTATGACTTTGAAGAGGGAAAATATAAAGAGCAAGCGTCTTTAAATAAATGCTTATCATATCGAATAAAAGTAAAAAAGAGTAAGGGTTAAATTCCTTACTCTTTTTGCTTCTATAGTGTGAATCATTGACTGTCTTTCGTATTTAATTGTCGTTCTTTTTTAATTCTTATAGATCTTAGTACAATCCCAATTCCAAGAAATACAATAGTAGCAACGACTCCGCTAATAGGGTTTAACCACAGATCACTACTGTTAGTAAGTGTAATAATCCCTGTTATTGTAACTAAAACAGTAGGAACGGCGTCTTCAATTGCATGCATGATAACGCATGGCCATACTGACTTTGTAAGTCTAAATACTTCAACATACATAATAGACCAAGAAACCATAAGTATACAGCCTGATAAAAGCATATGTAACCTTGAAATAGATTCAAAATATTCATTTGGTAAAAAGACTAAATAATAAGCGGCATGCCAAAGAGCCCAAACTAAACCAGAAATAATATAAATAAACCAATCGTTTAACTTTAGTTCAATGAGCTTAGGAGTTAAATAACCGCGCCATGAAAACTCTTCAAAAATATTTTTAATAAAGTTACCAATAGTAGACATGAATATGAGTGACAATAACGGATATATTTCAAAACTAGTTATGTTTGCTACTCCAAAAATAAGTGCTAAACTTATCGTTATTACTGTAACGAACGGATAAATTAGTATCGCAACGAAGTACCATTTAAAGTTTGCCTTCAAATTTAGTTTTATACCAAAATCATTCCAATCTCGGCTAATAACTCTAAGGAAAATACATGAGAGGAAAGGTAATATTAACCACAGTCCCATTCCTAAAGAGTTTCCTTCAGGCTGATCTGTTAGAAAAGAATCTAGAATTACGCCAATCCAGCCACTTGCCAATACAATGAACACAAAAATAAGTAAATGTAACTTAAGGGTTTTTCTTTTGGTAGCAGTCATTTTCAATAGACTCCTTTACTCTTATTTTTGACTTTTGTGACCTTGGGTATTTTATCAATGAAATAATAGATAACTAGAAAAGAAGCTGGAGAGTATGTAAGGGAAACTTAGTTAGATAGTATAAAGTCCTTTTAATCAATAGAAAATAGCGGCTTTTGTATAAATCACTTTATTATATGTGTAGTTGTATGATTTAGATGTTATATATTCTTATCATGTAAAAATCTCATTGGAATTTCAATATTAGAAAGGTGAAAAGTAAGTTTTTTCAGAAAAAACAAATTAAGTCCTTGACTTTATAATTGGATTTTTAATACAATTATATTTCGACTGAAAAATTAGAACGGACAGGAGGGAATCATCAAATGAACAACATTTTTGAAGAAGAGTTACAAAAAATGAAAGATACATTACGTACGATGGATGATCAATTAGAACAGCTTGAAAAAATTCCAGTTTATTACGGCGATGATTTTAAAGAGCAAATTCTTGAAAGTATGAGGGAGTCTAATAGACAAAACTTACGTATTGGGGTACAAGAACCGTACTTTGGTAGATTAGATTTTCAAGAGGATGGCAAGGAAGAAGTTATGCCGATTTACATCGGTAAAGTTGGTGTTTCAGATAAAGATACGATGAAACCAATTGTAATTGATTGGCGGGCACCTGTCGCAAGTATGTTTTATTCATTTACCGGCGGTGATGAATTAGCGTTTTATCAATCACCAGATGGATTAGTAGAAGGTGATGTTTATTTAAAGCGAAACATCTCTATTCGAAAAAGAGAATTAGAACGTGTTGTTGATACATATGTAAAAGGAAATGAAGATGTCTCGCATGCTGATGATTTTCTTCTATATCGATTAGGTGAGAATAAAGATAATAAACTAAAGGATATTGTTTCGACGATACAATCGGAGCAAAATGATATTATTCGTGCGGAAAGAAACTTACCATTACTTATTCAAGGGGTTGCAGGAAGCGGTAAAACAACAATCGCTTTACATCGCCTTGCTTTTTTAATTTATGAATATCGTGAGCAATTAGAAGCGGAGCGAATGATTGTTTTCGCTCCGAATAGTCTGTTTTTAGATTATATTTCGAGTGTACTTCCTGAATTAGGTGTAGGGAATATTAGTCAAACAACATTTCCGGACTGGGCATTACGTACGTTAGATGATTCGGTGAAACTGAAGCAGACAGAAGAAAAGTTGAAAGAAGCATTTTCTATTAATCGTGATGAAAGAAAGGTTATGCTTGGTAAATTGAAAGGTACGCTAGAATTTAAGTCCTTTATTGAAGAGCAAATGGTTCAAATTGAAAAAGAACTAGTACCAACAAGTAATTTTGAGGCATGGGATAAAGCTGTTATTCCAGTGGAAGATATAAAAAAATGGATGCAAGTTGAGTATAAACATTATCCATTAAAGAAAAGAAGAGAACGTTTAGTTGGCCGAATGAAGCGCTGGATTGAAATTGAACTAAAAAAGTATGGCGAAACAAACGAGAAGAAATTATTAAAAAAAGAAGCAACAAAGAGATTGAACAGTTATATGAAGTTTTGGCCGAAAATGAGCTCGCTTTCAATATATAGTTCAATATTGAAAAGCAAAGAAATACTCGAAGTATTACCCGAGGAACTTGTGAAAGAAACTGAGAAGAGTTGTCGTAAAAAAGAAGTGTATGTAGAAGATTTACCCGCTTTAATTTACATACATCATCGCATAACAGGTATTGAAATCGGGCAGAAATTTCATCACGTCGTTATTGATGAAGCGCAAGATTTCTCACCATTCCAAGTTTATGTATTAAAAGAAATTACATTAGGTAATTCTTTCACTATATTAGGTGATTTATCTCAAGCGATTTATGATTACCAAGGGATTGAAGATTGGAGTGCTTTTAAGGAAGTATTCCAAGAAACAGGCTATTATGAACTGACGAGAAGCTATCGTTCTACAAAAGAAATTATTGAATTTGCGAACGAAATAATTAAAAATGCTGAGATTCCAGTAGGGCTTGCGACACCAGTTTTTCGTAGTGGTGAAGAGGTCAAAGTAATTCAAGCAGAAGATCAATTTAATGAGATTATGAAGACGTTAAAACATTTACAAAATGATGATGTGAAAACAATTGCGGTAATAGGAAGAACAGACGGTGAATGTCGCGATATATATGAGAAATTAACAAAGGCAGGAGTAGCTGTAAACGTCATTGAAGCAGATCAAAGTAAATATGAAGGTGGTATTTCAGTAGTACCTGTATACTTGGCAAAAGGGCTAGAATTTGACGCTGTTCTACTAATTGATGTTGATGAAGAACATTACAAAAATACAAAACACGATGCAAAGTTACTATATGTCGGATGTACGAGATCACTTCATAATTTATGGATTTTCCATAGTGGGGAAGCATCGCCTTTAATTAACGGATTAAAATAAAAATGAAACGCAAGAGGCTTTTCTAGTAACAAAAAGAAGGACCTCTTGTTTTTCCATATAAAGGTTCGGGGAGAGAATAACAATGATTACAAAAGTAATAACGAAAAGAAATTGGGAAATCGCAAAGATAAAGGGAGGAATTAATGAAGCCTCATTAAAAGAAGAGGGATTTATTCATTGTTCGTTTTTTGAACAAGCTTTAAAAGTCGCAGAAACACATTTTAGTCATGAAGAAGAAGTTTTATTACTAACAATTGATCTAACTCTGTTAAAAGCAGAAATAAAATATGAACTTGCTTCTAACGGCCAAGAATATCCGCATGTTTACGGAGCAATTAATATAGATGCAATTATAGATGTTGTTCCATTGCTTAAGGAAAACGGGGAATTTATATTACCAGAGTTACAAAGGTAAGCGTGTTACAAGTAAATAATTTAGTTAGAAAAGCACAAATCATATAGTTTGTGCTTTTTATTATCCGTTTTTTGGTAAAATATTGTTGTTTTTGTCACACTAATACTGTACGATACATAGTATAAAACATATACTGTATGACATATAGTAATGAAAATGAGGTGAATACATGGATGCTTTATTAAATTCATTAATTACTGAACTAAGAAGAGGTACATTAACATTAGCGGTTTTAAGCCAATTAAGAACGCCGCAGTATGGATATTCACTTGTCCAATTATTAGAGAAATCAGGAATCGTAATCGATCAAAGTACTTTATATCCACTACTTCGCCGGTTAGAAAAGCAAGAGCTAGTGACGAGTAGTTGGGATAAAACAGAGAGTAGACCTCGTAAATATTATGTTTTAACTGAATACGGATTAGAAATATTCCAGCAGTTGAGAAAGGAATGGATAAAGGATTCGAAAGAGCTTTATAACTTATTAAAGGAGGAGGACAAGAATGAATTTGATTGATATTTATGTCGAGGAAGTAGCGAAGAGATTACCTGAAAAAAATCGTGAAGATATTATTCTTGAGCTACGGTCAACAATTGAGGATATGTTGCCTGATGATTATAATGAAGATGATGAAAAAAGGGTTCTTGAAAAATTGGGGAGTCCGGTTTCATTAGCTAATGGATATTTGGATAGACCGATGCATTTAATTGGACCGCGTTATTTTGATGTATATACGACATTATTAAAAATGATCATTCCAATTGCAGTTGTTATTGCACTCATTGCAATGGTTGCAGAAAATTTTTTAAGTTATACTGGTGATCAAGCAGTATTAAATGTTATTTTACAAGTAATAGGTAAAGGCATTGGAGAAATTTTTGAAGTAGCCCTCCATGTATTTTTCTGGTTAACACTCGTATTTGCTATTTTAGAAAGAACGGATAAAAACAAAGATACCGAGCCGTTGACGACAAATTTAAAAAAGTGGACGCCAGATGATTTGAAAAACATTTCGTACATTCCGAAGAAAAAAGCAATCTCCAAGTTTGAAGTTTTTGGAGGATTAATGTGGACGGCAATATGGGGTACACTTTATTTTTATGCGAATCATCTCGTTGGCGTATACAGTGGTACGGGAAGTGGATTGAAGTTTGTCGCGCCAACGTTTAATCAAGATGTGTTACTTCAGTATTGGCCAATCGTTGTGATGATAATTGTTTTTGAAATAGCGATATCTCTTTATAAATTAGTACAGGGACAATGGACAAAAAGATTGGCAATCGGGAATGCTATTCTCCAAATAGCTGGAACGATAGTATTCATTATAATTGTAGTAAATCCGCACATATTTACCGATGGATTTATTACGTTTGTGGCAAATGTGTTCACTATTTCTCCGGAAGAACTTAAAAAGTGGCTAATTAGTGGGGGTATTCTCATTTACGTTTTATCTGCTGCATTAAACATTTATGATGGCTTTCGAAAAGCTAGTGTTCGTGTAACAAATAGGTAGTTAAAAAGAGAACGTATATGAAAGGAAGAAAACGATGATAAGGGAAGCAACGGAAAAAGATGTAATATACATTTTAGATATTTATAATGATGCGATACTGAATACAACTGCTGTATATACGTATAAACCCGTAACCCTTGAAAATAGAATAGATTGGTATGAACAAAAAAAGGCTGATGGTTATCCGATTTTTGTATACGAACTAGATAATAAAGTAGTAGGATTTGCGACATTCGGTCCGTTTAGAGCTTGGCCTGCCTACAAATATTCAATTGAGCATTCTGTGTATGTTGATAAGGAATATAGAAAATGTGGGATTGGAACTTCTTTGATGAGAGCATTGATCACAATTGCAAAAGAAAGAGAATATATGACTTTAATTGCTGGAATTGATGCGGAAAACGAGAAAAGTATTGCCTTACATGAAAACTATGGATTTGTTCATGCTGGGACAATCAAAAAGGCTGGTTATAAGTTTAATAAATGGCTAGATTTAGCTTTTTATCAATTGGAGCTTAATGGTCCTAAAAATCCTTTAGAAGAATAGAAAATTAGTATCTTAGGTAGCATGGAGTTATTCATGCTACCTTTTTCTTATTGTAATCATAAGAATGCTTATCTAAAAAAGGGATTTTATATTATATATTGAATTATTAAAAAATAATATGACGTTTGGAAAAGAGGCTGGGAAATGGAAACTGTCATTCAAAAAATGAAAGAGATACAATCTGATCATGTTGGGATAGCTATTTATTCTACAAAAAGTAATCGTTAGGAATATTTAACAAATTCCCGTTTCTTTATGTTATTGGGGGAAAAGATTTACCTAATCGACGTGAAAATAAAGAGGTAGATGAAGCTTTTGCAGTAGCTTTGAAGTACATATACAAAGAATATAGTCAAAGTATGCTAGGAGTGAGTAATTGAAAAGAAACTTAAAGACATCAACAATCATTATGTTAATTGTAACGATTATTGCTCTTGAAGTGGGTATCGCACTATACGATCACAATTTGTCATTAGATACTATTTATTTTGCAGCGATCCTCATTTGTATTGTATTACTTTTTGGTACACGTGTTTCTGAGAAGAAAGAGAGACGAAAAAAAACAGCTCTTTTATTTTGGCCATCTATTTTACTATCTATTGCTTCTTTTGCAGTTATAAGTTATATAAGAATAGGCTATGTCTCTGTACCAGGGATAATTGGTTTTTCATGCTTTGTTACATATGGTGGATTCGTATTTATTAGTATTTTAAAGAGGAAAAGTAAAAATTAAAGATAACTTACTAAGTTGAAAGGAAGGAATATATGAAACACATAGAGAATGGTACTCGCGCTGAAGGAGAATACATAAAAAATAAAGTCATTCAATATAACATGTCTATTTTAACTGATGAAGCAAAACAGCCGATGGAACAAGTAAGTTTTGTTGTGAAAGATGAGGCTGGGAAAATCTTTGGCGGCGTAACAGGTACGATGTATTTTTATCATCTTCATATAGATTTTTTATGGGTTGATGATTCAGTTCGTCATGATGGTTATGGTAGTCAACTATTACATAAAATTGAAGATATTGCGAAGGAAAAAGGTTGTAGATTAATATTATTAGATTCATTTAGTTTTCAAGCACCAGAATTTTATAAAAAGCATGGCTACCGAGAATATGGTGTTGTTGAAGATCATCCGAAAGGGCATAGTCAACACTTTTTAGAGAAGAGGTTATAGTATTCGTGTTTTGCGAGAAAAGTGTTTTTTAAAAGCATCGCCAATAAGGCGATGCTTTTTTTAGTTTATAGAAACTAATCCATCTGATGCAATTATGCGAAGAAATAGTTCGATTCGTATTACAAGGATTTTCTTTTTTTACTATTCAAATAGCTTATTCATTAAATCTTGTATTTCACGTCTTCTTTTATCTGTTTCATCCTTATCAATTGTATACGTATCATCCTCTATTATGAGAACATCACCCTCTTTTGCAGTGGAAGGGAGTTTGGATTTAGGTACATCAATTGTTACGTTATTCACTTCAATAACTGCTAGTTCGCCTTCGAAACGGTCAATAATACCTCTCTTCATAATTATCTCTCCGTTCTTACAGAAATGTTAGAACCATCACTAGTAATAATTACAGTTCCATTTAAATCCGTTCTATATACTTTAACAGACATTGCATTTAACTTTGCTAAAGTTTCCTGTGTGGGATGGCCATATCGGTTACCTGCACCTGCACTGATTACAGCGATACTTGGTTTCACTGCATCTAAAAATGGTTGAGAAGAAGAAGTCTTACTTCCGTGATGGCCAGGTTTTAATACATCGGATTTTAGGCCGGAACCATATGTTGCAACCATATCTTTTTCACTTTTAGATTCAGCATCACCAGTAAATAAGAAAGATTTGCTGCCATGTGTTACTTTTAATACAGCACTCCACTCATTTAGATCGTTACCGTATTCTTTAACAGGAGCTAAAAATTGTGAGTTTAAACCATTGATTGGTAAAGTTACTCCAGACTTCGCTTCTTTAATAGTTAACCCTTTGTTAGCTACTGCAGTTAAAAAGTCTTGAAACGTTTGTGTCGTATGGCTTACTTTAGGTGCGTAAACGTTTTTTACATTCATAGCATAAAGTACTTCATCCAATCCGCCTACATGATCGGCATCAGGATGAGTAGCAATCATATAATCGATAGTTTGGAATCCTAATCCTTTTAAATAATTTGCTACTACTTTACCTTTTCCGTTGTTACCACCGTCAATAAGGATCGTTTCGCCACTTGGAGATTTAATAAAAGTAGCATCACCTTGTCCTACATCAATATAATGAACTTCTAACTCTCCTTTAGGCTTAGGAAGAGCCGGACGGAAACTAGGTTCTAATACACGAGCTAAAAATGCGGCGAACTGTTCACGAGTTACTTTTACGTCTGGACCAAATGTACCATCAGGAAACCCAGCTGTAATATTATTTTGAGCTAAAATTTTGACAAAATTGTAACCCCAATGAGTAGATGGAACATCAGGGAAATTGACGTCTGCACCTGTAGGTTGCAAATTAAAAGTTTTAACTAAAACTACTGCCATTTCTGCACGAGTTAATGAACGGTCAGGGAAATAGTTTGTTTCACGTTGTACAATGTTATTATGTGCTAACTTATGTACAGAATCATAGTAATAGATACCTTTGGCTACATCGGAAAAAATATGATTATAGCTAGATGGTTTTTCTAATTTTAATGATAAATCTAGCATTAAGGCCATTTGTCCACGAGTTACATCATCACCCGGTTTAAAAGTTCCTTCTGGCGTACCATTAATGATACCTTTATCCGATAAATAGTTAATTTCCTTAATTGCCCAATGATTAGATTGGACATCTGGGAAAGCTTTAGCACTTGTAAGATTTGGAATGAACAATGTTAAAATCATGACAAATGCTGTTAGTAATAAACTAAACTTTTTCAAAAAATCGCCTCACTTAATGTATTTTTTACCTTATTAACTTTACCATTTATTACAAGTAATTCAAAGTTTAATAAGTAAATATTTTATTAGTTGTTTTGTATTTCCATAAATTCGTTAATTTGAAATAATCTAACTTAATAGAGGGGATAGGAAAGGTATTAGAGAATTGTTTATATTGCAATTGTAAAATCCATATTATAAATTTATAAAATCATTTATAATAATTTATATCATGTTAAATGGGAGAAAGAAAATGTATACATATAAATTACAAGATGAGAAACCAATCTGTTCAGAAAAATTAAAAAGGCTTTACGATTCTGTCGGTTGGTGGCCAGAAAGAAAAGAAATCGATATTCAAAAAATGTTAAAAAATAGTATAGCAATTGGGGTATGGAAAGAAAATGAGTTAATTGGTTTTGCTAGAGTTGTTTCAGATGGTGTTTTTCGAGCGTACTTAGAAGATGTTGTTGTGCATGAGAGTGTAAGAAATAAAGGTATTGGTGAGAAGATGCTTACAATGTTGCTTGAAGAGATATCTCATATCAATATTGTGAGCCTATTTTGTGGAGAGAAACTTATAAAGTTTTATGGTCAACAGCAATTTCAAGTGACGAAACAAATGGTGATGCACCGTAATCAAATAGTGAAAGAATAAGAGGTGACAATTAGAATGATTGCGACAAGAGCGTATTGTTTATCGAAAAGAAAAGCGACAGAAGATTCTCCTGATGGTTGGAATGCAACATGTATGAGGCTTAATAATAAAATATTTGCGATATTGAACCATGAAGAAGGCGAAAAAGCGGCAATAACATTAAAATGTGATCCAGAACTTGCGCTAAGATTAAGAGAAGAGTATCCAGAAACAATCATTCCGGGGTATCATATGAATAAAAAACATTGGAATACGGTGTATATACATAAAGATGTGGAACAGGTGCAAATTAATAAGATGATTGATTGGTCGTATGATTTAGTTCTGCAGTCATTTTCAAAGAAAAAGCAGCAAGAGTTATTAGATTAATATGTATAAGGGGTGGATGTATTGAAAGACACGATCAAAGATACATATGATAAATTAGCGAGTACATATAAAGAAAATCTAGATGTGGCAAATCCATATAACAGCTATTATGAAAGACCAGCGATGATGGAGATGGTTCCAAAGAAATTAGAAGGGAAGAGTATACTAGATGCCGGATGTGCAGCTGGATGGTATACTTCTCAATTTGTAGAAAGAGGAGCAAATGTTACTGCAATTGACGTAAGTTATGAAATGGTAAAAGCTGCAAAGGATAGTATGGGGGATAAAGCAACGTTTCTTTGTCATGACTTGCAAGAAGTATTACCGTTTGAAGATCATACTTTTGATGTAATTGTAAGTTCCTTAACCCTTCATTATTTAGAAAATTGGAATCAAGTATTTCAGGAATTTCGTCGAGTATTGAAGCCAGGTGGAGAATTTATATACTCTATTCATCATCCTTTTATGGATTTTACAAAGTTTACTTGTGAAAATTATTTTGAAAAACAATTATTAGTAGATACTTGGATTAAACCTAATATTACAATTGAAGTTGAATTTTTTAGAAGGTCACTTCAAGATATTATTAATGAAACAACAAATTATTTTATGTTAGAAAAAATGGTCGAACCAAGGCCAGTTGAAAAGATGAAAGAAGTAAATGAAAAATCTTATTACTATTTAAATACAAATCCACATTTTCTTATTGTTAAAGCAGTTAATAAATAGCTAGTAAAATGATTATATTTTACTAGCTATTTTGCAGTTATAAATGATGAATTAGGAGTTTTGAAATGAATATGAAACGAAATAGATTACTATACGCAATGTTTACAATCCTTGTTATTATTTTAGGGCTTAGTTCAAGAAAGTTTGCTTTTGCGCTGCCGGCTCTATTAAATGATTATTTAGGTGATGCTTTATGGGCGTTAATGATTTTCATTGGATTTGGATTTTTATTTCCTAAAATAGAAATGAAGAAATTGGCTTTTGTTAGTTTAATGTTTTGCTACGGGATTGAAGTGAGCCAATTGTATCATGCTGAATGGATAGATAGTATTCGCGCAACGACTTTAGGTGGACTCGTATTAGGTTATGGATTTTTGTGGAGTGATTTAGTTGCTTATACAATTGGTGTTGGGGTAGGATTTCTTTTTGAGTTTATATTAAGGACGAATAAGCGATTTTAAATGGAGGTATTTATTATGGAGGATATATTAGAAATTGTGAATTTTTGGTTTGAAGATAAAGATGTCACAGCTACTGAAATAAAAGCAAACGTAACAAAGATTCATTGTAATAATAAATCCTATATTTTGAAGGAAAAGGGATCGATAAAACAACTATTAGTTGAAATACATGTATTAGAACAGCTTGAGGAAAAAGGGGTTAAAGTACAAAAATTAGTGAAAACGAGTAATGGTAAAAAGTATGTATTTTATAAAGAGAAGTATTATTGTTTGTACAAATATATTGCTGGAAGTGTACTTGAAATAAAAGATACAGAAAATCTGAAAGAGCTAGGAAGTACAATTGGAGAAGTGATAGCGCGTTTGCATCAAGCACTTAGTTCAATGGATAATGAAAACTACTTTGTAAAAAGAGATTTATACAAAGTAGTATACAGTTGGGCTTTACCCATTCTAGAAAAGAATGAGAATGTTCATCAGGATGTAATTCGAAAAATGAATCAAATACATACAGATTTTAAGGAAAAGGTCCATCCATTACGAAAACAAATCATTCATCGGGATATGCACTTATCAAATGTTATCTTTAAGGATAATGAATTTCAAGGGTTTATAGATTTTGAGCTTTTAGAAAGGAATGTTAGAGTATTTGATTTATGCTATTGTTGTACGAGTATTTTGAGTGAGTTATATAGCGATGAAGAATTAAGAAGAAAGTGGCAACATATCATCAGCAAAATCTTTGAAGGATATAATAAGCAAAACATTTTAATGAAAGAAGAACTACAGTCTATTTGGTATGTCATGCTTTCGATTCAAGTTATCTTTATTACTTATTTTGTTCAGTTAACAGATTTATTAAAGTTAAATGAAGAGATGTTTTTCTGGATTTTTGCTAATAAAGAAACTATTGAAGAATTAATAGAAAGTAGTGTACAAATATGAAAAAAATAATATTAATAGGTTCTGGTGGTTCAGGGAAGTCTACATTAGCAAAACAGCTAGGAAATAAACTAAATATTAAAGTACATCATCTTGATGCACTATTTTGGAAACCGAATTGGGAAGGAGTACCGAAAGAAGAGCAAAGAACGGTTCAGAATGAATTAGTGAAAGAAGATGAGTGGATTATTGATGGGAATTATGGTGGGACAATGGATATAAGAATGAACGCAGCTGATACAATTATTTTTCTTGATATTCATAGAACAATATGTGTCTATCGTGCTTTTAAAAGAGTTGTACAATATCGGAATAAAACAAGACCGGATATGGGCGCGGGATGTGAAGAAAGATTTGATTTGCAATTTTTTAAATGGATATGGGAATATCCTAAGACGAAGCGACCTACAATTTTAAAGAAGTTAAATCAATTGAGTAAGGATAAAGATGTTATTATTTTAAAATCTACAAATGAAGTAAGACTATTTTTAGAGAAGTACAATGCTATAAATGGTTAGATTATAAAAAGAAATAACCTGGGGGTATAGAATTGGATAGATTTATTAGGCTAGTTGATTCTAATATGGTGAAAATTCCAGCAGGAAAAGTAGAATTAAGAGATGATCGAATAAAGAAAGAATGGAAAGTCCAAGTTAATTCGTTTCTTCTTGCAAAGTATGTTGTAACGATGGAATTATATGATGCGATTACGAATCATACATCAAATTTATCCAAAGATAAAAACAAACTAGTTGTAATTTACATAGATGACCTTGGATTTAGGCTCGCTAAGTCCATTTAGAAAAATTATAAGAGCAAAATAATATAGATAAGATTTAAAGTAAGGAGTGTTTTAAGTGGCACGTGTTTTATTCATTAATGCTGGATCAGAAGGACATATAAATCCTACGTTGCAAGTTGTAGAAGAATTAGTTTCGCGTGGGGAAGAGGTAGTTTATTTTTCAATAGAAGCTTTCAGAGAACGTATTGAAAAAACAGGGGCTATTGTAAGAACAATTGACGACCAAAGGTTTATAAAAGCATTTCTTTCCGGTGGCCGAAATTATTTGCAGGAAAGAATAAATGGCCTTCTACATACAGCAGATGTTATTATACCAAGTGTTCTTGAACAAATTGAAGGAGAACATTTTGATTATATGATTCATGATTCGATGTTTGGCTGTGGCCGTATAATTGCTCAAATTTTAAAGCTTCCGGCAATAAATTCCTGTACATCTTTTGCACAAGATGAAAAATCATTTCAACCAATGTTAGATCACTTGTCTAAAAGTATCCCAGTGAAAGTTCAGGAGAGGATACATAATGATTTTGAAAGATTAACTAAGGAGGTTGCGGAAAAGTATAGTGTTGAAATAAACTCACCATATGAAGTTTTCTGTAATCCAGCGTCACTTACTATTGTATATACAATAAAAGAGTTCCAGCCTTTTGGAGATATGTTTAATGAAACATTTAAATTTGTAGGTCCATCCATCCCTGCACAAGTAAAAAATGAAGACTTTGATTTTACTTCAATTGAAGAAAAAAGCCCGATTTACATTTCGCTAGGCACTGTTTTTAATGAAGCGCTTGATTTTTATAAACTTTGTATGAAGGCGTTCGAGAATAGCGAGCATACTATTGTGATGTCTATTGGTAATAAAACGAACATAAGTGATTTAGGTAAAATTCCTAAAAACTTCATTGTGAAAAACTATGTACCACAAATGAAACTACTTGCATATACAAAGTTGTTTATTACACATGGTGGAATGAACAGTACACATGAAGGGCTATATAACGGGATTCCACTCATTGTAATTCCGCAAAGTGCAGATCAGCCAGTAATCGCAAAGCAAGTGGAGAATCTAGGAGCTGGAATTAAGTTATCTATGAAAGAATTAACTGTAGAACAACTACGTGAAAGTGTAGAACTTGTATTAAATAATCCATCATATAAAGAAGCTGCATTGCATTTGAAGAAGTCTTTCCAAAAATCTGATGGCTATAAGGGAACTGTTGATGAGGTTTTTAAATTTATAGAACGAAATGATTGATAATAGTAAACATAAAGGTATAGTTGAAAAGAGCATCTATATTATTCAATGTAGATGCTCTTTATTTTTAAGTAGAGAATAATAAATTAAGAAATAAACAAGTGTTATAGTATTTTCGTCATAAGAACGTGCGGAATGCCATCTTCCATAAATACATCAGAAGAGGTTTGATAACCTAGTTTTTTATAAAATCCTTCAGCCTGTGTTTGACCGTGTAGTTTTACTTTTGTAGATTCTTTTTCACGAGCAATTTCTTCTAACGCTTGAATAATTATTTTTCCTAAACCGTATTTACGATAGTCTTTTAAAATACAAATACGTTCTAATTTTCCAGTTCCATCAACAAATCGTATGCGACCTGTACCAACCGGAAGCTCATTATAATAAACTAAAATATGTTTACATTTCTCCTCGATTTCATCAAACATATCGAATTCATCTTCAAGTGGGACATTTTGTTCTTTTACAAATACTTCTTTTCGAATATGAAAGGCAGTTTCTAAATCTGTAAGTTCTGTTATGAGTTTGGAGTGCAAATTGTTCAATCCTTTCTAGTGTGATGTGCTTTTGTTTTCATAGTATATCATAATGTTACGTAATAACGAGAAAATATAAAAAAGCTGACTGTAAGAGTCAGCGTTCATTATAATTCCTGTATCCCGTTTTTTGTTCCAATAATCGCCTTACTAGTCATATTAACAAACAATCCGGTTTCAACTACACCAGTAATCATTTTTAATCTTTTGTGTAAATCGGAAGGAGTAGGTATATGATTAGGGAATATACAATCGATAATCATGTTATTATTATCGGTTATAAACGTTTCATTATTTTTTAAGCGTAACGTTGTTTGACATCCTAAAGATTGAATTTTACTTTCAGTTTGTTTCCATGAAAAAGGTATAATTTCAACAGGTAATGGGAAAGTACCTAAATGCGTTACGAGTTTCGATTCATCAGCAATGATAAGTAGTTCCTTAGAGGAAGAGGCAACGATTTTTTCGCGAAGTAATGCGCCACCGCCTCCTTTAATAAGCTGTAAATTAGAATCAATTTCATCAGCTCCATCAATTGTAAGATCAAGACTTTGTACGTCGTTTAACGAAATCAACGGAATATTTAGCTGCTGTGCCAATGCTTCCGTTTCCTTTGATGTCGGGACAGCTTGAATTGATAATCCCTCTTTTACACGTTGACCTAATTTTTGTATCGTCCAGTATGCGGTTGATCCTGTACCAAGACCAATCTTCATACCATCTTTTACGAAGGTTGCAGCATATTCACCAGCTATCTGTTTTAAATCCATCGCTTTACTCCGCCGGACGTGGTCCAGCATCAAGACCTGAACTTTCAACTGTAAGTACTGGACGAACTACTATATCCTTATGTACACGCATTTGACAAGATAATCGTAAATGATCTTCAATTCCTTTTTCTGTCATCGCATTTTTTTCATTCGCACTCGCTTCACAAAAATCACCGGCTATAATTTCTACTCTACAAGTTGTGCAACGTGCTTTTCCGCCGCAACGATGGAGTATGTTTACACCGTTATCTTCAATTGCTAATACTAATTTTGTTCCTTCTTTTACATCAAAAGTTCCCGCACCTTCAATTGTTAATTTTGGCAAATTTGTTCCTCCTCACGTAAAATTGTACATAACATATTTATGACCGCGAATTATTGAACATAAACATAATTTTTTTATATGCCCCGTAACTTTTTTATTTGTTGAATCGTTAATTAAGTAAGCGCTGAAAAGGAGTGGTTATTTTGTGCACAAAAGTAACTCATATTTTGAAAAATCATATCGATATGAATCATTCAAATATAACTTTTTTAATTGAGCAATACGGAGAGTTGAAAAGATACTGTACATTTTTAACGAAAAATAAATGGGATGGCGAAGATCTTGCCCAAGAAACAGTTTGTAAAGCACTTCAAAAATATAGTAATAAAGATATTTGTATGACGCTCGTATATAAAATAGCTAGAAATCGTTGGTTAGATCAAATAAAGTCAAAATCAGTTCATGAAAAAATAAGAGACCAAATTACTTTTGAAGAACCACATGAAAAAATTGCAGATTTGCATGAAATGGTAGGGAAAGTGTTATCTTCATTAACTGTACAGCAATCCGCAATTTTATTATTAAAAGATGTTTTTCAATATAGTATCGCTGATATTGCTAAAGTATGTTCCGTATCGGAAGGGGCAGTAAAAGCTTCTTTGTTTCGGAGTAGAAATAGGTTGAAAACTGTAAGCGAAGAAGGGATAGAGATAGTTGAATTCACAGATGATATGGAAGTTGTAGTAACGTCTATTCGAGAAGAGAGACCGGAATTATTAACGAAACTACTTCCAACAATAGATTTTACTAAGTTACCATCTAAACAGCCAGTCTTATTATTTAATGTGAAACAACCTTCTTCCTACAGTTGTATGCTTTTAGCAGCATAACAATTATTGGAGGGATTTAAAATGAATGCAATTCCATATGTTGTAGAACAAACGAAATTAGGAGAACGTTCCTATGATATATATTCAAGGTTATTAAAAGACCGTATTGTTATTATCGGTTCAGAAATAAATGATCAAGTAGCGAGTAGTGTCGTAGCTCAATTATTATTTTTAGAAGCAGAAGATGCAGAGAAAGATATATTTTTATACATTAATAGCCCAGGCGGATCAACGACAGCAGGTTTTGCCATATTGGATACGATGAATTTAATCAAACCAGACGTGCAAACGCTATGCATGGGCTTTGCAGCATCATTTGGTGCATTGTTATTATTATCAGGTGCAAAAGGAAAACGGTTTGCACTCCCAAATAGTGAAATTATGATTCATCAGCCGCTTGGTGGTGCACAAGGGCAAGCAACGGAAATTGAAATCACAGCAAAAAGAATTTTAAAGTTAAAACATGATATTAATAAAATGATTGCAGAAAAAACAGGGCAACCGATTGAAAGAGTAGCACATGATACAGAAAGAGATTATTTTATGACTGCAGAAGAAGCGAAGGCATATGGGATTGTAGATGATGTTGTTACGAAAAAATAGCAGAAAGCAGGCTAGAGAGTAAAGTATATTCTCTAGCCTGTTTTATTAATCTTTTATCCATTTATCAACTAACGCTTGATTCTTTTTAATCCATTTTCGCGCCGCTTCTTCGGGATCTTTCGTTTTATTTAACTCGACCATTAATGTACCAAGCTGTTCATCGTTCATTTTCCATTTATCAAAGTATTTTATGATATCCGGATGATCTTTTTCGAAACCTTTACGAACGGAGTAATAAATGTCATCTTTTTCACCATATACTTTCTTAGGGTCTTTTAAATATTTTAAGTCAAATTCTGAAAAACCCCAATGTGGATTCCAAAGCGTAACAGCGATTGGTTTCTTTTTCGTATATGCTTTTTTTAGTTCACTCATCAAAGCAGCTTCAGAAGATTGGACAAGTTTTAGCTTTATATCATATTCCTTCATTGCTTTATTCGTTAAATTCATAAGACTGCTGCCAGGTTCAATTCCGACAATTTTATTATCTAGTTCATCTTTATGTGCATTTAGATCTTCAATGCTGTTTATGTTTTTCACATAAGAAGGGACAACTAAACCTAGTCCGGTTCCTTCATACCATTTTGATTTTAAGACAATATCATCTTTATAACGATCATTTAGTGGTTTATCCGTAACGGGTAGCCATACTTCTAAATTAGCATCAACATCACCGCGAGCAACACCAGTCCAAATTGCCGCTTTTTCTAAATACATGAGTTCAACTTTGTAGCCTTTTTGTTCTAGTAGTACCTTCCACATATTTGCAGTTGCAATGTTTTCTTTCCAACTTGTTACACCTAGTTTAATTTTTCCTTTCGAATTTGCATTTGTTGCATTACATGAAGAGAAAATCATAGTAATAAATAATGCAAGGCATATGAGCCATATTTTCTTTCTCATTAAAAACCTCCTAAGAAACGTTTGCTTTTTAAATAAATGTATAAGTAAGCATTCTTATTATGAACGGAAAAAAGAATTTTAAAGAAAACTTATAAATGTTATTTTTATGTAATATTTCTTTGTAAAATCGCAACACTATGTGAATAGATGGGTAGAAAAGGAGTAGTGACATGGATAATACAAAGGTGCGTGTTGAAAACGTAACAAAAGTATTCGGGAAACATCCGCAAAGAGCCCTTTCCTTATTAAAAGAAGGAAAAAGCAAATCGGAAATTTTGAAAGAGACAGGAATGAACGTTGGTGTGAAAAAAGCAACGTTTGAAGTATACTCTGGAGAAATTTTCGTTATTATGGGTTTGTCAGGTAGCGGGAAATCTACGTTAGTTCGTATGTTAAATCAATTAATTAAACCGACAGCGGGCCATATATACATAGATGGTGAAGATATCGCGACGATGGGAAAGGAAGAATTACGGAGAGTAAGAAGAACGAAAATGAGCATGGTATTTCAGAAATTCGCTCTATTCCCTCATCGTACCGTTTTGCAAAATGTTGCATATGGGTTGGAAATACAAGGAGTTCCAGTAGAGGAACGAGAGAGAAAAGCGTTAGAGTCCTTGAAGTTAGTTGGATTAGACCATCATAAAGATAATTATCCAGGTCAACTGAGTGGTGGTATGCAACAGCGTGTCGGCATTGCGAGAGCGCTTACGAATGATCCGGATGTTTTACTTATGGATGAGTCATTTAGTGCATTAGATCCACTGATTCGAAAAGAAATGCAAGATGAACTGTTAGAATTACAAGATAAAATGGAAAAAACAATTATTTTTATTACGCATGATTTAGATGAAGCCCTTCGAATTGGTGATCGAATTGCGTTAATGAAAGATGGAGAAGTTGTCCAAATTGGAACGCCAGAAGAAATTATGATGAGTCCTGCGAATGAATTTGTAGAGAAATTCGTGGCGGATGTGAATTTAGGAAAAGTAATAACGGCGGAATCTATATTAAAACGACCAGAGACGTTATTAATAGACCGTGGACCACGTGTAGCACTTCAAATTATGAGAAATGCCGGCGTTTCTACCGTATATGTTGTAAACAAAAAATATGAGTTTTTAGGAATATTAACGGCAGATGATGCGAGTAAAGCAGTACAAAAGCAATGGCCGATTGCTGATTTATTACTTACCGATATCCCGCACGTGTATTTAGATACTTTACTGGAAGAAACGTATGCGAAAATGGCGGAGATGAAATATCCGTTACCAGTAATTGATGAGAAGAAAAGGCTAAGAGGAATTATTAAACGCGAAAGTGTCATTCAAGCTCTTGCAGGTAATATTGAGGAAGAGGTGAAAGACGATGAATAGTATACCGCGTATTCCGTTAGGGGAATGGGTCGACTCATTTGTTGCAAGTTTATATGAGCACTTTGAAGGCTTATTCCGAGGATTCTCTTATATTATCGGCGGATTCGTTAATTTACTCACTAATTTTTTAACAATAATACCGGCTATATTGATGATTATCATCCTTTGTTTCCTCATTTGGTACACAACGAGAAAAGTATCTTTAGTTATTTTTACACTCATCGGATTATTATTTATTTTGAATATTAACTACTGGGCACAGACGATGCAGACATTAGCTCTTGTACTTACATCTGTTATTATTTCAATTATTGTAGGTATCCCAATTGGCATTTTAGCTTCGCAAAATGAACGGTTTTCAAAATTTTTAAAACCGACATTAGATTTTATGCAAACAATGCCGGCTTTCGTATATCTTATTCCCGCGATTACATTTTTTGGAGTAGGTGTAGTACCCGGGATTATTGCATCGGTAATCTTTGCAATGCCACCGACAATTCGCTTTACTGATTTAGGAATTAGACAAGTTCCAGAAGATTTAATAGAAGCAGCGAATGCGTTTGGCTCTACCGCATCACAAAAATTATTTAAAGTACAATTACCACT
Source organism: Bacillus cereus group sp. MYBKT111-2 (assembly GCF_051915205.1). Classification (NCBI taxonomy): domain Bacteria; kingdom Bacillati; phylum Bacillota; class Bacilli; order Caryophanales; family Bacillaceae; genus Bacillus; species Bacillus cereus group sp. MYBKT111-2. The sequence goes on from NZ_JBQAEG010000002.1 coordinate 231,278, forward strand.
CGCAACTGGAACGATCATGGCTGGTGTGAACCAAAGTATTATGCTCTCTTTATCAATGGTAGTAACAGCATCGCTTGTAGGAGCTCCAGGTCTTGGAGTTGATGTATACCGCTCTGTGACACAAGTTAATATCGGGATGGGATTTGAAGCGGGACTAGCCATTGTTGTCATTGCGATTATATTAGATCGTATTACACAAGGATTTCACCAAAAAAGAAGATAACAAGAAAACACACTTTATTATACAAAGTGTGTTTTTTGTTTGAATAGATTATATTCGAATGATAACAGAACCGTCAGCTGACGCAAAAACTTGTTTTTTTATTTCATTGATTTAATTCTTCGATGAATAACGATATGTTTGTTTAATAGCGACTTGAAAATCTCTTCTTAAGAAGAGGATTATGTGGTGGAAAAGTATAAGTAATAAAGTACATTTTTTGGAAATTATTAAGTGGAATAGCGAATATATTAGGAGACAGTGACTTCATGTAAATAGATATTATTTTGGAAGAAATTATGAGAGGAGATGCTATTTTGTCTAAAAAGAAAAAAAGCAATGATACCTTGGCGATAGGCGTCGGTATAGGGGTTGTAATCGGTGTAGTCCAAGGTTATTTTACAAATAATTTAGTAATTGGAATTATGATTGGGATTGTAATTGGAGTTGTGGTTTTGAAGAAAAAATGAGGTGTAAATTCAATTCAAAATTGTTGTATTAAAAGAATGAATTTTCGGAATATAAATCCTATTTTTCCTTTTTTTATGATATTATATATAAAAAGGATGGTGATGGATATGCCAACAAATAATCAAGAAGAACAAAATTGCTTCATTTGTGAAAAACATAAAGGAAATATTACAGTTCCAGGTGGAGCTATTTACGAAGATGAACTCGTTTACGTTGGACATGTCCACTGGGATAGCGAAGAAACGTATCTTGGTTATGTAATGATAGATATAAAAAGACATGTACCTGGTCTTGCTGAACTAACAGATGAAGAAGCGAAAAGGTTCGGACTTATATCAAGTAGAGTAAGTAAAGCACTAAAAGAAAGTGAAGGTGCAGAACATATTTACACTTTTGTTTCAGGAAATGGTGTACCACATATGCATATGCACATCATACCGCGTTATGCAAATACACCAAAAGAGTTTTGGTCACCGACTGAAGTAGCGAAATGGATGGGTGCGCCTTATGGTGACGCAGAAAAAATCAAAAAACTATGCGAAAGAATACGAAAGTATATGGTGAGTGAATATGCAAATAACAAATAATAGACAATATTCATGGGTTGGAAGTAGAGAAATGTGCTTAGACGAAATTTCGATAAAGCAATATGGTGAAATCGTAATTGGTAAATACGGCGGAAATATAAGTGCCGGAGCAAAAAAGAATGAAGATGGTGCGTTAGTTTGGTCAAATGGTGATTGGGAATTTGCAGCTATATTAGATGGACATAATAGTGCAGAAAGTGTTGATTTAGTAGTAAATACAATTCAAAAAGAATATAAAAATATAAAAGAAATGATGAATGAATCAATTGATATAGTATTTCGATCTATTGAAAATCATATTCTTACTATCTTTCAATCTTTTTCATTTAAGGAAAAGTGTCAAAGAATTAAAGGTGAAACAGCTTGCTTACTATGTGTAAGAAAAGAAAATTATATATGGTGGCTATCTATTGGAGACTGTTTAGTTTATGTATTTCATGAAGAGTTACATAAGTTAGGACAATATGCATTAAATCAACGTCATTTTTACGAATGGATTGGAAATGTAAACACATTTGATTTACCTGTTCCTTGTTATTCAACAGGCATTCGTGAATTACGTAATGGAAAGAATCGAATTGTAATGGTGACAGATGGAGTATTAGAATGCGGGGAACGTCGGTATGAAACTCCTGTAAATCTGTATAGTGATATGAATAGAAATAATAACGTACTTAAAGTAAATATCCATAATGTTTTAGAACACGTTCACCAGCAATTAGGAAGAGATAGTGCGACGATTATTAGTTGGGACATTGATAATAAAAGAAAAGCTACTTATCCGAGTGATCAGCCAGATAAAAAGTAAAGGAGGAGACATCACTGTTTTTAGTTAAAGGAATTTTATTAATAGTATGGATCATATTCTTAGTTGTTTTGGAAAAAGTAGTGAGAAAAAAATTAAATATACCGAAACAAACAGACTGGAATAGTAAATATGTAAACAACGCTCATAAATGGGGCACTAGGGCTCTTATCGTTTCTTATATAATTGTTACGCTGATATGTGCTACTTTAAATCCTATTTATATTAGTAATTTACCCATTTTATTTTTAATAACCTTATACTGCTTTCAATCATATATGGAATGGAAATTTGATAAAGAATCGAGGGAATATGTCATTTCTTTAGGAACGGTTCCGTTATTAATAATAACAGGAATTATGCTTAATCTTTTCTTTTATAGATATTGGATTTAATTATATATGGAATGAATGGGGAGACAAAATGAAAATGCCTAAATTACGTGCTGAAGCAATGATTGTAAATAAAGATCATTCTAAAGTACTAGTACAATGTGATTTAAGTGAAACATTTTATCGTTTTCCAGGAGGCTCTATTGAATTTGGTGAACCAGCAAAAGAAACGATAATACGAGAATTAATGGAAGAATACGATTTGAAAATTAATGTCCAAGAGCTAGCTGTTGTAAATGAGCATATTTTCGAGTGGAACAACGAAAAAGGACATCATTGTACATTGATACATTGGGGAACTGTTCAAGAGATGGTTACAAATGAAATAAGGCATAAAGAACATGAGAATATTATATTAATATGGAAGAGCATAGAGGAATTAAAGGAGAAGCCAACATATCCTGAAGGAATTGTAAGTTATTTAGAAGAGAATAACCATAATATAGTCCACTTTGTTTCTAAAAATATATAAAGTAATTGGAGGGATAACAATGGATACCTCTACAATTTTAATTATTATTATTGGATTGGGTATAGGTGGTTACTTTTTAGAACAGTTTTTAAGAAGAAAATTAAATATGGAGAAAAGAGGCTTCTTTGGATATAAGCATGTGAATAGTTTACATGTAAAATTAGAAATAGGTCTTATTATTATTTATGTAATAAGTAGTTGTTATTATATGTTTAAATTTGAAAACGCTAAAATGGCTTATGTCATGTTCACTTATTTAGGGATATCATGGACTTTAAGAGCATGGATGGAATGGAAATATGATAGAAAATCAAAAGAATATATACTTTCGATAACGGGAATGGTTTTTTTTATATTGATGCTCTCGATACTATTTTATTTCGTTCCACCTGCTGTATAATTAAAAATTTGATTATAAATAATGATATAACTAATAAATAAGAAACCATTTATTGCTAAATGGTTTCTTATTTAATTTAAACATTTAATTTCGCTAATACGGATTTAATGAAATTTGTTTTATCCTCTGCATATTGATGTTTATCATTAGGATTAGCTTTTGAAAGTTGAATCTTCAACTGTTCATACTGTATACGAGCAGTCTTATTGTCTATTAAGTAATCTCGAAATTGTAATTGTTCTATTAAATGTTTATTCCTTTGTTCATACATATGAATTTGATGAGTTCTTGGTTCACCTTTATTAAAATAATATCTTTCGGGTAATACATCCTTTCTATATTTATAATTTAATAGTTCTAACTTTTGAATACATTTTAAACCGTCTTTATAATCTTCTAGTTCGATTGCAATATCAATAATTGGCTTTGCACTTAAATGCGGAATAGCAGTACTGCCAATATGGTGTATGGCTAAAATATGTTCGCCAATTTGTTTCTCAATGAATTGTTTCTCTTTCATAAACTCAAATTCCCATTCCTCAGTCCACGGAACTAAAAACACTTTACCATAGGGTAAACCTAACATTTAATTAGCACCTCTTTCAAAATGTTTTTCAATAAAGGTAATTACATTTTCTTAAAGCTTCTCAAAACAAGATATTCCCACAATCTCCAAGGAAGAATTTTCTTTGCAAAGATCATAAATTTTACACCTTTACCGATTGGATAACGTAAATTCGTACGCTTAGACTCAGCAATTTCTACAATTTTATTAGCAACATCTATCGGATTACCAAATGTATCACTGCCGCTATTAATATGTTTTTGTATTTTTTCCATATATTCTTTGTAAGGAGAAGATGTATCAGATTGGTTTGTAGCTAGTTGTTTACCAACTTCCCAAATATTTGTGTTATAAGAACCTGGTTCTATTAAAGCAACATCTATTCCAAAAGGTTTCACTTCTAAACGAAGGGATTCACTCCATCCTTCTAATGCATATTTGGAAGAAACGTAAGGAGATAGACCAGGGAATCCGACTTGACCACTAATGCTGCTTATATTAATGATTTTTCCGCTTTTTTGTTCTCTCATATATGGTAAAACAAGCTGAGTGATTGAAATAGCACCAAAAAGATTCGTTTCAAATTGTTTACGGTATTCTTCTACTGGAATTTCTTCTACAAAGCCACCATTTGCATATCCTGCATTATTAATAAGGAGGTCCACTTTGTTTATTTCTTTTAAAACGAATTGAAAGTTATGTATAGAGTTTTGATCGGTTACATCTAATTGCTGAACTGTTATGTTGTGCAACAAGTTGAGTTGAGTAGCTTGAGATAGTAAGTTCGCTTGTTTTTCAAGGTTTCTCATTGTAGCGATAACTAAATAATCTTTTTTTGCGAGTTCGAGTGTAGTTAATAGTCCAAATCCACTTGAGGATCCTGTAATAATTGCGACTTTTTTGTTCATTTTCTGCCAGCTTTCTTTTTCTTTTATCATAACGAGTTATGATAAGAAAATCTATTATTCTTACATTCGTTTTGAGAGCATTACCCGTTAATTCTATATTCTATGAGATTTTTAAAAGAGGAAATTATACGGACTCAGCGTATATAGAGAAGTGAGTATGAATACGTTTATGAAATGAGGGAAGAATAATGGCCCATGTGAAGGATGTATTAGCAGATCAGTTATTAGCGAATGCGAACGATCCTAGTTGGTATATTCCGTTTTCAGATGCAGTGAAAGATCTATCTGAGAGAGAAGCTTTCTGGAAACCGAATGAAGAGAGTAATAGTATAGCTGAAATTGTACAACATTTATTGTATTGGAATTCTACGTGGCAAACTAGATATAAAGAATCGAATGTGAATGCTGTGCCCGCTATTGGAGATAATAACAAAAGTTTTATGCTTTCAAATAATCAAACTTTCGATGAATTACGAGAAAAACTACTAGAGAAACTGTTACTATGGCAAAATCTCATAAATGAAGAAAAGGTTGAAAGCGATGTAGTGGGATTTCCTGTTTCTGCAAAGTGGTGGGAAGTGTTAGCCAATGTAACTACTCATAATGCATATCATATCGGTCAAATTATTTACATCCGAAAATTACAGAAGAGTTTTGATGGTGAATAAGATAATAATTTTCAAATTAGGTGAACAAAAGTGGACAAAACGAGACTAATGTCTCATTTTGTCCACTTTTTTATTTTCAACATAGAGAGAAAACCTATTAAATCAAGGATTGGAAATTGGCACGGTACTTGCAATATAAAAGATGAACAAGAAAATAGGAGGGCTGAACATGTTAAAAACAACTGAAAGTAAAGGGAATGGAATTACGAAAGAACAAGCTCGCTGGATGTACGAAAAAATGTTAGAGATTCGTAAGTTTGAAGATAAGGTGCATGAATTATTCGCGCAAGGCGTTCTGCCAGGTTTCGTTCATTTATACGCTGGGGAAGAAGCGGTAGCAGTTGGTGTATGTGCTCACTTAACGGATAGTGACAGTATTACAAGTACGCATAGAGGCCATGGGCATTGTATCGCAAAAGGTTGTGATTTAAACGGTATGATGGCTGAACTTTTCGGGAAAGCGACAGGATTATGTAAAGGTAAAGGCGGATCCATGCATATTGCTGATTTAGATAAAGGAATGCTTGGTGCAAATGGTATTGTAGGCGGTGGTTTCCCGCTTGCCTGCGGCTCGGCATTAACAGCTAAATATAAAGGAACGAAAGATGTAAGTGTTTGTTTCTTCGGTGATGGAGCAAATAATGAAGGTACGTTTCATGAAGGGGTTAACTTAGCGGCGATTTGGAAGTTACCAGTTATTTTTATCGCTGAAAATAACGGTTACGGTGAAGCAACGACATTTGAATATGCTTCAAGTTGTGATTCTATTGCGGATCGTGCGAAAGCTTATAACATTCCAGGTGTTCAAGTGGATGGAAAAGATCTGCTAGCTGTATATAAAGCTGCTGAAGAAGCAGTAGAACGTGCGCGTAATGGCGGTGGTCCAACAATAATTGAATGTATGACATATCGTAATTACGGTCATTTCGAAGGTGAAGCACAAACGTATAAAACTTCAGAAGAAAAAGAAGAACATTTAAATGAAAAAGATGCGATTGTGAATTTCCGTAAGCATTTAATTCATGAAGCTTTATTAACTGAATCTGAGCTTGTAGATATGGAAAAGGCAGTAGATGAAGCGGTTCAAAAATCAATTGAATTTAGTGAAAATAGTCCATATCCAGAGGATGAAGAGTTATTAAAAGATGTATACGTTTCTTACAAATAAGAGGAGGGTGAAAAATAATGACTAGAACAGTAAGTATGTCAACTGCAATTAATGAAGCGATGAAAATCTCAATGCGTCGTGATGAAAATGTAATTTTAATAGGAGAAGACGTTGCAGGTGGTGCACAAGTTGATCACTTGCAAGATGATGAAGCATGGGGCGGTGTTCTTGGTGTTACGAAAGGCCTTGTACAAGAATTTGGTCGAAATCGTATTTTAGATACACCAATTTCAGAAGCGGGTTACATGGGAGCAGCAATGGCAGCTGCGGCAACAGGACTACGTCCGATTGCTGAATTAATGTTTAATGATTTTATCGGTAGTTGTCTTGATCAAGTATTAAACCAAGGTGCAAAGTTCCGCTATATGTTCGGTGGTAAAGCCAAAGTGCCAGTTACGGTACGTACGATGCATGGTGCAGGTTTTAGCGCAGCAGCACAGCATTCACAAAGTTTATATGCGTTATTTACGAGTATTCCAGGAATTAAAGTTGTCGTTCCTTCCACTCCGTATGACGCAAAAGGCTTATTGTTAGCGGCAATTGAAGATGATGACCCAGTAATTTTCTTTGAAGATAAAACACTTTACAACATGAAAGGTGAAGTGCCAGAAGGGTACTATACAATTCCTTTAGGGAAAGCAGATATTAAACGAGAAGGTTCTGATGTCACAATTGTCGCAATCGGAAAACAAGTTCATACAGCACTTGCAGCTGCAAAGCAATTATCGAAAAAGGGACTTGAAGTAGAAGTAATTGATCCACGTTCTTTATCACCACTGGATGAAGATACGATTTTAGCATCAGTTGAAAAAACAAATCGCCTTATTGTTATTGATGAAGCAAACCCAAGATGTAGTATCGCAACAGATATTGCGGCAATTGTAGCGGATAAAGGATTTGATTTATTAGATGCACCTATTAAACGAATTACAGCACCACATACACCAGTTCCGTTCTCGCCACCACTTGAAAAGTTATATTTACCAACGCCGGAAAAAGTAATTGAAACTGTATCAGAAATGATCGGAGACCAAACTTTATTACATGTGTAATAAAACGATGAGAAGGGAGAGAGAAGCATGGCTGTAGAAGTTGTAATGCCGAAGTTAGGTATGGCGATGAAAGAAGGTATTATTACGAGCTGGAATATTAAAGCAGGCGATCATGTATCAAAAGGTGAACTAATTGCTAGTATTAATTCGGAAAAAATCGAAACTGAAATAGAAGCACCAGCGGATGGAACTGTTCTTGATATAGCTGTAAGTGAAGATGAGGGAGTTCCACCTGGCACTGTCATTTGCTATATCGGTAAGCTGAACGAAAAAGTAGAAATCAATGAAAGTATAAATGTTGTAGAAGAAAAAGCACCTAATCTAGAGCCTAAAAAGGTCCAACATCCAGAACCATATGCGAAAGAAGTGGCGAAGAAAAGAATCAAAATTTCACCTGTAGCGAAGAAAATTGCAAAGTCTGAAAATCTAGATATCAAAGCATTAGTTGGTACAGGACCTGGCGGAAGGATTATAAAAGTAGACGTATTAAAAGCGATTGAAGAAAGAGTAACAATTCCAGAAGTACTTGAACAAGAAGAAAGTAAAGTAATTCCTGTTACTGGTATGCGGAAAGCAATCGCAAACCGTATGCATGCAAGTTTACAAAATAGTGCGCAATTAACATTAACGATGAAAGTAGATGTTACAGATTTAGTTGCTTTACATAAAGAAATAGCGGCAGTTGTACAAAAACGATACGATAACAAACTAACTATTACGGATTTCGTTTCTCGTGCTGTTGTATTAGCGCTTGGAGAGCATAAAGAAATGAACAGTGCTTATATGGATGATACAATTCATCAATTTGAACATGTTCATTTAGGCATGGCAGTCGCATTAGAAAAAGGATTAGTCGTTCCAGCTATTCGCTTTGCTAATAATTTATCTTTAGTAGAGTTATCTAAACAAATTAAAAACGTTGCACAAAAAGCAAGAGAAGGTAGTTTAAGTAGTGATGATATGCAAGGTACAACCTTTACAATTAGTAATTTAGGTAGCTTTGGAATCGAATATTTTACGCCAGTATTAAATACGCCGGAAACTGGTATTTTAGGTGTAGGTGCAATTGAACATGTTCCAGTATATAAAGGAAAGAAAATAAAAAAAGGCAGTATGTTACCTTTAAGTTTAACATTCGATCATCGTGTATTAGATGGCGCACCAGCAGCTGCATTTTTACGCACAATTAAACGTTATTTAGAAGAACCTGTAACAATTCTTTTATAAAGAGAAGGTGAGAGAATGAGTAAACTAGTCGTTATTGGTGGCGGACCTGCTGGCTATGTAGCGGCAATTACCGCGGCTCAAAATGGAAAAGATGTCACTCTTATTGATGAAGCTGATCTTGGCGGGACTTGTTTAAATGTTGGGTGCATGCCTACAAAATCATTGTTAGAAAGTGCAGAAGTGCATGATATTGTGAGAAAAGCGAATCATTATGGAGTTACACTTAACAATGGAAGTATATCAATTGATTGGAAGCAAATGCAGGCGAGGAAATCACAAATCGTAACGCAGCTCGTCCAAGGAATTCAATATTTAATGAAGAAAAATAAAATAAAAGTTATACAAGGTAAAGCGAAATTTGAAACGGATCATCGTGTGCGAGTTATATACGGCGATAAAGAAGTTGTAGTAGATGGAGAACAGTTCATTATAGCGACAGGTTCAGAACCGACTGCATTACCCTTTGCTTTATTTGACGGAAAGTGGATTTTAAATAGTAACCATGCAATGTCCATAGATCATATACCAAAATCATTATTAATCGTTGGCGGTGGTGTAATAGGATGCGAGTTTGCAAGTATTTATAGTCGTCTTGGAACAAAAGTTACGATTGTTGAAATGGCACCGCAATTATTACCAGGTGAAGATGAAGATATTGCATACATTTTAAGAGGAAAACTAGAAAATGATGGCGTAGAAATATTTACAGGAGCAGCTTTAAAAGGATTAAATAATTATAAGAAGCAGGCTTTATTTGAATATGAAGACAGTATCCAAGAAGTTAATCCAGAATTTGTTCTCGTTTCTGTCGGCAGAAAACCACGTGTACAACAATTAGATTTAGAAAAAGCAGGCATTCAATATTCAAATAAAGGAATTTCTGTGAATGAACATATGCAAACCAATGTATCACATATTTACGCAGCAGGAGATGTGATTGGTGGAATCCAGCTTGCTCACGTTGCCTTCCATGAAGGAACTACGGCAGCATTACACGCGAGTGGAGAAGGTGTAAAAGTAAACTACCATGCTGTACCTCGCTGTATTTATACAGCTCCAGAAATTGCTAGTGTCGGTTTAACAGAAAAAGATGCAAGAGAGCAGTACGGTGACATACAAATTGGAGAATTTCCTTTTACAGCAAACGGAAAAGCGCTTATTATTGGCGAACAAACGGGTAAAGTAAAAGTTATTGTGGAACCAAAATATCAAGAAATTGTAGGGATTTCTATTATTGGTCCACATGCAACTGAACTGATTGGACAAGGAACTGTAATGATTCATACAGAAGTTACCGCTGATATTATGAGAGATTATATTGCGGCACACCCAACTTTATCTGAAGCGATTCATGAAGCGCTATTGCAAGCGGTAGGACATGCTGTACATGCTTAAATAGAAATATGATAAACCACTATTCTCTAAATGAAAGAGAGAATAGTGGTTTGAATTTTTATAGAAGAAATTAAATATCTTATTACTATTTAATTTCAATAGCTGAAGTTTTATCGTTCCATTCAGCAGATAAATTAGCAGTTTTACCATACCAATCAGCGTGTTTAAATATAACACCTTTTCCTAATCCTTGTGTAGAAGTATGCTCCCAAAGTGTCGTTGAATAACTTGCAGAAGGTGACGCCGTACTTACAGAAGAAATTCTATCGTTCCAGCTAGATGGTAAGTTTTTAAAGCCACTGCTCCAGTAAATGTATTGTCCACCTTTATTTATATGTTCATAAAAATCAGTACTACCAGCGCCGCTACCTAAAGGATTAATTTTATTTTTAAGTACTTTTTTATCCTTTTCAATATAAGCATCTAATGTTTCTCTACTAGTAGAACCGTAAGCTAGCCAATCTCCATTTTCATTTTGCTCTGGTAATACCATAGTAATTTGGATGTCTTTCTTATCTTGATCACTTAATTTTGTAAGAGAATTAACATTCTGTTCATCCACTTTTAAATAATCAAAAGACTTAATTGTGTTACCTTTTTCTTCAGCACTTGCTATTCCTAGTCCTCCAGTTAATGCAAATCCCGCTACTAATTTCTTCAACATATAACCATCCATTTTTGTTTAGATTTTTGTACATGTGAATCTTTGTACTAGTAAAATGCATTCTAATTATCTAATATTGTAAATATTGTGAAGTTTTAGAAATAAAAGGCGGAATATTTACAGTTTTTCATTTTTTCTTTAGAAAAAATAGTTATTGGAATGATATAATAAATAGATGTATTGCTTTTGTTGGATCTTAAAATATTTTAGGGGGAAAGTTTTTGAAGTATTTTAATAAAGATTGGTATAAAGAAATGCAAGTATCTGGTTTTTTAAATTTCCCAGAAACAGTAGAAGAATGGGAAGAGATGTTGCGAGAGAGCGAAAAGGTAGGAATGGATTATAAGCAAAGTTTAAGAGAAGACGTGGAAGAAAAGAAAGAAGATTTATTAAAGTTCCTCCCTAAATCACTGCATCCATACATTCATGACAATACAATTAATTCAGAATACCCAACGGAAAAATTAAAGAGACTTATGCTTGAGTGGACAAAAGATTATGAGAAAAGAATGAATGATTTAGAGCAAGCCTATATAGATAATTATAATTCTATAAAAGAACAGCTCGCGCAGAATATCGTTCAACTACATGAATACTCACTACATGACAGTGTAGTCCAATCAGTGGAGAAAAAATCAGAAGCTACGCTAATTATAACTTTAGATTGCAGTGGTACTTTCAGTGAATTTGATAAACTACAAGCAACTTTTATAGGAGTAACGAAATGTTCTATCCCGGAAAATTTTGAAGGTGCTTGGTGGTTATGTCATGAAATAGATTTTGCTGAAGATGGTTTTGAACTAGGGGTTTTATTTGATTGTCCATTTGAAGAAGTGATGATTTGTGCAAAAAATGTATTGCTGGAAATAGATAACTAGTAAACTTTATAACTCTATAAATAAAAAACAGTCTTATATGACTGTTTTTTATTTAGATACTAAATGATCCAGCTTCCAATATGTATCTGTTAATGGCGCAGCTTTGCTATCTATGTATAAATACATATTATTTAAATCTTTTGGAGAATCTTTCATATTAAATACAATGTCGGTAGTTAAAGAAAACTCAGATGGAACCTTTTTAGCATTTTCATTTTGTATAACTCCACCTTTGTATTTTTTACCCGTTTTTTCATCTTTTATGAAATATTTTATTTCTGAAAGATCTATCGTTTGTCCGTCAACACGAGCATTATTTATAGTAACGCGAGCTGTGAGACGCCACTCTTTGTCTATTTTTTCGAATTTAGCATTTTCAACAGTTGCTCTATAGTATTCGTTTTTAACTATTTCCCCATAGTGCATTGCATTCTTTTCAATAGCGCTCTTTTCTTGTTTTTGTGTAGTATTCCCATTACATCCTGCCATAAGTCCTACAAATAATAATGCTGTACAAGTTACTTTCATTATAGATTTCATAATAATTCCTTTCTGTGTTAAAAAGTAAAACATAGGAATAATTTTACATCAATAGGAAGGTAAATGGAAGTGCGTTTGCGGAATATATAAATATACATTTATTTCATTATCTAGTTAAGGGGATGGAAAGAGGGGAAAAGCTGAATAAAACGGAGTGAATAAGAATTGAAAATATTGTAAAGCGGAAGAGACATGCATATAATTAAAATAAGGATAAGATTTCAGAATCTTCAATAACAGCGGTGGACACATGTTTACTGAAGAGCGTAGAGAGAAAATTTTAGAGTTACTTAAGAAAAATGGAAGGGTAATTGCAAAGGATCTTGCGGAAAGTTTCGATATGTCTATCGATTCTATAAGAAGAGATTTGTCTATTATGGAGAAGGATGGCTTGTTAAAAAGAACACATGGAGGAGCAATTGAACTTACTCGAGTAAGGAATTTAGTTGCTGAGCGATTTGAGCGTTATAGTAATGGTTCTGTATATGAAGACGCAATTGCAAAAATCGCAGCTTCTTATATACAAGAAGGAGATTCTGTTTTTATTGGTGGGACTTCCATTCATTATGTCATGTTAAAATATTTACCTGAAACATCATTTACAGTTGTTACGAATTCTATAGAAATTGCTAGTACGTTACGGGAATATAAGAACATTGATACGTACTTAATTGGTGGAAAGGTGAAACCATCAGGAAATATGACAGATACACTTGCCTCAGAATTGATAAGTAGATTCTCTATTGATCTGTATTTCTCTACAGGTAGTGGCATTTCATTGAATGGTATAAGTACTGCAACGCCAGAAGTTGCTTATTTTAGTAAAACAGTAAGTAAAATTGCTAGAAGAAATATTTGTTTAGCTCCTCATAATAAACTTGGAATAGACTGCTTTATAAAAGGAGAGTCACTGATTGAAATTGACATTATAATAACAGATTCGGAGGTTAGTAAAGAAACGATTGAAGAATTTGAGAAACAAGGTAAAGAGATTGTAATAGCATCAATAGACTGCATTTAAAAGGAGTTTGAAATGATTATAAAAGGGCAAGAGTTTCACATAAATGGATTAGTTTATACAATTCGTTCGGCAACTGAAACAGATGCGGAACAGTTATCGGAAATTAGAGTTCAGATTGATGGAGAAACTGAAAATATGGATAGAGAAGCTGGAGAGGGATTTATAGACAAGATAGGGTTTCAAAAAATAATAAAAACAGATAGTAACGAGACAAAGAATCTGTTTTTAGTTGCAGAAGTACACAACCGAATCGTTGGATTTTCAAGATGCGAAGGTTCAAATCTGAAGAGATTATCTCATAAAGTAGAATTTGGCGTTTGTATTTTAAAAGAGTTTTGGGGATATGGAATGGGTAAGAGTCTATTGCAACAATCTATTCATTGGGCTGATGAAAATGAGATTAAAAGGATATCATTACAAGTATTAGAGACAAACGAAAAAGCCATTCAGCTATATAAAAAATTAGGTTTTGAAGTAGAAGGTATTTTAAAAAATGATAAAAGGTTGTCGGATGGGAAGTATTATAATACGGTTGTAATGGGAAGGTGTATTTGAGTCTGAGCATAAAAGAGGTGGGAATGTATGTTTTATAGAAGAAAGTACTATATAGTAAAAAGTGAATTTATTAAAATATTTAATGATCATTTCAATCATACAAACTTACCAAATCAGTTAAAGCATGGCTCTAGGCTAATAGGACGCTGGATGAAAGATAATAAGAATGGTACGACCGAAGTGTTTGCCATATGGGAATATGATAGTTATGAACAGTATAAAGAAATAGAATCAAAGATTAGAAATGACGAGAAACATGCTAGAAGAATACATGAATGGTATGAAAAACATGGCGGAAGAGAATATGTTTTACAGGAGTACATAGTAGAGATGAAAAATGAAGAGTTAGTGTGTACTGTAAAGTGATAGAGAGGTGAGGGATAATGGGAATGAAAAAAAAATTATATTTTAGTGTAGCATCCACAATTTTATTTGCAATAGCCGTGAGTGTTTTCTTTATAAATGGAAATCCACAAAAGTGGTTTTGGTTATGTATTTTCTTTGCTTCCATTATACAAAATATAGTGCTAATAAAAAAGAATAAAGAAGTGCATTAAGATATTCAAATTATTAACATATTTGTGTCGTCTTTCTAGTTTTGTTGAAAACGCTTTTATTCAGTTTTATAATAAAAGTATGTTTTTACAAATCTCCAAAATAATGAATAGGGAGATGATACAATGCTAGCTTCACCGTTTTACTTACATACATGGAAAAAGTTTGTTGATGAAGGTGTCCTTGATTCGAACCGTATAAACGAAAGAATTTCAGAGTCATGGTATCGATGTAAACAAGCAAATGTGAATCCTCATATGAATAAAGGTCAGAAAATTTTGTCTTCTAATATTTTTCAAGACCAAAAGAAAAAGAGTGAAATCTTCCTAGATATAGCAATACCTCAAATACAAAATATGAGAAAAACCATTGATGAACTGCAAATGATGGCATTATTAATCGATCCAGACGGTTACGTTCTATCGTTAAGTGGAAATAAACAAACGTTGCAACGAGCGAAACAGATTAATTTCATTGAAGGTGTGAAATGGACGGAAGCTGCTGTTGGTACAAATGCGATAGGAACAGCGCTTGAGATTGAAGAGGCTATTATGATAAGTGGTACAGAGCATTATTCTGTCGCATCTCATAGCTGGAGCTGTGCGGCCGCTCCCATTCATAACGATGATGGGAAATTAATTGGCGTTCTAGATTTCTCCTGTCCAATTGAATTTTCGCATCCATATATGCTCGGAATGGTAACTTCGATTGCACATGCGATTGAACGTGAATGTAGTATTCGAGTACATCAAAATGAATTACATTTAATCCATCGTTTTTTAGATGTAATTGATAGTGATGAACAAGTTGTAATTTGTAATCATCGTGATGTTATCGTTTCTGCAAGCAAGAGGGTTCGGGAACGAGTATGTAATTGGTCACGGATGAAACTTGAAGATTTAATGCACTATGGATTGAAAACTAAATTAGAAGTTCCAGTATACAGTAATAATAGAATGATTGGGAAATGTATTTATGTAAAGGGAAATAAACAAGTAAAATCATTTTCAACGTCCCCATTTATAAATGGCATCACTTTTCCTGGAGTAATTGGGACAAGCAGTGCATTTCAACATACTTTAGAAGAAATTAAGCTTGTATCACCAACTGACGAAAGTGTATATGTTTGTGGTGAAACAGGTGTAGGAAAAGAATATGTAGCGAGAGCGATTCATGAAAATAGTCCAAGAAAAAATGGTCCTTTTATAGCTGTTAACTGCGGTTCATTACCGAAAGAATTAATGGAAAGTGAATTGTTCGGTTATGCTGAAGGAGCGTTTACAGGTGCACGGCGCCAAGGATATAAAGGGAAATTCGAACAAGCAGACGGAGGAACAATATTTTTAGATGAAATTGGTGAAGTGCCACCAGAGATGCAAGTAGCATTATTGCGTGTTTTACAAGAACGAACAGTAAACCCAATTGGCAGTTCAAAAGAGATACCAGTAAATATTCGTATTATTACTGCGACACATAAAGATTTATTGCGATTAGTAGAAGAAGGGAAATTCCGTCAAGATTTATATTATCGCTTACATGTTTATCCACTATATGTCCCATCGTTAATAGAAAGAAAAGAGGATATTCCATACTTCATAAAACATTTTTGCAAACGAAAGAATTGGAATGTTGTATTTCCAAAAAGTATTTGTAATCAATTTTATCAGCATACATGGCCCGGAAATATTCGAGAATTATTAAATGTATTAGAACGCATCTACATTTTGTCGCAAGGACGAGAAATATGCGAAAAACAAATCTCTTTTTTATTACAAACAATGATGGGAAATCAACATCAACTTGCATTGCAAGCAGAAAATAAAATAGAGAACACATTAAATTTCCGCGAAAGAATACAGCGTGACAGCATGATTGAAGCGCTAGAAAAGACGAATGGAAATGTTTCGTTAGCTGCAAAACTGTTAGATGTACCTCGAAGTACATTTTATAAACGAATGCAAAAATATAAGTTATAAAGTAGATTTTTGTAATCTACTTTTTCTTTGTGGGCTCATGTTCTGTCGGAATGTGCGCTTACCGGGGAAATAATAGAAAAGTTAGAAAATAATTCCCGGAAGGGGGACTTAGGTGAAATATATTGAAATTGGCTTCGGAAATAGGTGGTTCGTTCGAACAGAAACTGAAAATAAAGATGGAACTGAATTTGAAGAACGAGGAATTATAAAACCTATTTATTTTGAGTCTTTATATGTACGAGTGTGGTTTCGGAAAACGTGTTTAATTTTTGATACGAAAGAAGGGTTTAAAAAGGTTAAGAAGAGGAGGATTGAATATAAATTTATTTTTGGAATTGTGAGTAGACTGGATAAAGAAAAAGTGGGCTAACGTGCGAAGTTATATTGATCAGGAAATTCTTTTCACTTATATCAAATTCATAAAAAGCACTTTTTATAAATATAAATTGTTAATAAAACCGCTAAGGAAACTTAGCGGTTTCTTTTTTAATAGGAGGGATTTTCGTATGAATAGGATCGTAACGGTTTTACTTGCAATTATTATAATGGGGTATTCCATTTATAGTTGGAATGATACTTCGGAAATGAGTATGCTAATTTTACAAACGCTTTTAGGTTTTATGTTAGTTAGCTTAGGGGTGCAAAATTTAAAAAATAACGAAAAAGAAAATAGAAGTATAGGGATAGCTTTATTACTTGTGGCTTTGTTTTTAATTGTTGTATCTTTAATAAAATATTTTGTATGAATAAGTTTTTAAATTAATAAAAAATTAAAATTCTACTTGTATTTCACTATATAAAATATGGCATAATGATTTAGTTAAAATAGAAATGGATAGGGTATTTGAGAGGGGCAGTATAATGAGTTTTGCAATAGAAATAGTAATAAAAGCACCAATGGATGTTGTATGTGACTACATAATAGAAGATGAAAAAATAAAAGAATGGAATACGTTTATAATAGAAAATCGCTATCCTTCAAATATGGATAAAGAGAATCCACGTGTAGGAGATAAATATATTACTGTTCAAAAAGTCGGTAAGAAAATATTCGAGGCTGAAGTAGAAATCCTTGAATACGATGCACCCTATATTATTTCACTTGGCAGTGAAATGAAGCAAGGTTATTCAGCGATGACTTATATGTTAGAAGAAGATGAAGAAGGTACAGCACTAACATTAATTTCAGAATATGAACCGAGTAATTTTTACTATAAAATTATGTATAAGTTAACAGGCTGGATTTCACGAGGTTTAACTATGGAACAAATGGAACGTCTAGCAGAATGTGTAGAAGCTGCTTATCATAAAGAAGATTAATATTAAAAATATATTAAGGTAAAAGCGTTACTCAATCTCATGAGTAACGCTTTTACTGATTGATGATTTTTCATTGAAAATCTCAATAGCTCTTTCATATATTTCTTTATCAACACAAAAATAGCACACCTTATGTATTGAGGGTGTGCTATTTATATAACCCGGTCGTATACATCTCAGTTAACGTATGCACAATCTCCTCTAAGTCGATCTTTTTATCATTTTGCACAATCGTCCAAAGAAACATCTCATTCATCGCAAACCAAGCACGTGCTACAATTTCTTTATTCAATTCAGAATGTGCTAACCCACCTTCTTGAGAGTATGTAATATCTTGCGTAATACTGTTTATAAAGCGTTCCCGTATCTCGTCCCATTTTTGACGTATCTCTTTTGATAACCCAATTGCTTCTTCTACAACTTGTAAAATTGCTCGTTCTTTCTCGGCTAATTGTAAAAATGCTTTAACTTGATTTTGAATCATTGTACGTGCTTCTTCTGTCGTTTGAGGCGAAAAAGAGCGCTCAGCGATATTATAAAATTGATTCATAACATCTTCCATTAAAACGATGAGGAGATCATCTTTGTTTTTAAAGTATACATATGCCGTGCCATAACCGGTTTCAGCGTGTTTAATAATTTGAGTAATTGTCGTTTTTTGAAATCCGTTACGAATAAAAATAGTGTAACCAGAGTGTAATAGTTTCTTCTTTGTTTCTAAGGAGCGGTGTTTTCTTGATGAAAGAGTAGTGTTTTTCAAAGAATCACCTCTTTATACTGAAATATCTGAAAATATAACTGTATTGTAAAAGAAATTCATATATAAAGTCAACTGACATAATATCATTGACGTTATATCAACTAAGGTGATATATTTCAATTAGTTAGAATAAAAAGAAAATTAAGAGAAGGTGACACCATGTATACAGAACCATTTCAACCAACTTATGAGTATGCGCTTGAATGTGATAAACATGATGAACTGAAAGATTTTCAAACTGAATTTTATAAAAAAGAAGGAACAATATATTTAGATGGAAACTCATTAGGGCTACTTTCAAAAAGAGCAGAGAAATCATTACTTACTTTGCTAGATTCATGGAAAGAGTATGGCATTGACGGCTGGACCGAGGGTGAGCATCCGTGGTTTTTCCTTTCGGAGAAATTAGGTGAATTGACTGCACCTCTTATTGGAGCTTTACCAGAAGAAACTATTGTAACCGGTTCCACGACAACGAATATTCATCAAGTAATCGCAACTTTCTATGAGCCGAAAGGAATTCGTACAAAAATTCTTGCGGATGAGTTGACATTCCCGTCCGATATATATGCACTTCAAAGTCAAATTCGTTTAAAAGGATTAGATCCAGATGAGCATTTAGTACGAGTGAAGAGCCGAGATGGTAGAACACTTTCTGAAGATGATATTATTCATGCAATGACAGATGATATCGTGTTAATTTTATTACCTTCTGTACTATATAGAAGTGGCCAAGTTCTTGATATGAAACGTTTAACAGCGGAAGCACATAAGCGTGGTATTCATATCGGATTTGATTTATGTCATTCGATTGGTTCTATTCCGCATCATTTCAAAGAATGGGATGTTGATTTCGCTATTTGGTGTAATTATAAATACTTAAATGCGGGACCTGGTGGCGTTGCTGGGCTTTATGTAAATAAAAAGCATTTTAATAGACTTCCTGGATTATCAGGTTGGTTTAGTTCTAGAAAAGATAAGCAGTTTGATATGGAACATACATTAACAGCTGCTGATCATGCAGGTGCTTATCAAATTGGTACACCACACGTATTAAGTACTGCACCGTTAATCGGTTCTCTTGAAATATTTAAAGATGCTGGTATAGAACGTTTACGCGAAAAATCATTACATATTACAAGATACATGCTTAATTTGATTGATCATGAATTAAAAGATTTCGGATTTACAATTGGAAATCCATTTGAGGATGAAAAACGAGGCGGGCATATTTATTTAGAGCATGCAGAAGCAGCACGTATATGTAAAGCGTTAAAAGCAAATGGAGTAATTCCAGATTTTAGAGCGCCAAATGGAGTGAGACTTGCGCCAGTTGCTTTATATAACACATACGAAGAAGTGTGGAAATCTGTACAAATATTAAAGAAAATCATGAAAGATGAAGAGTATAAGCAATTTGAAAATAAGCGAGAGGTTGTGGCATAAGTATGAAAACATCAGAGTGGATTGATATTTCACAACCGCTAAATAATGATATTGCTACTTGGCCAGGGGATACACCGTTCTCGTATGAAGTATCATGGTCAAAAGAAGAGAGTGGCTCAGTAAATGTCGGAAAGTTAACGATGAGTATTCATACAGGCACTCATATTGATGCCCCGTTTCATTTTGATAATGATGGAAAGAAAGTGTTAGATTTAGATATCCAAGTTTATGTCGGACCTACGCGAATCATTGACGTTTCTAATCTTGAAAGCATTGGGAAAAAGGAATTAGAGAAATTTCATTTAGAAGGCGTAGAACGCTTGTTGTTACGCACATCTTCACATGGTAAAGCGAATGAATTCCCAGATATAATCCCGCATTTACGTGTGGATATAGCACCGTTTCTTTCAGAAAAAGGTATACGTTTAATCGGGGTGGATGTACCATCAGTTGATCCATTAGATGATAAAGAATTAGCAGCGCATCATCAATTGTTTAAACATGGTATACACATTTTAGAAAATGTCGTACTAAATCATGTAGCAGATGGCGATTACGAACTAATCGCATTACCACTTGCCTTATCAGATGCAGACGGAAGTCCAGTTCGAGCAGTTATTAGACCAATATAAGTAGAAATATATATAAAGGGGCGTTTTGCTAATATGAAAGAAAATGAAAAGGTAATTATGGAAAAAGGGATTCATACGGACTTTAAAGAGAATATGACGTACGGGGAATATTTACAATTAGATAGTTTACTATCTTCTCAAAAGAGATTATCAGACCACCATGATGAAATGTTGTTCATCGTTATTCACCAAGCAAGCGAACTTTGGATGAAGCTTATTTTACATGAGTTAAACGCAGCAATTGAATCTATTAAACAAGACAAATTACAACCAGCTTTTAAAATGTTAGCACGTGTATCAAAAATTCAATCACAAATCATTCAATCTTGGGATATTCTTGCGACATTAACGCCGTCAGAGTACATTGAGTTTCGTGACTCGCTCGGTCAAGCTTCAGGTTTTCAATCGTATCAATATCGTATGATTGAGTATGCGCTTGGTTATAAAACGCCGCATGCCTTAAAAATTTATGAAAAAGATCCAGAATTACACGCTCGACTTCATACGGCGCTACATGCACCAAGTTTATATGATGTGGCAATTCAAGCACTTGTAAAAGAAGGATTTCCTATTCATAAAGATGTGTTGAATCGTGATATTACGCAGCCTTATGAAGAAGACGCAACAGTAGAAGCGGCATGGCTTGAAGTGTATGCGGATGTAAAAAAATATTGGGATTTATACCAACTTGCTGAAAAATTAATCGATATTGAAGATTGGCTACAACAATGGCGTTTCCGTCATATGAAAACAGTAGAACGCATTATCGGACATAAAATGGGAACAGGTGGCTCTTCTGGTGTATCTTATTTAAAACGAGTACTTGATCAACGTTTCTTCCCAGAGCTTTGGAATGTTCGCACGAAATTATAAAAACAAACCTGTCAGTTCATTACTGGCAGGTTTGTTTTTTATTTGAACACAAGTATGTTTTAATTAAAGCTACAAGATATAATAAATTAGGTAATGATTTAATTGGAGGTAAAGTATTGGATTTCAAGCAGCTAGAAAATAAATTTGAAAAGAAAAAAGTAAATACATTTCTTGTTTATCAAAAAGGGGAATTAACAACTGAGTATTATAAAACACCCGAATGTGCAAATAACTTATATAAAATAAATTCGATTACAAAAAGTATCGTATCTTTATTAATTGGTATTGCAATTGATAAAGGCTATATAAATGATATACATACACCGATTACAGAGTGGATTGAAAATGTACCTGAGGGAAAACATGATTTGACGCTTTATCACTTATTAACAATGACTACTGGTGAGGAGTGGAAAGAGTTTGGAAATGGAGTAGTATTCCCGAATGACTTTGTAGAATCAGCGAACTGGGTGCAATATATATTAGAAAAACCAATAATTGAAGAACCCGCTACAAAAATGAATTATAACTCAGGTTCTTCGCATTTGCTTAGCTACATTATCCAAAAAGCTACTGGAATGTCGACAGAGCAGTTTGCGAAAAGGTACTTATTTAATCCGTTAGAGATTACAGAATATGAGTGGCAACAAGATTCCCAGGGAATATATGTAGGTGGTTTCGGTATGAAAATGAAATCTAAAGATTTATTAAAACTTGGAATATTATGTTTGCAGAATGGAATTTGGCAGGGGAATGAAATTGTATCATCGAAATGGTTAGAAGAATCAAGTACACCTCTATTTGAAACGTATGAACATGTCGGGGCATATGGATATCACTGGTGGGTATTGAATAACGAAAGATTTCACATACCGCATTTTATGTACTTCGCTATGGGATATGGTGGGCAATACATCGTCATCATTCCGCAGTTAGAGATTGTTGCTGTAATAAGTAGTCATATGCCTAAACGTGGACTTGTACCATTAAAATTATTTATTGAGCATATACAAGAGAATTGCAATTTTCAATAAGGGTACAAGTAAATCTATTCAATCCATTTCAATTGTTTCATTTCTTCACAATTGAAAGTAATTTAGAAATGAAAACCTCACTGTTTATAATGTGAACAGTGAGGTTTTCATTCTATCTACTCGTCTTCTGAAACGACACCTTAATAAATTTCTCCGTCTTCGTTTCAAATTCTACATCAACAAAAACACCATATTCTTTTCCGTCCTCACGTAACCACAATTTAAATTTTTCAACTGTTATTTGAACGGTTTTTGGTTTTCTACCTATATGAAGATAATCAATAATCTCCGCTTTTGGGTACTGTTCTTTCGTTTTTTCTACAGCAAGTTTCCCCCATTTTGCATACGGCGGCTGCGCATGAACAATTGATGAGCCTGTATATACATTTGAACATGTAGTTAGGAATAGAATGACGAGTGCGATACGTTTTAACAATTTTTTCATGATGAACTCCTTTTACCTTTTTTATATTGTTTACATATTTTTTCAACGATATGAGTTTGGATTTTTTTGTCTTCTTTACATAAAAGCGAGGCTTTTACAAAACATAACCAAGAAATCATTTACATAATTAAGGAGGGAAAATTATGCGCCAAAAAGCTATTTTTAAAATAGCGGTTTTACTTGCGTTCATAGGACTGTCTTTCATGGTCAGTAGTATACAACTAAAGAATGTAGAAGCCTTTTCTAATCAAGTCATTCAAAGGGGAGCATCTGGTGAAGATGTCATTGAACTGCAATCTCGTTTGAAATATAACGGATTTTATACAGGAAAAGTAGATGGTGTTTTCGGATGGGGTACATACTGGGCACTTCGGAATTTTCAAGAGAAATTTGGTTTACCGGTTGATGGTTTAGCTGGAGCTAAAACGAAGCAAATGCTCGTGAAGGCAACGAAGTATGATAAGTCAACTGCTAATAAAGGTACGACAACGAATAAAGGAAATAGTGGAGGTACTGCACAAGAAAATAAACCACCTCAAAATAAAGGGACAAATGTTCCAAATGGTTATTCTCAAAATGATATACAGCTCATGGCAAACGCAGTATATGGAGAGTCTCGTGGGGAGCCGTACTTAGGACAAGTTGCAGTCGCTGCGGTTATTTTAAATCGTGTTACAAGTGCATCATTTCCAAATACCGTTTCAGGTGTAATCTTTGAGCCAAGAGCATTTACAGCGGTAGCAGACGGACAAATATATTTAACGCCAAATGAAACAGCGAAAAAAGCTGTATTAGATGCAATTAATGGATGGGATCCAACAGGAAACGCATTGTATTATTTCAATCCAGATACCGCAACAAGTAAATGGATTTGGACTCGTCCACAAATTAAAAAGATCGGGAAACATATTTTCTGTAAATAGAGCGGAGGTGGAACTATGTTACGAGGTATTATAATCGTATTATTAACAGTTGGAGTAGTTGGGACAGGATACTGGGGCTATAAAGAGCATCAAGAGAAGAATGCAGTATTAATTCGGGCAGAAAATAGCTATCAACGTGCGTTTCATGATTTAGCATATGAGGTTGATTTATTGCACGACAAAATTGGAACAACGCTTGCGATGAATTCACGCGCATCTTTATCGCCTGCTTTAGCAGATGTATGGAGATTAACATCGGAAGCTCGTTCGGATGTAGGACAACTTCCTTTAACATTAATGCCTTTTAATAAAACGGAAGAATTTTTAGCGAATATCGGTGATTTTAGTTACCGTGCAGCGATTCGTGATTTAGAAAAAGAGCCATTAAATGATCAAGAATACAAAACGTTGCAAACTTTATACTCAAATGCAGGAAATATACAAGATGAACTAAGAAAAGTGCAACATCTTGTTTTGAAAAATAATTTACGCTGGATGGATGTTGAGATGGCACTCGCATCAAATCGTGATCCTGCAGACAATACAATTATTGACGGGTTAAAAACAGTAGAAAAAAATGTAACATCGTATTCATCTACAAACTTCGGACCTACCTTTACAAGTGCACAAAAAAATAAAAAAGGTGGATTTGAAGCAGAAGGAAAAGCAATTTCAAAAGATGAAGCGGCGAAAATCGCAAAATCGTTTTTGAATTTAAAAGGAAATGAAAAAGTAGAAGTTGAGAAAAGTGGAAAAGGTGCGAAAGAATCTTTCTATAGTGTGAAAATTAAAGATGAAGCAACCAATAATGAGTTTTATATGGATATTACCGGAAAAGGCGGATATCCAATTTGGGTTATGAATAACCGAGAAATTAAAGAACAGAAAATTAGTTTAAACGATGCAGGAAATAAAGGTTTGACATTTTTAAAGGACCACAAGTTTAACAATATGGAGCTTTATGATAGTTCACAATATGATAATGTTGGTGTATTTACGTATGTAGTAAATGAGAATGGCGTACGAATTTATCCAGAAGCAATTCAAATGAAAATTGCTCTAGATGACGGTTCTATCGTTGGATTCTCCGCAAAAGAATATTTAGCATCACATCAAAAACGAACCGTTCCATCAGCAAAATTAACTGCAGCAGAAGCAAGAAAGAAAATTAATCCAGATGTTAAAGTTATGGAAGAGCGTAAAGCTGTCGTAGTAAATGATTTGCATAACGAAGTACTTTGCTATGAATTTGTAGGTACTTTAGGGAAAGATACGTACCAAATTTTCATCAATGCAAATAGCGGAGCAGAAGAAAAAGTGAAGAAAATGCAAGCTGTTGAAAAAATTTATGATTAAACTTTAATGGTAAAGTGGTGAGAATAATGAAGATTTTAATATATATGTTGATGGTTTGTTTTTTAATAACTGGATGCAGTATTGGAAAAAAGGATAATCCAAACGAAAAGCCCGAGCAAAAAAATGTTTCAATGAAAAATGTTAATTATACAAATAAGTCAAATAAGCCAAATGAAAAAGCAGCGGACCATTTAGCATCTTTAGCAGCAAGTGTGCCAGGTGTAAATGATGCGACAGCGGTAGTAGTTGGGAAATATGCAATCGTAGGAATTGATGTAAAAGCGAAACTAGATCGAACACGTGTGGAGTCCATAAAATACTCTGTTGCAGAAAGTTTAAAAAACGATCCTGATGGTGCTAATGCAGTCGTTGTAGCAGATGTTGATACGTATGAGCGACTGAAACAAATTGGAAAGCAAATTAAAAAAGGAAAAACAGGTGAAGGTATACTGGATGAGTTAGCAGCAATTGTTGGCCGAGTAATGCCACAAGTTCCAAATGATATGATTGAAAATAAAGAAACGAATCCAATTAAAGATAATGATAAACAATTACCAAAAGATGAAGAACAAGAACTGAGAAAAGAACAGGATGACCAATCTAATAATCATTTGAATAAATAAAGTTAACCTTAACCCTGTACAAAATTGTGCAGGGTTTTTCAGTATAATATTAAATATTCAGTTTATTTTTAAGGGAATATATGGTTTAATTATTATGGGAGGGACAACTGTTATGATGAAAAAAAGCACAATAATATTATGTAGTTTATGCTTAGGTTTCAGTATGACAGCGTGTGAACAGAAGAAAGAAGTAAAAAAGCAAACAGCGACTTCTTCTACTGTGATGGAAAATCAGAAGAAAGAATCTATCAATATAAATCATTTTTCAAATATAAATGAAGGAATGACTTATAAAGAAGTGAAAGATTTAATTGGTTTTGAAGGGGATTTACTTATAGAAGAAGGCGTAGAACATTCTACACAAATTAAACAAATTTTTGCTTGGAAGGGAAGCAATCCAACTGCATTAGTTGAAATTACCTTTTTAGATGGCAAAGTACATTCTAAAGTGCAGCAAGGTTTAAGTTAATAAGTTGAAAATGGGAGAGTTTAGCATGGACATACATACAGGGGAGATTCAATTAGTTCCGTATAAAGAGGAATATAAAGAAGTTATACAAACATTTACTTTACCAAGTGAACAAGTTCAATTTACATCGGACCCAACCGAATTATTGAAAAAAGCAAAAAATGATTGTACAAAAAATGTGATTGTTATTTTAGATTACAATGGGGTACCTGTTGGTCTTTTTGCATTGCAAACAGGAGATAGAGTGCAGGAATTCACAGAAAATGAGAGCGCTTTACTTTTAACTTCGTTTTCTATAAATCACGATAGACAAGGAAAAGGATATGCTAAAAAGTCACTGACACTATTACAAGCGTTTGTACAACGTTATTTTCCGATGAAAAATGAAGTTGTACTTGCTGTGAATGAAAAAAATATTCCAGCACAAAATTTATACGAAAAAGTTGGCTTCCAAGATAAAGGTTTTAGAAGAATGGGACCAATTGGTCAACAAATCGTAATGCATTTACCTATCATATAATAATGAGAAGAAAAACTTACTCTTGCATAACAAAGTAGTAAGTTTTTTTATTTAATACGATATATGATGTAGAATATATAAATAAACGAAATAGAAATGAAGGAAATACAAAATGAATCAAGTTAAAAAGTGGAATATTATTGGTGGAAGGGTGATAAAAACAGGAATTGCAGTTTTTCTTACAGTTCTAGTTTGTGAATTTTTCAATATCCCAACTATATTTGCTGTTATCACCGCAATTGTAACGATTGAGCCAACTGCAACGGATTCTATAAAAAAAGGACTAGTTCGTTTTCCAGCTTCAACAATTGGATCGGCGTATGCAATGACTTTCACATTTTTCCTAGGTCATCAGGCGCTTTCTTATGCGTTAGCAGCGATGTTTACAATCGTTACATGTCAAAAACTAAAGTTACATGCGGGAACGTTAGTTGCAACATTGACTGCTGTTGCAATGATTCCCATTACGGCAGATCATTATTTTACTGCATTTTTAATTCGATTAGCTACTACATCTACTGGTATTATAGTGTCTACTGTAGTCAATTTTTTTATTTTGCCACCACACTATGTTAAAACAATTTCGGGATGTACAGAAGAGCTATTTGTTAAAACGGCAAATGTTATGGAGGAATGGCTTACTGCGTTAATGGATGGGAAAGTTATAAAAAAGGAGACAACCTATACTCTTTCTAAATTAACTATATTATTACATAAAGCAGTACAATTTGTTCAATATGAGCAAAAAGATTGGAAATACCATCGACATACAAAAAAAGAAATGAGAAGTTTTTTACTTGTACAAAAGCAACTTCATTTATTACAGCAAATTATTTATCATATAGATAATTTAGCTCGAGCACCAATTGAAACATGTGATTGGTCACAAAATGAAAAAGAAATTTTACGACGAACAATTCATTCTATAATTTCTATATTAAGAAGTCATTGTGAAAAAATAGATGAGGAACATTTTAAACTGATTGATGAATTAGATAAGCAATTTTGGACTAATAAAAATGATTTAGCACATTGTAAACCAAATCAATATCATCATCATTTTTCAAGCAAATCTATCATTTTATTTGAGGTATTATCTATACATGATATGTTAGAGGAATTAAAACAAATATTCGAGAAATATGAGAGTGAAAATCAACTTAATTGCTCAGTTCATTAAAATGCGGAGGATTGATATGACAATTTATATTGCATTACTAAGAGGAATCAATGTAGGCGGGCATAAGATAATCAAAATGGCTGATTTAAAACAAGCGTTTGAATCAATAGGGTTGAAACAAGTGAAAACATATATTCAAAGTGGGAATATCGTATTCAAATCTGAGGAAGATATAACATTTCTAAAGGAACGAATACAGTCTGAAATTAAAAACGTTTTTGGTTTTGATGTTCCGGTTATGTTAAGAACACATGAGGAATTTATAAACATTACAAAAAGATGCCCCTATGAAGTCAATTCATTGCGAGAAGGCGAAAGTATACATGTTGCCTTCTTAGCAAATGAACTTTCTAAAAAAGAAAAAGATCAGTTGCTTATATATATAAATATGAATGAAGATTGTTATATACATGAAAAAGTTGTGTATTTATTTTTCAAAACTAGCATTCGAAACTCTAAATTAATGAACCAGTTTCAGAAGTTGCATACACCAGCTACAGTAAGAAATTGGCGGACTGTGAATAAATTAAAAGCGATAGTTGAGGGGATGTAAATATAAAAAGATGAGATTTTCTTTATACAGAAAATCTCATCTTTTTATTTATATTGTTTTGCGACTATAAGTTCGACAATAGGGTAAATAAAGAATGAAGAACAAAGCGCGATGAACAGTGGAAGGTTTTTTATTTCATCAAGTAATAGGAATGCAACTCCTTCTGATAAAATTAAAATAAAAAACATAAGGCATATAAGTACAAAATAAGCAACTTTAAAACTTTTATATTTAATTTGCTGTCCCATTTCATCTTGGCTTTCTTCCGATACTCCGTTTGGATCTCCCCAAGTAATTTGATTAATTAAATTACCGATAATTAACGAAAAAGCGAATATTGTTCCTCCCAAAATCGAACCTTCCGTTACATATTTATATGCCCCATGTATGAGAACTACGATTAATGATACAACGATAATTATGAAAATAAATTTTTTATGGTTCAATTTAAAAATGGCACCTCCATCATTGTAAAAAACTCTTTACAACTATAGTATAAAATTGGGAAAGTTTAATGTCAAATACTTTTTACACATAGGGCCACGAAAATGATATTTTGTATTTACGGTTAATAAAAAATTATATTACATTTGAATGTAAAAGAATGGGCTCGCATATATTTGGAAGGGATGTCAGATTAATTTAGGGGGTAGTTATGTCTATTCTTTTAAAAGCTGGTGCTGATGCAGGGAATAACGGTTTGAAGTTAATGGTGAAAGGGCAAGATCCTATTTTTATTCCGAGTATATATGCTTTATATATAGGAGAGCCTACAGGACTCTTAGATGAGGAAGATGTTTCATTATCTGAATTAGAAAATCACATTGACGTGACCATTAGTTCTCCATCGTTAATGTTAAATAATGTGCGGTATATCGTTGGAGAAAAAGTCATTCAAGATCAATTAAAAGGTACTGAGGTTGAGAAGAAATCGAATAAGTCAACTGATGAGTTAATGGTTATTACGATTCTATCTGGTTTAGCGGTAAGTGCTATGCGTCAAAGTCCAACTTCTAGCCATATTAACATTCGATATGATTTATCTGTTGCTCTCCCTATGCAGCTTATTACACAAGAAATAGCGGCGGAAAATGCGAAACGTTATATGGGGAATCATAAGGTTGTGTTCCATTATCCAAACGGACGTGATGTTACAATTAATATTTCCATCGAATATTGCAAATGCCTACCTGAGGGTGCTTCTGGGACGTGGGGCATTGTATATGATGAAGAAGGAAATGTTGTAAAACATAAAATAGAATGTGAACAAAATAAAGTGTCAGAAATTGATTTTGTTGATAAAACATTATTATCTTTTGATATTGGTGCAGGAACGACAGAAGAAGTCGTTTCACTAGGTGTAAACTTTAGACCACAACTAAGTAAGGGTTTATCGTACGGTGTGAAAGAAACGTTACTACAAATTATTACGAGATGGAACCGGAAGTATCCAACAAAGACAATTGATAGTATTACAGAATTCAATCAAATTTATTTAAATGATAAACACCCTAGAAATGCATTATTAGTTGAGGAATCACAACCAGCACTATTAGGTTTAGCAGCGCGCGTTGCAACGGATATTATTAACAAAATTGATGATATGAAAGACGATCCATATGTTTTTATTTATGGCGGGGGCGCAGTTATCATAAAAAATAGCCTGAAAATGATTTTAAAACAAAAAGGGCGTTTAACAAATGTAATCTTTGTAGATAATCCATTATTTACAAATGCACGTGGATTATTAGTCTACACTTGTTCGCCAAAATATAGAGAGCATAAGCAAAAAGAGTTAGGATTTACAAACTTAACAATAAGTTAGTTGGTGGAAGTATGCGATCTAGGCGATATAAACGTGGTGACCGAGTAAAAATTAATATTCATAAGTCAGTATCACCTGAAATGCTTGCATGGCTGAATAAACAATCAAATCCAACCAACTTCTTTTTCTTTGCAGCACAGCAACTTTTTAAACAAGTAGGAGATATTGATGTGTCAAAAGCTATACCAAGTAGCCATGTTTTCTCGTTATACGTTGAGCCATCATCTTTATTAAAAGTAGAAGTTAATCCTTTTAAAAGCTTACCACTAGAAGCAAATAAATCCACCGATAATATAAAAAAAAAATCATGGGAAGCTGTTGATCAATTAGATTGTCCGTTTTTTTAAACATAGAAAAATATAAGTATTGCCCATCACTATACATACGGATACAGTGATGGGCGTTTTTACATGTAAAGATAGGGGGGACACAAATTGCGGCGTGCCCCTCCTATTCATTATTTTTCTATTATTTTAGCTGTATGTTCAGTAACAGTATGAATGATGTCTTCCCAGTCATCAGGATGAATCTCATGTCCAGCGCCTTCAAGAGTTAATAGAGCTGAGTTAGGAATCTCATCGATAAGTGCGAGACCATGTTCAAAAGGGAGTGCGGTATCGTCTGTTCCGTGAATGACTAATGTAGGTGCTTGTATGGAGTGAAGCACCCCTTCATATGCATCATCGCCTTGAAGTAAAGCGTGATTAAACATGCTTAATAAATTGTTAGCTCGTTCAATTTCTTGTTTTACTTGATTATAGACTCTTTTTTCATCAAATGTGCGTTTGGACCCGCATAATAGACGGGACCCTGAAACTAAATATTCTGCTACAATATTTTCGTTGGTCCAATCTAAATGCGTGCCATTTGCGTGATGTGTTAAAATTCTTTCATCCATCGGGGGTAAGTCACGTGTGTTATTGTCAGAGCCTATCACACTTGTAGCTAGTAATGTTAATGTTAATATTCTTTCGGGATGTTTTACAGCAGCAATTTGAGCGATCATACCGCCTAAAGACATACCAAATAGATGCGCTTTGTCAATATGATAAGCATCTAGTACCCCAATTGCATCTTCAGCCATATCCGTAACGGAATAATTAGAAGTTCCAGGTTCATATGCGACAGAGCGTCCCACATCACGGTTATCAAAACGAATAACAAATTTCCCCGTGTTAGCCAACTGTTCACAAAATTCTTCATCCCAATAAACCATTGAACACGTAGCACCCATAATTAATAAAATAGCTGGATTTTTAGGGTTTCCAAAGCTTTCTGTACATATATCAATCCCGTTTATTTTAAATATCTTTTCAGTCATAGAGTTCTCTCCATTTCTATTGAATTTAATTTAAAATATAATTTTGAATGATTCTACGGTGCATAAGATTTGCTTTGTTTTTTGCATAATTACCCCCAAAAATAAGTTTATGATAATTTAAGGGGAAAAATTTTGAGAAATAATTGTATGTTATTAAAATAAACAGCAAGGGAGAGGACATGAAAGCAATTGTTATAGATCAATATAGTAGTGTTGAAGAATGAAAAGACAGACCAGTTTTAAAACCAGTTGTTAAGAATAACGAGGTATTAAAATGAAGAAGGCGTTAGAGAAGCTTATATTTTGAGTGAATATAAACATGTTTCATTTTATTCATGATACGGATTGACTTTATTTATTGGAAAGGCGTAATATTATTAAGCTATATGAAAGAAATCTGTAAGAAGAGGGGAGTTATTATGAAAATAAATTGGACTGAAGTAAAGGAAAAAATTCGACCGCAAATTTCAAAACCATCATATGAAACTTGGTTTACTAATACTACTGTTTATTTAGAGGATGATATATTAACAATTTATTGTCCAAATGAATTTGCACGTGACTGGTTAGAATCTCATTATAAAGAATTAGTATTTAATACATTAAGAGAAATGTTTAATACGACGTTTGAAATTCAGTTTGATCTATGTAATGGCGAACCATCTAACTTGAAAGATGTCCAAAAAGAAAAGCTTAGTAGCTGGGATGAAGTAAAGAAAGCATTAAGACCTAAAATAGCAGAGAAAACATTTATGACATGGATTAGAAATACAAACGCTACGATAAAAGATAATAAAGTAAT
Organism: Bacillus cereus group sp. MYBKT111-2; assembly: GCF_051915205.1. Classification (NCBI taxonomy): domain Bacteria; kingdom Bacillati; phylum Bacillota; class Bacilli; order Caryophanales; family Bacillaceae; genus Bacillus; species Bacillus cereus group sp. MYBKT111-2. Next base: position 263,879 of record NZ_JBQAEG010000002.1, read on the forward strand.
AATCTTTTGTGAAGATGCGTTTCATCGTGATTTGCTTGAAGGGGAGTATAAAAATATAATTTCAAGTACCGTACAGAAAATTACTGATGAAGAATATCAAATTTGGTTCGAAATAGGATCAAGCGCTACTTCTAAAGCACAGGTTCATCACGTGAAAAATAATCAATGTACTTCCGGACAAGAGGAATCAAAAACAATTTGGAATAAAATAAAAGATAAAATGCAATTGAAAATTTCGAGACCGTCATATGAAACTTGGGTCAAAGAAACGACAGCTAGAATAAATGAAGATTCATTGATCATTTATTTTGAAAACGAATTCCAACAAGAGTGGGTTAAAAAGTCTTATAAAGATTTAATTTCGCAAATAGCTAAAGAGTTAACTGGAAATACATATGAAATTCAATTTGAATTAAAATCAAATACAACCAGTAATAATGAAAAATCAACAATTGAAGATATCACTTCCGAATTAGGAGAGCAGTTCAAAGTCTCTAATAACAGTTTAAAATATAATGATGTAGATGAGAGCAATAAACGTATTCGAGCGTTAGAAGAAAAAATAATGAACTTGGAAAAGGTCATTGGTACATTAGTAGAAAAATTAGATGCAGTAGAATTAAAAACACAGTTGGAAAAATAACCAACTGTGTTTTTTTACTTAATTCGCTTTTTTTATAAACCCTTTATAATGACGTTTTACAAGCTGACTTTCTAACGTTTTCATTGTTTCAAGTGCCACACCGACAATGATCAGTAAGCTTGTACCACCAATTTGTGCAGAAGGTGGTAATGTAGCAATCTTTGTGAATACAAGCGGTAAAATTGAAATTGCACCTAAGAAAATTGCACCGATAAATGTTAAACGGTATAAAATTTTCGTTACATATTGTTCTGTTGATTTACCAGGACGAATACCAGGTACATATCCATTTTGCTTTTTCAAATTCTCTGCCATTTGCTCAGGATTTACTTGAATGAATGCATAGAAGTATGTGAAAGCAACGATAAGACCGACATAAAGTGTCATTCCAATTGGATGTGCGAAATCAAGGTTTGCAACTAACCATTTTGATACGCTTGAATCAGGGAAGAGCTGCGCAATTGTACGCGGCGTCATTAAAAATGCGGAAGCAAAGATTACTGGAATTACACCAGCACTATTTACTTTTAGAGGTAAATGAGTGTTTTTTGCTCCTTGATATTGATTGTTTCCTGAAACAGCTTTTGCATATTGAATCGGTATTTTACGCACAGCTTGTTGAATGTAAATAACCCCAACAACTATCGCTAAAATTATAAGACCAATTAAGACCATTTTTATGATGTGCATGAATAATTGATCGCCTGCATTTTGAAATTGTTGTAAATAAATTTGATTCGCAACATTTGGAATCGCTGCTACAAGTCCTGCGAAGATAATCATCGAAATACCATTACCTACTCCGTTAGCGGTAATTTGTTCACCTAACCAAAGTAAAAATGCAGTACCTGCAGTTAAAACTGTTGCAATAAATAAGTATGTAGTCCAGCTTTGATCTGTTATTAATTGTCCACCTGCTATATTATTAAAGCCATAAGACATCCCAATGGCTTGTATGAATGCGAGAATGATTGTAAAGTATCGAGTAAATTGAGCTGATTTCTTACGGCCCATTTCTCCTTGCTTTGCCCATTCCGAAAATTTTGGTATGACGTCCATTTGTAGTAATTGTACTATAATGGAAGCTGTAATATATGGTGTAATACCTACAGCAAAGATTGAGAAGTGTTGCAATGCTCCTCCGCCAAATACGTTTAGCATACCTAAAACGTTAGCTTGATCTTGTACTTTTAATACCTCTGCGTTAGTATGAGGAACCGGAATAAACGTGCCAATTCGAAAAACGATTAACATCGCTAATGTAAAAAGGATTTTCCTTCTTATCTCAGCTACTCTCATGAAATTTGAAATCGTACGAAACATTATATCGCCTCCTATATTTTTATCAGTTTAAAACTGATTATTATATCCCGATGAAGTAACCACAAACCTCCTTCCGCATTAAATTCATTTGACAAATGGAATTTTATACATTTTGTAGTTTTCACGGATATAAAAATATAAGGTATTTTTAGCGAGCTATAAGTTTTTCGTAATCATTCAATACACATAATATATCGAATAAATTAACAAATGTACATACATACGCATGAAAAATGAATAAATAGGGTCATTTTTTACATTTAATGATAAATTGATATGACATGTTATTAATTTTTGTTTTTTCTAGGAGGGTAGATTAGTTATAAAACGTATTTCAAATATTTAACAGCACCATTTCGGTTTATTAATAGTTTGACTGTTTGGAAATTCTATATAATCTAGGTAAATTCGTTGTAATAGATACAATTTACCGCTTGTTGGATCTTCAATGGTAAAATAGTCAGTTCCAGCTGATGTAAGGATCCCGGTGTATGATTGTGTACCAAGTGATGAATCTCTTACATATGTCAAAACCACCGTAACTTGTACACCTATATTGGTACATAAAAAATCTTGAACACTACAATTGCAATCATTATACGAGGTTTTTGCATTAATATGCCCCCTTTAGTTTTTAATATACTATTTAAGTTTCTAGTAATGTGCTTGGACGATGAAAAGAATTCTATCAAGCCATTTAGTATAAAAGAATATTTTTTGTAAAAACATCCAGCTCTTTAAAATCAGTATCTATTCATTCATTGTTCTTATTTGTAGCATATTTCCACGTGTTTTCATTGGAGTTTTGTACTATTAATGAAGGGATATTTATTAATGAAGTCTAAATAAAGGGAGTAGATAGTAATAAAGGGGCTGATGTAAATGAAAGTGACTATAAAAAAATTACTACCATTAAAAGTAGCCTATATAAGACGAACTGGTAGTTATTTTGAACCACAAGATCACTGGGGAAGGTTATTACAGTGGGCAAATGAAAATAACCTTTATCCACCGGAGCAATCATTTATCGGAATCTCATTAGATAATCCTGAACTTGTTGCAAGCCATATGTGCCGACATGATGCTTGCGTGACCATACCTGAAAACTTTGAAAAAGAACAACATGAGGGTGTGCAATTTAAAAGTGTAGATGGAGGTCTATACGCTCTATACGAATTCTATGATGAACCTCATAAATTAAGTGTAGCGTATCAATACATGTACGCAGAGTGGCTACCAAATAGTGAGTATAATGCAGATTATGATAGAGATAATTTAGAGTTTTGCTTAAATAACGTTGCAGAAGATTTAGAAGGAAAGTTAAAGGTTGATTTATTTGTGCCAATTAAAAAAGTACCAATAAATATGAATGCAAATAAGTAGTATGTTTCTATCTAGCATTATCTTTACTATATTTTTTATTTGCTAATCAAATAGTAACGGAGGATACCGGTGTATTGGATGATATATTTTTAAAAGATTATTGGGTAGAGAAAACATTAAATAAACAATTAAATGAGACGAGCATATACTAATAAATGACACAATGCATAATTTATAATCGTATTTGAAGAGCACCTTAAAGTGCTCTTTTTTTATTGAAATTCATGCACTTATATAAGTTGTTCTTTATTTATATCATCGTCCTTATATTATGTAATTTTGCATAATGTTACATAAATTGTGTATTTTCCCTTTTTTTCGACAGGAACAGCAAGTATACTTTGTACAAGCTTTCTATTTCAAAATTATACGAGGTGAAAAAATGAAAAACAAAAAGACGTTAACTAAGGTAGCATTAACAACGGGTTTAGCTTTAACAGCAGTAGCACCATACGGAGTAGGTCATGCAGAGGAAACAGATCAACTACAAGTTCAAATTCAGGAGGAATCGTTCCGTTCGGGTGAACTTACACAACCGTCACAAAAGGCACCAGAGAATGTAGTAAAAGATGCTCTGAAGGAGAAAACAGAACAAGCTCTTTCTCCAAAGCAAGTCAATGGGGAAACTGGAGTAGATTATAAAGTTCTTCAAAAACGTGGTTCATATGATGGGACTACACTTGTACGTATACAGCAAACATATGAAGGAAAAGAAGTATATGGCCATCAATTAACTGCACACGTAGATCATAACGGTGTTATTAAAAGTGTTTCAGGAGATAGCGCGCAAAATTTAAAACAAGAAGAATTGAAACAACCTATCAATCTATCAAAAGATGAAGCGAAACAATATATTTATACGAAGTACGGGAACGATATCAATTTTATTTCTGAGCCAGAAGTTAAGGAAGTTATTTTTGTTGATGAAAATAATGGCCAAGCTAGCAATGCGTACCAGGTTACATTTGAAGCTGCCACACCAAAATATGTTTCTGGTACATATTTAGTAAATGCACAAAATGGTGATATGTTAAAAAATATGGTGCAAGAGTCTAACTTGAAAGCAAGCGAAAAACTAGTTGGAGCCTTAAAGAAAAGTAAAAAAAGCAGTCTTACGTCATTAACAGGCACTGGCAAAGATGATTTAGGTATCTCTCGTTCATTTGGCATTTCTAAACAAAGTAATGGCAAATATGCTCTTGCTGATTATACAAGAGGGCAAGGAATTGAAACATATGATGTGAATTACAGAGATATTACGAAAGAAGAAAGCTATTATCCTGGTACATTAGCAACTAGTACTTCAACAACATTTAACGATCCAAAAGCAGTAAGTGCTCATTACTTAGCAACAAAAGTTTTTGATTTTTATAAAGATAAATACAACCGTAATAGCTTTGATAATAAGGGACAAAAGGTAGTTTCAGTTGTACACGCTTGGGATTCTGAAGAGACGAATGATCCGAAAAATTGGCAGAATGCATTGAGTGCTAATAATGGAAGTATGCTTGTGTATGGAGATCCTATCGTCAAAGCATATGACGTAGCTGGGCATGAATTTACACATGCTGTTACTTCTAGTGAATCTAATCTTGAATATTACGGTGAATCTGGTGCGATTAATGAGGCACTATCTGATATTATGGGAACATCTATTGAGAAATACGTAAATAATGGAAGCTTTAACTGGACGATGGGAGAACAAACTGGATCTGTCTTCCGTGATATGGAAAACCCAGCTTCTGTTCCATCTTCACTTGGAGTACCTTATCCAGATGATTACAGTGAATTTAATGATTTTAATGGATGGGATCAAGGTGGCGTTCATTTTAATTCAAGCATTATTAATAAAGTTGCGTATCTCATCGCAAAAGGCGGAACTCATAACGGTGTAACTGTTAAAGGAATTGGTGAAGATAAAATGTTTGATATTTTCTATTACGCAAATACAGATGAGTTAAACATGACTTCTAATTTCAAAGAATTAAGATCAGCATGTATTCGAGTGGCAACCAACAAATATGGTGCAAATTCAGCTGAAGTTCAAGCAGTACAAAAGGCATTTGATGCAGCAAAAATTAAGTAAGTTAGAAATATAGTTCTTATTCATATATTATTACATTATGAAAAACAGCTAATGTCGTTTTAAGGATATTAGCTGTTTTTTTCATACCAATGTATTTGAAAAATAAACTTACTAAGCAATAATTAGGTACTCTACCTTTAAGAAGTTGCGACAAAGATTTTAGGTTTATAGTATATAAAAACAGAAAATTAATAATATATTGACCCCTTAATGGGAAGTGCTATAAAATGAAAGCGATAACAAACGATTGCTTTAAAATAATTTCCCTGATCTTTTCGTATTTACAAATATATGAAGACATAAATAAACTATTTTTTTAACAATTAATGCAAACGTTTTCGTATTGGAAAGATCATTGAAATACATATGTAAAAATAACCAATACGGGGGGAAGCAAAAGAGATTTCTAGATTAATTTAAATTGTGTAATGTAGTACGGGCATAATAAATCGTTCGTACTATTTAAAGAAAGGGTGTATGTAGTGCAAATGATAAAAAGATTAATTAACAAATCACTTTTATTACTTACTATAATTGTTATGTTCGCATCTATTTTCTCTATTCAAAGTGTAAAGGCAGTTTCAAATTCGAAAACAACTGAAGTTATCATTCATTACAAAGAGCAGCTTGGAAATACAAAAGACTGGAATCTTTGGTTATGGGGAGAAAATGCAAATGGTACATCTTATGAATTTACTGGTGAAGATGAATTTGGAAAGTACGCTAAGATTAATATAGATGGTGACTATAATCGTGTAGGATTTATCATTCGTACAAATGAGTGGGAAAAAGATGGTGGGGATCGTTGGATTGAAAATATAAAGGACGGTCGTGCTGAAGTATGGATTCTTTCTGGTGATGAAAAGGTATATAACGCTAAGCCTTCTTCGGATCTATCAATTCAAAAAGCAACTATTGATAGTTTCAATGAAATCACTGTAACGACGAATGTTCCATTTCATATTAAGGAACAGAAAATTGAAATTGAAGGTATTAAAATTAAGAATATTAGTCCTTATGATATAAACAGTGGAGATATTACGAATAAGGTTAAAATAATTACGGAACAGAAAATTGATTTAAAACAAACATACAAAGTTAAAATAGAAAACTTAGCTGATACGAATACTGAAATTGGTAAAGTCATTCGTAGTGAGGAATTTGATCATTTATTTTATTATGGTGGTAACGATTTAGGAAATACATATACCGCGCAACATACAAAGTTCCGTATATGGGCTCCTACTGCGAGTGAAGCGAAGTTAGTTACATATAAAAAATGGAACGATAAAATAGGTACTGAAATAAATATGCAACAAGGTGAAAAGGGCACCTGGAAAGCAGAACTTAAAGGGAATCAAAAAGGTCTCTATTATACGTATAAGGTAAAAATTGGTGATAAGTGGACAGAAGCAGTTGATCCGTATGCACGTGCTGCTTCTGTAAATGGAGATAAAGGTGCGGTTATTGATTTAGAAGAAACAAATCCGAAAAAATGGAACACTAACAAAAAGCCTAAATTAAAAAATCCGGAAGATGCTATTATTTATGAATTGCATGTACGTGATCTTTCTATTCAGCCCGAAAGTGGCATTAAACAGAAAGGAAAATATTTAGGTGTAACAGAAAAAGGAACAAGAGGGCCTGAAGATGTGAAAACAGGACTTGATCATATAAAAGATCTTGGTGTTACACACGTTCAGCTTTTGCCGATATTTGATTATGCTTCAGTAAATGAAGAGAATGTAAACGAACCACAATATAACTGGGGATATGATCCAAAAAACTTTAACGTACCAGAGGGGTCCTATTCTACAAATCCATACGAGCCAACTGTTCGAATAACTGAATTAAAACAAATGATTCAAACACTACATGATAATAATCTTCGTGTTGTTATGGATGTAGTTTATAACCATATGTATAATGCTGCTGAATCTAATTTTCATAAGTTAGTTCCCGGTTATTATTATCGTTACAATGAAGATGGAACATTTGCAAATGGCACTGGTGTAGGAAATGATACTGCTTCAGAACAAAAAATGATGAGGAAATTTATGATAGATTCAATAACATACTGGGCAAAAGAATACAATTTAGACGGATTCCGTTTTGATTTAATGGGTATTCATGATTATGAAACAATGAATGAAATACGTAAAGCTGTTAATCAAATTGAACCTTCTATTATACTGCATGGAGAAGGTTGGGATTTAAATACACCTCTTGCAGCAGAGTTGAAAGCAAATCAAAAAAATGCAGAGAAAATGAAAGGGATTGCTCATTTTAACGATAATATACGTGATGGATTAAAAGGTAGTGTATTTGAAGAGAAAGAAAATGGGTTTGTAAATGGAAAGGAACACATGGAAGACCGTATTAAAAAAGGTATTACCGCAGGCATTGACTACGATACAAATTCGTCGACTTACCAAGATCCAGAGCAGGTGCTAACGTATGTGGAAGCACATGATAATCATACATTATGGGATAAACTTGAGTTGACTAATCCAAGCGACAGTGAAGAAGTGCGAAAACAAATGCATAAATTATCTTCTTCGATTTTATTAACATCACAAGGTATTCCGTTCTTACATGCGGGACAAGAGTTTATGCGCACGAAATATGGTGATCATAACAGTTACAAATCTCCAGATTCAATCAACCAGATGGATTGGCTGCGCCGAGCAACGTTTAATAATGAAGTAGATTATATGAAAGGTTTAATAGAATTACGCAAAAAGTACTCAGCTTTTCGAATGACATCTGCAGAGCAAATAAAAACACATGTATCATTTATTGATGCTCCGAAAAATACTGTAGCTTATACAATAGAGGGGAATAAAAATGAATACTTTACGGTGGCTCACAATGCAAATAGAGAAGCTGTTGAAATAACACTTCCATCGAAAGGTCCTTGGAAAGTACTAGTAGACGGTAAACAGGCAGGTAGTAAAACACTTTACGTTGTCCATGATAATAAAATTAAAGTTCCTGCGTTAAGTTCTTTAGTTTTAAAAACAGAGAAACCGATTAAATAATGCCAAAAGCGGAGTGAAGGGTGTTTTCACTTCACTTTTAAAGTTAAAATAGTATAATTTCACATACTGTAATTATATTACAATTTAATAAATAAAAAGAGAAGAACCTTGGTAAGTTCTTCTCTTTTTTATATGTAATTATCCTTTCCGTGGTTGTGAATATAGCAAAAGGCAAGACGATGAATCTATTTTCAAAGTGACGAGAAAATGACAAAACTGTAAGAATGCATGAATGATTGTAAGAAAGTTCGATGTTTTCCTTTTTCTTTTTTTATTAAAGTGAAAAAGAAGAAAGCGGTGTCATAAGAGGTCTGTATTTTTAGGTGGGTACAATAACCAACACTATCCATGTAATAAAAATATATGGCAATCAGTAAGACACCTTACTAATAAGGAGGGATTTGAAATGTCTTTTTCTCAATTCAATATCGATATTTTTCGAGCCATTAATGATTTAGGTAAACAATATTCATTCTTAAACCCGACCATAGTATTTTTGGCTGAATATATGGTATATATTTTAGCTTTAATTATTTTAGCTCATTGGTTTATTGGATCTAGAAAAAGTAGGATAATGGTTATTCAAGCGATGGTTGCTTTTGTAATTGCTGAGGTGATTGGAAAAATAGCAGGGAAATTCCATCTGAATTATCAACCGTTTGCAGTATTGCCTCATGTTAATAAACTTGTCAACCATGCTGTAGATAATTCATTTCCTAGTGACCATACGATTCTCTTTTTTTCAATTTGTTTTTCGTTTTGGCTTGTTCGTAAAAAAACTGGATGGCTATGGCTTATACTTGCATTTTGTGTAGCGATTTCTCGTATTTGGGTAGGGGTTCATTATCCTTTTGATATTGCAGTAGGGGCTTTAATAGGATGTATTTCAGCGATAATTTCGCATTGGTTAGTATCGGAATTTTCTTTTATCAAGCAATTACTTACTCAATATGAAAGAGTAGAGAAACGTGTTTTACCATCCAAAAACAAATCAAAAGGATTGTGAGTATAGACCTTTATCACCCTCATTACTATTCTTCACAAGTTGAATGTTCAATGCACTTATTTACATTCATGAAGATGAAAAGGAATGGGTAGTACATCTAGGTAATAAAATAGCTTGTTACCTAGATGTATAATCTAAATGCTGTTCCGTTAACATTTTGAATGTATCGTTATTGCAGAATTAAACCTACAATCATAATGAAACTAAATAGTATCATCCAACCAAACGCACAATAGCCGAAGATTCTAATCCATTTTGGCAATTGATTCATGTTAACTCTATTTGTGGGAACTCCTTGCATAAAAAACATCATTTTTTGATCTCTATCCCTATTATTTTGTTGTTCATACATAATATCATCACCTTTCTAGAACTATTGTGTTTATAGTATATCAGTCTGAAGAAAATTATGTATAAGGGCTCGTTTGCATCTTGCGTGGTGAATTTTATAAATAGTGAAAAAGAGTCCTACATAAATGGGACTCTTTTTCTTCAAGCATTAACTTACTGGATATGCATTAGAACCTAGATAACGTTCTTTTATAATTTGTAGATGATGAAGCTCATGTCCAGCTATGATGTATGCTAATGCACGAACTGTAACTTCAGATTTGTTCGCATTTCCTCTTTGTAACCAAGTGTCTTGATCTAAGCTTTTCAGTAAATGCACGGTAGATTGGCGAACAACTATTAAATTATCAAGAAGATCTTGCATAGATTGCTTATCAAAAGCAGCTTTAAGAACATACATATCATCGTTATAGCCTGGAAGTTCTACTGTCTCGCCTCGAGCGATAGATAATAAGCGATACGCCATAATACGTTCTGTATCTGCAATATGGCCGATTACTTCTTTTATACTCCATTTAGTAGGAGCATATCGAAAAAGTCCCTCACTATCAGAAATCCCTTTTAATAAAAGATTTGTTTCCTCTATTTGTTGCGCTAAAATTTGTATGATATTTCCGTCTGATACTAAGTTAACATACGTTGCATAATAAGAGTTATATTCACTTGCCTTTGGTCTAATTTGCATACGAATCATCCTTTATATTTAACCTTTACGTACAGCTTATCACAAAATAATTTCAAATTAATCTGAAAGTTCGAAGTTACGATTAAAAAATTCACCTACTACCTTAGTTGAAATTGTTTATTTTCACATCAATTAACAAATAGAAAAAGGATTTTTGATTTAACTCTTAGAATATCGTTCTATTACGAGCTCTTTCATATGAATTGTTTTTTTGATTACTTTTGATGATATCTAGGAAATATAGAAAGGTTGTGAATTTATTTGATGGGTTATAAAGCTATGCTGTTTGATTTAGATGATACGTTACTTAATAGGGATATGGCAGTAGATACATTGTTTTTATTTGTTTTAGAAAAATGTTATGAAGATGTTAGTGATACAGTTAAAAACAATATGCTACGGAAATTTAAAGAATATGATAAAAGGGAATACGGCATGAGTGATAAATCAATAGTCTTAGAATCGTTGTTTGATGAATTCCCGCCGAAGTATAGGTTGCAACGCAATTATATCCAAGATTTTTGGAATAATAATTTCCCTAAATGTTTTTCAATAGACAAAAATACTATTCATTTCTTAAATCATATAAAGAAGCACTTTGAAGTTGGAATTATAACAAATGGCTCAACCCAAAGGCAAAAGGCTAAAATAATTAACACAAATTTAAACAATTACTTTGATACGATCATTATTTCTGAAGAAGTAGGATTGAGTAAACCGGATAAACGTATATTTGAACTAGCATTAAATAAACTTGATGTGCAACCAGAAGATGTATTATTTGTTGGAGATGACTTAGAAAAGGATATTGCTGGTCCTCAAAATGCAAATATAAAAGGTGTGTGGTTTAACCCTCAGAAAATCAAGAATACTACCAAAATACAACCATATGCCGAGATTAACACTTTGGATAGCTTGTTAAGTTATGTTACGCCACAATATTTTTTTAACAAGTAAAATTAATTTCATTGACCGTATTAGTAATAAAAAATAGAGGCGATTTTAATAGCTGCGGTTAATTTAATCTATGATTCATACGAAGTTTTGTAAAACAATTTTACTTATACTGTGTAAATTATAAAGGGGTGAGACTATGGAAATAAAGAAAGTAGTAATCGATGGAATCAATATTGCGGTCATTAGAAATGATAAGGTATTAATATCCGATGTTCAATCTGCATTAGATACTATGGCAACTGTTCAATATGAGGTAGATGCGAAGCATATTATTATCCATAAATCTTTAATAAGTGAAGATTTCTTTGATCTAAAAACACGTCTTGCGGGCGATATCCTTCAAAAGTTTATAAATTACAAGGTGAAATTTGCTATTGTTGGAGATTTCTCTATGTATACTAGTAAAAGCTTAAAGGATTTTATTTATGAATGTAATAAAGGTAAAGATATTTTTTACTTAGCAACTGAACAACAAGCAATTGAAAAACTAAGTAAATTAAAGTAATAATTATATCCTGCTAAATCCCCCGATTTCACTTAGTTCATGATTATATACGATATAGAAGAACTGACGTTTGTGGTAAACTAAAAAATGAATAAAGGGGGAGTTTTCTTGAATAATTTTAATGATACGATCCGACATTTAAACAATATAGTTTACAAACCTAACAATTTAATAATTACGAATCTAAAAGAAGAAAAGCAAAACGCAGAATATGCAGGATGTATATTTCACTTAACTAACAAAACCATCCGTTTTAGAAAATCCAAAATTACTCCTAATAAAATTGGTCAATTTGTTTCTTTTTGGGAGAAAGATGACAATATGCAGAATCGAGCGTTTTCTTATGACGCTGCTACTGACTTATTAGTTATCACTTGTATAGATGATAATAAACTAGGACAATTTATCTTCCCTAAAGAAATTCTTCTTAAGGAAAAAATCTTGAGAACACAAAATCAAAAAGGCAAGATGGCTATGCGGATTTATCCTATATGGGATAATCCTGTCAGTAATCAAGCTAAAAAGAGCCAAATGTGGCAACTTCATTATTTTGTTGATTTAAGCGATCATAATAATTTACATATAGACAAACTATTACATTTGTATTCGTAGCTTCTTATCTTAAGTAATCTTGTTGGCTAGACTTTTTGTACCGGTACAGTTAAACGAAATGTACATTGTTTCAGTACCCCATCAAAATTACAATCAGCATATACTAGTTTAACTTATACATTTTAAGAGGTGCTGACTATGACAAGTCTACAACATAAGCTTTTTACAAGATTGAATCTTGCAAAGCGTACTAAAGTGAAGTTTGAAGAATTAAATACAATTCTTTTTGCATTTGCACACACTATACCATTTGAGAATTTAGATGTTATAGCAAGTAACACGAATACAATTACTATGGAAAATTTACAGAATAAAATTTTAAGCAGATCCCGCGGTGGACTTTGTTATGAATTAAATACGCTTTTTTATTACTTTTTAAAAGATTGTGGTTATGATGTACAACTCGCATTAGGTACCGTATATAAAAATGATATAAACGCATGGGCACTTGAGAATGGACATATAACGATTATTCTAAATTATGATAACGTACGATACGTAATTGATGTAGGTATTGCTTCATTAGTACCTCTAGTCCCTGTACCTTTTACTGGTGAGGCTGTTTCTTCTAAAAATGGTACGTATCGAGTGAGACGAAAAGATACGAGTAAAGGGAATTACGTTCTAGAAAGAAAAGATACAAACGGTGAGTGGAAAGTATGTCATGCTTTTTATAATCGTATCATTGATGAAATAGTAGTGAATGATGTTCAAAAAAGAGTAATAGAAGATGAGAAATCTATTTTCAATAAGGGCCCAATTGCAGTCAAATTGACGGACTCTGGCCATGTCTCTTTAACAAATACTAGTTTAACTGAAATAGTTCATGGTGAAAAAGCGAAACGTGAAATTACAGAAGATCAATATAAAGAGCTTTTATATACTTTATTTGTTATTGAGTTATGATAAAACAAATAGCTAGCCGGTTCTTATGAAGAATCGGTTATTTTAATTTAAAACAATTATTAAAGTTTGATTTTCTTAATAGATATAATACACTAGAACAGTATGAAAAAGTATAAACAATGAATTTTGAATGTAAAGGAAGATCTTCATGTCAATTATCGATAAATTGAAACTTAATAAGTATACGAATATGGTTGTTATTAATGAACCAAGTGATTACGAAGTTTTTACAGGAAAAGAAACTGTATTTTCAAAAGAACACGATGCCATTTTTATTTTTGTAGAAACACTGGATGAAATGGTGAAACAAACGAATTATATTATTAGTAATAAAGAATTATTAATTGAAAAAGGATACATATTCTTCGCATATCCGAAAAAGGGTAATTCTCGCTATAGTACGTTTATTCACCGTGATGAGATGTTTCCAGCATTAAACGTTGGAGAAGATGGATATGTGGGAGAAAGCGATATTAAATTTGCACGAATGGTAAGTATGGATGACATCTTTACTGTTGTAGGTTTAAAGCGTGAGAAGAAAAAAGCGACAAAAACGCCTGCAATGAGCCAATGTGTAGCTGATTATGCAGATCGAATTCAAGATGTTGAAGCTTTATTAGCTAATCACCCAAATGAACTTAAGTTTTATCAAAGTTTAACACCTGGATACAAAAAAGATTGGGCACGTAATCTGTTTTCTGTCAAACAAGAAAAAACACGTGAAAAACGTTTTGAAAAGATGATTGAGGTTCTATCACAAGGCTATAAAACAATTGATTTATTCCGCAAAAAGAAAAAATAAGATTAGGAAAGTCACAATGATGCAACAATTAATTGCGATGAGTACATTGAAAAAAGTATTTCTTCCATTATACTAAGGGATGTTCTTATATTTATATAATTAGTAAAAGAGAAAAGGTGTTTGAAATGAAATCGTATATTGTAGTTGGAGCGGGAATTTTAGGTGCGTCTACTGCTTATCATCTTGCTAAGGCTGGCGCGAACGTTATTATCGTGGATCGTCAACAAGTAGGTCAAGCAACGGATGCAGCAGCAGGTATTGTCTGTCCATGGCTTTCGCAACGTCGTAATAAAGCATGGTATAAAATCGTTAAAGGCGGTGCACGTTACTATTCTTCGTTAATTCAGCAATTAGAAGACGACGGTGAAACGGATACAGGTTACAACCGTGTAGGTGCAATTAGTTTACATACTGATGAGAAAAAACTAGATCAAATGGAAGAGCGAGCGTATAAACGTCGTGAAGATGCCCCAGAGATTGGTGAAATCACTCGCTTATCAGCTGAAGAAACAAAAAAATTATTCCCAGCATTATCAGAAGAATATAGTTCTGTTCATATTAGTGGTGCTGCACGAGTAAATGGAAGGTTATTACGTAATGCATTAATAAGTGCTGCGAAAAAACATGGTGCAACTTTTATAAAAGGCAATGCAGTATTAGTCCGTGAAGGTAGTCAAATTATGGGAGTTAAAGTAAACGATGAAACAATTTTAGCAGAGAAGGTTATTGTAACGGCTGGTGCATGGGCGAACGAAATCTTAAACCCATTAGGAATTAACTTCTTAGTTACATTCCAAAAAGGACAAATTGTTCATTTGCAAATGGAAAATACAGCAACAGAAAATATGCCAGTTGTTATGCCGCCAAATGATCAATACATTTTAACATTTGACAATGGCCATGTCGTAATTGGTGCAACACATGAGAATGATACTGGTTTCGATCACCGTGTAACGGCTGGTGGTTTACATGAAGTATTCCATAAAGCATTAACAGTTGCACCTGGCTTAGAAAATGCTACTATGCTTGAAACGAGAGTTGGATTTAGACCGTTTACTCCAGGGTTCTTACCTGTAATTGGCCCGCTTCCTAACTTTGAAGGTATTCTCGTTGCAAACGGATTAGGTGCCTCAGGTTTAACTGCAGGTCCATATTTAGGATCAGAACTTGCTAAGTTAGCGCTGGGACAACCAATTGAATTAGATTTAAATGATTATGACGTTGCAGGCGCAATTGAATAACATAAGATATAGAAAAAATACGCTAAGCAAATTCGATAGGAAATAAGCAGTTTTTTTCTCTGTTAAGAGTAAGACTGTTTATGAAAAATAAAATACTTTAAAAATAAAGAGCCGACACCATAAACCTGCATTATTAAGGTAGAATTGTGATGTTTGCTCTTTATTTCTATTTATTTAAAGCTTATTTTCGAGAGGAGGTTAAGCAATGAGAGCACCGTATCAAGTATTGATATTTCCTTATATAAAAACTGACGATTCTATTCAATACGCGATTTTCAACCGAAGTGATTATACTTATTGGCAAGGGATAGCCGGTGGTGGTGAAGACGGTGAGATTCCTATTGAATCAGCAAAACGTGAAGCGTTTGAAGAGGCTGGTATTACAAGAGAATGTTCATATATACAATTAGATTCTGTGTCTTCACTACCAGTAGAGGATGTAGTTGGAGAATTCCTTTGGGGTGAAGAGGTTTATGTAATAAAAGAATTTTCTTTTGGAGTTAACGTCCCTACAAAAAACATCTCATTATCTAAAGAACACTTACATTATAAATGGGTATCCTTTGAAGAAGCAGTAACGCTTTTGAAATGGGACAGTAACAAAACAGCATTGTGGGAATTAAACAAAAGACTATTAAAATAGTAAAAGTATTAGCAAAGACGTTAGTGGAACAAGAATTGAACAATTAAAAAACTTACTATTCTTCATATGTAGCAAGTTTTTTTCTATACAGTTACCCCTGGAAAAATAAAAATAGTTAGAAATATTTTTTTATTGTATGGTTTTTGGCTCTGTATAGCGGAATACATATTAAGTATTCAACAGTTCAAATAAAACGAGTCATCTTTTTATTTGAAGAAGAAAGATGACCAGTTTTATGCTAAAATTCGCTTAGTATATATTTTCGTTAAAATGTGGGCAGGCCCACTTTTAGCAAAACCGGAGTGGAAATGATGAGTATAAATTGTTTTGTGGGATTGATAAAGAATGAATTATTAAAAGAGATAAGCATAAGAAGCGAGGATGAATCCGAGCCTGTAGTAGTTAAAGATATTCCTAGACTTTGGAAGTGTTTAGGGAAAGGTAATTATGCCGCAGTATTCATGCACAAAGAATACAAAGATTGGGTAGTGAAAGTTTACGCACGAGAAGGAGAAGGCATTGAAAAAGAATCAGAAGTATACCACAGAATCGGAAATCATCCTTCTTATTCAAAGCTTATTTATAAAGGAGAAAATTTCATAGTATTGAAACGGTTAAAAGAAATTACCTTATACGATGCTGTTCATAAAGGGATTAAAATCCCTAAGCAGGTGATCCTTGATATCAATAAAGCTTTAGAGTATGCAAGAGAACAAGGATTAACCCCCTGCGATGTTCACGGGAAAAATGTGATGATGGAAAAAGGAAGGGGATATGTAGTCGATGTATCTGATTTCTTAAAAACAAATGAAGATAGTAAGTGGAGAGATCTAGAAAAGGCATATTTTACATTTTATTTGCCTTTCATTTATAAATTGCCTTTCCCTGTTAAAATTCCGTATTTTATGTTAAACATTGTTAGACGTTCGTATAGAAAATATAAGAAGCTTAAAAAGAAATTCAAGTTGTAATACTTATAAGTGAACCGCTAGTAAACAAAAGGATCGTACATATTAGAGATGTACGGTCCTAATCTTTTTTATGCATACATATTTTTGCTAGTTATATCACTATCAATCCCAAAACGAGATATTTTGAATAAATGAAACCGTCAAAATAAGTGTTGATGCGGAACCAGTAGTTAATAACATTACTACCTTTCGTCCATTCTGTTCTTTTGAAGGTTTTATAAGTTCTGTAATCAACATAATCCATATTATTATAGAAACTATAGAAATAATATTTATAGACATATGTAACACATCCCTTCGTGTTTTTACATAAACATTTCTTTTTTATAAATTAAAAGCAGTTTAACAATAAAATATGTACAGCATTATAAATCAATATTTTCCTGTTAAACCACCTTTTTTAAATAGAAATACGACTGATAAAACGATAATAACTGCCTTTAAACTGCTCCAATATGGATAAACAACATGATCTGTTAGATGAGCATGCTGAAAAATGTTCTCTAATCCAAAAATCCCAATAATGACCGCTAAAAGAAAAGCAGCTTTTCCAATAGTTGTATTACGATAGAGGGTAAATAAATATAGTGCAAATATAAGCGGTAAGATGATTTGTAGTAAAAGTGTCATAAGTAGCCCTCCTAGTTTATTTATAATTATATTATATACAAAATTGTAATAAAAAGGAATTGCTCTTTTTGATACTAATAAGATCCCTCTAATCATACTCTTCTATTAAAAAAGAATATAAAGGGGTGTAAAGTTAATTGACAAAAGTTAAAGTTCGTTTACGACCCATTGTTCATAACATAAATTTACCCACTGTAATAAAAACAGCAATTCTTCCAGGTGAATCGGCTGAAAGGCTATTTATCGCAACGCAATTAGGAGAGGTTTTTTACATAGGAGATGATGTCATAAAAACATTTTTAAATATTCGTCAACGAATTATAAAATTAGGCACATCTGAAGAAGGTGTCTCTAGTAGTGGTTATGATGAACGAGGATTGCTAGGACTAGCATTTCATCCACAATTTTATCAAAACGGTTTATTTTATCTTCATTATTCAGTAGCTGGCACTCAAGGACCTAGTGCACTTTCTGAACAATTTAAACCGAATCCTTGTGACCCGAAAACTTTAAATTTAAAATGGCTAAATAGAGATACGCAATATGATCATATCGATACAATTGAAGAATGGATTTTACAATCAAACGGTCACCCTCAAAAACGTAGAACATTACTTAATATAAAACGCCCATTTTTTAATCATAATGGAGTAAATACTTTAAACTTTTCTCCAGAGACGGGGAAACTTGTTTTTACAAATGGAGATGGTGGCTCGGGTTATGATCCGTTCAATTTAAGCCAAGATGATTTAGAAATAGCAGGTAAAATTATTGAAATCGATGTAAGTAAAAATACATTCATAAATAATCCTCCAGTCGTTACACGCTTTAATGAGCTTCCTCTATCTATACAAGAAACACTTACAGTAATTGCGAAAGGTGTTCGTAATATAACCGGTATTTCATTCCAAAGGTTTTATAATCAGTATATTAAATATGCAGGTAATGTCGGACAGGATATTGTAGAGTCTATTTTTTCATTTGTTCAATATAAACCAATCCGGGTTACCGAACTTGTTCAAATGCATGTAATGAGACTCACCCCCAATCAAGATGGATTTATTAATTTTGGTTGGAGAGGATGGGAAGGAGAATTGCCTACTTCTTTTATAAAACACTGTTCTGAAAATCCTACTTTTGATGAGAGAACAATGGCTTATTATAATGAAACAATAGAAACATCAGTGAAGCGAATTCAGCCACTCATTAGTTATTTTCATAAAGATCCAAGACCGGATAAGTTTGGAGGAACTTCACTAACAGGCGTTCAACCATATATGGGAACTGCAATCCCGAATTTACATGGTAGTGTTGTGTTTACTGATCTTGCTAGAAAAGAAGAGTCTCGGCCGCCAGTTAAAGGTGTATTAGCATATACTAGAGCAGGTACAGATGGTAAACATACTGATTTTCATGTTATTGAAACTGATTATGATTTTGGTACGCAAGCAGCTTATTATATGAGTTTAGGAACAAATTTGGATCAAACTAGGTTATATTTAGGAGTTTACGGTTCTATGAAAGTAACTGATTTTAACAAAGGTACCATTTTTGAAATTATCCCTTAATACGATATACACTCGTAGTTTAATCATACAAGGAATTCCCTTTGTTTTAAAACGTACAAGTTCTCCCCCTAAAAGCCTTTTATTGTATAGTAACTCATAACAAGTAGACTGCAGCTCATAAACCAATAGTGTATGAATAAGATAGAAAGTGATGGATGAGATATCTTTAGGGGGTATTTTGATGAATCGATTTGTACGTTATTGGTGTCAACTTATGATAAAGAATAATGGGGACTTTGTTCATAAAAGAAAATTATCCCTAGCAAATAAAGTAGTCATTACAGCTTTAATGAGTGCTTTGGCCACCATGTTTCAAGCAGCAGGTAACTTAATTCCTGGTATAGGGTTATTTATTAGCCCTTTTGCGACCTTACCAATTTTTTTGGCGATTTGCTACTCTATTCGTGAGGGAGTACTTTCTTATTTCCTTACTATTCTCCTATTATTTATTATTGAGCCAAGTGAACTAATTGTTTTTCCTTTTACTACAGGTTTATTAGGTATAGCCTTAGGGCTTTCCTTTATACAATTCAAGAGGAGAATTTGGGTTGTTTCCTTTTCTGCAATTTGTCTACTTATAGGAATTATGATAGTTCTCGATATTTTCCGTTTTCCAGTACTTGGTCCTACTATTCATACAACTATGGATATAAAAATTATTTTATCAATATTTATACTGAGCTTTCTATACTGCTGGATCTATGCAGGGCTTTGTAGAATATTGTTGAATAGAGTATATAGAGTATGGTTTTAACACTTGTATAGAATGGAGACTTAAAACATGTATAACGTTGCAATTAGGAGACCAAATTCGGATGATTTAGAGGAACTACACTTATTTTTCCGTATAGTTATTACGAATACATATAAAGACGAAGGATTATCACAACTATTGGATGACATAGAAAATGAAATTAACATGAAAAAGCAATATTTGAAAACAGATTTTGATAGTAATGGAGAAAAACGTTACTTTTTATTAGCAATTGATACAAATAACGATAAAATCATCGGAACAATTGAAGTTGGTCCAGCAAGTACGTTGATTAATAGTTGTACAGGCGGTGTACTTAAGGATTTGCATGAAATAGGAACTGTTTTTATACTGCCAGAGTATCAAAGAAAGGGTATCGGAAGTTTGCTACTAAACACAATGTTTCTTACGTTACTTAGCAGAGGAATAACTGAATACTGCTTAGATAGTGGATACAAAAAAGCGCAAAGTATATGGACGAAGAAGTTTGGAGAGCCTAGTTATGTACTGAAGAATTATTGGGGAGAATCAAGTGATCATATGATTTGGAAGAAGAGTTTATATGATACACCTATAATATTTGAATTATAAAATGAAATATGGCTCTGAACGTAGCTTTTCTTACATATGTATGCTATTATTTATCTTTATAATAAAAGAGGACGTGAATGAACTTGATTAAAATTAGTATCCCTGAAGTTGATGTTACAATTACTGAACGTAAACAAGTTATTAGAGGAGACGAGCCAAGAATTACGCCAATCAATGGTTTTATCGACTTCCACTTGTTCCCTAGAGATAAAGGCGGCATTTTTATGTTTTACAATATTAATGACGAACTACTTTTCGTAGGTAAAGCTCGTAAAATTAGACAACGTATTAAGAAGCATTTTGAAGATAATGTTTCTCCAATCAAAAACCACCGTGATGAAGTATACCGCATTGATGCATGTATCGTAGAAGATCCAACTGAAAGAGAAATTTACGAAACATATATCATTAACGAATACAAAGCAAAATATAACGTTGATAAAGTATTCTATAAATAAGCAATAAAAAAACAATCCTAGCACATATACTGGGATTGTTTTTTATTTAGATTTAGCCCTCATATTTTTCTCCTTTTTTTAAATGATTAGCAGCAATAAAACAAACTACACCTATACATATAAGTACAATTCCAATTGTTTTATGTTTTCCAAAAAAGAAAGGAATATCAGAAATAACATTTGTCATACATAACCCTACAAATACAAGGATAGGTCCTATCCACAGTAATACATTGCCGAATTTTGTATGTTTCCGCATAGTAAGCCTCCTCATCCCTTTTTACATATATATCCATGAATTGAAAGTAAATTCATAGAGAAATATAGTTTTTTTCATATCGAAAATTTAACCTTCATATATTGGTACAAGCAAACAAGAAAGGGGCCCATCATGAATTGGTTAGAAGCTTTTATATTAGGGATCATACAAGGTTTAACAGAGTTTTTACCGATAAGTAGTACAGGTCATCTTTATTTAGGAAGGCATTTGTTTCAATTAGATGAAGCAGGATTGTTTTTAGATACGATGCTGCATATCGGCACTTTACTTGCAGTCTTTATTTATTACAAAAAAGAATTTATATATTTAATCAAAAATCCGTTTTCAAAGCTCATGTTATTACTTATCGTTGGGACAGTACCCGCAGTTGTAATTGGTTTATTGTTTAAAGACTTCTTTGAAGATATTTCAAAAACAGGAATCACAATCGGTTGGGAGTTTTTAGTGACCGGATTCTTTCTCTACATGGCAGATAAACAAAAGAATGGTCGTAAAAAAATGGACGATATTACATATAAAGACGCATTTATCATCGGTTCATTTCAAGCGGCAGCTATTTTTCCAGCAATTTCTCGTTCTGGTATGACAATCGTCGCTGCATTATGGAGGAAGTTAGACCGCGAAACTGCGGCTTACTTTTCTTTTTTACTGTCGACACCAGCTATTGTTGGAGCTATCATTTTGCAATTTGCAGATGTTTTTCAAGGGAAAGCAGAATCTATTTCTAGTACATCTTTAATTGTCGGAACATTATCAGCAGCGTTTTTTGGATACATAGCCGTTTCATGGATGATTCAATATTTAAAACGTCACTCCTTAAAAGTATTCGCGTATTACGTATGGGGATTAGGTATTTTAATTTTAACGTTGCAATTTACTGATGTATTTTAAGTATAATGATAAAGAAGTTAATTTGTTTAAGATCCTGTTTCATTCATACAAGGCAGGATCTCTTTTTATTAAGGGGGAAAACATGTTTAATAAGGCTATCGTTATTGGTGGAAGTATGGCAGGAAAGTTCGCAGCAAAAGCATTATCAACTTCTTTTAAAGAAGTAATCATTATAGAAGCTGGTGAAAGATGGGATGGAAAGTCTTCGAGAAAAAGAGTTCCACAAAGTAATCATCCTCATGTGTTATTAAAAGGTGGAGAAAACGCAATTGAAGAATTGTTTCCTAATATTATGAATGAATTAATAAAAGCAGGTAGTATCGTAAATAACTTTACTCGTGATTTAAAATGGCATCAATTTGGTCTATGGAAACAGCCGTTCATAGGGGAAGTACATATGATTCAACAAAGTAGGTTTTTGCTTGAATGGCATATTCAAAAACGAATATATCAAATTTCAAATATCACCAGTAAATTTAAAACACTAGTGGAAGGGTTAATAGTAGACAGAAAAGCTAACAAAGTATGTGGTGTAAAAGTTAAATGTTTAGAGACAGACACACAAGAAGAAATACATGCAGATATTGTTGTTGATGCAAGTGGATTTAGTTCAAAAAGTATAGAGTGGCTACGAGAATACGAAATTGAAGTACAAGAAGAGAAAGTTCGTATTGATTTATTTTACGCAACGAAAATGTTTAAACTTAAAGAAAATGAGGAGTTAGACTGCTGTAATATACTAATGTCTCCAAGTTTCCCTGACAATCCGTATGGCGTACTTATTCAAACGATTGAGGATCATCGTTATTTTGTTACTTTCAGTGGATACGCAAATGAGAAAGCACCACAAACAGATGGAGAATTTTATAATTTTGCTGAAAATCTATCAATCTCCAATGTTACAGATTTCCTAAATAAAGCGGAGGCAATTTCAGATATCAAAACGTACAAAATTCCGTATCAAGTACGTCGGCGATTTGATTTAGTGAATAATCTACCCGAAAGATTGTTAATAGTTGGAGATGCACACTGTCGTTTTGATCCTGTTTTCGGTCAAGGTGTTTCCGTTGCTGCTATGGAAGCTCACCAGTTGCAATTACTTCTGCAAGGTAGAAAACAACTTGATAAAACATTTATACAACAATTTTATAAAAAGGCAGCTACTATAATAGAAACCCCTTGGGATATGACAACAACGGAAATATCACGTCACCCGCAGCTACAGAGAGAATTAACTACAAAACAAAAATTTCAGCTATGGTATACAAAACAAATATATCGACTATCCGCAAGTAATTCTGATGTTTATATTCGGTTAGTACGAGTGATGAATTTAATTCGTAGTCCATTTCACCTATTTCATCCAAAAGTGCTACTTGCTGTGTTATTAAAACGAAAGAAATAGCAGGAAAGTAGTTGATTAAAAACGAATATATAGCAGTTAGTAGATATAGGAGGGGTAATCGAGATGAAAATATACATAGAACAATTAAAGAAACACGATGCTAAGGATTTATTTACGTTTGAACTTACGAATAAGTCTTTTTTTGAAACAATGGTACCTAATCGTGGCTCGCAATATTTTGATTTTGAATATTTCCAAAAACTACTAGATAATTTATTAATAGAACAGGCGGATGGAGAATCTTATTTTTATTTAATTCGTAACGAAGAAAATGAAATTGTAGGGAGAATAAATTTAGTAGATATAGATTCGGAGACTCGAATCAGTTCGTTAGGTTATCGGGTCGGAGAAAAATTTACTAAAAAAGGAGTTGCAACTGCAGCCGTAAAATTAATTTTAGACGTAGCAAAAAATAATGAAATTAATGAGGTTCATGCTAAAACAACTTCTAATAATCTTGCATCACAAATTGTACTAGAAAAAAGCGGATTTTCTTCTTATCAAAACGAAGCAGATACAACATCTGTACAATTAAATGGGGAACAGGTGAATTTTGTACATTATATTTGGAGAAATAATTCGCGCTTATAAGAAGGGGGACTTATTCATGAATGATTTACGATATCCAATTGGGCAATTTACATACAAACGTCCTATAACGGAAGAAATGATAGATACATGGATTCAAGAAATTGAAGATTTACCTAATGAACTAACGAAAGCTATTAAAGATTTAGATCAGAAGCAGTTAGACACACCGTACCGCGTTGGTGGATGGACAGTTCGTCAAGTAGTCCATCACGTTGTTGACAGCCACATGAATAGCTATATACGCTTTAAATTAGCACTAACAGAAAAGAATCCAACGATTAAACCATATAAAGAAGAAAAGTGGGCAGAATTACCTGATTCTAAATTACCAGTAGATGTTTCACTAGTAATGTTAGAGTCATTACATAAAAGATGGGTTAACCTTTTATATTCTTTAGAACTTGAAGATTTAGAAAAGACATTTAACCATCCAGATACTGGTGAAACAAAACTTGCTGCTGCAATAGGACTATACGCATGGCACGGACGTCATCATACAGCTCATATAACTTCATTAAGAAAACGACTAAATTGGTAACATGAAAATTATATTAGAGAAGGCAACAGAAAGTGATGCAGCAGTTTTATTTCAAATGCAAATAGACTCATTTAGCCCTTTATTACATAAATATAAAGACTACGAAACAAACCCAGCAAATGAACCTATTGAAAAAACTATTTTTAGAATAAATAATCCTAGCAGTAATTTTTATAAGATGATAATAGATTCGAAACTTGTTGGAGCGATATGTATATCCCAAAAAGAACTACCTTATAAATTTTGGATCAGTCCAATGTTTATTCATCCAATCTATCAAGGGAAAGGAATTGCTCAGAAGGTACTTATTTTAATTGAAGAGATGTTTCCAGAAGCACAAAGTTTTGAACTTGCTACGATTTTAGAAGAAGAAAGAAATTGTTTTCTATACGAAAAGATGGGATATAAAAGAACAGAAGTAACTAAGAAATTAAATGATAAAACTACACTTATTTATTACAAAAAAGAAAGGTAAAGCGTTTAAAATACGCTTTACCTTTTTATGTTATTTTAGATTAAATATACAAAAATGATGAATATTCTTCCAAAATACTCGGGTTAGTAATTTTACAAATGAATAAACATACACAAAAACGTTATTTCGTCGTATATGTTACTAACGCTTTTTGAATGCTTAAAACACTATCGTCACCTTTAAATTCTTTCGTAATTGGCGTGCTCAAACTAGATACCCAAATTTTAAGTTCAGCGTCTAAATCAAAATGCCCAGCTGTTTCAATGCTAAATTGTGTAATGCTTTTATAAGGGATTGAATGATACTCAGTTTTTTTACCTGATATTCCTTGTTTATCTACTAAAATAAGACGACGATTTGTAAATACGATTAAATCACGAATTAATTTATAAGCATGTTCAACTTTCTCATCGTCTAACATAATCTTCTCTAAATCACGTTCTACACTTTCTGTACTCGTATTTGATGCATTTCCTAAAATACCGCTAAATAAACCCATAGGAAGTTCCTCCTCCATTATTTGTGGAATGTGTTACTTATATTGTACCATGCTATTTACTAAGAAATTATGATATTACTTTAGTAGTTTCTGGTTATTATTGCAATTCATTTATATAACCTCATCTTAATATCTTATGCTAATATGTAAGTAAGAAAAAAGAAGCAGAGGGATATAGCATGAAAAATATCGGTTTAGTATTAGAAGGCGGAGGAATGAAAGGTTTATATACTGCAGGCGTACTCGAATATTTTATGGAAAAGAACTTATTCTTTCCTTATGTAGTTGGCGTATCCGCTGGAGCTTGTATGGGAGCAACTTATTTATCACGTCAAAAAGGGAGAAATAAAAAAGTAAATACAGAGTTAGTAGCAGATCATCGTTATATATCTTATCGAAATTTAATTCGAAAACGTGAATTATTCGGAATGGATTTTTTATTTGATGAAGTACCTAATAAAATTGTACCGTTTGATTTTCAAACTTTCTTAAACTCAAATGAACAGTTTGTTATAGGGACGACTGATTGCGAATCAGGACAAGCTATTTATTATAATAAAGCAGAACACGGAAATGATATTTTAAAAATCATTCGTGCATCTAGCTCAGTGCCGTTTATAGCGCCTGCTGTAGAATATGATAATCGAAAATTACTCGATGGAGGAATTATAGATCCTATACCAGTTTTAAAAGCGCAAACTGATGGTTATGAAAAGAACGTTGTAATTATGACAAAGCCAGAAGGATATGAGAAGCAGCGAAATAAATTTTCAGGGCTGGCTAAAATTTTATATAGGAAATATCCGAATATCGCACAATCTTTAGTAGAACATTATCGTTTTTATAATGAGACGATATCTTATATGAATCAAATAGAACAAAAAAACAACTTTTATATTATTCAGCCTAGCGTACAGCTTCCAATAAGCGGAATAGAAAGAAGTAAAGAAAAGCTCGTTAATTTATATAATCTTGGCTATACAGATGCTCAATATCATTATGAAAACTTATTAAATTGGATAGAGAAATAAAGGGGTGGAAAGTTGAAGTTAGGAAAACAAATTATTTTTAAGGAATTGCAGAAAATGCCTAGTCTGCTGTATAAACCGTTTCCGAATTGTGACATTCGAAAAATACGAAAAGATTTTAATAATATGTTTACAGAAGATGATTGTATAAGCGCTGATTTAAGTTATTATTGGATGCATACAGCAGGTACTTTAAGTTACGTGCTTAATAATAATGAACAGGAGATTGTGTTCAATCAAATAAAGTGGCTAAGGAAATCTTTTTTTGAATGGTTTCCACAATATCGTTTTTTAGAAACAGAGATTATGAAGTATCCCATTTTGTATAGAGATTTCATGAATTATGAAAAGACTCGAAAGTTATTACTTTATTACCTTACTGATTAAAAACGTACAAGTGATGCTACTTGTACGTTTTTTGTTCATAAAATATTCAATATTAACAACTTGTCCATGTAGGTATTTTAACGAGAAAAAAGAAGTACATATAGGGAATGTGTGAAGGAGGAGATAGAAGTTTGTTAGCTGTTTTCCTTTCAATTCATGTCCAACTCAAATATTTCGAGTAAAATTCGCTTCTAAATGGTATTATCAAATATCAAGAAAACTAATTTAGAAACGAAGAAGGGACAGGTTTAATATGGAAAACGTATCAAATGTAGATAAAGTAGAATCAATTAAATCTTTACAGTCAACAATCCGTAAACTTGAAAATGCGCTATCTCAGATGACTCAAAAAGGCTCAAACACTACTTTAGTGAAAAAAAGACTCAAAGCAGCTAGTATCGGCTTAGCTATGTTAGAAAGTATTTGGAATCAAGAAACCCATCATTACACGCAAGAGGATTTAGCAGACGCTCGAAATGTTCTAATTGGTTTGCTTCCATCAATTGAAAAGATTTATGTTAAGTCAAAGCTCGGGAGTCCTCAAAGAACTCTTTTAGAAAGAAGAATAAAATCATTGGAACTTTCTATTCAAGCAATTGATCATTTTTCTAATCAATAACTTCTCTAAACACATAACTTACGACTACTTTTATATAGGGATTCTAATGAAAAAACTACATATAGAATACTACAAAGGAGGAAGAGAGGTGACTACAATAATCAGTCCTAAGTTAGAGAAGCTTAAAAATCAATTAAAGAATGGAAACGAAAAAGCTCTTTATACTTTTTTGGATGAAATCAAGTCAAATCATACACCACTAGTAGAACAATGTCCTATAGATAATCAGTATAAACTTATAACGTATATATGGTTAGGTGATCAAAATACTGAAAATGTTTATGTAGTCGGTAGTTTTCCTGGTTGGGATCTGTCTGTAAATCAATTACAACGATTGTTACAGACAGATATTTGGTATGTTACGTTTAGGACGAATAAGAGGTTCATTTCAACTTATTATTTTACAGTAAATGATTTTTTCAAAAATGATTGGATAAAGCGTAGTGAACAGTACCGACTAGACCCATTCAATGAAAATGTATTTGGAGAAGGTGCCAATAAAGCGTCTGTGTTAAAAATAGATATGGAAGTGCAGTATAGCAGTCGTTTTCCTTCAAATGATTATCCATCCGGAAAGATTGAAACATATTCTTTTTATAGTTCGATTTTAAATAACACACGTAAAATTCATATTTATACACCTCATGATTATTCTCACACTTCACATCTTCAAGAACTTCTCATTGTATTTGATGGGAATTCATTCATTAATGACCTTTCAATCACAAAAACACTTAATTATTTAATTTACGAAAAAGAAATCCCATCGTGTATTGCTGTTGCTATAGATCCTGTTGATCGATTAGAAGAGCTAACTTATAACGATAAAATGAATACATTTTTAACGAAGGAATTACTTCTGTGGATTCAGGCTAAGTATCGTGTGCATAAAGAAGCGAAACATACAACAATTGCAGGTTTCAGTCTTGGTAGCCTAGCAGCTTTTTATGCAGCACTTCAAAATCCATATATTTTTGGAAATGTGTTGTCAATGTCTGGATCCGTACATTGGGAAAAGGATAATTATGAAAATACAATTCCTTGGATTGAAAATCAAATTTCATCAATAGATTTTAATACGACTCATCTCAATTCTTACATAGCAGTAGGTGAACTTGAAAATGAACCTCTTTTAACGGCTAATAAACGGCTATATAGAGCTTTAGAAGAAAAGAAATACCAAACCATTTATGAAGAGTTTCAAGGCGGACATGATAGCGTGTGGTGGCGAGAAAAACTATTCGATGGATTAAGGGCATTAGAACTTACAAAAACGACACTAAAAAATAAAAAGGAGAGAGAATCTATGAATCAAGAAGAACTAGATAAAAAACTAAAAAAGCAAGAGATTTTAGTAAAAGATGAGAAAGTTTGGTCCTATACGTATGAGGATCATATTAGTTCTATCGTTAAAGAAGCAGAAAAGAAAGGGTCTTTTGATCATTTACCTGGTAAAGGGAAACCACTGAATCTTGATAAAGATCTTTCGTACAATCCTGAAAAACAACTGTATAGAACTTTGAAAAATAATCATGTTTTACCTAGGTGGATTGAGATTTCAAAGGAAATTGATGACTTAAAAGAAAAACTAAAAGAAAATACAAATACTGCAGAAGCAGCGAATTTAATTCGAACTATTAATAAAAAGGTTTTAGAACATAACCTACTTTGTCCACCAAGTGCGCAAAAAACGAGGGTGAAAACGGACTTTTAACAATTTTTAATGAAGCTATCTCTTGCTATATAATTAAGTAAGGCATTTTCAATTCATTATGAAAGGGAGGCAAATGTGATGAAAAATACGTATCAACTTCAAATTCCGAAAGAACTAGAACAGTATCGTACTATTTTAGAAGAAAGTGTGAAACCGTATATTAAAGTGACTGGAACGAAAGCAGAGACAACTCTTTTTGAGAGTAAGTTTGGTGGTTATCCGTATTTACCTATAGATCAAGAGCATCCTAAAGATTCAAATGGACAACCTATGATGTTACTTGCGCAGTTAAACTTTGAAGAAATTCCGCATGTTGAATATATGCCCCAAAAAGGAATATTGCAGTTTTTCGTAAGTACTGATGATGAGCTTTATGGAGCAGATTTTGATCACCCAACAATCCAAAAAGACTTTCGAATTATTTATCATTCTACAATTACTGAAGATTTAAATAAGGTAATTACTGATTTTAGTTATTTAAACATTTTAGAAATAGAAGACTTTATCATACCTGAAGCAGCAAAATTACAATTTGAATTAGATTATCAACCCATAACATCTAGAGATTATCGATTTGAAAAGATGTTTAGTGAGGATATTGATTGGGAAGAAATTGTTGATGAAGAAAATAATACAGAATTAGGCGAACTGTATGATGATTTATGTAAAGATTTCGGACATAAAATTGGTGGTTATCCATTTTTTACACAGACAGATCCAAGGGAATGGGAAGAAAAATACCAACAACATGATATATTATTACTACAAATCGATACAGACGACTCATTAAATATTATGTGGGGAGATTCTGGTGTTGCTAATTTCTTTATTAAAAAAGAAGATTTGTTAAATCTAAATTTTTCCAATGTTATTTACAACTGGGATTGCTACTAAAAAGATATAAATGAAATACTAGCAAGCTAAAAAATCTTCCTGAAGGTGAGGGAGATTTTTTTATGTTAAAAATAAACGTTATGTTAACTAGAGTGTAAGATAATACGAATAATAAAAGTCAAGCGTAAATAACAGAAATAACAAGAAATAATGTAAAGTTGTAAAACGTGTGTAAATAGCAATAAATTTATAAAGTACAACATAAAATAAAATTATTGCTATTTATATTTTGTAAAAAGATTTTTCTGCATAAAAAAATTGTTACTGATCAAAAATGTTTTTGATTCGTTAAATCTTAATCAATAATCGATTAAGATTTGCTGTGATGAATTTATAACTAAAAAACGACAAAAACTGTATAAATGCGTTTAAATAAGATTTTATACGAATCTCACTAAAAATCTCTGTTTCGTCTCATTAAGTATAGTTTACTTGGGTTTTGATACCTGATATTGCTTTGGTTTTATAACTGCCTATAATATATATTATGTTAACTTACTAAAAATAATAAACTTATTAAATGTTAGTTTCAGGTGTTACAGTCCCCTTTTTTACCGAATTAGTAATGTGTGACTGATTGTGTAGTTATTCACTTTATCAGCTATATAAATTAGACTTTAAATAATAAAAAATACAATTCGTTTAAAATGAACACATTAAACGAATTGTATTAATATGATTGCAAATACGTTTTTAAAATTAGTTTGCTACAGCAATTGCTTCAATTTCAATTAATAAGTTATCGTTAATTAACTTTCTAACTTCGACAGCTGAACTTGCTGGTGGATTATTAGTGTCAATGTATTGATCTCGAATATCTCTAATCGTGTTTGTGTAGCTAAATCATTAATTCCAACAATTTGACCGTCTATATCAATTGCTACTTGTTCAGATATGTAAATCGTTCGTTTAGCATTACTAACTTCCACTACATGTGAGTATCCAAAAGTTGGTGGCATCGTTTCTGGATTGATAAATTTCTTTTGCATGGCTCTTCTCCTCTTTAAATATCTTGTTTTCTTTATATTAGATTTTAAATTCAGGTTTTACCGTTCAGTTGCTACATTTGTAAAAGTATATTAACACTTTAATTTAAAGTTATTGATGGATTATGTACGTTTGATTTTTTTGTGTGCTTGTTATAATTACACCTTGTTTTATTAATTCTTCAGTTACTTTTGTTTTGTATAGAAAAAGTGATACCACCAGATAAAAAACTCTTCATAAGTAATTTCTTTTGAGTATCTGCTGCTGGCAAAGTATTGTTTTAAAGGTTTATCGTTTTCATTGAATAATAAGACTAAATCTTCACTGATTGTGTTTGCAATTTCGTTAAGTATAAATAAGTCTGTTGATTTAAATACAGGGATAACAGGTTGTGAATTTTGATATAAGCCTAATTTTTCGTAAACTACGTTTAAATGTAAGTCTTTTTGTCTATCTGCTGCTACGAAACCTTTTACTAATTGCTTTTTCTTATAATTAATATCAGTATTAGTGTTTTGAAAATATTCTTCAAATATTTCGTTGTTTGCTGTTATTAAATTTAATGTTGAATATCGAGAATTTCCATAAAGACCAATTTGAACTTCTCCTAAATCTAAATATGTATTACCATACATCCCGAAAGCCTCTATATCTGTTAGTTCTTGTTCTTGAATAGCAAAATAATATCGATTCTTATTTCTTAAAGGTCGTTTCTTTTTTAAATAGTTTCCTTCAATGTAATTTATTTGTCCAAAATCTAATAACACACCACTATACAATAAAAGACTATAAGATTCTCTAGATAAATGATTAAACGTGTCGATTTTTTTTGAAATATCTTCAATATGACTTGAATGATTTTCAATGATCTTAAGTGTTGGTTTAATTAGAGGCTCACAAAGGTTATAAAGCTTTTCTCCTTCACAAGCTGTTATAATCATACACGTAGGATAGTACCTCCCTCCTATTTGTTTCAATAGCCCCTCTGCTTCTAATAAATTAACGCGCTTTTCAAATTCATCATTCGTCCAATTTAACATCATTTTTATAGCATTTGACTCAAAACCAAGATGAATCAATACAAGTAAATATTGAAGTTTCGTTTCTTTTATTTTTATAGATGGCGAATTATCTCCAGATGAAATCATTTTAGTTTCATAAGCTGTATGTAATATATTCTCCGGACTATTATTAGTGGGCATTTCATATTCCCTCCCTTACGAGTAAATTCATTGTAAAATCTATGTATTTACTAAGTTCTATAAACGAAAATAAGTATCCTCTAATAATCTCAAATTAAAAACCTTAGCATAGAGATACTAAGGTTTCTTGCATTTTTATAATGAATGAATTCTTTCATAGTCTTTTTTAAATTGATTATCATTTTTTAACCAACGTTTAAAAGTTGATTCGCTTATTTTTAAATTAGAGCAAGCTGTAGCGCTACATTTATTTTTCATATATTCTTTAAGGAAATTTTGTTTTCTTTGTTTAACGGCAGTTTTAGTTTGTTTTAATTTTCGATCTTGTAATTGGTCTAAACTCAGACTTTCTTTCTGGAACACTTCATATTTTCTATGCAAATAAATATCTTTGTCTTTATAAATCCAATTTGAAAATAGTTGTATTGATTTTCTCCCAGATAAAATAACGCGATAATGTTTGTTTTGATTTAGTAAATCGGCTGGTAAATTATGATTTTGTAGTACCTGATTTAAAGAATTCATAAAGCTATATGATCCTCCTACAAAGCTTACTGTATAAGTTTCATACTTGACGTAACCATCCCCATCAAAATACCCTCGCACAAAATGATGTAAATATTCTTCTGGTACAAAAGGAAATTCAATGTTAAAAGATTTACATGGCATAATTCCATGTATGTTCATAAGGTCATCTTTTATTGTTTTGCTATTAATGTTTAGCATATATACGCCTGTCTTTTTGTTTTGGTAAAGTGGCTGGTTTGTTTTTAGTTCTTTTTTTATGTCTTCTAAAATATAACTTTCTTTTTGTGATATACTGACGCATTGATTTTCTTTTGGTATAACACCGTCAGCTGCTATAAACCCTAAAATATAAGCCATGTTATTTGACCACGTTTTAAAATAATCTTCTGTTATGTCATACTTTCTCTTCCAGCTCCCTATAGCGCGCCTTGGTACGTTGCTATCTGATAGAACCATCCGAATATACCTCGCAGACACATTAGCAAGCGTAGCTATTTCTGAGGTACTCTTCCCTTCTGTATATAGCTGCGTTATTTCAGATTTCGATAGTTTACATTTTGATTTCTTTTTTCTCTCTATTTGCACTTACATCCTCTCCTTTCTTTTACTAATTAGAGACATATTTTCTTCTTTAACATATAACAAAACGTATGTTCTTCGTTACTTGTAAGAAGAAATTTACTAAATTAAAACAATTTACATTTACTTAGTATTCGTTTTATCTGCTGCTGCATGGTTTTTATTTTGTATATAAGAATAATGAATTTGACAAATTTATGAAATGTACTGCAATTACGGTGAAAGATAAAATGATTTCGTTTAAACTACAAATAGCCACAATAACAACATACGTATATTGTTAAACGTAAAAAGGAGAACGAATGAAAAAGAGATATGTAAATCAAATTCATACTGATGTAAGTTTTAAACCGAAAGATATTATAGGTTTAATGACTGATTACTTTAAAATGAAAACAAAGTTGCGTCCTATAAAGAATTTACCTATTGTTTTATCAGATAAAAACAATAAGTCTTTAGAGAGTGTTACATGGTTTGGCCATTCTGCTTCTCTTTTAAAAATAGAAGGTAAAACATTGTTATTAGACCCGATGTTTGGAGATGCCTCTTCCCCGTTTCCAGTGTTTAATAGTAAACGTTATAGTGGTACCTTTTCTTTAGAACGTGAAGATCTTCAAGAAATTGATGCGATTATCATTTCTCATAATCACTATGACCATTTGAATTACAAAAGTATTATGCAGTTAAAAGATCGTGCAAAGCACTTTTATGTTCCATCTGGAGTTGCGCAATATTTAATTAAATGGGGCGTTTCACCTAGTAAAATTAGTGAGCATAATTGGTGGGACGAAATTGCATTTGATAATATTAAGTTAGTTTGTGCTCCTGCAAGGCATTTTTCGGGACGAAGTATGACAGATAGAGATTGTTCGTTATGGTGTTCATGGCTTATTCTTGGTCAAGAAACTAAAGTTTTCTTTAGTGGTGATAGCGGTTATGCGCCTCACTTTAAGGAGATTGGTAATAAATACGGTCCATTCGATCTTACGTTAATGGAATGCGGGCAATATGATCCAAGGTGGTCTGCAATTCATATGTTGCCTGAAGAAACAGTACAAGCTCATATTGATGTACAAGGAGAATTACTTCTTCCGATTCATTGGGGTGCTTTTACATTAGCATTACACGAATGGAGTGACCCGATAGAACGTGTTACGAAAGAAGCTAACCGTTTAGGAGTTAAAATTACAACGCCTCAAATTGGCGAATCTATTACGTTAAAATCTACAAACTATCCTAGGTATGCTTGGTGGCAAAAAGTCTAATTATAATAAAAAGCGAATCTGTCTTATATAAAAGATTCGCTTTTTACTTATTGATTATAATGTATCGTTGACAAACTGATTAAACTTGTCTATTTCTTCAACAAATGGATTATGATTACTTTCTTCAAATTTAGTTAATGTTGCGTTCGGGATTAAATTTGCTATTTCACGAGAAAATATGTAGGGACATTGTGCATCATGCTTACCACAGTATATAAAACCTGGGATTTTTACGAATTTAAGTTTCTGACGAACATCATAATCTTTATATTCAACTTGTCTAAAATAATTTAACCGATTGCCAACTGTCTTTCCGCTATTCGGCAATTTTAATGCCTCTTCAAGCTTTTCTTCAGAATAAAAAGACATAAGTGCCCACTCTCTACTTAATGCTTTTCTTTCTTCTTGTACTGTACTATCATCATTTAATGCATTCATAATTGATACGATTCTATTAAATTTTACATTTTTACTACAGTATATACTATCTTTATGAGATGCATATTCCTTGCTCGCCGCTGCGCCACCAACAATTATTTTCGTTAAACTTTCTTGTGCTTCAGTCGCATATACAAGAGCTAACATCCCTCCTGTCGAATGACCAGCAAACCCCCACTTATTAATATATAAAGCTTCTCGAATCGCTTCTAAATCTTTAATCGTTTCGGTCATACTATATTCAGAATCAGTTTTAGCCAAATCTGAATTGCCACATCCCTTTAAGTTAACTAAATATACGCTATAATGGTCAGTAAATGGGTTTGCAAAAGTATTTCCATTATCATTATACTCACTATACAAATGAGTAACGCAAAGTGGAGGTCCTTCTCCCTTTAGAAAATATTCAAACTTTCCTCTTGGAGTTTTGATAATATTTGTTGTCCACATATCGAATCTCCTATCTGAAATTTTCATTTTCTCTTAGTTTGTTATTTATAAGCGAATAGTATTATATAAAGAAGTAAGTAACCTATCCTGCTTAACCAATTTCTGATTCCTATAATTTATTAATTTATGATTAGATAAAATAAAATTATGCTCTAATATGAATTCATTGTGGAGCACTTCAACTAAAAGTTTAGGGATCATCTCTCCTACGCCGTAATTATAGTCACTAAGAATCCAAGAAACCTCTTTCCAATCTAAAATTCCTTCTGAGACCTTTTTTGGAGTGTGATATGTAAATTCATGAAGTAACTCTACTAGATAAACATACATACCGCCAGAATATGAAGAATCCTCCCATGTAATAATGCCTTTAAATTGAATTTGGTCATACGTAACTTTTATATTAGTCTCTTCTTTTATTTCACGAATCGCATTTTCTAAAGGTGTTTCGCCCTTTTCTATCTTTCCTCCTACACCATTCCATAATCCTTTTACCGGATCATATTCTCTATTTAACATAAGTATCTCTTCATTTCTTTTTATAAAACATAAAGTTTGCTTGTACATAACGTGATTCCTTCCTCCGTTTTTAATAAGCTCTTACTGGAGATATAAGATGGATTGCTGCAGATTGTGTCCCTGCTTCAATTAATATTGGTCTCATAGAACCGCTGAAACTTAAAGTAACCGTTTCTTCTTTTATTGCCCTTAAAGCATCCAACATAAATCGTCCATCGAAAGATATATTGAATTGTTTTTTACCTTGAATTACATCTATCTGTTGAGTCTCAGATATTTTTCCAATCTGAGAAGCGTTAGAAGAAATTTGAATTGTAGATTCGTTTACAATTTCTAAGTTAACATTGTTATTTGCCCATTCACTTGCTAATAAGCTTGATCGATCTACCCCTTGTAACATTCTTTGTCTATCTATGTTAATGACGGTTTGAAATTCATTTGGAATGAGAGTAGAAATATTAGGATATTTCCCTTCAATTAGTCGTGAATATAACGTAGTTGTGCCGAATGTAAAAATAATGTGACTTTCTGATAGATAAATAGAAACGAATTCTAAATTGCTGTTCATTAATTTTAAAAGCTCATTAATGGTTGCACTTGGTACAATACAATTCGCTTTCATATTAGTAGAAATTAATGTTTCACGTATAGCTAGTCTATGAGAGTCAGTTGCAGCGCATATTAATTTGTTGTGGTCTAACTTGATATGTACTCCAGTAAGAACGGGTCTAGATTCATTTTTCGCTACTGCAAAGACTGTTTGTTTAAACGCATCAATCAATTGTTTTGTTTCTATTTGTATTTCTGCATGATCGTCTATTTGTGGTACGTTAGGAAATTCATTCGCTGGAAAGCCATTTAAGTTTAATGTGATTTCTTCTGATTGTATGGTAATTGTTTGCTCATTCTTACTTTTTATTACTATATCGCTTGGCATTTTCTTTATAATTTCAATGAAGTATTTTGCAGGTACAACAATTGTTCCTGCTTTTAAGGTAGTCGTAATTTGTTCGTCATCCATGGAACTAGGGATGAATTTTTCGATGAAAATATTTGAATTACTTGCGATTAAAGTAATTCCAGATTGATCTGCAGTTATTTTTATACCGGATAGTATAGGAATTATAGCTTTGGTAGATATTGCTTTACTTACTTCTGAAAGTGCTTGAGTGAAATGTTTATGATTAACGATAAACTCCATTTTTTCCCCGCCTTACATGAAATGATAGTTTTATGAAGATTGATGAATGATTGTTCCGTTAAAAAAGTAAGGTACTGTTTCTTTCCTTTGTAATATATTTAATAAGTGTTCTGGTATACGTAAATGCGGTTCTGCTCTATGTAATTCCATCCAAGTAATCTCTTCAATTTCTTTTGGCCTTGTTATATTTGTTTTCCCGCCGATTATTTCACCTAAAAAATTAAAGAATATTGCATGGTGTCCTCTCTCTTCGAAAAAAGCTTCGCTAATGTAACAAATACCATTTACAGTTATATGTAGACCGGTTTCTTCTTTAACTTCTCGAATGACTGCCTCCTCTAACGTTTCTCCTAATTTAACTGCACCACCTGGTAGTGTGTAATAAGAACCATTCTTCCCTTTGTTTTTTACCATTAAGATCTTTTCATTTGTTTTATCGTATAAAAGCGCATATGTAACATTTACTTTTTTCATCTAAGTCCACCTTCAATAACAAGAATTTTCTGTCTTTGTTACATTCTACCATTTAATCGTTTTAAAATATAAAAAAATTAATAGAGTATTTCATTTATCTACCCTTAGTAAAGGTAATAATTGATCCCCCTTCATTTCTAAATAAAAAGAACGTATTTTGAAAGTAATTATTCAACGTACGCTCTTTATGATTTGATTGATTCATTTTGGGATTCTATATATTTTCTAACCTTTTTTCCAAATAGTATCGATTATGCCCTTTAGGGTGATCTTCACTTACTCCAATTACTTTATATCCATGTTTTTTATAAAAAGCAGGTGCCTGAAAGCTAAAAGTATCTAAATTGATTAGGCTACACTCTTTTTCAAGTGCAAATTCTTCAATAAGTTTTATTAACTTGGTTCCATAACCTTCGTGTCTATATTCTTCAGAAACCCATAAGAAATCAACATGTACGTGGTGCCAAAATGTAATTGCAGTTATTCCGCCTACTATTTCTTCATTTTCATTTTTCACTATAAAACTAATTTTTTCTGAAGGTTTTTTCTCTTCATCTGAAATATGTTTTTGATTATATTCAATTACTTTTTCTCTTATGTAATCACTATCTTCTTGGACCCATTGTTTTACTATTTTCATTGTAATCATCACGCTCCTTTTAAAGTACCTATTCAATTTAATAATCGTAATATCCTGTCTAACTTAATAGTCGTAGTGCACTGTTTCATTTCACTAAAATTGTAAAAAGCCGTACTACATTTTATTTGTAGTACAGCTTTTTACCGCGTTTGATTCTTTTTACTTAAAACTTCCGTTAGATGGTATATAAATGAAATGTATGCCTAATAACAAAGCGGGTTCACTATAGTTTTATAACAGCATTCTGATTCTTTTATAAAACAATATGAATATTTTACTTATCTGCTACTTGATTCGTTAATAAATAAACCACTTTATTGCTTCTAAAATCATTTCATTTTAAATTAAGTAAGTGTATTCTTCCTACACAATGGCTAAAAAGGGAAAATCAAATGTTGTGTAATATAAAAAGAGCCCTTTATGAGGACTCTTTTTAAAATTAAGCTACTTTTCGATATAAATGTTGTGTTTCTTTTTTCTTTTCTGCTTTTGGTGGACGAATTAAAATAGATATAACGAAAGAGATAACAGAAAGTACGCCGATTATAATAAAGGTTGGTTCAAATCCTCCAAGAAGCGCCCCGATGAATGATCCTGCAAGTGCACCAAATCCGAAACCTTGGTATACAATCCCATAATTTGTACTATGGTTTTTTAATCCGAAGAAATCTCCAACAATGGCTGGGAATATAGTGATATTACCGCCAAAGCAAAAGGCAACACTTGCTACACAA
The DNA here is from genome assembly GCF_051915205.1 of Bacillus cereus group sp. MYBKT111-2. Taxonomy (NCBI): domain Bacteria; kingdom Bacillati; phylum Bacillota; class Bacilli; order Caryophanales; family Bacillaceae; genus Bacillus; species Bacillus cereus group sp. MYBKT111-2. The sequence continues at coordinate 303,373 of NZ_JBQAEG010000002.1, forward strand.
GCGAAATAAATGCCGTAATTTAGCGGAATGAAACTTAAAGTAAAGACTGACAATCCAATAATAATAAACGTTGCAGAAACGATTTTCATTCTACCTATTTTATCTGATAACGTTCCAAGAACAATACGACCTACTGTATTAAAAATTGCAATCATTGCAACGGCGTTAGCGGCAGTTGCTGCGCTAAGTCCAACGAGCTGCACTCCGATATCTTTGACCATACCGATTAAATATAGACCGCCCATACACGATGTGAATAGCATAAAAAACAAAAGATATACTTGTTTCGTTCGCATCATTTCACGAGGTGTATAATCATTGTGTAAAGTCTCAGCTACAGTGTTACTTACTATTGCTTCACGTAAGAAGAACGATCCGATTAATACTAAAAGTAAGACGATAATCCCCCAATATAAAAAGGCTTGTGATACACCAAGGCTGTCGATCAGATTTCCGTTTATATATCTAAAGATTAAGCTGCCCATTCCATATGCTGATACAGATATACCTGAAATAAGCCCTTTCCGATTCGGAAACCATTTAATTAAATTAGATAATGATGTGATATAAGCAGTTCCATCGGCATAACCAACTACTACACCAGCTAATAAATATAGTAATGGTAAGGAGGAAACTTGTGAACTTAGTATTAAACCGAGTCCCAGCACAATCCCTGCAGTAGCGATGAGTTTTCGAAGCCCTAATTTTTGCTGTAACTTTCCTGCAAATAATGTTGAAAATGATAAAGAGAAGCTTGTAATGGAGAAAGTTATAGCAACTGAATTAAGGTTCCATCCAAACTTACTTACAAGGGGCTGATTAAATAAACTCCATGTATAAATTGTTCCAAGCCCAATTTGAACAATGATTGTACCTAGAACAATTAGTAACGGATTTATAGAAGTTTGTTTCATACTAACTGTCCCCTTCTTTTATCGTGACATGAATTTTCACAGTTAGTATAACCATCATAAAAAGCAAGATACTGCATGAAAAATGGAAATTGAATTCATGTACACAAAAAGACACTCCATTATGAAGTGTCTTTCTGCAGGTTATATTAGATTTACTTAAAGAAAGCTTTGTTAAGATAAGACATTTTCAAATGCTTATGTATATAGAGTACCAAAAGTTTTCAATCATGTGATGGGACTTAAGATGTATTTTTCATTCATCATATAGTCGGATAAACGAAAAATTAATATTCAATTTCATCAAAATCTTTCGGCTGCGGTACCGTTTGCATATTAGCTGCATCTTTTGGATCGCTATAGATGGCATTTTGCTCTGTATTTACATCTTTTATATTTTGCTTTTTATTTTTGTTCACTTTATCTTTCACTTTCAATCACTCCTTTTTGTTATAGGAGTAATTATGCCCTATTACTGTTACGAAATGTATCAACGACTAAATTGCTAAATTCACGTAAATAATATAAATAATTATCACCGCCGTAGTTGTATCTTTTATTATACATTTTTGCAACTACTACATTATATGCAGGTATTACTAATATAGTTGGTCCCGTAATTCCTAATATTTGATACGAGCCTTTTGGTACGCGTTCGCCTAGTTCACTTAATTGTGCAGGTTCATTTTGAACGAACCAAAACAAGCCATTTTGTGGTAGCTCTTTATTTGCATATGTTGGACTCTGCAAACTCGTAGCGATTTTTATAACTTCTTTTGGAACAATTTGTTTATCATGTATCATACCTTGATTTAAATGAAGATTGCCCCACTGTGCAAATTCTCTAGCGGAGACAAACAGATTTTTTTCAGTACCGTCATCTACTGTACCAATTTCACTAATTGCGTCTTTATTTGGATCATCAACAACTGCAACTAAATTGTCATCTTGCTGTATTCTCCATCCTGTTTCTTGAAAATTAGCAGGTTTAAACACACGCTCTTTTAACAATTCAGGAAAACTTTTGTTATATAGCTGATAAATAAGACGTGTCATCATTCTTACATTAATATCTCTATACGCCCATCCTTGCCCCGGTTCAAATTCACGAAAAATTATCCCGCCATTCGTTTCTTCTAATCCGTGCGAATGTGTTACTAAATGTCTTATCGTCGTTTTACTAAGCAATACAGGATCAAAGTCTTTAAAATATTTTATCGCTTCATCATCAATAGAGTTTATTTTCCCCTCGTAAAGCGCATACGCTATCATTAATCCTAAATAACTTTTTCTAGCAGAAGCAACGTTAAATTGTGAAGATGCTGTTACTTTCTTGCTTGTAGATGTATTTGAGTGATAGCCACTATAATGCTCCAGTACAATTTTGTTATCTTTCATTATGCAAAGCGCTGCTGCAGAGCTATGGTTTTGTTCTTTTATATTTTCTACCCAAGAAATCAACTTATCATATGTATACAAATAAATCCCCCTTAATACACATAAAAATTACAGCTTGAAAGAAAAGTGCAAAATAGTTTTCACACCTTTCCTTCAAGCAAAATATCTTTGATGTTCTATACTTAAATGATCCACCAGTTCCAGCAATTAAAGCAACCGAAACATCCAGCGCATCCTATGCATCCGCCGCAACGACCTGCACAACCACCACATCTGCCGCCACATCCGCCACAGCGTCCACCACAACCTCCGCATCCGCCGCAACGACGTGCATCGTCTTGAATGTAGTAGTATGGATATTGACTTTGTTGTTGATCCCAATACACAACATTACCAGTTTGATAATCATTAAGGTTTAATGATTGTAGTTCTTGTTGAAACTGATTCATTATGAAACCCCTCCATTTATAAATATAAATTCCGTCCACATATTGAAGTTAATAAATGTTAATAAACAAAGTAGAAACAAATGGCTATATACTTGAATACGTACATCAACAAAATATGAACTTACACTAGGTGATGTACCTTGTTTTTCAGCCTATTTTCTTAATCACTTTTTGCTGGACGAATTTATTATTAATAGAGGTTTTTAAAAATTACTAATCCAACAGTTTAGTAGTTCATCACTTAATTTTCTTTCTAGTAACTCTTTAACTAAAGGTTCTGGCATGATTTTATAAGTATGTAAAGCTTCTTGATTATAATCTATCCAGTGAAACGCCAAATGAGATTCTTTAGATTTTGGTATGAAATCAATATGTAGCTCTTGTGAATCTATCTCAAAAATATGATTGATTTCATGGTGAAGAACTTCTCGATCTTGCCATCGGTTTTCTATGACTCCTAAAAATTGTTTTATACTACAATTTACTCCGAGCTCTTCCCTTAGTTCTCTTATTAATGCATTCTCAGCTGATTCGCCAACTTCAACATGACCACCTGGTAGAAAATAATGATGGCCAATATATTCAGCCACTAACAATTTTTTATCCTTAATCATAACAGCTCGTACAATATGATGAAATTTATTTTTCAATTGTTATTCCTCCCATTCATTGTTAAACGAATAAACGATAAACTTCCTCACCATCATAATCATGTCCCAATGGTTGAAAACCGTAACTTTCATATAATTTCTTTGCAGAGATATTATCTTTATGTACTGTTAATCTAATTTCTTTACACGCCTTAAACGTATTTTTTATTAAATATATACTTTCTTGTAATGCTGCTTTTCCATAACCGTTACCTTGCTGCTTTTGATCGATAATAAATCCGTTTATCCAATACATATCAGTTGTTTCTTTTACAACAGCATGCATAACAAAACCAACCATTAGATCGCCATTGTATATCGCAAATGGTTGGTATTCTACAGCGTCCCCATCTGGTTTTATATATACTTTAGCAAGTGAGACTGCTACAGCCGGAACAAATTTTCTTTGATTTTCTTTAACTTGTAACTTTAATGCATCTTCCCAATTCTCTCTCGTAACAACCTTTAACTGGATATTCAATATGGTAAGCTCCTTTATAAAAAGAATGTATTTATATATTCAACGCAATAAAATAATTTCCTGTTTCTTAATTTTAAGAAACAGGGAATTATCACTTCTAAAAAATCTATCCAGTTATATCGCTGTACTTTTCACTTCGAATATTTTTCTTTAATGATACATGCGCTATTAAAACTCCAAGTATAGTAATTACTCCACCAACTACCGAAATAAAAGTAGCTACTTCACCTAACCATACCCAAGCTATAAAACCAGCAATTACTGGCGTTAAATATAGAGAGCTTGTTGCCTCGGAAGCACCAGTATGAGATATAATATAGGCCAATGCAATATACGGGAGTACTGTTGGAAATAAACCTAAATATATAACGCTCAAATTCACTTCAAGAGGAGCCACCAGTATTTCTTGATACATTCCCGGTAAGAAAATAAGCATACATACCGTACTAGATAAAATTGTATATATGGTAAATGGCAAGAAGCCGTACTTTTTTAAGTACGATGTTTGAAAAACGAAAAATAGACTTTCTGAAACGGCTGCTAATAATATAAATAATCCCCCGCTATTAAATTGAATAGACCCCCCTTGACTAAATGATATGAAAGAAATTCCTATAAAGCTAATTACACCACCGATCCATCCAGTTGCTTTCATTTTTTCATTAAAAAAAACAAAAGCAAGAACTGCCGTTACTATAGGTGTGACGGAAACGATTAAACTTGCCGATCCAGCATTTACTGTTTTTTCACCATAGTTTAATGCAATGTGGTAAAAAGTAAATCCTAAAGCACCAAATAAAAAAATCGCTGGAATATCTTTTAGATTAGGTAATCGTAGTTTGTATAAAAACGAAAACAAAAGAAGTATGAATGAAGCGATTAACAAACGAAGTAAAGTAAGATGTTCAGGTGTGTAAGATTCAAGGCCCATACGAATTGCCGGAAAGGCCGTTCCCCAAATTAAAATTGTAAAAGAATGAGCACATATAATTCGATAATCCCATTTTTTATAATTCATGTTTTCTCTCCCCCTTCAAACCAACCACTTTATAATTACCAATTATTTCTTCCCATCATATTTAATAGTTGATACAATGTCTTCAACCAGTTTTTTATCGTAAAAACCAACCACTTGGCATTTTTCAAGTGAGCGAAGGAGTTTTTTGATGACCACTAGTAAAAAACTACCTAAGTATCAGCAAATAGTAGACTATATGAAAGAAAAAATTGAAAATGGAGAATGGCCAATTGGAAGTAAGATCCCTAGTCAAAGGCAGTTAGCGAAATTATTTCAAGTAAATCGCAGCACTGTAATAACTGCACTAGATGAACTTATGGCTGATGGATTGATTCAAGGGAAAATTGGAGCAGGAACAATTGTAACGAATAATACATGGTCATTATTAGCAACAAATCCACCACCTGATTGGAGTGAATATGTAAAGGCTGGTATTCATAAACCAAGCAAGTTAATGGTACGAGAAATAAATGAAGCAGAAGCAAATAACAAGCTTATCCATCTTAGTAAAGGCGAACTTTCTCCTCATCTTTTTCCGTTAGAAACGATGCAGTCCATTATGAAAAAAGTAAGTGAGGAATTAGATTATTTTGGATATGAGGAACAAAAAGGGTTTTATCCGTTACGTGAAGCAATAAGTAAATACGTAAAATCATTTGGAATACATGCATCACCGGGTTCCATATTAATCGTCTCGGGCGCATTACAAGCATTGCAATTAATATCAATTGGTCTTTTACATAGAGAGTCTACCGTTTTACTTGAACAACCTTCTTACTTATATTCACTTCATGTATTTCAATCAGCAAATATTAATCTATCTGGTATATCTATGGATCCTCACGGTATATTACCTAACGAGTTATTAAAACGAATTAAATACAGTCAGAAGAAAAACATTTTATATTCAATTCCTTGTTTTCAAAATCCAACAGGCATATTAATGTCTAAAGAGCGAAGAAAAGAAATATTAAAAATATGTGAAAAGGAACAGTTACCTATTATTGAAGATGATATTTACCGCGAGTTATGGATTGATGCACCGCCCCCAGCTCCTTTAAAATCAAGGGATAAACATGGACATGTATTATATATTGGTAGTCTCTCTAAGACACTTACCCCAGGACTTAGAATTGGATGGATTATCGGTCCAGAACCGGTTATTGATAGATTATCAGATATAAAAATGCAAACAGATTATGGATCGAGTTCATTATCTCAAAGAGTTGCTGCTGAATGGATAAATAAAGGATTTTATGAGGAACATGTTGCAAACGTAAGAATTCAACTAAAAGAACGAAGACAAATAATGATACGAGCTTTACATAAGCATTGTGCAGATATTGCCACCTGGGATATACCTAGTGGTGGATTTTTTATATGGCTAAAGGTAGTACCTAGCATTCCGATGAAGAAATTATTTTCAAAGGCACTATCAAAAGGGATTCTATTAAACCCGGGACGTATCTATGAAGAAGAATCAGATCGATACATTCGTTTATCATATGGATATGCTTCTCCAGAGCAAATAACTAACGGTATTAAATTGTTAAGCGAATTAATTCGTAAGTTAATGACATAATAAAAACTCCTCTTTTTCCATAGAGGAGTTTTTGTGTATTTTATTTACCACAACCGCATTTCCTGCCCCAACACAATAAGTCCTTCATAAGGATCCCCGTCAATGTTTAATACTTGAGCAAAAGCAGGTTCTGTTTTTAAACCGTTCTCTTTTAAGCGAATAATTTCTTCTCTTATATGTGGATGCTGCATTAATAGCATATGCTCTACTATCATATGTCTATATGCATTTTGGTTACGCACCGGCTTAGGCTGAGCAAATAATTCAAATTTAAAACCTTCAAATTCAAAATTTACTTTTATCGATTCAGTATTTTTAATTTTTTTCTTTTTTATTTTGAATCCTTCATAAGAGCCATATAAAGATCTCATTTCTTGTTCAAAAACATCAAAGTTATGTACTTCCATTACTATATCTAAGTCAGATTGAAGCGTATCAATTCTAATAGGTATAGTCCCGCAAAGAACGGGGCTATACAAAGCTAAATCCTCCATGATGTTTAGTTTATTCAAAACATCATATACCTTTTGTTGTTTGTCATTCCCTGATTGTAAATATGTAATAGATGTAAACATGGAAGTCTCTCCTTCATTTCACGTAATACGTGACTCACTAAATTCAAGAAAATTTGTCCGTTTAAATTTGTTCTAAGAGTACCTTTATTTCAATATATTAAGACGAACAAACGATGTTTTTCAACTTTTCTCCTATACTGCAATACTATAAAAATAAAAAAGGAGGAATTATTATGAGCATTTTTAACATTCTTTTAACCATCCACATATTATTTGGGACAATATGCTTAATTACCGGTATTGTAGCGATGGTTGCTCAAAAGAAGAAAGGAAAACATACGGAATGGGGCGAAATATATCATGCATCCTATGTTGTCATTACCCTCACGGCAATTATATTATCCATTATAAACTGGGATAAAATCGCATATTTATTTTATGTAGCAATTTTCTCTTATTCATTTGCGATTTATGGCTACCTTGCACGAAAAAAGCGTTGGAAAAATTGGCTTCACCACCATATTAGAGGTATGTTAGGCTCTTATATTGGTGCCGTTACCGCACTATTAGTAAACGTAGGTATTCATATCCCCATAATTAATTTATTGCCGCCTATATGGTTTTGGTTTTTACCTACATTAATCGGTATTCCTCTCGTAGCCAGTGTATCAAAAAAATATAAAAAGCGTAGTTAAAATCCATTACATTTTCGTTACTTTCTGATGATTATTATAAAAAATTATACTCAATGTAATATTTTATTTATAAATTCAAAATCGTATTGCTTTAAGTTAGTCATTTAGAGCTAAATAAAAAGAATCCAATAGTCTTGGATTCTTTTTCGGATTTCATTTCAATGTCGGCTCTATGTATTCAATGATATTACCATCTGGATGACGAACTATCATTTTTATACCTGTGGGTACTTGTATTGGTTCAGTAATCATTACGCCGTTATAGTTTAAGATTAGTTTTCTTACTTCATTGAGATCATCAATTACGATCGTTGCAGCAACATGATTCTTAATTGTTTCATTTAATTCTTCAATTAAAAGTAAATTTGTAAATCTAATCACATGCGTTCCATTCATTTGAAATTCATGTGGTGTTTCTTGTTCCAATAGTATTTTGTAAAATTCTAGATGAGTTTGTAAGTCTGAAACATAGAGGCGTGGAACAACAGCTAATATATTCATCCTACTTACACTCCTTTTTAGTTTAAATAGATTAATTTAATTATATATTACTCGAAAACCTCTATAAACTATTACGTTAAAAATAATATCTTTTAATTAAGACTTTAATAATGAATGTAAACGATCCGGATAATTCGTAAATATCCCGTCAACGCCCCATAAAAGTAACCTTTTCATATCTTGTTCATTATCTACAGTAAATGGATGGACTTCTAATCCATGCTTCTTTATTTTCTTTACATAAGCTGAATCAATATATTTATAGTTCATCCCAAGACCAATGCAATATGTTTTATACTTTTTTATCTCTAATTCAGTTAATTGAACTGCCTTCTTATAGGATAATAATTGCACCAGGGGGATATTAATATTTAAATTATGAATTTTTTGCAGACTTTCTTCACTAAATGATTGAATAATAACTTTATCCTGTATTTCATAGTGATTGATAATTTCTAATAACTTTTCTTCCATTCCTGGATATTCATCAGGTGATTTTGTTTCAATATAATAGTTCGCGTCATGCCCAAACACTTCAATTACTTCTTCGAGTGTTGGAACTTTAGCATTTTCATATTCTTTCTTTGCTAAATTTGGATGTTTTTCATTAAAAGAAGAATCTGCCTTTAATTGTTTTAATTCTTCTAATGTATGTTCCTTAACTAGCCCTGTACCGTTTGTAGTACGATTTAATGTTTCATCATGCATAGCTACTAAATATCCGTCTTTTGTCATTTGAAGATCTATTTCTATATAATCGCCTTTTAATTGTTGTCCCAATTTATACGCAGCAATTGTATGTTCCGGTGCATACGCCGAAGCCCCTCTATGTGCAATGTTTTTTATATAATTCGATTGATTAATAGCTTTTGTGTACTTAAGTTCATTTACTTTATGAAAAACAAAAGTACCTATTACTATAAATGTACAAATGATTGTAACGATATATATCTTTTTCATAATAATGTATTAACCCCTACATGAAAGCAATTTGGCTTGGATAATTTATTCAAATAAATGTCGATTTTCAAATACCGTCATTTGTCCAACAGATTGAAAACCAGCCTTTTTATAAATAGTAATCCCATCAGGTGAAGCTTGTAATACACATTGAGCAACGTTTAATTCCTTTGCTTCTTGCAGCAAGTAATGAAACATAGTAGAACCAAATCCTTTTCCTCTCATTTCTTCTTTCGTTGCTATATCATAAATACCAATACTATCTTGTGTACACACTAATGAACCAACCGATACGACTTCATCTTTATAAAACCCTAAGTATAGTTTCATATTTTCACTATTCCATAAATGGAAAGAAGCAGTTTGATTGTAGAATGCTTGTACATGTATACCTTCCTCGGATGTACCAAATAGACTAGCTAACGCTTCTCCAAACTTTTTAATTTGTCCTGACGAAGATGCTTTTTGTATCGTAAAACCTTCTGGCAAGTTTGTTGTTGGATGTATTGTATGTAAGTTTGCTACCATCGCGATATTTTGTTCTGCTTCTTTTAAGTCCAGTTTTATTAATTCGCTTTTTATAGTCTGCTCGTACCTATCATCCCAAAACCAAACACTCATTGGATATTTCTTTTGATTATAGTACGCTACCTCCTTATATAATTTCTCGATATCTTCCGTTACATTATTGTTTAGTAAAGTAATGATATTAAATGTATCTGCAGGTAAACCACAGTCGACAGCAATGTAATCCTTCGTTTCTTTTACATTCATTCCCTGTGCCTGCCGCGCAATATATGAAGTTTTATATGTAAAATTATCAATTAGTAACTGTTTAAAATTCATTCATTTTGCTCCTTTCATAAAATTTGTATTCGAATACTTCAGTATTAAATATAACATATAAGAAATGCACCTATTTCTATAAAAATATCTCTTTACATCACTCTTTGCGCCCTAAAAGAATAAAAAACGATATAACGTTGTCGGAATGAAAAAAGTGGTATATAATAAATATTAACATTACTAGTAATTATTTTAGGTATTCCTAGAATAAAGGAGCGATACATATGAAAATTACTATTTATTTCGGAAGTCATGAAGACCAAGATGTTCGTACTATGGACTGTCATTTAGATGTAGAAGATACAGAAGAGATTGTTTCTGTATCATAATATAAATTGTATGGATGAACCCTCTTCCCTACAGCGTTTAAGACACCTCTTACAGGTGTCTTTTTTGTTGTTTTTTCGTCAAAAACCCTTTACTTTAGAGCGTTTTAATAGTAAAATATAAATATACGAACAAACGTTCTTTTTTATTTTACTTGTACATGAAGGGATGATTTTTACAATGGCTCAAGCAAAGCGCAGAGGAAGAAAAAAGCAAACACCTATCATTTCAAATACAGGCTTTATCGGCTCTGTCTTTATTGATACATTGGAGTTACAAAAGAAATCCTATTATTTCGCCCGTAAAAAACTTCAAATTGTTCATCACGTATTAGATGGTCTATCTGGGGCAACAAGCTCTCTATTTAAAGAGCATAACATTTCAGCATACATGTCATGTGTATATTTACATAAACAAAAGAAAATCGGATTTGTTCTTTCAACGAAGCCTTTTGAACAAAGTGACGGTGTTGCTTACTTTATAAACTATTTAATCGAAAAGAATTTTTACGGTAACGAGGAAGTAGAATATCAAGAAGTATATAATACAGGTTTTATTGGTGTAGTATTCGCCGATTTATGTAGTATAGATCGTTTTAATTTCGAGTTTGAAATGGGTATGTTAACGAAATTAATGAAAGATATGATTATTCCGGTTAAAGAACTCTTTTTACGCCACAATGTACCGGCATACATTTCCACTTCTCATCTAGAGGAACAAAACAAATTAGGTTTCGTTCTATCTGTAAAACCATATGATGAACGTGCAGAAGCAGATTTATATTTTGAGGCGTATTTAAAAGAACGCGGGTTATTTATTGGTGATGAAGAAGACGATATTGATAAGATTGTTATTAGAAAAACAGCTGAATTACGATAGATAAGCGCAGGATGATGATCCTGCGCTATTTCGATATTATTTAATTACGTTCAACACTATACCCTTTTGAATGAATTTCTAAATTCAATTTATTTGAGTAAGCCTGATTTAAAATAAGAAATACGATTCCTCCTCCAATTGGAAGCGTGTAGGATGGAATATGATTTAATAATAGACCTGATAATGCCAGTGCTATCGGCTGCATCATTTTACCTAAACTTAATCCAATACTAAGCACTCTGCCCCTATATTCATCTGGAATCTCTCTTTGCATAAAATAAATTAAAGGGATATCGATTAATGCTATCATTAACCCTAAAAAGAACATAATGGCGCAGTACATGGTCACAAATACAATTTTATTCACTTCAATACTTTTGAATAGAACAGGTGCACCTGAAACTATCATAAAAATTGCCATCATAAAACTTGTTTTTTTCAATAGATAGGAATAAGAAAAACGATTCGTTATCTTTTTTACTATTATTGCACCAACTATCATACCTATTGGAAAAGTCCCTTGGATCAAACCAAATTGTTTAGAACTAATGTTGAGAACTGTATTCATAATGTATGGCAATGGAACAGTTACAGAAAATCCTAGAAAAAAATTAAGTGAAATTAAAATACGAAACGTATTTTTTAAGCTCTCCCGCTCCATTAAGTAAGAGTATCCCGCCTTTATATCTTTCATAAAATTAATTTCCCTTATTGAACATTCCTTATTTATGTATTGCTCGCACAATTTAAAGTTGATAAACAATATGGATATAGCCGAAAGGATAAATGAAATACCGTTAATGATTATAAAAGTGTTCATCTCAAAGACTGCAAAAACAATGCCCCCTAACATAGGCCCTAGAATTAAAGATATAGAATCGATAATTTTGCTTATAGAGTTAAGACTCATTAGTCTCTCTTTAGAGACGATATTTGGTTTTGCAGCCTCTAAACCTATTACAAAAAATGTTGTAAATACTGTCATCAGAAAGGTAGTAGTATAAATGATGAATAAGTTTAACCCATAATAGTTGCTTACTATATAAACAGTTATTAATAAGCATCCGCTTAGTACATCCATACAAACGACGAGTTTCTTTTTATCAACCTTATCAACAATTACACCGGCAAATGGATTCATAACAATCATTGGAATCGTTCCTAAAATAAGCGTAATCGCGAAATTTAAAGCAGATCCGGTTATTTGTAATACATACAATCCTAATGCAAAACTATAAATAGAGCTACCGAATATTGATACTGTTTTTGCAATTGAATATAAGCAAATATTTCTTAGTTCTTGATTGCTTTTTTTATGTTCTATATGTAATCGTAAACTTGCCATAACTTTTCCCCCTGCCTAATTTTGTGTTACGTACATTGTAAGTTCTTGGGTCAACCCAATTGCAATATGTACGATGTGAATAATTTTAAGGGGAAATAAATAAAAGATGGGGTTAACCCCATCTTTTTCCGAAAAATGAATATGTATAAATTTCTTCACCTTGAACAAAGAAATCCTCGTACTTTCCGCCTCGTTTCAAATAATTTGAAGTACTTTCATCAATGGATTGAAACTGTAAATTTTGGATTTCTTTCTTTATTTTTGAGAGTGTAAAATTTGCTCGAAAATTATTTGTAATTTGGCTATTTAAGCTGAAATTTTTAAATAAAATAAATAAACTTAATAAATAACAATTGGATTTAAAAAGTGGGTTTAATTCGTGAAGTAAAAAATCCGCATGTTCAAAACTATAATTGCTCGTACCAGAGTGATCAATTACAATATCTACTGACCGATTTTGAATAGGGATGTTCAAAAAATCCGCACAGATAAAGAGAATATTTCTTCTCGGATTTTTTCTCGCTAATACGTCTTTTAAAAATAAAAGTTTATTGAAATCTCTATCTACTGCGATGTATAGGCAATCTTCGGGTAGTTCTTCATAAATGCTCCTCAAAAAGAACCCAAGTCCTGATCCTATATCTAGTATTAATTTGTTATTTAAATCTAAATGTATTAGTTTCTTTTTCGCCCATTCCCCTTCTCTATGCATATTTTCCAAATATGCATTATCAGTTTCATGAATATAATCCGAAATAATATTTTCAAGTGACGTTTTCTCATTTGCTTTAAATAATTTACCAGCAGATATAATCCCGGAAGTAATAATGTATTCTTCTCCACAATTACAAATTAACTTTCCCTCAGTAATTTGATTGTTATTAATAATTCCATCTTGAAGAATTAGTTTTTGTCTACACTTAGAACATGTAAGTAAATGTAGTATACTTAAATCTATCCCTATAATTGAATTAGAAGTTTCATTTGTTACTAATAAATCATGTAACACTGCCTTTAATTTATCCCGTTTCTTCTCTAAAAGTTCTATTTCCTGTTCCATCTTGTCATATTTCATTTTAAATAAAGATTGGTAAAAGGTATCTTTTTCGTAATTCATAGATTTCGCTAAATGTTTATAAAAAAATAGTTCTTTAATTTCATTCAAACTAAATCCTAAATCTTTGTAATGTAAAATGAGTTCTAAATCTGTTTGACAATACTCATCAAAAAAATAGTGCCCTCCCTTTTTTTCAGGAATAATAAGACTGAGATCCATATAATGTCTAATCGTATCAATACTTATGTTATTTACTTCTCCAAACTTACCGATTTTCATAATATCCCTACCATTTAAATATTTTTTTATATAGATTTCTATTTTTACCTTTAAAAATCCTTTCTCTTTTTTATCAACATTATTTACGAAATGAACAAATGATATTATTTATATTGTTGTGCCTAATAATATAACATGCAACTTTTGGTTTTATGTATGTCAAATTATGAGTATCAAAAATATTAAACCTCAATAGATTTATTATTTTCTACTTAATGAAATGTACCTGTAAATGGACATTATAGCATTACTTTATTGAACTATTGGAGTAGGATTACTGTAGAAGATTACATAGGGGTAAAGTGATATGTTCTGTATTTTAGGTTGTATAATGTTCACATAACGTCTCATTATCGGTAGCAAGGAAAAAGGCGGAATCTTCAATTAGGATGATGATATAATTAAGTGGGAATATTGCCAGGTTTTAGTTTAGCGTTTATTTATGAAGGTTCCTATGAGTTTCAGTATAAAGTAAAATTTAAAGACAATGGATGGCCGATCGGTTTTGAAGGTGGGCCACTTTAATAATCATAGATAAATTTTCTTATCGGGGTCCCGCCACATGCCCATCAACTTAAGAATTTTATAACACCCCAAAACAAAAAATGTACATTTTCACATAAAGAAATCAACTTTCAAGTTTTGGGGGTATTTGTATTTCGTAGCTTGATAGCGATAGAGTAGCGTCAGGAAAATACCGATTTACAACGATAAGGGAATTCCAAATTAAAAAGCCCAACTTCTCTGCAAATCAAAATAGAGAAATTGAGCTTTTTAGTTATTTCATTTATTTATTGAATTCATTAACTGGAAGAAGTATTCAGGTTTATGAGTCTTATTTAGGTTATACCATGAATGTAATGCATCTAGGGTAAATACATCTATTTTTTTCAGTACCTCCCTTGCAAATTCCAGAGGAGCTATTCCTGAGGCAGTAACTAAATTCGCATCAGATACCGCAGGTCCCAACTCATAGAACTTTTCTCCTTTATAGTTAGGACATACCATTTTAGTATATTCTAAGTTATTACTTGTATGCTTTCTAGTATCCAAGTATCCCATATTCGCGAGGGCATCAGTTGCACCACAAATTGCAGCAACAATAGTGCCACGCTTTAAAGCTTGGTCAATTTTTTCCAAGATAGGTTGATGAATTTCTTCACTCCAAGTAGTCCCTCCTGGTAAAATTAAAAGATCTTTACTCTCAAGAGTACATTCATCAAGGGAAATATCTGGTTTTATCCTCAGTCCTCCCATAGTAGTTATCATTTCTTTATTAGCTCCTACTGTAATTACTTTTAAAGGTGCTAAATCTTTTTTGAAATATCTTCCTGAGTTTAGTTCAGCAATTAAATATCCATATTCCCAGTCTGACATTGTATTAAATACATATAGAAAAGCTTTTTTTGTTTGCATCCAATAACACTCCAATCTCAATTTATGTAGCTATTATAATATAACTTCCCTGACAGTTAACGTCAGGGAAGTTATCATACTTGGTGAAATTTTATTAATTCAGATAGAACTTCAATAATTCTATTCTTAAGACTTATTGGCTCAATAACTTTGATAGATTTATTGTACGGTAAAAGTAAATAAGGTACATATTTATGTATCATATCTTTGTCCAGAAGAAAAACTGCTTGATTTGAAGTCCGTTCTTGTAAATAATGTCCTAAAAACCAATGTTGGCAAATATCAGCCAATACACTTTTATCCCCATTAATAACCAAAGAAATAATACTTTCCTTTTCTTCTATAGTTGGAAGAAGACTTTTTATAAAAAAGTCACTTGCTGAAAAATTGTCTGGCCGGTTAAACTTCTTTTCGGTTTGTATTAAACTTTCAATTCGATCTACTCTAAAACTACGGATATCATTCCTAAGATGACAAAATCCAATTACATACCATTTATTATTCCAATAGATAATTCTGTATGGATCGACCAATCTATAATTTAATTGCTTTTCGCCACTTTTATGGTAAAGAATTTTTACTGAATACCCGTTAGCTACGGCCTGCTCCAACTCCTTCAAAAAAGTTTCTATAGAGAGTGAACTTAATCGACTTATTACTTCAAGACTAGTTAAATGTTGGTTTATCTTTGTTTCTTGCTCTTGATTTGAGTATTTACTTAGTTTTGAAATGGCCCTATTTAATGCTTCACCTCCATAATATCCGGCTTCTTCTGCAAAAACAGCAGCGTGAAATAGTGAAGTTTGCTCCTCAAAATCAAAAAAAAGAGGAGCCTCTACAAAATTGTTCAATAAAGTGTATCCACCGTTATGTCCTGGTTCTGAAATTATAGGTACGCCACTAGTTGAAATTGTATCAATATAACGATACACGGTCCTTATATTTATCTCTAACTTTTCTGAAATTTGTTTTGCAGTGATTTTTTCACCTGAACGAAGCATCCATAGAATTGCTAGCATATTGTCAATTTTAGGCATATAATTTCACCTCTATATGAAACTTATTTTCTATTATATATTTCCGATCTTTGGTATAACTCATCAACTGTTCCTTTCCGATAGCTTTCTATATAATAAGGCCTAGACACATTTGTAATTTCATAAGTTTTTTATTTACAGTCATATCTTCCTCTTTATAAAGCTTTACTGCATAATTCATTCCTGCATGATTTTTATGGTACTTCTTTGACCGACCTTTAAACTTTCTTTCGTTCAATTCCTTCGCGCTATCGCATACGGATAAGATCACGTTCTAATCGGTTTACACCCGCCATAACAGTAATTAAGAATTAGCTGTAGGGATTATCTTCTGATAAATCTAGCCATGTATTTTTTAAGGATATTAAATTTGCCTTTTTACTCCGTATGTTATCGATTAATTCAAATAAATCTTTTGTACTACGAGTAATTCAAGTTAAGTCCGTAACATAAATGATGTCACCTTCTTGTATACCATGTAACATTTTTGGGGGTTTCTTACAATCTTTCGTTTCTCTGGGGACTTTTCCTTCAAATTAATATCCATTCCGATTTCGTTCAGTTGCTGAAATGGCCTTGAAGAATTTCGGTTAATTGAACTGACACGTATAATAGTATAAATGGTACTACAAGCGTAACTAGTTTCTTTACTTTCATATTAACCTTTCCCCTTAAAACTAAAGAGATTTATACCTATGCATATAAAAAGATACATCTTTTATATAGTATTGGTTAAATTTGGATGAATATTATTTTATATTGAAAAAATAAATACGTCAAAATTATTTTAGGGAAATTATAAAAATCATATTATATATAGATTAGCAAGCTAATGAAAAAATGCCCTCCTAAAACCGAAAAACGTGTTTCTATCTGAGAATTTATAAAAAATGATGACGTTTTTATTTCTATTTGTATGTGTAATAAATTCCACCTATTTCCTTGAGAATTTTAAAGATTTTCATCCCAAATACCTTACTAGTTATTACTACAGATCTTGGTTTTGTACAAAAAATCGATAGAAACAAAGAAAAAGATATTATACCTGTTTATGTTTAGAGGAGTTAAAAAATCACTACACCTCTTCTCCTTCCTCTACGTGTAATATACAGGGATTTATAACTGGATATAGAACATAAAAAAGAGATGTTTATATTATTAATAAAATGATATACATAAGTGGAGGGTTAGAAAATGAAAGTTGCAATAGTCTGTTTCGATAACTTTACCGATATAGATGTTTTTCTACCATGGGATTTATTAAATCGTGTACGTTTAGTCGGTGGTATTTCCGATTGGGATGTCCAGCTTTTAGGGACGGAACAATCTCATATATCTATGTCTGGCTTGCGTATTCCCATGACAGGAAGCATATCTGATATCCCTTTTGCCGACGCTGTAATATTTGCGAGTGGTAAAGGTGTAAAGGATTTATATAAAAATCAACAATATAATTAATAGCATTTATGTAGATCCTCAAAGACAATTAATAGGATCTATGTGTTCTGGTTCACTACTTTTAGGAGCTAAAAAATTACTAACTGGTAAAAAAGTTACTACATATCCCTCCGCAGTAGAACAGCTAAAAGAATTTGATGTAGACGTTATTGAGCAAAGTTTCATAAACGAAGGAAATATCTCGACTGCTGCGGGCTGTTTTGCTGCTCAAGAACTATAAGCTTGGATTATAAGGACCCTACTTAATGAGGAAATGGTTGATATTGTACTAGAAACTGTTCAGCCAGTAGGAAAAGGTTTATATTTTTAATCTCAAATCAAGTCAAGAAATTGTGGTTGCTCTCCAAAAATGATAAAATAAGATTTTTGTTTCGAGTTAACACAAATTTCGTTCTAGAGTGCTATAAAACTTCAACTTGATGGTGGCGTGGTATGCACCATTTATAAATAAAAAAACCCGCGTATCATTCACGGGTTTTCTTCTTAATAACTAATTGCTATTGTACCTTCACCTGCATGTACCGCAAATGAAATTGGTAATGGATATAATTTGAAATCCATTTCAGGGAATGCTTGTCTAATATCTGAAATCCATTCTTCAGCTCCATCTTTATCGTTAGCATGGAACATGTGAAGTACTTTTGGCAATTCTTTTTCAAGTTCATTTTTAATGTATTCTCGACATTTTTGGATTTTACGAACTTTCTTTTCAAGTAAAAGCTCTCCGCCTTTTACTTCTAATATTAAGTTGACACTTAATAAACTTCCAAGTAAAAATTGAACTCCCTTTACACGTCCACTTGCATAAAGGCCTTTTAAACTTTTCGGGAATACGTGGAAAGGTCTTCTTTTTTCATCCACTAATGTTTTGTGTATATCTTGTAAAGTCATACCATCATTGTATAACGATTTTGCTTTTCTAATTAGTTCGTCCATTGGATAACTTGTTGTTTCACTATCTAATACCGTTAATGGGAAACCTGCCATTTCTGCAGCTAACTTCATATTTTGATAGGTTCCACTTACTTTTCCGCTAATAGCAACTGCAAATCCTTCTTCATATTCTTCTTTGCATTTCGAAAATAACTCTACCATTTCCCCTATGTTAGGTTGTGATGTAGTGACAGTTTTACCTTCGTTTAAAGCATTATAAACGCGCTCACGCACACCTTCTTCACAATCTTTGTACGACACACCATCAATAATAACTTCAATTGGGATAACAAAGTTATCTCCTTCTGTTGTAAAACTCGCAGTTGTACTATCAGTAATCCAAGCAACACGCCTCATGTTGTTCCTCCCTTAATTCAATTCCTCTTTTCTAATTTTTCTATATATTTATGTTATGAAAAGAGAATATCCCTGTAATAGTAACAGGACTTTATTGTTTTGGCTATAGTAGATAGATGATAAATGTGAATATTTCTTGTCTTTTTCACAAATTAAAAAGAAAATCAAGAAATTTGCTTGATTTTCCTTTTATCTTACGTTATTTAAAAGTTTCATTATCTAAAATCACAACATAATCATTTGTTAATCGTCCGGCTTCTTTCGTATAACTAACAAGTCTTTGTACATTATCGCAGCTAAGTTTTGCACCCCATACGAGTAATGGTACACCGATAAAGTCGATGTGAAACCTTCTAGAAAACAGACCGCCAAAAGTCATTGGTAAAGGTACTGTTGGTGATGTATTAGAAAAAATAATCTTTTCATGACTTTGATAATGTTTTTGCAGAATCTCTCCTAAATGCTTCATCGCAGGTACAACGATTTTTGATGCGCCGCATCCAATCGTATAAACCGGGTTACCATTTTCATCTACTCCATGAAAAATAATTTTCCCCATATCTTCAGTTTTCAATTTATTAAAGTAATCCACATTTAATATTTCTTCTTTTGTTAGCTTACGATCCGTTGGTAATTTATTTAAATGATAAGCTGCTGCAAGTGCAGTTGAATGCGTTCCGCCGAAATCCGTGTAAATGAATATCATATGATCATCCCTTGTTATAAAAGTTCAATGTTATTTAGTATTACCGTTCACAGCATTGATAAACAAGGGATGAATGTATTTATACTTTTTTTATTAATGTATTATTCATTTCCAATTATACTATTGTCTATTTATTATGTTACACCATGTAATAGCCATAAGCTTATTTATAAAAGTAAAAAGACGTACTTTTGACTCGTACGTCTTTTATCATCTTTATTCAAAATAAATGTATACTTTAAGACGTATGAATTGTTAGTTATCAATAGTTTCTATTCTTCTAGAATCCGTCTCATTAAATACTTGAATGTTAAATTTAGCAGCTAGCATTATAGTGATTTTATAAATAAAGTATCCAAGAATACAACCTATAACGTTACAGATTACATCATCAATATCAGTAACTCGTCCCACTCCACTAAATAAAGACTGAATTAATTGTAGCAATTCAATACTAGTTGATATAGAAAATCCTAATAAAATTGTATTTTTGAATTTTTTATATTTATCCCATAGGATTGGTGCTAAAAATCCTAAAGGCATTAATAATAAAATATTTCCGCCTACATTTCTTATAATTAGACCAATCATAAATAGGGCATCTCCATCATAAGCACTACCAATTTGATTGATGTCTTTAATAATTGATGCAAATGGTATTATATTGACCGAGCGATTCAGATTTTCAATATTAGAAGGAAAACCGATTGGTAAAGGGAATAAAGTTACTGCAACAACCATACAAATGTAGACCAAGAATAAAAAACTTATTATTTCTTTCCACCAAATCAAATGTTTTTTATTTTTGATACCAATTAATATTCCACGTACAATTAAATAACAAATAACCCCTAAAATAATAAACAAGCTACCGTTGATCATATACAAATTGTTAACACATCCTTTCATATGAATTAATAATTAAAATTTATAACTATATAGTAATGTTTTTTTAATTTAAAAATCCAGATATCCATATGTACTCGTGCAGAATTAGAAAACCCTTTATTTAGTAAATAAAGGGTTTCTCGTTAACTAAAATACTTTTCAAAACAAAAACAATCATGCACTCGTTTAAATTGTTTTCTTATGTCTTCTTTATTTTCACCTGTATAATGAGCAAATGTTTGAACTGGATATAACTGATCTATATTACTTTTCATTACACCTTTTATCTCGTCTGTATGATCGCTATATACGTGTAAATAGGAATCTACTTTTACAAATCCGTTCTTTTCATACCATCCATGTACCCATAGATTGTCCCTAGTCCATGCTTCTAGGCGATTTAGGTTACGTTCATTCGCTAACTTCTCCGCTTCTTTTAATAGCTGATTACCAATTTTCATTCTACGGAAATCCGGATGAACTGCAATATGCCAAATCATGCCACCAAGACCAGTTCCTCTTGAACAAACTGTACGTTCTTCTAATTCATATTCAATATCTATTAAACCCACAATTTGATTTTCACATACTGCTACTAATTCAATTGCAGGATTTTCATATTTTTCTTTCTCTCTAAATACGTTATCGTAATATGCTGTATCTAAAAAAGATAACACACGGCAACGTACCCAACCGGTTTCATCAGATTTTTTATATGCTCTAATCTTAATATCCATGTAATCTAAAAGCTCCCTCTATATTTTTATTAATTTTTCAACTCCTACTTCGTTGCTTTAGACATATAATCAATTGAATAATCTAAATCTAGATATAATAATTTTCTGGACTATATCCTTTGCATTAATCATATTTGTCATCGTCATATGCAGAAGAGATTCTTCCACCTAATTATTATTCAATATATAGATGGAAGAATCCTCTAGTGATGTATACTAATTGAAAAATGGAAGAAAAAATTATTTGGAATCTACTGATTCAGCATGATATACCTTGGATTTTGAAGGTAATAAAGTAAACACACACAATATAATAGTTATAAGTAACATTACCAATGATCCTACAATAACTACAAGTTGTATAGAAATAAATTGAGTTGCAACTCCGAATAGAATCGTAATCAAAATGGTTATGCCGGCAATTACTAGTCCATATATACTTCCAATCCGTCCCATTATGTGAACGGGAACGTTGTTTTGATAAAAGGTATAATATCCTGTATTTGCATATGCCATAGAGAAAGATAAAATAAAGAATCCGATAGCAGCTATTAAAAACTCATTTGAAAAAGCGTAAATGATATAACCGATTGCGATGAAAAATGATCCTATTCCAATTAAAAATGAAGGTGTTAATTTTTTTGATAAAATTGTATTTGTTATTGCTCCTAAAATAAATCCGGCTCCAGCAATACTAACTAAAAAACCATATTCACTATCTGTTAACAATAAAACTTCTTTCGCAAATGACAATTCAAGTGAATCATTTGCGGCAGCTAACACCATCATCCCTTGAAATAAGAAGTACACGAAAAAGATATACAAAGACTTTTTACTGAAATTTAAAACGATGGTCCAATCTTTTTTTAGTACAGCTAAAGACAACCTGTCATTTGATGTATGAATATCAGGTTTTTTATCAAGATTAGGTAATAGCAATGTAATTATTCCTGATAAGAGAAACGCTATAGCATTTATATATATTGCAACCTCTGATGTACTTGCTATTAACAATGCTCCCGCTATCGATGGTCCAATTACAGAGGCACCAGACCCTATTAAACTACGCAATGAGTTGAAACGTTGTCTTTGTTCAACTGGTATTAATTTCGTCATATACGTCATCGCAGTTGGCTCATAAATTGCATTGGCCATACTAATAAAGAATACGAATACATAAACGATCCAAAGTGATGGAAGTAATGGTAAAATAGCGATACATACCGCGCGATATATATCGAGGTAAATCATTAATTTCCGTTTATTTAAACGATCAATCATACTTCCTGACCAAGCGTTTGTAAATAGAGCAGCCAATGGTTGAATTACATATAAAGTAGCAACAGCTAAGGCTGAGCCACCCATATGATAGACAAGTACATTCAGTGCTATTAAGTAAATCCATGCCCCTAAATTTGCAATACCAACTCCGGACAGTAGTAATAAAGGATATTTCCAATCGTTAAGTAAGTTTTTCATTTTAGGCCCCCGCTTTCCAAAGTGTTTTAAACCAATAAAAAAATCCCACCCCCAAGACTTTTAGTCTTAGGGACGAGATTTATCATCGCGGTGCCACCCTAGTTTGTTAATATGTCACCATATTAACCTTATCTGGTACTGCATTTTCATTCATGCTTATACCATAGCTCTATAACGGGAGCTCCCGTCACACCACCCCCTAATTATAGGTTCCGATGCGCTGCTCAGAGGCTTGGTTCAATAAAGAATTTTTACTCCTTTTCAGCTAAATGGAGCTCTCTGTGAAAAATTCATTTTATTTACTCTTCTCTTCACTGCATTTGATTTTTTCCATATTATCACATTTGTATTTAACTGTAAATAAAAAATAATCAGATATTTATAGTTGGGTCATTTTTGCTTTTCGACCAATTCGGCATATGAAACGCATTAGCTTTTTATGAAGATAAGGAAATAAGGTAAAGAATACGTCCATTGTTTTTTTAAACCGCATTGGACATATAACTAATTTATTTTTATGAATAGCTTTCAGTGCAATTTCAGCAAACTTGTCTGCTGAAATCGGCTTATTTGTTTTTAGTTGTTTTATAATTTGGCCCTTATTCATATTAATTGCAATTGATTTTTCAAATATGGGTGTATCTACAAAAGTTGGACAAAGTACACTTACATTTACACCGTATTCTTCTGCCTCATAATGTAATGACGTTGTTAAACCGACGATAGCATGTTTTGTTGTTGCGTACGCGGTACAAAGTGGAGCAGGTCCTAAGCCGGTTGCAGACGCAGTATTAATGATATGACCAAATCCTTGTTTTTTCATGAATTGATAAGCTAATTGTGTTCCGTAAATTACTCCTAATAAGTTTATTTCAATAATATGCTTCCAATGATCCAAAGACATATCAGATACTTCTCCATACATGGCAATTCCAGCATTATTAAACATATAATCAATTCTACCAAACTCATTGACTATTTTTATAATAAGTTCCTCTACGGATTCAGCGTTAGTAACATCTAAATATTCAAACCTAGCTAGTTGATTATTATTTTTTATATTATTCACAAGCTCTTGACCACTTGTTTCATTAATATCTGCGATAATTACAAATATATCTTTATTTGCTAATTGAATAGATAAAGCTTTACCGATACCAGAAGCTCCGCCAGTTACAATTGCGACTCTTTGTTCATCCATATAAAAAACCTCCTGTTGTTAATACATATAATGAAAACGGACGAGTGTAAAGATTTGAACAATCGTTCTAATTCGCTTGTAATGCTACGCATCTTTGTTTGAAATAGAGAGTAAAAAAATCGTAATGGCTTCATTAAATAAAACTTCTAATTTCTCTGTTTCAAATGAATGAATGAATTGACATAATCCACCTAGCCATGAACCTAATAAAAGACTTGAATCCTCAACATTTTCTATATAAAATTCACCACTTTGTATACCTTCATCTAAAATTTTATGATATGCCTTTAAAGGGATATCAGCTAAACCATAAAGATGTTTTACTGTAGAAGGACTCGCGCTCGGATCAGAGGCAAGTTCTTGCCCAGCCCTTAATAACGGCGTTTTGTAATTATAAAGTACAAATTTAGCCATTCCATATAATTTCCCAGTAGCATTTGTATACTGTTTTTCTGCTATTTCCCATTTATCGTGCCAATTTCTCATACTGTCTTTAGCTAAATAAACAAATAATTCTTCTTTATTTTTATAATGGTAATATATATGTCCTTTACTATAACCAGAGGCTTTCGCAATGTTATCAATTGAAGTTCTTGTATATCCTTTTAAGGAAAATAATTCTGTCGCTTTCTCTGCTATTATTTCTTTGGCTAAATCGCTATCGTATCGTCTTTTATTCAATGTAGACTCCTTCCGTCGTTTCATACAAAAATTTGAACAGTCGTTCTAATTTCAATATATGTAGGTTTTTCTGTTTTAGTAACTGTTAAAAATCTTATTTATTATTTTTTCTAAAAATTACGGTGCGTGAAATTACTTGAATCATTAAAAAAGAGTCTATTATATATAGACCCTTCATATTTCCTGAATTAATTTGTATTTGCCTCTACTAACGGTTGTAACGGTGGTTCTAATTCTAGTTCTAATATATCGCCTTCTTGTATAGCTTGTCCTTTTTCAATACTTTGATTTGTTACATAACCCGTACCTGAAGTTTTTAAATCTAATTTTAATAGTTTAGAAAAATACATAACATCACGCATGGACCAACCTTGTAAATTGGGCATTGTTGCGTTGTTTCCTAATAAAAATATACGATCACCTTCACTCATTACTTCACCAGACTGCGGATATTGTTTTTTAATTTTTCCTTCTCCTAAAATTATCGGTTGGAGTTTCTCTTTTTTTACATTATTCTCTACCGTATCTATTGATTGATTCACATAGTTTTGCACTTTTAATTGGGATTTTTTCGTTGCATCGGTCATTTGTTGTTCTGTATATGGTTTCACCTTTAAATATTCAAGGCTATTTTTCACAACTGGTTTAAATATTTCAGCGAGTGGCTGAGCTCCATATTCATCTCCCTTTAACTTTGGCTGCTTAATAGCTAAGTATACAATTAACTCTGGGTCATCAATTGGAGCCATACCTAAAAATGAAAAAATATAATTTTCTTTTCCTTCCATATATCGTCCATTTTCAGGATTCGGAATTTGCGCTGTTCCTGTCTTGCCTCCTATTGGGTAACCATCGACTTTATACATTGTACCTGTACCTTTTGAAGACGTAATAACACGCTCCATTAAGTCTCTTACCTTGTCCGCAGTCTCTTTTTTTATCGGATTGCCAACTTCTTTCGGTTGATTTTCCATAATAACTTGCTTGTTTGTTGGATTTACAACTTTGTCAACGATATATGGTTGCATCATTTTCCCGTCATTTGCTATAGCGGTTGCAGCTTGGATTAATTGAATTGGAGTTACTGTAGAACCTTGTCCGAAAGAAGTTGTTACTTGTTGAATTTGTGTATTTAATAATAAAGTATTTTTACTTTCACCAGGTAAATCTATTCCCGTTTTTTGGTTAAAACCAAATTTGTTCATATATTGCTTAAATTTATTTGGTTTTAATAACTGATCTTCTAAAATAGAAAAAGCTACGTTTGATGATCTTTCAAAACCTTCATCAAATGTAATAGATCCCCATCCAAACCCACCATTATGATCTTTTATATCCGATGAACCTACTGAATACTTGCCGGATTGAAAATATTCTTTCCCGTTATATACACCTTCATTGATTGCTGCAGCTAACGTAAATACTTTCATCGTTGAACCTGGTTCATATGCATTTGCGATTGGATCATTTAAAAAGTATTCAATATCCCCTTTATTAGGATTAAAACTAGGTTTACTAGACATAGCTAAAACTTTCCCCGTCTTTGGATCCGCTATAATACCTACTAACATAGAAGGATCATAGTGCTCTTGCGCCTTATTCATCGCTTCTTCTAAAAAACTATTAATTTGTTTATCAAGCGTAAGATATACGTTATTTCCATGTTTAGCAGGTTCTATTTTTCCTATATCATTTGTAAGCGGGATACCTCCTCGCGCTCCCACATATTCTATATTCCCATTTGTCGAGCGCAAATATTTATCTAAACTTTTTTCAAGCCCAAACTTCCCTTCTGTATTTCCTTTATCGTCTGGTCTAGCAAAACCAAGTATATAAGATGCAAAATCTTCATTTGGATACACTCTTGCTTTCTCAGGCATAAAAGAAACACCTGGGATTTTCAATTTTTTAATTTGTTCTTTCTTTTCCCTAGACAAATTCCGGCCAACTTTTCCGATTTCAACTTGCGTACGCCCTTCATGGAAATTCTTTAACACATCTTCTTTATTAATTTCAAGCGCATCAGCTAATTGCGCTGCGGTTTCATCTTTATTTTTCAATTTGCCATTACCTTTCAAATTCACAACAACACGATACGTTGTTGAATCTTGAACGAGCACTTTTCCAGTTTGATCATAAATCGTGCCACGATTCGCTTCCAAAACACCATTTTTATTATGTTGTTCAGTTGCAAGATCCTTTACATTCACATTATGCACGACCCCTACTGCTTGAATATAGAAAAAACGCAAAAGCATAATAAGAAACAAAACAATAAAAGCAATCATAAAATACCGCGCGCCTTTATTCGTTTGAAGTTTATGCATATTTCGCTCCTTTCTTTCACCATTAATTACTACAAAGATGTGCTACAAAATATGTAGTTTTTACTTTCACTACTATATGTTTCGAACATTTCCTTTTAATTCCTTTAAAACAGTCTGAAAGTGGTTATTGTTTCTATTTTTTTATTTATATTACGGTGCGTGAAATTTATGAATATTCCATTACAGGATGGTTGCTTTATTATAAATTACAAGTTCCATAAGGACTTTTAATGCTAACTCAGTATTATTTTGTCACTCTTTTAATACATATTGCCCTTATCTTATGCATAATAAAAAGTTCTCCTCTGGATTTCCAAAGGAGAACTTTTAAACAACCCTACTTATAGTTATTTATGAATAATTAAGCTAAATGATTATATTTCGCTAAAAAAGGAATACGTTTCGTTACCAACGCGTACATTTTAAATACAAATTTCGCTATCGGCTCTAACGGACGTGTACTTTGCACTACTAAGCCACTCGTGATAAATGTTAAGAAAGCAGCACCAAGTATATCTAGAGGATAATGAACACCTACGTACATACGCGATACACCAACTAATACCGCCCAAATAAGAGCGATATATTTTAGTTTTTCTCCTCTAAGCAAAAATACAAATGCAATTGAGAATACAAGTACTGAATGATCACTAACAAATGATGAGTCTGCTGCATGTGGTACTAATTGATGTACATCATGTGATACAAACGGACGTGGATGGTAATATACCGCATGTATCACAACATTTACTAGTAATGCGATAATGACTGAAAGTGTCGTATATAACACTGTATATTGTTTTTTTATTGCATTAATTTTCTTTCCATTGTTAAACCATAAGATAAACATAAATAAAATCGCTACATATGCAGCACTATTTGTAATAGCAATCATTAGCGTATCTAATAGCTTGGACGATCCAGCAAAATTATTAAACCATTGAAATACTGTGTAATTCATAATACTCTCTCCTTGCATAAAAGCTTTCTTGATTTACACAGTATACAACATCAACATGAAAATGGTCTGAAACTTTTCTCATCAAATTCTCATTTTACTATCACTTATTTGACAATCTTAAGACTAATTATAACGGCCAATTATGTATAAAGCTGAAAAACCTTTAAAACAATACGAATCATATGCTTTTTATGTATAGAATACATAACATAGTTACTTCAATATACTAGTTAAGAAATCATATTTTTAATACATACGAAGTGCAATATTACCGAATTGTTCTCCCTGCTCCATACGTCTTAACGCTTGAATCGCTTCTTCCAACGAATAAACTTTATCCATAATTGGTTTAATCTTATATTTCTCTATAAACTTAATCATTTCATTAAATTCTTCACTGCTACCCATAGATGTCCCCATAATATCGATTTGATTATAAAATAACGCTCGTAAAGGTAATTCAATTTTATCTCCGGAGCTTGCACCAAAATTAACAATTCTCCCATTTGGGTTTAATACATCAAAGTATTTTATGAATGTTGCTGGACCTATACTATCAATTATTAAATCTACTTTTCTTTCGCATAAACTCTCTTCCCAATTTCCAGAACTATTAAAAGAAAAATCTGCGCCATATGTTTCGGCAAACTTCCTTTTGTTCTCTACCCTTGAAGTAACACTTACTTTTGCGCCAATTGCTTTTGCAAATAACATAGCAAATGTCGCTACACCGCCGCCTATCCCAGGAATTAAAACATGTTCCCCACGCTTTAATCTACCCTTTGTAAAAAGCGCTCTATATGCAGTTAGTGCCGATAAAGATAGAACGCCAGACTCTTCCCAAGTAAGATATGACGGTTTTGCCACTACATTTTCAGCTGGGACAATTACATATTCAGCAAACGTTCCATCTTTTGGTCCCCCTAACACCTCTGGTAACTCTGGTACTTCGGCAATATTATCCCATCCAATACTAGGATTAATAATGACCTCGGTTTGTAATAAATCAGCTGAAACACCTTCTCCTATTTCTGTAACAATACCTGCACCATCTGATCCTATTACTAAAGGTAGATCCATTTCTTTTCTATTGTTTATAATAAATAAATCCCTATGATTTAATCCTGCTGCTTTTAACTTTACTTTTACTTCCCCGGCATTAGGATTTGTTTCAGATGAAAGTTTATATTCTAATCCCTCTACCCCTTTTTTATATTGATGTACAATAGCTTTCATTGCTTCATTCCCCCTTAATATTTTCAATGTACTAGAAATATCGAAATAAATAAACTAATCTGTCTCCAATAATTAGATGTATATCGTTATGACAAAAGAAAAAATCCCTCCCTATAAATAACGCAGGAAGGGATTTTTTAAATTTTTTCAGATAAAAATCTGTAATGTTAATTCTTTTGAGTTTTAGCTAATTCTAATATCTTTTGAATAAATGGTGCTTTTGCATTTGTATAAGAAACACGATCAAAAGGATATGTAGCTGCAAGTCTCTCTTTTAGTTCTCTATATTCTTTACGTGCCCATTCATGCTTTATTAGAAAGTCTCGAAATAAAAGATTGTTTTTCCATTCGTCACTATTATAAATATAAACATGTAAATGATGAGTACCTGCTCTCCATTTTCCCTTTCTAAAAAAACGCCAATTAGGTGTTTCTTTTGGAACATACTCATATCCGATTTTTAATAGATCATCAATCCACTTTTCGATAATTTGCAAATCTGTTACGCCAATCATCATATCAATTAAAGGTTTCGCTCCTAACCCTTGTACAGATGTGCTCCCTATATGTTCAATAGCAATACAATCTTCCCCAAATAAAGAAATAAATTTCTCTTTTTCTATTAAATACTCTTCGTGCCACTCTTTTTCATATGGTTTAATAACGATTTGTTGTTCCATTTTATCCACCTTTTTATAATTATTTATTATTATATTTATATAAATTTCATGTGATTCACATAGGATTTTTACAAAACGTGTCGAATACTGAAATATATAACTTAATTATAATAAATGCGAGGTATAATATGAGAGATATTCCAGTTGAAATTCAGTTAAATCAAGTTACATTCCAGTTAAAAGAACATCATAATTTTGATTGGCTATTGAAATTAGGAACCGTATTTGCAGTTTTTGACCAGCAAGATTCAGGTAATATAAGTTTTGGTGTTGAAAAAAATGGCCATAAAAAATTCATTAAATACGCAGGGGCACAAACAATTGCATACGAAGGAACAATAAACGACGCTATTGAACGTTTGAAAAATTCAGTTTTCCTATACGAGGAATTAAAACACAACTCGCTTATAAAACTAATTGAACACTTTCCAGTTCAATCTGGATATGTATTAATTTTCGATTGGTTTGATGGTGAATGTCTTCATTCGCACTGGAGTTTCCCGCCTCCTGAAAAATATAAAAATCCAAACTCTCCATTTTATAAATTTAAGCATTTACCTGTTAGAAAACGAGTTCAATCCTTAAATTCCATTTTTTCCTTCCATACATATGTCGAAAAGAAAAAATATGTAGCGATAGATTTTTATGATGGTAGTATTATGTATAATTTTAATACAAATGAAACGAAAATTTGTGATATTGATTTATATTCTAAAAAACCATACGTAAATAAAATGGGAAGATTATGGGGTTCCTCACGTTTTATGTCTCCTGAAGAATTTGAGCTAAACGCTATAATTGATTCGAGAACAAATGTATTTAATATGGGGGCAATGGCTTTCGCGATTTTAGGTGGTGGAAAAGATCGCCCCTTTACAAAATGGGAAGCAAGTAGGGATTTATATGAAATAGCGTATCGCGCAGTAAATGAAAACCGAACCGAACGATATGCATCAGTTAAAGAATTTTATGAAGAGTGGGTAAACGTGTCGAATACTAAAAAGATATAAATCTATATTATTCAAACGAATATATAGTTTATACTATTATCATGATAATATATATGAAAAGGAAATTAAAAATAACGAGGCAAATATTATGAACTTTGTGTATATCAATCAACACGTGTTAAATAACCTTCTATACATTTTAAGTAGCATATTTATTTTTTATTTTATATATGATAGCGGGCGCAATTTGAAGAAATATAAAAAACTACTTATTATACTTTGTACGAGTATCCCTCTTATTTTATGTATGCGCTATCCTATCTATATGGATGAAAATTGTATTCATGATTTAAGACAAATACCGGTTATAGTAGGTACGCTTTATGGTGGCTTCCCTGTCGGTATAACATTGTTTGCTATTTTATTAATTACAAGATTTTCATTTTATGGATTTAGTATGTTAACAATAGTAGTGTATGGAACAATGTTTATCATTACAGCATTCGCATCCGCAAAATTTAATACGTATAATAGAAAAATTAAAGTAGCTTATGCAATGTTTTTAACATTTTTCTTAGCAATATTTACAACTGTAATTGTATTAACTTTATCAGATTTTGAAGTGAATAATTTGTACATCATTTATTTCATAATATTACCAACCGTTTTAATGTTGTTTGTAGTTTATTTTAATGAAGTTTTAAAAGATGCAGTATGCATGCGATCGAAGTTAATTAAAATGGAAAAAATGGAGATTGTTAGCCAACTCGCTGCTAGTATATCGCACGAAGTAAGAAATCCCTTAACTGTTGTAAAAGGATTTACACAACTTTTAAAAACACCAAATTTAACTCCAGAATCAAGAGACGAGTATATTAAGCATATACTGGAAGAATTACATCACGCCCAAGGAATTATTGATGATTATTTAACGTTTGCCAAACCTGCTTCAGAAAAATTAGATGAGATTTCAGTAGAACAAGAATTAAATCGAGTTATTAATATGATCTTACCTTTATGTAATATGAATACAATACATATTACAAAAGATTTCTCTACGGCAACAATAGTTGGTAATAAACAGCACTTTCAGCAATGTTTTTTAAACTTATTAAAAAATGGTATTGAAGCAATGCCTAATGGCGGTACTTTAAATATCTCCTCTTCTATTAGTAATAATAAAGTTATCATACGAATTGAAGATAGCGGAATTGGCATGTCACAAGAGCAAATAAATCGATTTGGCGAACCGTATTTTAGTACAAAAACGAAAGGTACAGGTTTAGGTACAATGGTTGCTGTTAAGATCATTGAAACGATGCAAGGTAATTTAAAAATCCGAAGCGTTATGAATAAAGGTACTACTTTGACAATTACATTTCCGAAATGTAATACAAACACATCTAACAACAAATAAAAAAGGAGCAATTATGCTCCTTTTTTATTTGTTTCGATACATAAGTATCTTCTATGTTTTTTTGTTTTACATTTGTGGAGACTAATTAAAAATTAGTACCCTCCGCCCCAGCAGCTGCATCCAACGATAATTAATAAAATAAATAACACAACTAATAAAGCGAAACCTCCACCAAAACCACAAGAACCACCGTAACTCATATTTTCTCCTCCTTTTGGTTTGAAAACTAATAGGTAGTTGATCATTTTAACTGGTTCGTATTATACATTATGTAAATATCCCTTTTTTGAGCATGTCTATATAAAAATAAGTAAAAGCACTCATTTGAGAGTGCTTTAAAATGGATACCAAAAATTTTGAAATACATGTAACTTTACATATACTGCAGCAATTAAAATAAAAATACCTACAAATAAAGCAATGAAATCCTGGCTTTTCGCTTTATTTGTATAGAACCACGTACGTGTATCCTTCTTTCCGAACCCTCTTAAATCCATTGCGTTTGAAACTGTATCGATTCTCTCTAAAGAATGAATAATTAAAGGCCAGAAAATTAAGACACGGTTTTGCATGCGAATCCATAAACTTGCTTCTCCTTTTTCAAAAGCTACTCCTCTCGCCTCTTGGGCATGTTTAATAACTTTATATTCGGACTGTATATCAGGTATATAACGTAATGCGATATTTATCGCATAAGTAATTTTATAATGAATTCGAAATTTACTTAAGCTACTCACAAATTTGCTTGGATCAGTCGTATAAATAAAAATAAGTGTAAATGGTAATAACGTAAAATACTTTAACGAAAGTGTAGCTGCATAAAATAATGTTTCGTATGTAATTGTTGCATATCCAATATACATAAATGAAGTATACGATCCAGTTAATTCAGATCCATGGGTTGGTGTAATAAATAAGATCATGACAGAATTTAATAAACTAAATGTAAATATAACAGTAAAAACAATAAAAATTTTACGAAATGGAATTTTAGCAACTAAAAGTCCGATACATCCAATTATAAATACGAATAGCAATACGCGAAAATCAAAAAATAAAAAGGTAAGCGTCATACCAAAAATAAATAACAACAATTTCACTGCTCCGTCCATGCGATGAAAATATGTATTATACACCTTCCTCCCTCCTAATATCATTAAAATACAGTTCCATAAATTTTTCAGGATTTGCAATACCACTAAATTTAACGAGTTTGAATAAAGAGCTCTCCTTTAAGTTCGCTCTTTGTAACGTTTCTGGATGTCCTAATACAATGGATGCGGTATGATTCGCAATAATTTCCCCTTCATGTAGAACTATTGCTCTGTCCGCATATTCTAATGCGAGATTCATATCGTGTGTGATAAAAATAAATGATATTCCCTTTTTAGCTAATTTTCTAATAAACGACATAAACTGTTTATAATGATAATAATCTTGTCCCGCTGTCGGTTCATCTAATATGATAAGTTTTGGATTTGCTGTTAGTACAGATGCAATCGTTAATCTCTTTTTTTGTCCATAACTTAACGCCTGAATTGGCCAATTTCGAAATGGGTACAAACCACAAATTTTTAACGCTTCCTCCGCTCTAAACTTAATTTCTTCCTTTGAAACCTTTTGTAATTTTAATGTGAATGAAACCTCTTCTATAACAGTAGATTGTGTAATCATGTGATTTGGATTTTGCATGACATAAGATATAATCTCACCGCGTTTACGTATAGACCAAGAATTGATATTTACTCCATCAATTAAAATCCTGCCATTTTTTGTTTTGTTTATTCCTATAAGACTATGAGCTAATGTTGATTTTCCAGCTCCGTTATGGCCCAAAAGTGCTAAAATTTCTCCTTCATATATGGATAAATTTACATTCTCTAATACTTTTTGTTTATTAGGATATGAAAATGATAAATTCTCTACTTTCAATAATTCTTTTTTTGTAGGAGTATCTTTACAAAAAGCTTTTTTCTCCATCCACTCTTTTATTACGCCACTAATACTTTCCTTATGAAGATTTTCAAGTGGATATATTACGTCATTATTACTATCAAAATGTAATCTTTTTAATCCTTCTATGTACATAGGTTCTCTTAATCCGATTGAGGGTAATATATTTGACGCTAAAATCTCATCTGGTGTCCCTATCGCAACAATTTCCCCTTCATCAATTAAAATAATTTTATCTAAATCCAGATTTAACATTTCTTCTATTCGATGTTCAATAATTACAATTGTTTTATTATATTGCTTATGTATATTTTTAATAAGTTCAATTGTATGTAAGCTGCTAGCTGGATCTAAATTTGCTAACGGTTCATCGAACAATAATATAGGAGCATTTGTTGTTAACAAACCCGCTAAAGAAACAGTTTGTTTTTGCCCTCCAGATAATTCATGCGGACTTTGTTTATGAAAAGTATGCATTCCTACCTTTTTTAATGACTCCGAGACAATCTTTTTCATTTCATCCTGATTTACACATTCATTTTCTAAATAAAAGGCTACATCTTCTTCTACTGTAAGACCAATAAATTGTGCATCTTGATCTTGCAAAATTGTGCCTACATGTTTACTCAGTTCAAAAACACTCTTTTTCCTCGGATCTTTTCCAGCAATTAAAATATTACCAGTACTAGTCCCTTCATAAGAAAATGGGATTAGCCCATTCATACAATGAGCTAACGTTGATTTCCCTGAACCACTTCGTCCAGCAATTAGCACTTTTTCCCCAGGATATATATGAAATGTAATGTCTTTCACAGTAGGCTGCGCTGCATGCTTATATTGAAAGTTGAATTGTTCAAAAGAAATAATTGGTTGCATTTTAATATCCCTACTTTTCAATTTTTAAATGTGTATGTTTCTTATTCGATTTAGCTAGGCCTATTGTAATTGGCAATCCAAGAACTAAAAATACAATAACGTCAGCAATTGTTGCACCTAACACTTGTATAACAATTTTGTCAAACGGTTCTCCCATTACAATAATATCGAATGCCCCAGCAAATATAATAGCAATGACAATTCCAATTAAGCCAGTAATGGCTAAATAAGAAATATCTCCCTTATTATATGTCCCGTTTTTCACACTAAAGCCAACTCTTTTTTGAATGAACCCCATTGCAAAGCCGATAATGCCGGAACTAAAAACCCAGCCCCACCAAATACCCCAGCCAGCAATTGTATCTGTTACAGTATGACCGATAAGTCCTATTAACAGCCCTGCCACTGGACCAAATAACGCTCCAAAAACGGTTAAAATAGCTAATGCAGGTTTAATAAATGTATTTGGTGCAATAGAAAATCCCCAAAGTCCTAATATCCCGTATAATGCTGCTCCAATTCCGATTGCCACTACTAACTTCGTTGATAATTTGTTCATTACAATTCCCCTCTCTTATTAGTCAACTTTTATTACTCTATATTTATTTTCAAAATGAATTATGCATCGACACTCCCTTTCTATACAACAAAAAATGGCCTCTTATATAAGAGGCCATTTTCTTTCACGTTCAAGAATCCTCTTATCTTCCAAAAAACACATCGTGTTCTCTGCGGAATTAGCACCTTCCTATACATTTACATAGGGGTTGCTGAGGTTTCATAGGGCCGGTCCCTCCACCTCTCTGGATAAGTATTAATTTGTAATTCGTATTATGGCATTAAAAAGTATAAATTTCAACACTTTTCTAATTATTTTTATTTTTTGTTTAACAATACATTCAAATCATTGTATTCTTATCGGAATTGTGAAATAATGAATTCAAAATAGTTACGGGAGGAATGTACGATGAAAGTACTCGGTTTAATTGGTGGACTAAGTTGGGAATCTACATCATTATATTATAAACATATTAATACACTTACACTCTCTCAATACGATCAAAATGCAAAGCTTGTTTTATATAGCATGGACTTTGGTGAAGTAACGACTTTATTACAAAATCATCAATATGAAGAAGTGAAAAACGAATTAGTTACTGTTGCAAAGAAGGTTGAAAAATCCGGAGCTGAATGTTTATTAATGTGTTCCAATACGGTCCATTTATTTGCTGAAGAAGTAGAAAGTGCAATATCCATTCCACTTCTTCACATAGGTGATGTAAGTGCTAAAGAAATGGTAGAACAGAATATAAAGCGTATCGGATTATTGG
This sequence comes from Bacillus cereus group sp. MYBKT111-2, assembly GCF_051915205.1. Classification (NCBI taxonomy): domain Bacteria; kingdom Bacillati; phylum Bacillota; class Bacilli; order Caryophanales; family Bacillaceae; genus Bacillus; species Bacillus cereus group sp. MYBKT111-2. The sequence goes on from NZ_JBQAEG010000002.1 coordinate 339,890, forward strand.
GTACGAAACAAACGATGGAACAAGACTTCTATAAATCACGTCTAGCAAACTATAACATTGAGACAATCATCCCAAATGAAGAGGAAAGAAATTTTATTCATCATGTAATTTTAAATGAATTAAGTAAAGGGATTATTTCAGAAACATCAAAAGAAAAGCTATTACAAATTACAAAATCATTAATTCAAAATGGCGCAGAAGGTATACTACTAGGTTGCACCGAAATACCGTTGCTCATTTCCCAAAACGACCTTACTGTTCCTGTTTTTGATACTGCTTTTTTACATGCAAATACTGCTGTGCAGTTTGCGGGATAATAATATAAAAGCATAAAGGTTGAGCCTCTATGCTTTTATATTACCCACACTATTTATTTAAAAGAGATGTAATCACTGTGATTGCTTCATTTGAACCACCACAATCTAAAAAACTATCTTTCAGTTTTCGTATTCCATGCTTATACTTTTCATTTGAAAGAACATCGGTTACCGCTTCTTTTAACGTTTGCACATTAACATTCTCTTTCAATAACCGATGCGCAGCTTCAAGCTCAGTTAATCTTTGTGCTATCATTGGCTGGTCTTTATCGTGTGGAATGATGACAAATGGGACATTAAAATATTTAGCACTTCTTTCTCACTCCTTACACTTCAATACTCTTATTAATCATACTGTAATTATTACCGTCAATCTTCCCCTAATAGTCCTAATATACTTGCTACTTTAGATTGATAAATAATTATCAGTTATTTAATTTAAAAAAGCATCTACATAAGTAGATGCCAAACCGTGATAAGGAGTGTTCTGTGAGGTTAGAATAAGCTTTTCAGCTTGTCCTATGCTATCAATATATGATTTATTTTATAAAACGTGAATAGTTAATAGAATTATTTTATCCATTTAATTCTATTTAGAATCATCTATTTTTGGCGTTTCACCAGTTAATCGCTTATTTTTCAAATCAAAATAAGCATCTAAAACTTCTTTTCCAATATCGGAGTTAATGCCCGATTTATCATTAATAACCCACGGCACAACTACGGAAAACGCTACTTCTGGATTATCATACGGCGCATATCCTGCTAATGTTAAGTTATAGCAGTCTCTTCGCTCTCCCTTTTCATTTCGTCCAATATCATTTTCTCCACCGTATACTGTCTGTGCAGTACCTGTTTTACCAGCTGGTTTATACGATACTTTTTGGAACGCCCTTACTCCCGTTCCATCACCTTCTTGGAATACCCTTCTAAAGCCTTCTTTTACTTGATTTATATATTCCTCTTTCATATCTATTTTATTTAAAGCCATTGGTTCTACTGCATGCACCACTTTACCGATCTCATCTTTTTGCGACGTTTGCTCTCTTACCTCTTGTACAATTTGTGGCTTCATTCGATATCCACCGTTTGCAATTGTTGAAATATACTGTACAAGCTGAAGTGGTGTATACGTATCATACTGACCGATTGAATAGTCTAGTAAAAAACCAGGTTGATTATCTTTTTTACCAATTTGTCCAGCTGTTTCATTTGGTAAATCAATGCCTGTTGGAACACCTAATCCAAATTGTCTGAAATAATATCTCATTTTATCAAAACTTTCCTGTTTAATATTTAATGAGCTATTTTTCACATAATCTACACCTGCAATTTTTAATGCTGTATGAAACATATAAACGTTTGAAGAGACTTGTAACGCTCTTAAATCATCAATATTTCCAAACTCTTTCCAAGATTTCTTCTCCCTAGTACCTTTAAACTTCATAGGTGCATCATAAAAATAAGTACCTGGTGTTATAGCTTTCGTTTCAAATCCAGTTAAAACTGTGGCACCTTTAACTGTTGATCCCAGCTCATATGAACTAGTCATTGTACCTAATGCATAGTCTTCAATTTCTGTTTTCCCGTCTTTTTCTACAAGTCTTTTCCCAGCCATTGATAATACTTGTCCGTTTTTCGGATTCATCATTACAACGAAAGCACGGTCCAACATAGATTCAGATCCTTTATATGCCTTTAATATTTTTTCTATACTTTCTTCTACTTTTTTCTGTAATTCCATATCTATCGTTAAAGTTAAGTTCTTACCGCTCTTTCCCTCCGAAATTGTTTCCGTTCTAATTGTAGTACCTTGTTTATCTGCAACGCTTCTTACTTCTTTTTTTGTACCATGAAGTACATCTTCATATTGCTGCTCGATATAACTTTTTCCAACCCTATCATTTCGGCTATAATCGCGTACTAAGTAATAATCTAATCGTTCACTTGGTAATCCTTCATCAGAATTAGAAACATTTCCAAGAACGGATCGGAATAATCCATCATTTACATACACTCTCTCCCAATCAACCGACACGTCTACACCTGGGAGATTTGCTAAACCTTCACTAATTATAGTAAATTCCTTTTCACTAACGTCTTTTTTAATAATTTGTGGAGCCATTTGATAACCAGAAGTCATCTTACTTTTAATAGCTAACACTTTTATATCTTTATCTGTTAAATCTTGAAGATTTTTATCCGTAACTCGTTTTCTTTTTAACTCTTCAATTTTTTTATCTAAATTTTTCCCGGTAATATCTTTATCTCTGAACCTATTTATTTCTTTTTTAGATACTAATTTTTCGGTTAGTGTCGGATTTAATTGCATCCAAAAATCTTTCTTATCCGTCTCAGTTAGTTTATCTATATCTTCTTTTGGTATTTCAATTATGTCTGCAAGTTGTCTTGCTGTTTTTAATATTTCTTCTGATTTTACACCTTTCATCTTTGTATATGTAATTGTACGTAAAGACTTATTATCAACTACTGGATTCCCTTCTCGGTCAAATATTTTTCCCCGCGGCACAGAAAGGCTTACGGTTGCATTTTCTCTCTTCTCCACTTCATTTTTATACGTCTCACCATCGATAATTTGTACTTTACCTAATTGTATAATCATGGCAGAAAACAATATAAATACACATAAGAATAAAATGTTTAACCGCATCGGTACTGCTCTATCGCTTTTTTTCTCTTGTTTTTTCACCTTGTCATAATCTCCTCCTTACTGTATTTCTATTAATAATTGAATCTATATATTAAAAGTAATGCACGTTTTCTATACATTACTTTGCACAAATACTAATATATTGATAAAAACTTAATAGAAATTAAAGCAAGTCTAAAGAAAAGGTAAAGTTTTCTAAATTTAATACAAAAATACCCAATAACGAAAAGCTTGACTTTTCGTTATTGGGTATTTAAGAATTAATAATTGAACGTATTGATTCTAATCTATCATCATAATTTGATAAAGGCTTTTTACTCTGCATTTTTGGCAAGTAAATCGTTACTGTTGTCCCGACACCAACCTCACTCATAATACTTATATTCCCTTGATGACTTTCAATAATTTTATAACTTAACATCAATCCAATACCGGTACCTTTTTCTTTCGTACTATAGAATGGTTCACCTAATCTTTTAATTCTTTCTTCAGGTATTCCTATTCCTTTATCAATTACACTAATAATGATACCATCTTTACCAATTTCTTTTATATGAATTGAAATTCTTCCGCCATCTGGCATAGCTTCGATCGAATTTTGCAAAACGTTAATAAATACTTGTTTCAATTGATTTTCTGAGCATTCAATAATTATATCTTTGGTATCTGTAAATAGTTCAACTTGAATATTCGTCATAATTGCCTTTGTATTCATTAGCGATACGACATTTTTAAAAATTTGATAAATATTTTTCTTTTCTGTATTTATTTCATCCGTTTTAGCAATGGATAGAAACTCTTGAAGGATTGCTTCTATCCGTTCAATTTCAGAAAGCATAAGATTAAAATATTTTTCTTGATCTTCTTTATTAATTTGGAATAATTGAATAAACCCTTTAATTACAGTTAACGGATTTCTTACTTCATGAGCTACACCAGCCGCTAATTGTCCAATTGCTGCAAGCGTATCTGATTTATTTAGCAATTCTTCTGTCTTTTTTCGCTCTGTAATATCGCGTACGATAATCATAATTTTATCCTGTAATAATGGTAAGCACCTTGCTTCAAAGAAGTCAACACTACCATTAAGTGTAAGTGGATATTCTACTATTACATTCGTTCCTTTTTCCTTCACTTGACTAATGGCTTCCTGAAACTGCTGTGCTACTGGAGATGGTAAGACATCGTAAAACTTTTTTCCCATAAAAGCTTCTGCAGGTACGTAAAACTTTGTAGGAGAGCCTGCTTTGTAATCTATAATTGTTCCATCATCTTCTGTTAAGAAACATAAATCTGGTAAAGCTTTAAAAATCAATTCCAATTCAGACGTTTGTTGTTTTAACTGCTCTTCTATCGCTTTTAAATGTGTAATATCTACACCAACAGCCCAATAACTATATCCTGTTACTGGAAACTGTTCTGATATATTTGACCACATTATCGTTTTGATTTCGCCATTTTTACATGTTAAGTGCATTTCCCAATCTCTGAAATTTTTTCCGTAAGTTAGAAATTTATTTTGTATTTGATGGCGATAATTATGGTCAGGGTATAATAATTGAAGTGCATTTGGATTTCCAATTATTTCTTCAGCGGTATAACCTGTTACAATTTCACATTCTCGATTCCATAAAACAAAATCTCCATTATAATCAAGCGCATCGACCATAACAGGCATATTTTGTAAAATTGTATGTAGTTCCTCCTCTTTCTGAGAAAGCAACGTTGTATTTTTACTTTGAATTACTTTTATTGCACCATCTAAAATTAAACTCGAGAGCATTTCAAAGTATTTTTGACAACTGAAAATTTCGCTTTTTTTGGACCATACGACAAAAGATCCTAAATGTTGATTGGATAAGAAGATGGGGATTTCAATCTTTGGAAGTTTACTTCTTTTTATTTCTTTCATTCCAAATGAAAAAATACACTCTTTGTCAGCATCAAGGAGTTGATGTGATATGTTAGTTAATTTATAAAAGTGTTCTGCCATGGTTTCTATTGTACTCACATCAATAAGTTCCATTAGCCGCGAATTCATTCCTTTTTCACCTCAATATGTAAAATTCATACTTCTTCATTATACGAAGAAAGCTAGTATAGGTATATAGCTGCAGAATAATTATTTGAATAAATTTTATTTTTCAATTAAATACAAAAAAGAATGAGTATATTAAATGTCCCTTTAATTAATAGGGGTGTTCATCACTTATTGATTGTTTAGGTAACTGAAATTCCTCTTTATATCCACCGAATTTTGTCTTGAAAATTAAATACGCTACTAATAAACGTATAAAAATACAAAGTTCATAAAAAATTCACAATTTTTATGAAAAATATAAACATTTATTCCAATAAATTCTATATAATAAATTGTAATAAGGCTTCTATGAATCTCATAGAATACCTTACCCCTAATAAAAAGAAAAAAAGAATCCAATTGTTTTATTAAAAGGACAGATGATTAGTAAGTCCTATAATAAACAAGGGATTCAATAAAATGTTACACATTTTATTAAGGAAAGTACATCACTATTGAATAGTGGTGTATTTTTCTTTTAAAAGACCTCTACATGACCTCATTTACTACTACAACATTTGAGTTTTATCATAAATAATTTTATTGTAAAGTGACGAAAAAGTTGCTTGATTTACAATAAAGTCGTTTAAAAAATAATAAAGTTGCTAAAAAAATGAGAGTCATTTTAAGCTATATGTGATAAAATATACAAATCAAATTTAGGAGGAGTTATTTATGAAGTGCAATAAATATAATTGGGTACATTTAAAGAGGGAAAGCGTATCAATGACCCTATAAACTACGTCTACCCTCATTATTTATTGGAGGGTTAAATGTGAATACATCTCATTCACAGTCAAATTCACGTCATAATCAAGTTTTATTATGGCTTTGTGTTCTTTCTTTTTTCAGCGTTTTAAATGAAATGGTTTTAAATGTTTCATTACCTGATATTGCTAGCGATTTTAATAAGGAACCAGCAAGTGTAAACTGGGTAAACACAGCGTTCATATTAACTTTTTCCATAGGAACAGCTATATATGGAAAGCTATCGGATCAGCTAGGCATCAAAAAGCTACTCCTATTTGGAATTATAGTGAACTGCATCGGATCAGTTATCGGATTTGTTGGGCATTCGTTCTTTTCTGTAATTATTTTGGCTCGGCTTATCCAGGGCGCGGGTGCAGCTGCATTTCCAGCACTTGTGATGGTTGTTGTGGCGCGCTATATCCCAAAAGAAGATAGGGGTAAAGCATTTGGACTTATTGGGTCCATTGTAGCAATGGGAGAAGGTGTAGGACCATTTATTGGTGGAGTGATTGCTGAATATATCCATTGGTCTTATTTACTGCTTTTACCACTTGTGACGATTATCACTGTTCCATTCCTTGCAAAATTAATGAAACAGGAAGACGTAATAAAAGGCTCTTTTGATACTGTAGGGATAATATTCATGTCCGTAGGTATTGTATTTTTTATGATGTTTACGACATCTTATAGAATTTCCTTTCTAATCGTTAGCATTATATGTTTCCTGATATTTGTTAAACATATTAGGAAAGTATCTAATCCTTTTGTTGATCCTGCGCTAGGAAGAAATGTCCCATTTATGATTGGAATCATTTGTGGAGGACTTATATTTGGAACTGTAGCAGGATTTCTTTCTATGGTTCCTTATATGATGAAAGATGTGTATCAATTAAGTACTGCTGCAATTGGAAGTGGGATTATTTTCCCTGGTGCAATGAGTGTTATTGTTTTTGGTTATATTGGTGGAGTTCTTGTTGATAAGAAAGGCTCTTTATTTGTGTTAACAACTGGAGTTGCATTTCTTTCTATCAGCTTTTTAGTAGCTGCCCTTTTTATAGAAACAACACCATGGCTCATGACAAGTATATTAATTTTTGTTTTTGGAGGGCTTTCTTTTACGAAAACAGTTATCTCCACCATTGTTTCAAGTAGTTTGGAACAAAAGGAAGCTGGTGCTGGAATGAGTTTGCTTAATTTTACAAGCTTTTTATCAGAAGGAATGGGTATTGCAATTGTAGGTGGATTATTATCGATAGGTTTGCTAGATCGAAAATTGTTACCTATAAATGCTGATCCATCCACTCATTTGTACAGTAATATGCTATTTCTTTTTGCGGGGATCATCGTCATTAGCTGGTTGGTTACTATGAATATGTATAAGCGTTCAAGAAGAAATAGCTGAACTTGACTGGGCCGCTATTGTTGAATAAAACTTAGATTTTCAAATGACTTTATCGTTATTTTTTTTAGTGTAGTGAAATATCTTACATCAAAAATTAAACAACTTTAAGTATAACCCCGTCCTAAATTTAGAACGGGGTTATATTTATTTGAGCTTTTAAAATTTAATAACTTTATTGTTATTTTACATTTATACAATGAAAAAAATTCCGAGAAGTTATTCTTCATTAAATAACTAATTATTTAAACATTTCAAAATGACCTGTAACCCACTTTTGATGATTACGAGCAAGGTATTGTTCCGTCTGAATAAGTTTATCTACAAGTTCTTCTTTAGATAATTTCATATATTTACTTCTTACTTTTAAAATATTGCGACTAGGTGAAATGTTTCTTATAGTCGATTCATCAAATGTGGTTTGTGGTGCAGTCTTTTTCTTGTTTTGTTTTATTTTAAAAGTCTTACTATATTGTTTGTAATAAGAATACAGTTCCTCATTTCTTTTTATTGTATTAGAATGGATACCTTTTCCTGTTACATCAAGTTCTTTTGATTTCTCATGAATGTTTTTGTATGTTACAGGAATTCCATTTGAAATGAGAGTATCAATTGTCAACATACCTAATTGAATAGAACGATTTTTTCTTTGTTCGTGAACAGACCTCAACCAAGAACGACTACCAGAAGGTGTTAGATTTGATAACTGGTTCATATCTCTGTTCCTCTCTATATTTTTTGATTAAATCAATTTCTTTTAATTCAATTTTAGCTTGTTTCCGCATTTCTTTTGCTTTTCTTACTTCAATTTCGAGCCCAATTTTTTTGAAACGTTTTTCCATGTCCTCTGCAACCTTAATAGCTTCTAATAGTTCATGTTCTTGTTCTGGTTGTGGGATTTTTGCTTTGCACCCTAAACATGCCATCTTCGTCGGACATACATAATCTGTCACACAAGTGCCGCCTAAAACGTTATTAAAAACTCCAACTTTTTCACTATACTCTGTAAGTTCTTTTTGAAGTTCTACTGGACTTCGTAGTAAAGCATCATCTATGTCAATATAGCTAGAAATTACATCTTGAAGTTCACCGACCGATTCAGCAATTTGACTTGGAGTTGGAGCCGAATAGTATTCAGTTACCACTAAGTCTCGTTGATGCAGAATTTTCGCCAAAATATCAATAGGCATCTTTTGACGTTGTACAGCTTCTGTTGCAAATGCATGCCGTAACAAATGTGTTTTTACAATTACAGGAGAGCCCTCTTGTGTTTCAAATCTTAACCCGTGTAGTAGAAATCGAATACAGGCATACACTGCATGAATCTTAAAAGCTTTATGATTATATTGAAAATAATAAGGCTTTTCTCCTGGAAACAAGTGCTTTCTATCATGACGATATTCAACACTGGGAATTTTTCCTCCATAATGATCCTTTAGCATTCGTGAAACAGTTTGGATAATTTGCATTGTTTGTTTACTCACATAAAATTCTTCTACAATATCTCTTCCTTTTGGAATCGCATAAAATGAATAATGAAGTTTTTCTTTTACCAATTTAGTTTGTATACATTCTTTCGTGTTGCTAATTTGTAATAGTTCATTTATTCTTGCTCCTGTTGTTGTAAGAATATCTATCGCCAATAAACCAAATGTACATCCAGCATAAAAAGGTTCTACATCAAAAAAAACACCTTTTACATTATTCCTATAACGACCTAAAAAAGCAGAAAAACTAATTATATCTTTATGACCACTAGCAAACGGAGGGGATTTACTTTCAGAATTCTTATCCATATACCCCCACAATTTTAGAAAGTCTTGTTTTTGTTTTATTTCTTCTTTGTTGGCCCTTTGAAATAAATTTCCTAGAACATCATTTTCAATTAAATCAGTAAACCATAATCCATCTACTTCGTCATCTTCATCTAAAGGTTCAGATTTTACAAATTCTAAAAAGTGGTGATTATTATTTTTCGAATAGGTTGATTTACGTTCTTGTGCTTGTTTAACTACTGTTTTGGGGAAGTATTCTTCGTGGTGTAATACAAATGACTGCTTATCCCATAAACGAAAATAAAAACGTTCTCCAATTCGTGTCGGTTCTTCGTAATGAAATTCCAGTGGAAGAGATAAGTTTTGTTCCTCAACACGTTCTATTGTTTTTTGAAAACTTTCCCTTATACGTTTTATTTGATTCCAGCGGAAATGGGCTTCCGATCGGATTTTGGGTAGAAAAGGAACTATAGCATCTGTTTCATCTTTCCGACTATTTTGTGCCTGTTCCGTCGCTAATTTTTCAAATAGAAAATCATTTGAGTTAAATAAAGGTATAGGAAAAAGAAATTGCTCAAAATATTCTTGTTGTTCGATTGATAATTTATGAGTTAACCACTTTTTCATTTGAGAGGAAAGTGCTCTATAATTTTTAAAAAAACTCATTCTCATAGAATTGGAATGTTCGGGATAAATTGTTCCTTTAAAATATTTATACAAATGTTCCATAACATCAAATTCTGACATCGTATTCAAGTTAAATGCTAAAAAAATATCTTGGAATCTTGGATTAGCATTTATTAATGTATTTCTAATTGTATGCGAATCTAGATTTTTATCCGCACTAGTAAGTATCCCTAATAAGAGATGATTTGCCCAAGGTTTATTAACACAAGCACTCAAGAAATACTTTAAGTTTCTTTCATCTAATTTATCTAAAAGAAAAATACCTCTTGAGTCTTTTAAGTGAAGAATTTTTCCGTCCACTTTTTCCTTTAACTTATCATACCATTCATTATTTGGTACATCTCTAATTATTGTTGACATACTTACTCCAACCCTTCTAACAGTTCTTGTAAATCATGATCTATTTCTTTTTGGACTTCAATTGTTGTATGTTGGAATTCGATGTTTTTCTTCATTTTTTTACTTTGTTCATATTCGATTTCATTTTTTTGCATATTTTCAAACATTTGGTCATGTGATTCTCGATGTTTTTCCTCATCGAAATAATGCTCATACACTCTAATGGTATCTGGATTTTTCCATTTCATATACTTAATAAGTTCATTCTTTCGTTGGTGGATTTCGGAATCATATTTAGAAATGTTATGAATCTCTCTAAGTCTAGTTGTGACAAACCAATGCCTTGCTTTATGTGGATTCAACTTAATATCGCCATTTGTCATTGCTTTGTTCCAATGATAGTACCAAGCATGATACGTTAAAGGTGTACCAAACTCTGAAAGGAATATAGGAGCTTCATCAGATAGTTGTTCATAATTAAAATGGTTTATATCATATTTCATTCTTTCGGTATTAATATATTGAAAAAGGCGTTTTACAGTGTCTTTGCTAAATCGAAGAAACTTTACCTTTCTTCCATAGCTACCTTTACTGAATGTAATGACTTCTTGATGACTTTTTCTTGAACGATAATCTCCAATTGTTAATTCAATGATTTCAGAAGCCCTAGCTCCAGTTTCAAAAAGCATTCGTGATATAACCGTTTCTCTTTGAGACCAATTTATATTTTTCCCCGCTTGATAGACTTGAAAGGGTAAGTGGGGATCGTCAATAATCTTAGGTTGCCATTCATCATTGATAATTTTGAAATAAGAATCCGTTAATCTACGATGTTCTAAAGGTTCTTCTGTTCCGCTAATAGCGGGCATGCGTGGTTTGTCCTTTCTAACACCTTCAACATGACTACGATAGTCATTGAGAATTGCTTCGGAATCTATTAATGGATTAGGATGATTATACTCGTCTAAACGAATAAGCGATTTATAGAATGATTTAATCGCAGATAAAAAAAGATTTACGGTATTGGGGCTTTTGTTTGTTAGATTAACAAAGCAAAAACTATCCTTTTCACGAACTCTACATTCCATTTCGCTTTTTAAATAATCTTCAATGGCTATTCGTATAATTTCTGGTGAATCATCCCATTTCACATGTCTTTCTTGATAGTTGCTATGCTGTTCTAACCAATAAAAAAAAGGTAACAGACATTGTAAATAAGATAAAGCTGAACTTTTCGATATTCTTCCTATACTATCTTGGTAAAAGTCCGTTAAAGGCAAAAATGGTTCATTATTACTATTAAAAACTAGCAATTCATATCGACTCTCAACATCCTTCGGACAATATGCATAATAATATCCTTGGCCCATTGTGCAAATCACCTTCCAGCAACTTTAAATAAAATTAATCTTCTAACCAGTTGTAGAGTGCAATCTTTGATTGGTATGTGTTTTCTGCTTTGTTTTGCATCGCATCGTAGTCTTGCTGTGTAAGATCAGATAAGTGTTTGTTTTGTTTTTTAGGTATTTTAACGAGAAGAGTAGTTGGACTCCAATTTTCACGAATCGCTTTTTTAATAAATCCATCAGGGTTTTTCACTTTTGTAGTAGACTGCTGCATAATAAGTAGTATTTCTAAAGTACGTTTAATTCCAACAATAGATAAGACTGAATGAATTTCTTTCGTAGGTGAGGTAAGTGTAACAGCTTCGTATGCTAATTTTATTAGCGTAGCTTCTTCATTTTCAAATGACTTTATGTGGGATTCTTGATGGGGTTCTTCTTTTGTGGGAACGATCTCTGTAATATGAAGCAAATCACTTTCAAGTATCCGCCATCCTTCTTTATCACTATTGCGATATGAATTAGGCAGCTTACCAGAACGTATCCACCTTTTAATCGTTTCTTCATGCTTCCCTATGAGGGAGGACACTTCTTTGACTGTGTATATTTTCATAAACACACCTCATTAAAAGTTTTTGTTTCCAGAATATTCTATTTTAATTATACAAAAATTGAATGCTGTAGTAAATCTATTTTTTTGTTGTGGTAGCAAATGAGGTCATAAAGAGGTCTTCTAAAAGAAAAATACACCACTAGAAATTAGTGATGTATTTCCGTTAATAAAATGTGCAACATTTTATTAACATAAAGGCTTATAAAAGCTTTGTGTGTTAGAACCTACTTTAATATTACATAGTAGATTCTTTTTTTCTTTTTATGTTACATTACATATTTATATAAAGCATGTGCAACACCATGTTCTTCATTAGATAATGTTTCATATTTACACATCACTTTTATTTCTTCAACAGCATTTCCCATTGCAATTGAAATGTTCGCTTTTTCCATCATAGAAACATCGTTTAGCCCATCACCTATCGCAACAGTATTTTCAACTGGAATATTAAGATATTCAGCTAAAGTGTATAATCCATTCCCTTTTTGAGCATCTCGATGATTAATCTCTAAATTGTGCCAATATGAAGATGTAATTGCTAAATCTGAATTATGAAGAAATGTTTCTTTTAGTTTTTTTAATTTCTCTATATCATAAGAAAATGGCAACAATTTATGCACGTGTATTTCTGTTTCTACAATTGACTTGCAACTTTCCGTACTATGAAATGCTGTATGCTCAAGGTATAATGCTGCAATTGTTTCTAATTCTTGTATATCCACATTTGTTTTTGAATTTTTCAAATCCTCAATTTCCCTGCGTACACTTTCCACTCCATATTCTGGAACATATACGCCTTTATCTGTATAAAGTTGATAATATAAACCATTCTCTTCAAGATATTCTACTATTTTAAGTGCCTGCATATTTTGAATTGGATATCTTTTCATCATTTTTTTATCTTTATATATAAGTGCACCATTTTCTGCAATGATCGGACACTCTAAATCAGCTTCTAACAATAATCGTTCAATATCGACAATAGAACGTCCTGTACAAATCGCTACAACATGGCCCGCTTCTTGACATGCTCGAATTGCTTTTGCATTCTCTGTACTAATCATTTTATTCCCTGAAAGAAGGGTTCCATCTAAATCAATTGCTATTAATTTCATTATTTCTTCACCACTTTCTAAAATACACGAGTTCTACCTATATTCAAGGTATCGTTTTCACACTGGTCTCGTGAGGTTCTCTTTAGTTATAATTTATGAAAAGCGTTTCAGGTCAAGAAATAATTAAAAATAAAATCAGAAGCTTTTCTTTTTAAAGAAAAGCTTCTGATTTTAAACTATGAACTATAACGAATATATTTCGTCTCACACATGTACACATTCTTATCTTCAGTTGGGACATATATTTTAAACTTTTCTAAACGTTTTCCGTAAACATGAATAGTGACAACGCTTTCATTTTCTGCTATTTCAAGAATATGACAATCAGCTGGTGGAATGACTTTATCTGTTTCTCCTTCTCCCAAATAAAGATTTCCTGTATGAGTTAAATAAACAAGTGAATTTTCAAACTGCTTCGTTTGTATAAAGTTCTGCACCATTATTCTTCCTGTAAATACGCCTTCTACTCCCCATGTGCCATCATGATCATGCAAAGGAGTCGATTGTCCATCTTTCCATACAAGAGCTAATACTTCAAAACGATTTAAAGGATCTTCATAAAGCAAGTGTCGTGCATATTGAGCCGAATTCGCCTTCTGTTTTTCTAACGGAAGCCATGTTTTCTTTTCTAAAAGTTCTTCTAATAATTTTTCAATGCCACAAACAATTTGATCTTCTAACAAATTACTATTTATTAAATCCGTTACAGCTTTAATAAATGTTTGGAACGTCTTACTTCCATTACACGTTAACATAAGCATCCTCCTCTACTCTTATTCACACACTTCCATACTAAATAACCAACTAAAATTTTACAATTAAGAAATAAAAAAACAAGGTACAGTAAATTTGTACCTTGCTGAACAGTTTATTGAGTTTTAAGCGAATAGGTAAGAATTTTGAATTAAATCATAATATGCTTTATCCTTCTCTTCGACGTTTTGAGAATATGGGGGCTATAACGAAAAAGGTACATACACAAGTCGGAAAACCAAACCGAAATATGTATGAAATTACTGAAACAGGAGAAGAAATTCTTCTGAAATGTTGCGCGAGTTTCCCGAAAAACTCGCGACAAACAATATAGAATTTCTTGTTCGTATCGCGCTATTTGAAAAACTTGATTATGAAGCTAGAAAAGAAATTTTAACAATACGCCAAGACATACTACATAAACAACTTACTGCTATTCAATCTCTAGATGCTAACTCATCTTTTATTACAGAAGTCATTGAATTTAGTAAATCACGTATCGAACATGAATTGCTCTGGATTACATCACTTATGAAGAAAATATGAAAAAATAAAAGAAAAGTTAAAAACAATGAATGAAAATGAGATTTATTATCAATACTATAATTAATAAAAGGGCAACCACGATTTGGCTACCCTTCAAAAATTTATACTTCCGGATCGAAAGTTTTGCAATCTGTTTCTTCTGTAGTCGATGCTTGTTTTCCTTTATGACTTACTACATAAATTGCGTCTGCGCTACATTTATTACCGTTAGCCCAAAATTTACAGTTGTTTACTTCACATAAAACGTCTTGTGCCATAGTATCACACCTCCTTGTTCTATTATCATTAACAAAATTCGGAGGTATGATACTTTTTGTTATGCATTTTTTATTACCTTTTTAGCTTTCTTAATGGCTCTATATCTCCTTGTACAATAGCACCTATATTTTCAGTTATTTTTTCAATATCAAAATGCCACCATTGAATTTGCAATAACTCCTCTATTATTGTATTTGTAAATCGTTCCTTTATTTTATTTGCAGGGTTTCCACCAACAATTGTATATGGTGCAACGTCTCTAGTCACAACCGATTTAGCTGCTATTATTGCACCATCCCCTATTTTTATTCCAGGCATAATTGTTGTATCCATACCGATCCAAACGTCATTTCCTATAACTGTATCACCTTTGTAAGGTAAATCAGACAAATTAGGTGTATACTTCTCCCACCCATTTCCAAATATATTAAATGGATATGCCGAAAATCCATCCATCCGATGATTCGCTCCATTCATAATAAAGGTAACTCCATTTGCAATACAACAAAACTTTCCAATGATAAGGCGATCTCCAAGAAATTCATAATGATGTAATACTCGATCTTCAAATGTTTCTCCATCTTTCGCATCATAATATGAATAGTCTCCGGCGAGTATATTAGCTTTCGTTATTGTATTTTTTATAAAGTGAACATTTTTATTTCCTTCAATAGGGTATTTAACATTTGGATTAGGATTCATGTTGCACAGCACTTCCTTTCCTATTCATTTCACTCTCTACTGCTATAACTGGCTTTAAATTGTATATAGGTAAAATAAATAATAATCCAATTATAAATAGTAAAGCTGTGCCTTCGTACATCGTACTTAATGAGAACATTTCTTTTAATGAACCAGCAATACTCATTGTTACTACCATTGAACCGGTGAATAGCGGACTTAAAATGCCATTTACACGACCAATAAAATCAGTATCACTATTTTGAATAATGAGCGTATTAATACCTATTTGAATACAAGGAAGAGCTAAACCGCTAAAAAGTTGTGCTATGAGTGTTACCCATAAATTGGTGGAATAACCTATAATACCGATGCCAATTGCCTGACCAAGCATACCGATAATTAACATCTTTTGCGGCGCAACATTTTTTGCAAACACCATCGCTAAAGCACCGCCAACAATCATTCCTGCACCATTTACTGTTAGTAACCATTGTAAACTCTCTTTTGATAATCCTAACTGCTCAGTCACAATAAAAATACCTAACGGCTGAATTAAACCAATTCCTAGTCCTGCTGCCATAAAACAAAGCCCTAGCAAAGTTAATGCTTTTTTCTTTTTCACATATTTAATACCATCAAGCATTTCCTGTAATATAGTGATTTCTTTCTTCTCATTATCATTCTCAAGATCTTTCGGAAGAAATAACAACACAACTGCTGCAAGTAAAAAAGCGATACCTGTAATAATGATTGAAATATAAATTCCAAAACTATGAAAAATAAATGTTCCAAGAATCGGTCCTAACACCATAAATATCGCAAATATTGTTTGATAAATAGACATTGCTAATTGAATTTGTTCTGCCGATAAATGCTGTTTAAACAATTTCATGCCAGATGGCTGAGAAAATTGCGAAAGGATTGCAGAAATAAGTGTGACAAAAAACACGATTTTCCACGTTCCAAACATTAGAGTAATTAATACTGCAAATACTGATAAAGAACTTAAAGTCTCACACCATATCATAGTCCTCTTCGGCTTCCACCTATCAGCAAACGTTCCACCAATAAAGGAAAAGATGAAAATTGGAGCAAACTCCGCCACTGAAATCATCGAAATAGCAAAAGCATCACCCTTTGTCATTTCCATTACATATAGTAATACCGCAAAGTTCCGAACCCATATTCCAATTTGTAAAAATAATGCTGATGCTAGAATCCCCTGTACAAACCGGTTTTTTAATACTTGTGATACCCCATTATTTTGTTTCGTTTCTACATTTGTCGACATAAAAAAGCCCCCAATTTCATGTTCTGAACAGGAGGCAGCACAAATCATATGAAAAGACTATATTTTCGCAGAGCGAAATACATCCCTTTTCTATAAATGTACAGACTAATCCTATTCAGAAGAATATTTCGTTTTTTAACGAAGATCTCTTACAAATAGAATTAGTTGATCATTGGGATGTTTTCACCCTTCCGTTTCGAATTTAAATTACACATACATACTCTATGTAAATCATTTTCTATGTATGCATGTCTTACAATAAATATTCTAGAATGTTAATGGTAATTCCTCTAAAGAACGCATTAAATAATTACCTTGCCATTTAATGTCTTCACGATTCCCTTTTATTTGTAGTTTTGGCATTCTCTCAAACAAAGTAGTAATAGCAATTTTTGCTTCCAACCTAGCAAGTGGAGCACCTAGGCAGAAATGGCTACCATGACCAAAGGCAATATGACGATTGTTCTCGCGAGTAATATCGAATACTTCTGGATTCTCAAATACTGTTTCATCACGGTTTGCAGAAGCTAAGGCAATGACAACCATATCTCCTTTTTCAATTGTTTGATCGTGAATTTGAAAAGGTTCATCTGCCCATCTTGAAGTTGTAACCTCAACCGGAGAATAATATCGTAATCCTTCCTCAATTGCTGCATCAATTAACTTTGGATTTTCTTTTAATAACTGTAATTGATCCGGATTTTCAAGAAGTGCTAATACCGTATTTGTTATTAAATTTACCGTTGTCTCATGCCCTGCAACAATTAGTAACATTATCATTGAATATAGTTCCCGAGCGTTAAGTTTATGTCCTTCACTTTCTGCAAGTATTAAAGCACTAACCAAGTCCTCTTTCGGTTCTTTTCGTTTCATATCAACTAAATATTGAAGGTATGTAATAAACTCAGATAGTTGCTTTTCAGTTTCTTTTATTTCTTCTGGTGTTTCTGGATAAGCAATGACAGCATGCGACCAAATTCTAAATTTCGCTTGATCTTCTTTTGGAATGCCGAGCATTTCACTTATTACAATGATTGGTAAAGGAAATGAATAATCATCCACAAGGTTTAATGAACCTTTCCGCTCAACTTCGTTCAATAAATCATCTGCAATATCCTGAATTCTTCCTTCCAGTTGTGCAATCATCTTCGGTGTGAAAACTTTTTGCACAAGTGATCGCAGACGATTGTGGTTAGGTGGATCTGAATTTAACATGTGCGTCGTTAAATGATCACTATTGTCAACAGTAAGAAACACATTTAATGTATCTTGAGAAAATACATTGGCCGGATCTTTTTTTAAGCGACTGTCTTTTAAAAGCGGCAAAGCATCTTCATATCTTGTAATAAGCCACTCTGCACCTAATTCAGTTTTATTCACAAATAAGATAGGTTGCATTTTACGAGATTCTTTATAAATTTCATATGCATCTTCTTTAAACTGAGCTGAAGCTAAATTGATGCCATCCTCTATTCTTAGCCCAACTTTATTTTTCATTGACATTGTATTCCCTCACTCTCATTTGTTTTAAAAAAACAACCAACATATGCATTATACGCTAATAAAAACGTGAAAATTGTAACTTTTTAATCAAAACCTTACTTCGTATATTGAAAAATAAAAAAGTGAGGGAGTAAAATCTTTCTACTCTCTCACTTTTCTTTATGCGAAGCACATGAAATTACTAATTTGTTGATAGCGATAACTTATTTTACGACGACGACCACCTTGCCACGTGTAACCTGATACTCCATTTCTTCTCACTTCGGTCGGGAAGAACCATAAATCCCTTCCGAAAGGACCAGGACGATGTAAGCGTAAATAGCCCCATCTTCCTAGACAGTTACACATCCAAGATTTCATATTACCTGGTTGTGCAGGAGAAGCAAATGTAGACGGTAACGCCGGCGCTTGTGACGGAGGTGGTGACGTTGGAGCATCTTCCGCATCATCTGGTCTGTAATCTTCTTGTTCAATATCTCTCACTTCATTTGTAGGTTCATACCCGTAGTTTTGTGGATTATAATACATCGCTTGATCATATGGATAATTTTGTTGGTTATACATATTAATAAATCACCTTCTTTTCATTACCTTTACCATTCATATGTGATATGCCCTCTCTGGGAAGCTTATGTATAGCCTAAATTCAACAAAAAATAAAGCTCGTATTTTAAAAATATGAGCTTCTTCATAAACGGAATAGATGTATTATTTTCTTAATTTCACACTATAGAAACGCATTTCATCTAATGAACCTTCAAATTCAAATACTTCTTGTTTAATTAATTCCTTTAAGCGATATTCTAAAAACGTATCGCCAACTGATTGCTCTACAAGACCAAGTGCTTCACCAATTACTCTAGGAGCTTTTAGGAATTCTTGATCAGCACCTATACTTTTCGCACATTCAATAATAAATTGATCAAAATAATTTTCTTGTACAGAACGCACTTCATTGTCTGTCCAAACTCTTAAAAATCCCGTACTTTTCGAGAGACTATCCCACTCATGTTCAAACTGCAGACGATTCTCTACAGTTAAATACGGCAATTTTACAAAACTTTTTTGAATTAGAGCTAAACTTTCAGGTGGTAACTCTCCTGTTCCACGAATCACATACTCTAGTTTTAATATTTCTTTACTTGCTTCAGATGTATTCATAACGCGAATATTTTTCTTATCTTTTAATTGCGCTATTACAAAACATAGACCTACATGTTCATGTGCGTTATCGGCTTTCCAAATTGTAATAGGCGTTTCACTAGGAATAGCGTATAGTTCTTCCATAGTTTCTAAAAACCTTGGTAAATACTCTTCTTCAAAATAATTTTCATAAGCATTTAAGTTGTTTACTAACCATTCCTGTCTTGCTAGTTGCCCTTCATTCATATGTAACTTATTTATCGGCCCAATTGAAAAGAATTCAGAAAAAGCAACAACCATCTCTTCCAATCGTTCTTCTTGACCAAGCATATGCTTTAAACATCCAGCTTTTGAATCATCAAATGCAATATGTACGTGTGAGACTTCTTTTACATTTCTTTTATAAGATGTATTACTCGTTAGTTGCTTAGGAATATCCATCAAATTTTTAATAGTATCTTCACTATAGTTTTCTTTTAATAAATTTAATTGGATTAGAATACTTTGAAGTAAATGTTTTGCTTCATCTTCGTGCATATCCTCTACAGCATTTTTAATTTTATCTATCATGTAAACCCCTCTATTCATTTCAAAAATAACGTAGATTATAGTGTATCATTTAAGTGTTACTCTTTAAAAGTTTTTTAGTCAAATCATGTATTAGAAAGATTGCTAAATAACCTTTTGTAAATCCTTTTATTTAAATGTATAATTATATAGAAAATAAAAAATGTAGGAGCTATGTTTATGGAGAAAGTATTTCCTAATTATAAACATTATCTAAAAAATTGGAGATTTATATTTATTTGTATATTACCTACTATCGCCTTTTTATTTGCTTTTGATGTCATCTTTGAATTAATATTTCATCAAGATTTCTATTTATCTAACTTAATTTTTGCTATTATTTTATTTTTAATATTTATGAGCATCAAAGATATGTTTAAAATTAAAAGTTAAAGATCCGGATAAAGTGGGATAAAAAAAAGAGCACCCTGCAATCAGATGCTCTCATGTGATAGAGGTTTTTCTGAGTATTAAGTAGGACACGAAGGTCTTGTCCCACTATCTAATATATGCTTGTACTTATTTTTTGTGCATGTACGAAGTATCACTATAAATTCTCCTCATAAATCCCTTGTACAATTAACATATTTATACATAAAAAAAAACATCCCCCGTGGATGTTTTTTTATGTACCGATTTTTAAGCTTCCATAAACTTAGCCGGTACACCAATTTTTTCAACTACAGAAGATATATTAGTAGGATTAATCATTACATTTTCAATACTAACTAATTTATTTTCTAATAGTCCATTCTCTGTTGTAATAAGTTCTTCAAACCGTTCTAAAGTCATCGAGAATTTATGTTCACTTCCGCCATTCATACTGACTTTTACATACTTCATCGTGCACCCGCCTTTCATAATAATCTATAATTCGATAAAAAGGCGCTTACATCCTTCTTATTAATACTAGATTTTACACTTGCCAATTTACGTTTATATTTAATATGAAAAAAGCTGATACTATTTTTTATTCACATTATAATTGCGAGTAAAAATGATAAAAATAGAAATGCACAAAGTGGTATAAATAAAACAGTATCCATTCTAGCAAAACGCGTATCTTTTTTTCGTTTGAAGATACCAAAATAATGAAATTCACCTATTACTCTTATAAAAAAAACAACCATACAAACCCAGGATCCCATTTGAACAATAATATTAGGAAATGCGAAATGAACAATATTTGTTTGTTGTAATAAAATTATTGCGGCCATACTTAGTAATAACGCAATGAACAAAGTCATCCCTGTACCTGGTGTAAATGCCTTTTCTCCAGCTTTTGTTGGAATGACACTATTTGTCGCCCACTTACCTCCAAAAGCCCAATAAACATTTGACACTCCCACGGCTAAAGCCGCAAGCTGACTAACGTCAGTGGGATTCTTGCTACCAAAGGCGAAGTCTATTTCTAGTATCGCTGACGTGCAAGATTGCGGTGTGCCATCACCACTCCATATCCAGTGCATCTAGCAGATACGGCACTCGTTCTATTACCAAACGAGTCAGATTGTGAGTTCTCAAATGTGTTTTAGCGTCTTGTACTTGACGACTCAATACATTTTACGGAGCAGAAGAATTTGTTACTCCAACCTCATATGTATTCTGTTTTCAGAGAACAAGATTGTTTTAGAGACTTTCACTTGTCTGTTATGAAAATTATACCATTTCAAATACTCGATGTACAGAACATACTTTCGGTATTTTATCTATACATCGCATTTGACCTCACTATCATCCCACCCCTAAAGGGGGCACTATCGCACCGTAGTGGGCTTTCCTATTCGGAAAATCTGTAATAATAAACATTTTGTCCTCCTATTATTTTATTTAAGCCCTCAACTTTAGAGTATGCTATAAATTTCACCTTAGCAATCTATTTTTAATAACATAAAACCCCTTAATGATTTTTCTTAAAATTGATTAATCATTAAGGGGTTTTTAACTTCATTATGCATTATACCGATTTCTACGACGTTCCATTCTCGTTTGTCCTTGAGCAGTCTCTTCTTTATATTGAGGTATTTGCTCTGCCATTTCATATGTTGCAACTGCAGTTGGTTCTTCGTAATTATGCTCACGTATTTCTTCAGGCGTTTTTTGTTTCGGTACTTTTCCACCAAACTTAAATAATTTTAACTTAAATTTCGGCAATCTTGGGATCGGAATCTTAAATGATTGCTTTTTACGTTTCTTTTTTTGTTGAAATAAAGTTATATTTTCTTTATAATCCTCTTCTTTACGGTGTAATAACATAGCAATTAATCCACCTAATATAAGTCCACCAACTAAAAGCATAAGATATTTGAAATTACTTGTCATTAAACTCGACATACGTTCAAGTATGACTAACGATTGCACTTCTTTCATATCCCATAGTAAAGCGGCCCATAATGCGAATAAACCGAAAGTAAGCCCATATGTACGAAAACGGAATAAACATGGGATTAAAGCGATACAAGCAGCGATTTTCGCATTCGCTATGATTGAACTTGTTGAAATATCTTGATGCCAAATAACTAACAATAGTGTAATAAATGGCGCATATGCTATCCAGCTACATATACGTGAATATATTTTTTTCGCAAAATAACTACCGAAACTAGTAAAAAATAAAAGGCCTCCAATATATAAAGATTGTTCTAGTGGGATTTGCTTTAAAATTCCTGCAACTGGAAAGAGGCCGCTCAATAGCATGAATAGCACATCTAATTTCTTCACAATTCCTCATTCCTTTCCAATTTCTTTTGAATTCATTCATATTGCTTTTCCACATGGTGTAGTTTTTCATTTCTAAAAAACATCTTAATCCTGTATGGAAATAAAGTAAATATATAAAAGAGAAGATACATGACAAAAGATATCCTTATTTACATGAAAAAATGACAAATCCTGATCGATATAATGAGCAGGATTTGTCTATTATTATTTAAATCCGAATAACCGATTCTTTCTTTTCTATCTTTATAATATCTACATCCAATTCATCATCAAACTCTTTAAACTCTCTTGCATCTATATCCGTCATATAACTTTTTATTACTTTCGCCATATGCATAGAATATGGCATGTGTATATTCTTTTCCAAAAGCATACTTGAATTACAGCACATGTAATGTACCATTTTGGCAATATAGTTCCTTTCAACAGCTTTTACACCTAGAGGTAATATTTCAAGTATATATCGATGCAATGTTTCACTATCATTACACAGATACTCACCAGTGCTATAATACATTCCCTTTTGATCTATATATAGACTCGTACTATCTAATACGTCATCACATTCTATCACACCGTATTTGGGTACATCAAAAGATGTATTTATTCTTACAGCATTTAAGTTTGGAACCTTTAGCACATCTGGAACAATGTCAGGGAAAGTATCTATATCAATTTTTTCATTTTGTAACTCTTTTATCCAATTTTTTCTTACATTCGCATCTATAATGAAGTATACTTGCTCATTTTGCTCTTTTGCAGGTTGTAAAATTTCCGCTAATGTTTCAGAGACAAATTGTTTAAATTGAATGCCCATATCATTTCTTTTTGAAGGCTGCGGCAAAAAGATGTTATGTTTATCTACATTTAATAATAAACGATCAATCGTTTGCCACTCTATATTCCCATATAATTTATATGAAATTTCTTTTCCTTTTATTTTTGAAAAAATGGGTAAGAAATCAAATTTCGAGATTCGTTCAATTGATAAATTAACATATGTACAAGGTAAATTTATCTTATTCCAACTACGTTTTAAAAATCCTTTTTGTTCTAATAAACTCAAAATACCATTTATAATCGTTTTACGAGACACACTTTGGCCTATAAATAAATTAATAAATGCTGAAATACGGTTTGTTCGTGCAAATCCTTCTCTAACAATTTGCTTTGGATCAATTTTTTCACGTCCATCACAATTTTTCATTGCAATTAACGCCAATGTCGCATCATTACGCTTACCTGCAGTAGCATAAACCGCTTTCATAACATCCTCTACTAAATTCGTTTTATACTTCTGGCAATATTGCATCTTATATGGATTTTGCAATACTTTTTCAATATTACATCTTACTATTTTTAACAACACTGGAGAATCTGCATTTAATATATATGATGACTCACTGATTTGAGCTAACACCATTTCACTTTCAAATAATGCTTGTTCTACTTCCAGCGATATTTTTTCAGACCATATTTCTAGCGTTATAGTCTCTAATCCTTTTGGTGCAATTAAAGGGAATACTTCTTTCCTATTGCCTGTTTCAATCTTTTTACATTCTGGTAGTAATGTGAAATAAGAAAATTTTTGCTGAAACCCTTTAAATAGATACTCTCTTTCTTTTGCTTTTATACCAGATCTTATTTTAGTACCTTGAACTTTATATATTCTCTCATTGTATGGAAGAAGTACCCTAAGATTTGCTCCTAGCATATAATCTTTCGGATATTGAAGAATATGATCTAATTCAACTTCTCCACCTATACGAAAATCATCTTTTAAATTTCTAAATATCTTAATCCATTTGATGCCGTTTGTAGCCTGCTGAACTTTTAGTTTTACAAATCGTAATTTCTTATTATTCAATGCAAGTTCTGGAGTAGAAATTAATATCATGCCCCGTTTTCGTCTTAATAGCAAAGGAATGTCTGGATGGTTATATTCTTGATAAAATCTCCGAATTCCTATTGAAACATTTAATAATGGAATGTTCTCTCCTCCGCGCGTTATATATTCGAACCGAAATACATAGGCGAAATAGTCTTGTGTTTTTTCATCTTTAATAGGCTCTGACATCGCCTCACAAATATTTTGTGATCTAAGAGGAGAAAAATATATATCTTCTTCATTTATATTTTCTAATTGTACAGGACGTTCACAAAAAATATGTGAAATTAAAGCGGGCACCCACTTAGAATATACTTCTTTATCATGTAGTACTGTTAAATTAGCAATCAAATCGTAATGCCATTCATATTTTGGCGATTCTATTAATTTATTAGGTTTCCAATCATGAATAATCTCATACCAACTTTGAAAAATATAATCGAGTTGTTCTTTTCTAATAGGCTCTTTACATACAATCCATGGTGTATTTTCGTTTAATACATATGGATTATGCTGAATAAATAATATATCAGAAAACATATCATACAATCTTTCATTTAATCGTTTCAACTTACTCGTTAATAAAAATGTCTTATAATGTATCTCTACAATATCAAGCCATTCAATAGGAAAATATATAAATGATACGCTTTCGTTTAAAAGGGGTTCTATTATATTTTCAAATGTTAACAACTTTAATTTTTCCATAAAATGATTACTTCCTTTCTTCATTTTTCTTGATCACAAAAAACTAGAAAAATAATTACTTAATCTAATCAATTTAAACCAATTTCTTTTCCAAAATATTATTCATTTATTATAATAATTAGATTTAAATAGTCCACTAATGAAAGTAACATTTACTTATCTTCTGGCTTTTATTAAACAAAGCATATGCATCACATCCCTCACACTATTAATACTTTACATTCGAATTATACGATATAAATATATGTATTGTATTTACGATTTACGAAAATTTTACAAAAAAATATCTGATTCATTAAAATCAACATAACTAATGGTTCTCATGACTGGTTTTCCATCTTCATCTTTTACAGGTCCAAGCGGTCCCATAACTTCTATATCTTTCTGACTAAAGGTTACGTAATTTGCAACATCAGCAAAAGTAATCTTGATATACTCATTCAACACATCCATCGGTTCAATAAAGATATTTTCAATCATTCCACCTTTAATTTCTCGAATGTATGATACTACACGTTCTCTTCCAAGTAACTGGCAACTCGTAACATGCGCGCTACTCTTGGCGCAACCGGCTTTCAATGCAGCTGCGTACCGTTAAAATACTTCACATAATACAAACAAAAGTGCCGTTCTTGTTCCGTTAGTTCTTCATCATCTAGCATCTTTTTTAACTTGGCTTTTGTCTTGGGATTTTTAACATTAGTAACGTTACCTTTCAATTGTTCATCCCATTTGTCTTGTGATTTCCACTTTCTGATTTGAGATGGCTTTAAGTTCAATTCCTTCGCAATCTCAACAAGCGGCTTCATACCATTGCTTGCTTTATATATTTCAAATGCTTTATCTCTGTCTGGGCTACGTTGTCTCGCCATCTACATTTCACCTGCCACCTCTCGTTCGAGTTTTTTCTGCAAATGAAAAAGCACCTATTTTTAGGTGCTCTTTCTACTTACATTCCTTTTTCTTATCGATGCATAAATCTATTAACTTGCTAAAGAAAATTATTTTACCATGTTTCTTTTTCCCTTTTCGCATCACACGTTTTATGAATGAAATGACTACAAATCCCCAAAGGAGTATAAAGCATAATGCGCTTGTAATCATAGAAGTTACCGATCCGTCAACCATCTTTTGATTAAAGTAATATCCAGTTCCAAGTACAGATACTAATATAGAGGTAGCTGGTAAAAATATTGCATCCATCTTTACTGGATCATTATATTCTACTAAGCTTTCCAATCTTATTTTCACATACTCTAATTCTTCTTTCTCTAACAACATTAAATTTTCTAAATTTCTCACAACATTTACGCTATTAGTGATTTCATGAGTATGTTCATAACTTTGCACGACAAAATTAATAAATTCTTCATCGTTAGCATTAATTAATTTTGTCTTTAATGTATCTAGACCCAATTCTCTTATTGCTGGCACTTTGTACCATCCCCCAGTTCTACATATAAAATTAATACTCTTTATATTTATATTTTAAAATAATCACCAACATAAGAAAAGAACATTCATTTCAATAAAGATAACATATGAACTAATAACTCAAATTTAACTTCCTTCTCTCCTTATGCTAAAAGCTTGTACAAAAATAAAAAGCACCCAAATAGGTGCCGATGGCTATTTCTTTATTAAATATTTTTCTAAATCGTAAGTATGCTCTAGCATAAATTCAATGATTGCAATACCTTTTTTCAAAACTGCGCGTGACGGAGATGTAGCCTCATGTACAACTTCATTCCCTAAATCCTTTAAACTATGTATCACTTCAGCTTGTTTCAGAAGAATTATTTTCCTAGCAACTAATTCTTCAATTTTCCAATGCAACGTTTTACTAGTAATCGGTTTTCCATTTTCTTTTAATTTAGGGTTACCATCTTCATCTCGTACATTAACCTCTTTTATGCCAAGATCCAGACATATCCCTTCTATCATAGTACGTAATCCTATTCCCGCTAGAATATACGATTGACTATTATACGCATTGATTATTTGACTATATAAATCAAGTAAACCATCTGGTACCTTGTAAAATTCCTTCTTCTCAACTTGTAAGTGGTTCGAGCGATTTTTTTCAATCTCTGGAGGAAATACTTTAACATCCTCATCAGGATACATTTCACCATCTGAATCATAACTGAACATTTCCGAATCAGTGTACACTTGTATAAATCCAATTTCATCGCATCCTGCACATTGAACAATGTAACTTTTTTCACTCCAATCAAAAAACGCATTACCATATTCATCAACTTCTTCACCCACATTCGGATGGCAGTAAACTATGTAATGATTAGTATTTCTATCACATGATTTACAATATGTTTTATCCTGGAACTTTTCCAATACAATCACTCCTGTCTCCTAAAATACAATAATATATTTGCTATTATTTTAAAACAAAACCTGCATACTGTATATCATAGTTACTTCTCCTTTTAGTCACTTAACTTTGTTTTATACGATTACACAATGAGCTTTATTTAATAACTGAGAAGATAGTAAACCAAAATAAAAAGAACAATCATGCACTAGTTACACTTTCGTAAATTTCTTATGCTATTAATATAATTACGGTAAATGAAGTTTTATTCTTCTTCCAACCACCTTATGTTGTTTACATTTATCTACGCCAACATTATTAAGTAACTGGAAGAAGAGCAAATGCTCTCCTTAATAACGGTAACATTCAATCAGTACCATCTGCTAGTTTTGGATTTTATGTGCCGTCATTACAAACCGTTTAGAAATGTAGAAACAACATAGTGAGTTGTGTTTTCCGCCACTTCTCACAATAAAAATATATCACGTTGATTCCAAAACAACCGGCACATTTACTGCCAAAAAGCGGTCACGACTCTGCCACTTATTTTCACATCATTTATTCTTCAATTACCCCTAGTAACTTTCTAAACTCTTTTTCCAGATTACGTTGTAATTTTGGAATTTCACTTAAAATAATCTCGGGTATCACCTTTACCTTTTCTTCCCAACCGTCTGTTTCTTGAACCCATTTATGTTCATAACCTGAAAGAATAAGTAATATAGGATACATTTTCCCTAATATTTTCTCAAGCAGTTCACAAATATCTTCTGAGAAGTAAATCTGATTATCATAAAAATACTCTTTTAATTCACTAGCATCTTGATACGTTTTAGCCACAACATTTTGCATTTCCAAAGGATTCATCGACTTACCAATTGAACGATCAAGTATTCCATCATATCCTAGTAACTCCATAGAACTATCTTGTAACTTGACTAATTTGGTATATAAATGTCGTATTGTTTCAGCTCTATCTACATGCAGTTTACTAAATGTAATATTATGTTTATTATTCATTCTTTGTAATTCTGCTTTATACTGCTCTGTTTGTTCATTCAATAATGTTTTATGTTCGTCTAACTGTTTACTTAATACATGTGAAAATACAGTTTTAAAAAGATAACCTACGATTCCTGTCACCGTTACCGTCCCTAGGGTAAATACCCCTAAGCTCCCTATCCATTTAATACCCGTTTCTGCCCAAGACCAATCCATTTTTCACACCCCATAATCATTACTTGTAATTTAAATATTAAACTATGAGCATTTATTATTCTACCACTAGTTATCCATATCTTATATTTGGTGTAACTAAGCCACATGCTCTATCATGTTCTGAACTACGTTGTCTCGCAATCTACATTTCACTTGTTATCTCATGTTTGACTTTATTTTGTGTTAAAGAAAAAGCATCTATTACAGATGCTTAGCAAATATTTTTTTATACTTTACTTTGTCAATTTCTTTAGCTACATCTATGAAGATTCTTTTGGTCTCCTCTTCATTTAATTGCTTACCTATTTCCGTTTCATTTTTTATTCTTTTCCATTCTGATTTTAATATCACTTGCTGAATATATATCACTTCATTTTTACATATACTATATTTCTCCAGTATTGGAGAGTCTAATAAGATGATATCAATCATTTCATCTAAGTAAGTAACAAGTGTATCAGAAAATATTTCTCGAGGGTTTAACAAAAGTACAATTCTATTTTTGACCTCTTCTATATTTTTAAGATCCTTTAATAAATCACTCTCAGACTCCCTTTTTGTCGTAGATACATCAGGATAATACATTATCGCATTTACCAATGTATTAAATTGTACAAATTCATTCCTAATAGTATTAATCCATTCAATCCTTTGTGCACTAATAGTATTAATAAATCGTTGTTCTCTTGCAACCTCATTATTTTTTATTCGATCGCACACTCATTGACGCTGCAATAATAGTTGCACTTGCAGTTGCAATGTAGAATAAAAATTTGTAATCCATACAAAAAACTCCTTATACCCTTAGTTAAATTCTTCCTACTGTTTCAATGCATATACTACATCAAATGCAAAATTAATTATTGGCTTTGTCCAAGCAGAAATTGTAATCAATACAATTAATCCAGCAAAAAATGCACCTACTGTCATAATTTCAAACACCCCCTATTTATATAGATTACAACAGAAATGATTAAAAATCTTATAATCTCATTATATTAATATTAATTTTTCATTTCTTTACAATTAATAATCCCTAATCTCATTTCAAATCAATGCCAATTGCTTGTGCAATTTAAAAAGCACCCATTCAGGTGCTTCATTAACATAATTAACATTAAATTCATTCAGCAAAATCAATATCATCAATCTCTTCCTCATTAAAAACACAAGAATGACCATCGATTTTAAAACTATACCCTATAGATTTCGGATTATGTTCTACAACCCCTTCATAAATTCCGTAGATTTCTTCCTCATTACCATCTACATCAGTTATTTCAATGCAATATTTTTTACCTATTTCTAAATAATCAAATCTCATAGTACCACTCCTAATTCTTTAGTAATGTTTTTTTAATTATATTACAAAAAAGTAATACTAAACAATTAGTTTGAACTAATGGCTATGACACCTCGCGTTCGAGTTTGTTTTGTGCAAAGGGAAGAGCACAACAATTATCAATTGCTGTGCTCTTTTTTATATTTATAATATTTACTTTCAAGCTCATTTTTACTTTCTAATAATAACCCAAATATTGATTGGATTTTTTCAATACACGCATCTTTTTCTTCTTCGTTTATTTCAGTTTTTCTAATAAGTGGACTTAATGTTTTTTGATAAAAAGTAATAAGGTGCACTTTATCATACTCTAAATTTTTGTAGATCATTTCTTTGTTAGCCTTTAATTCCTTATCAAACGACGCAGCCTCTCTTTTTATATGTATACATTTAAGTTCTAAATCTAATGGTTCATTCTGATAGTAAAAAATATCATTAAAAGATCCTTTTAGGCACTCGATTAGTCGCTCCACAGCTAGTAATTTTTCTGTAGCACTAAGTAAGAACACTTCTCTATCTCGATGCTTAAGTGTCGCCTTCACACCAGCTAACGTAATTATCCCTCCTAATATCGAACCTAAAAAAGTAATTATCCCTACAATAAGTTCTTTTTGTAAAACTTTTAATGCGTCCATAACTGCATAAAAAATAATTAAATCTAGTATAACAACTGAAATAAGTACAAAATAAGGTAAATATTTATTTATATTCTTCATAACACCCTCCTCATTCTAATTATAGAAGAAAGTAGTAAATTAATTAAAGATAAAATTTATATATTAAGTTAAATTATCAACAAAAGAATCTCACGCTCCTTATGCTAATCGCTTGTACAAAATAAAAAAGCACCTAGTTAGGTGCTTCTACTTTATCTTCTTTAATAAATTTTCTATATGCTTTTTCATCTAGCTTTTTAGCAATTTCATTGTAAATTTCATGCATTTTTTCTTCACTAAGCTCGGCGCCGTTTTTATTCTCTTCTTTTATTCTTTTCCATTCCGATCTGATTATAACATGGTATAAATAGCCTATATCTTCGACTTTCACTTTCACTTGCTCAAAATTAAATTTAAGAATATTATTATTTCTTAAATCATCAGCTACCTCATTTTGTAACACGACTAAATAGTAACTAAAAATATCATTTGGATTTAATAATAAATTTATCTGGTTACATACACCATCAATCTCAGAAGAACGCTCTATCTGCGCATCTTGATTTATCCCACTAATATCTACTTTATTCTCAATAGCATCTTTAAACTTAAGCAAGTCAGTCGCTTGTAAATTAGCCACTTTAAGAAACTCACTAGATTTCTCTCTAAACTCATTTATCCACTTTACCCTCTCAGCATCTATATACCTTCTTTGCTCTAAAGCATTAAGGTTTTTCTCGCCTAAATCTTTTGCAATTTTATTAGTCTTATTCACATTCCAAACCGTTATAAAAGCAGTTAATATAACGCCGCTAAATGAAATAATACCGACCACTACTCTAACATCAGTTTTACTAACAATCTCTAGACTTTTACTAACAACCTCTAAACTAGATTGCAAGTCCATATTATCTCCCACCCTCATTCGTTTTTGATACACATAATCATAATACATTATGGAATCATTATATGATATTAAATAATTATGAAAGGAGAGTATTTATAATTATTATTGAACCACCTATAAATATACCAAGCTCAATAAGAAACACAAAAGCCACGATACAAACGCACCGTGGCTGAATATATAAAATTAATTGGTCTTTTCATTCTCCGTCCATTCCGACCGAGTAACGTTTTGATAAAGGGGCTACGCTATCCCCACACTATTCTTCTTTCAAAGAACTGTATAGGTATAGCGTAATATGGATTCTGCTTTGAAAAATCCCCGGAAATGTCCCCTTTTTTGTCGCTCATAAAACACAAATTACATTTTAATAGCTTATTACAAACTAACGCATGCTTTAAACTATTACCTTTATTCAGCAGGAGATGGAAATCTAGCTGCACCAAATTGCACTCGATTATTTTGTGGGAAATTCCCCTCTACTGTAGCTATAGCCCTAACTTCAACTTTATCTCCTGCTTTTAATTGAAATATATTATTTGATTCTACAGCAACTTCTCTAATCGCATTTACTCCAGTAAATTCAGATTCGAATCCTTCCTCTGTATCATTAACTGAAAAGAAAACTACTACAGTAAAATTCACATTAGGTATTGCAGGATTAAATATTATAGTAGTGGTGAATGAATATACACCATCAGTCTGCGGTACAAAGTTAAATGTATCTGTATTATACTCATTAGCTAAATCAAATTTTTCGAGAGGAAAAATCATTTTAATTTCTGTGAACGCCGGAACCTGAGGGGTAATTAAACTCGGATCCCCGACAGCTTTAAAAGCCGATTGTCTAACAGAAGGGTCTGCCTTCGCTTGGCCACAACATTCAACATTTATGTTCACCGTTTGGGCTTTATGGTGATAACCTTCTTTACAATCATTAGATTTCTCACTTTGTTTACAACAATCATGATATTTCTTTTTGTAATCCTTACAATAATCACAGTAGTAATAAGACATACTAACTTCCCCTTTCAAATTTATTACTACATACTATGTAAGATAGATTAAAAAGTTTGGACGAGCTGTTACTATTTTTAATAGAATTAAAAAAGCCCTACCACTTGGCAGGACACGGTGACAATATTACACGTAAAGTAGAACAACTACATCATATCTCTTCAATATCAATAGCACAAAATGCTAGAATTCCCTTTTCAACACCACAAAATAAAATTTATATAATCCCCAAAGCTGTAGCTATCAACTAAATAGCGCTTTTTTTCTTCTGATAAAACGGATCGCGCTTTATCATTAATTCGTTGTACACATACGAATCTTTCACCTTTCGATTCCCCAAGTACTTCATCTCAATTATCCTACGTTCATCTTCATCAAGAGCATGTTTTAACGTCCGTTCAATTTGTTTAAAACGTATCTCATGATTCTTATCGTCACCTTTCATTTTAGGAAAAAGAATAAATACACCCCGCTTGAGCCTGTTCTTCTTGATTCTTCATCCGGACGCACAATGCTTTGTAGTTTTTCAGCTCCTTCACCACAAGTCTTCGCATCTCCTTTTCATCGATGTCCTCAAAAATGACAATTGATTCATACGATACGGTTCCCCTCCGTTCATCTAACCATCATTTCTATATTCTCTTTATACCAATTTGAAAAATCTTCGTGGGGTTCCAGCGAAAAGAAATCTACATATGCTTTTAATGCTCCTATCCCAAAACTTCTTGTTGTTAATAAAATTGAATAGTAGTCTTCATTACTTCTCAAATCTCTTAGCCCTACTAATCCATCACCAATTTCATCGATTTGTCGAAATGCATTCATTGAGTGCACTTGACTTGAATATGACCTATATAAAATGTGGTATATCGGTTCCATCCCACACTCTACAGAAAGATCCTTTATAGTTTTAGGACCCTTAAATAAACTATGCTATTTAGGATACTCCTTTTTTCTATCTAAACGGTCCCATTCGTTTTTTATATTCCGAAAACACGTTTTATTCATAGTCTGTCGTAATTGTTTTTTTTGCTGTTCAATTCTTCCCATCGGAAGATCTTTATTTAAATAACTTCTGATGCCTTTCCCTTTTTGGCTATTTGAGGAAATAAGAATTGCAAACGATAGTTTATCCTTTAAATAAGAATAATGATATGAAAGAGCTCTTCTTCTAAAATGCTTTTCATTTAAAATAAATTTTAAATATAATACATTTTCAAACAAATATCGAACGATAGATTCAGCTGACTTTACAGACCCATTGTCTACTAATATAAATATTGCATCCAATTTTTCTATTACTTTTCTAAATAAAAGCATGGCCACTGCATGTTCGTTTGGTAATACTGAAAATTCTTGTGCAAATCTTTCATTAGATAAGTCGAAAGCTTCTTCTCCCTTTTGAATAACAGATCCTAGTTCATTTAATTTTCTTTCCAAACTCACGATGTATCCCCCTCATCAAAATATCTAGTTATTTCTACTTTAACTTAATTGTAATTATATCACTCAATTACCATTTGATGATGTAATCTGGTATTTTCGGATTAGGAGCATTATTTGTTTTGACTATGAGTCTACAAAATGAAATTTTTGTATAAAACTACACCTATCTAAGAAACACACATACAATATGATGTGAACCTTTTTTCAAAAAAAGACTTGGTTATAAAGCACCTTCCTCCCAAAGCGCTCTTTTTATTTGTAAATAAACATTTTGCTCAAATATACTCAAGACATATGTATTTACTAGGATAAGCATTATACTAGAGCAAGGATTATTTTATCCATGTTTATAAGGAGGGGTTTTTATTAAGACAACTTTAATTTCCCATTTTTACAATGAAGAGTATCTACTCCCATGGTGGCTAATGCACCACACAAAACTATTTGATCACGGTATTCTTATTAATCGAGAATCTACTGATCGTTCAGTAGAAATATGTAAATTATTTGCGCCTCATTGGGAAATCCGAGATTCAAAAGTATTAGAGTTTGATGCTATATTAGTTGATAAAGAGATAATGGAAATAGAAAAAGAAATTAAGGGGTGGAAAATGGTTTTAAATACCACTGAATTTCTTTGCTGTTTTGATAAGGAAACCTTTTTCTCATCTCTTGTTACTTTAAGGAAAAACATGTATGCTATTAGGACTATTCTGATGGTAGATGACCCTACTCATGGTTATTCCAATCCGAGATACGGAATTCCCCTTGTCAAACAGCGTTATCACGGGAGAATACTCCATCCTACTCCACCTTCCCCTTACCACGGAGGTAGACTAATCCACAATTATTCGCATGGTAACTATATAGCCGGAAGGCATTGGTCAAATCATTCATTTATCGTTTACATGTACCCTGCTTTCGTTTTAAAATTCTTTTACAGTCCATGGAACACAGCTATGAAAAATCGAAAATTACAAATTGGTCCAACCCTTTCTAAAAATAGCATACAGAAGGGATTAGGTACGCATCACCTAGTTACACTAGCTGAATTAGAAACAAAATATAAATTCTTTGCAAGTACAACTATTGACCTTCGATTAATCCCAGAATATCAAGTGTTATTCCCAGATTTATGTTTCCCTAACCATTAATACATCTAAAAAGAACATTTTGGAACTCCCTATGCAATCCTTGCTTTTGAGTGAGAACCAACTCTTATTAAAATAGAGTTTTTGTTAAAATTGACTCACCGCTCTCAGAATCTCTACACATTTGGAACTTTATAGAAATATACTCTTTACTTTCAATTTAATTATATTAATATATTAAATGAAGGGTGTGATCAATTAATGGAACAACTTAACTTTAGTGCTTTAGAACAACCACTATTTCTATTAGCACTTCAATTAATTGCATTTGTTTTAATCATTTGTATCGTATATGGAATCTTATACAACACCATATTAAAATTAAATATACCTAAATGGACCGCCCATGCGGTAGCTACGATATTTTCCCTCAGCAGCGCCTATCAAACTTTTATGAATTTCATTTAAAAACATTTTTTTATTTCTCTCTTTTGTTGAGAAATCTATCATTTACCATCCAAGAACGTAGCAGGCAACTTAATTGGTTGCCTGACGTTTTTACGGTTATTTACTTTCAAATAGCGTTTTTATTGAAAAATCAATTTGATTCATTTTCTCTATGGTATAATCTGTATTATTTACTTTTCGAGAAGGGATAACGTAATGAGAGAATACTTTGGTTTCATTTCAATATTTTTAACTGCATTCTTATTTTTCAATCTGTATTTTGCCGGTCCTCCTTTAATTTTGATACCTATCTCAATTGTTTTGGCTATTTTGGCTCCGAAAGGTACAGCCAAAACATTTGCTTTTATTAGTTTAATAATTCTAGGAATTGTCTTCGCTTGCATATACATTCTCCTTTCTATGATTGGTTCGGGATTAGCTGAAACTCATCTCAGATAATCCCTTTCTCTCAAATAACGATT
This sequence comes from Bacillus cereus group sp. MYBKT111-2, assembly GCF_051915205.1. Classification (NCBI taxonomy): domain Bacteria; kingdom Bacillati; phylum Bacillota; class Bacilli; order Caryophanales; family Bacillaceae; genus Bacillus; species Bacillus cereus group sp. MYBKT111-2. Next base: position 375,982 of record NZ_JBQAEG010000002.1, read on the forward strand.
TTGTACTAATTTTGCTTAATATTTCCTGATTTAGTTTCAATAAAAGTATCTTCATCAACCTCAATGCTTACCATATCCATTTCACTATCAAAACCTAAAACTCTTTCAGAAGCCCCTGTTAACGCTCCTTTAATAATTGTTGCTTGAATATTAACTGTTACTGTATTCATTTCTTCCTCTCGCTTTCTTTAAAATAAAGATTTTGTTACAAACTTACATGTACATGTATTTCGTAATATAATTAAGTTATCAATATATTAGGAGTGTAAATTATATCAGGAACAATAATGATTTTTATATATGTTTGTTTCGGAATGAGTGCAGTTTTTAGCTTGGTAAAGGAACTTCGAAAGCCACAGAAAAATCAGTTCTTAATCTTAGTGGATTCTCTAATTCTGCTAGGAGCTTTATTCCTAGTAGGTAGTATCTTCATCTAAATTACATAACAAGACTACATTAGGGAGCAAAGCAGTCTAGCGAAAGCTAACTGCTTTTTATTAATTTAACTATTTTATTAAACTTTTAAGTATCCGCCATCCCTTTCACATCAACTATTTCTACCATTCGCTCTACCCTTTTTATTTCTCTCATATCAGTTGGACCTTTCCAAATCCCCACTCGTTTCCAATGTTTTTTCTTTTTTCCGACATATGAGGGGCTAGGATCATACATAATACCAATATCCTTATCTGGTATTCCTTGTATATTTAAATTCCTGACAACCTCAGGTGTTAAACTACTTGATTTTTCTACTCTCGGTCCACTATTCTTTTTAGGCTGTGTATCCAAATATGTGCCCAACCGACGTAATTCATCACCAGTCGGGCATACTTTACATTCATTAATACTAAAACTCTCGTTGGATGAGCGATTATAATGACAACGTCTACATTTCTGTTCGATAATTTCGCCAATCTGGTATGTAGCTCTTTTCGTACTCCTTTTGTCAGTTTATTCATACCATTCAACACAAAACTGCCTTGAGCGCTATAACGAGCGCTTGTGATCGACTTTGTAACTTCAAGCCGGTGTGCACGTTTTTTCGCGGTTGTTCTTCTGCAACACGTACATTGACATGCATAAAGGTCATTCTTTAATTCATGATTCTTTTCCATAATTGCTTTAAATTCATTAAATAATGTATTGTAATCCTCATCACGATATTGAAACTGAGCTTGCATGAGTTTGAGTGCACTTCCGCCTCCAAGCATAACTTTGTTTCTGCCATACTTCTCTCAATTCTTTTTGAAGTGAATCTTTTTCATCAACAACGCCAAAACCTTTATAAAAATTAAAAGTAATTACAATATAAAGGAGTGTTTTATTTGTGATTTTTACAATGATTTTATAAAAACCTAAAAAGAGGTATTGTCCATACATACGTATAGCAATACCTCTTCTCTTTATCCCATTACGTTTTTCTCTTCTGTACTTATCGGCCACTTTTCTAATGTATAAGCCATTTCCCAAAATGAATATTCATATTGACTGCTAATAATAAAATGTTGTTTCATTCGATTTCGGTCTGCCTCTGTTACTTTTTCAGCTATTGCATCTAATCGTGTAATTTGCTCTTCAACTAGTGTTCGGAACCAATCTGATCCATAAGCAGAAATCCATTCGTTATAAATTGGCTCTTCTGGCTTACACTCTTTTAAACGCTCACCTATTTCATAATACAGCCAATAGCAAGGTAAAATTGCTGCAATAATATCGCCTAAATGTCCTTCATACGCAGCACGGTACATATGTGAAGTATATGCATATGCAGTTGGAGCAGGGATAAAATTATCTTTTTCTTCTTGTGTTATCCCTAATTTCTTCGCAAAATTCTCATGTAAAGATAATTCCGCTTCATATGTATTTTGAGCATGGTGTGCCATACGAGCTGTCGTTTCTAATTCTAGTGCTTTTGCAGCTCCTAAAGTTTGTACTCTAGCAAAGTGACTTAAATAATACGAATCTTGAAGCACATAATAGCGAAAACTAGCTAAATCTAACGTTCCTTCACCAAGTTTTTTTACAAAAGGATGATGAAAACTAGCTTCCCAAATTGAGTCTACTTCTTTACGTAATGATTGTGAAAAAGTCATGTAAATCCCTCCAATTATGTATGAAATTTAAGTATTTACCCACCATTATTAAATCTGTAAAACAAAAAACTTTCTTTACAGACGTAAAGAAAGTGAAATTGACAGTATTTATACATGAAACAGCAATGTCTTTCCCACTTCCCTACGCTGGCATTAACCAGATCAGGTACTAAGAGTCTCAAATTCCAATTTGATCTCAGCCTATAATAGGCCCCCCTAGTGGATAAAATATTTAATTTTCGTATTGTATTCATCATAACATACTTCATGTAACTGTCAAAAGTTATTCATGATACCACTACTTAAAATCCTTCGTCTTTTCTTACTCTTAATGAAGTTTCAATAATCATATCTAATAGTTTACTATATTCAATTCCCGCTGCAGCTGCACTTTTTGGCAGTAAACTCGCTTGCGTCATCCCTGGTAATGTATTAATCTCCATTACATATGGAATACCATCCTTCACCATCATATCCACCCTTGCATAAACGCTGCATTTTAATGCTTTATAGCAAGCCAGTGACGCTTTGTTTACACGCTCCTTAAGTTCAGCTGGAAGTTCGATAACTTCTTCAATAGTACCTGCATCATCATATTTCGCATTGTAATCAAAGAACTCAGCTGCATGTCGAATTGAAATGATAGGTAACTGTTTTCCATCAAAAATGGAACATGTAATCTCATCACCTTTAATATACTTTTCTATTACTACTTCAGAATCCCATTCGAACACAGTTTCCAGGATTGAAATTAATTCGTCTTTATCATAGACAATCTTTACCCCAACACTTGAACCACCAGAGTTTGGTTTTACCACTAATGGAAATCCTAACTTATCTAATTCATCAACATTTAGATCCTCCATTTTTGTAAGTTCAATCCAATCAGGTGTTTCTATTCCTTCATAACGTAAAATCTTTTTTGACATGTTTTTGTCCATACATATACCACTAGATAACATATTACTTCCGCTATAAGGAATACCTAAACTTTCAAGCGTTCCTTGAACAGTTCCATCTTCTCCGTATTTTCCGTGTAATGCGAGCAATGCAAAATCAATGTCTTTCGCTTTTTCGATTAAATCCATTTTTTCATTTAATGTAATTGGGACAATTTCATATTTATTTTTATCTAAATTTGCAATCATTTCATTTCCAGTCATAATGGATACTTGTTTTTCAGAGGATACTCCTCCCATAATAACGCCGATTCTCATTTCCTCAACTCCAAATTTCGTTTTTTATCCCGCATTAACGGGCAGTAAGACCCCCACCTCAAAATTCAGCGGAAGCAATGCAGTTAGGTGGGGGATCAACTGCCCGTAAAAGCCCGATTGGTGAGGGCTAATAATCAGTGGGGGATGAACCCCCCCACTGATTAAAGTTTCACTTTATTGTATCACCGATTATTTTAATTCCCCGAACTATTTCTTCTTCTTTCAAACGTGAAAATCCTAATCGAAACGTGTTCGCTCCTCCTCCATCAGAATAAAACACATCTCCAGGAGAAAAAGTAACCCCTTGCTCATAACACTTTTGCAAAAGTGTGCGGGCATGAATTTTTTCTTCTAACTCTATAAATAAATGAAGTCCACCATCACCGGTCATTCTTTGAAACGGAATGTACTCGTTACACGCCCCAACAGCTAACTCATATTTTTTCTTATAAACAGATCTTGCCTTTTTTAAATATTTTTCAAAATATCCTTCATGTAAATATTGAAAAAGAACAGCTTGATCTAAAGTAGATGTGTGAATAGTTCTTGCTCTTTTCACACTTTCTAAATAATGAATTAGTTCTTTATCTGCAATGATCCAGCCTACACGTAAGCCAGGGAAAAGTACCTTTGAAAAGCTACTAATATAAATCACATTATTACCAGCACCAGCAAAAGTTAATAATGGTGCTAAATGTGAACCTGAATAACGTAACTCTTCATTAAATCCATCTTCTATAATAGGAATCTTATATTTTGAAAATAATCTCATCAGTTCCGTTCTTTTCTCTGAACTCGTCACAATGCCGGTTGGATTATGATAGGAAGGAATTAAATACGCAAAATCAAACTCTTTTTCACGCAAGCTTTTTTCAACTTGATTCGTATCAATACCATCTTCATTCATATCAATACCATGAACTTCAAGGCCATGTAAGCGGAATAGCTTCAGCGCAGCATGGTGAGTTGGATTCTCACAAATAACTCGACCTGATTTCTTTGACAACGAGGATATTACAATGTCTAATCCTTCTGTAAATCCATTTGTAATTAAAATATCTTTGTTCGAAATATCTACACCTTTCATTTCCATATAATGAAGTAGATATTTCATTAACGGTCTATAGCCTTTTGCGTATCCGTAATTTAATACGACATCACCTTCAATGGACATACGAGTAAGAAAAGCTCTTTTGAAATTTTCCACATCAAATAGCTTTTCGTCCGGAGCAATACTGTTAAAAACAATCATTCCTTTTTCCCAACGAACACCATGTTTCATTAAATCTAATTCATCCGCTAATAAAGTAACTGTATTAAGTTTATTTTTCCAATCTATTTCAACAGACGAAGTGTTCGATATATCAACCTTCGCAACAAAATTTCCTTTTCCTTTAACTGCATAAATGAGCCCTTCTTGCTCTAAATCTGCATAAGCAGCGAGTACAGTGTTTCTGCTTACACTAAGTAATTCACTTAGTTCCCTTGTTGAAGGAATTTTTTGATCCCCGAGCAAATGCCCTTTCATAATCATCTTCTTTAAATAATCTTTTAATTGAATATAAACGGGACGATCTTTCACAACTTTAAAATCTTTAAACAAATTCTTACCCCCTGCAATTATTTTTGCATATTTATTTCATTCTCAAAAGGTCCACTACATATGTATTTTTTATAAAGGGCGGTACGGTTTTATAAAATACAACTTTAATCAATTAGTAACTTTACTCCCCGTTAATACGTGACAAATCTTTACGATATAAATTAATTATATCTTTTAAAGCTGCTGCTGCGGCTCCGCGTGGATTTGATGCACCACCAATTGTAGTAACTTGGCCCATCGTATCTGTAAAGAACGTAATCCCTTTTTCTGTCCCATTTACATTTGCTAGCGGATGATCTTTATCTATTTCGCACGGTTCAACATTTAAATTCACATTGCCATCCTCATCTTTATATGCTGATGCAATTAATTTAATAAATTTATTTTGTTCCTTAGCATTTCGAATTTGTTGTTTTGTAACATGTTCAATTCCTTTTATATGTATATCTGTAAGCATATGCTCTGTTCCCATTAAACTGTTTGTCAAAAGTAACAATTTACACGCACTATCAGAACCACTTACATCTAGTATTGGGTTCGTTTCAGCAATTCCTTTACGTTGCGCTTCTTTCAGTGCTTCTTCAAACGTAATATTTTCCTCATTCATTTTCGTAAGAATATAATTTGTTGTCCCGTTTAGTATTCCTTCTATTTTTTCAACATGGCAACCAGCTAAACTAAATTGACCAATATCAAGTGTCGGTAATGCGGCCGCAGTTGCACCACTATATCGAATTCGTACATTTGCGATTTTTGCAGCTTCATTTATTTCTCTCCAGTTTGTAACTAGCGCACCTTTTGAAATTGCTACTATATCCATCTGCTTCTCAATCGCTTGTTTCATATATTGTTTCCCTGGATTTCCATCTTTAAGATTTGTAACCGTTGATTCTACCAATACAGTACCACTTATGCTAGTTGTTGCACGTTCTTTCGGATGATACTCTAAATATTTTTCAATTGCAGCAGTACCGCCACCATACATCAATAAATGATGAAGAGATAATCCGTCTTCATTATGTATTGCAATATTTCTCCCTAATACGCCACTTACAACTAATTGAATCCCATATGTTTCATATATATATGAATATTTTTCATTTAATAATTTTATAAACTCTCTTCCTACTGTTCCGTATCCTGATAATACAACTTTAATTTTCATAATATCCCCCCATATTTTTCTACCAAATCCCTCTTTCAATATAATATAAAGCGCCCCCGAATTCCATCGAGAGCGCTTTATTATTACCTATTTCGGTAAACGTGATAGCTTTTCAGCAATTGTTCTATAAAACTCTTGAATGTTAGAAAAACCTAACGTGTCTGAAATACTTAATCCCACCATGTCGAGATGGTCCCAATTTGCTTTCATTTCGATATGATTCCATTTTCCAATCTGTAATGACTCATTATTATTTACAGTTGCATTAGATGATGGTGCAATCATAGAATTTGTATTTACTACACCATCATTTTGCCACCAAGAAGTATTAATTAATGGGCGGTTTTCTTCATATCTCGCATAAGAGCCTAAGAAAAATGCATTCCCCATTAACACTTTATTCATCGTTATATGAGGCAAATGTAAACCTGTTATAGGTGCCGCTTGTGATGCATGTCCACTATAGGATAAGTAATACACATTCGGTTGCGTCTTTACCCAAGTATTTAACTCCTTTGCACCATCAGTACTTAAATCCCATTGACTTATATCTTTTGTATTTTTCCAAATTGAACTATTTAAAATACGATCAGTATATTGTAAAGATGACTCTCCAGCATTCTTCTTTAACCCCCATTGATCCAATTTGAAATCATATAATGATAAATTACTGTTTCCTCCTAAACTTGCAGCTGTAATGAGTAAATCTTTAACGAACGGTAGTAGAAGACTACCATCCGCAAGTGTTGTACCGTTGTGAGGGGTTGCTAATGTTGTAACACTATGAACATATGATTTCTCACCCTCAAATAGTGGTGATATTTTGTTGTTTGGGTGATTTTTCACATAATTTTTTTCTTCAAAACTGCCTTCTTTTAATAGCTGTACCAATGTTCTAATTGTTTGTCCACCCATGCTATGTCCGACTAAATGTACTTTATTTATTTCACTCCAACTCGGCATGAAACCACTATAAGTTCTTCCAAAACGATTATGTCCATGTTTCTCAGCATGTGCGGCACCGTAGTCTACTGTTCCACCGTTAATTTGGGCATATAATTCACATGCACGATCCCAGTTACTAGAAACTGGTCCAACGGCTGCGGTATGAACTGTATAACCATTGCGTTTCAAATCTTCCTGTATATCATGAACACCACCCCAATATTTAACCCCTAGCATTTCCTCTCTACCCCATCCGGCAAACCCGTTTACTAAAATGATCGGATAATTATTTTGTTGACTCTCTTCAGCGTATATTACTTTCGTGGCGAATGAACATACAGTCATCAATGCAAAAAAACATATTTTTAAAAATAACTTCCCCATACTTCCTCCCCCTAATAAAACGTTTACATTTTTAAATTTACAGCATGCTTTAATAACTTAAACATAATGTAAAGTATTTTATATACGTTGTATATATAGAAAACATATACAAATGTTGATAAATATTTGCTTTTTACAATACAACTTGTAAATCTATTTATTTGAATTTATAATTAGATATAGTTTCCTCATGTTAAAAAGATTTAAAAACCATAAGAAAACTAATCTCATTGCTTCAAAAGGAGGAAAAATCATGCAAATCGGATCAAATATTCATACATTGTCTCAACCTACTAAAATAACTCCATCTAATCTTGAGCATAATACTATCTCTTCTACTAAACTTGAAAGTAAGAAAGTAAATGATCCCATCAAGTTCGATATTCGTTCATCCGAAAAAGAAATGAAACAGCCAGAGCATAAATTTAATGAATTAGATTTATGGAAGATGCTAAAAGATAAAGGTGTTCCTTTATGGATCATCCTTGAAATGCTACAAAAAGTTCGTAAAGAAAAAGAAGCTCAAAATAATTCGACTCAAAATACTAATGCGATTGAGGAAACAAACGAGACTCGATTAAATGAAGTAATGTAATCTTTTTTATATAAATAGTCTATAAACTAAAAAGAGTTCAAGCTTGATAAAGTTTCTATCAAGCTCGAACTCTTTTTTAAGATTTTTCTCCAATCGTTACAAACTGAAAAGATACTTCTCCTTCCAAACCTTTAATTAGCTTTTTTACTTTGACATTTTCATTAATCATTGTATTATCTGTCGACATTTTAGGTTTTTCGTCACCTATAGATTTTTTAAATTGAAGAAGATGCATTTTTGTTTCATTTGCTTTTATTTCCTTATATACGCTATTTTTTGCTACAATCACATACCATTGTGTTGGATAAATACGCTTGTTACCTATCCAAGCGTCACTATTGTATATGACAGGAATCTCTTTCCCTTCTAGTTTAATACTTTTCAAAGTCTTTTCGTCGTCTTGCGCAAACAGTAGCGAACCCTCTTTTGGGAATTTCGGTAACGTATTTACAGGTATATAATTAGAGCCATTGTCTCGTTCACGAAAAACTTTAGCTTTAATCAATGCTTGTGCTGTAGACTCATTTAAAATTAATACCTGTCCGTTTCCAACTTTACCTTTTTTTACAGAAAACACTTCATTTTCTTTCGTAATTTCCTGATAACGATTAATAATTGGTGAAATTTTATTTTCATCTCCAATGATTAATATACCGTTTGCAGGAAATAGATTCTCCTTTTTAGAACATGCACTAAAACTTATTAATAGTAGTATCGTTAACATAAAAATAGTTAGAGTTCTTTTCATCGCGTTTCCTTTCATTATACAGTTGATTTTTCACATACTTTCATATAGTCTTACAAGCTAATAAACTCTATTGTTCCATAACCTTATAAAGCTTTTGTAGGTAACGCCAACGGGTTATAAAGAAATATAAAACTTGTATACAAATAAATGAAATTAAAATTACGATAGAACTATTCATAATAGAAAAATCGAGTAATTGTTGTAATGCCATATAAGCGACTACGGTATGTATCACTGCAATGATAATCGGTAAGAAGAACATTAATAATAACTGTCTCGTTACAACTTTCTTTAGCTCGCGTTTACCTAATCCCATTTTCGAAATCATTTTATATTGCTGTTGATCACGATCCAAATCCGTATATAATCGGAAATAGATAAAACTAGCAGCGAATGTAAAGAAGACGATTCCGACTAAAACACTTGCCATAAGTAATAGTCCATTCGTTTGCTTCGCACTTAACAAATCTAGAGTTAAAGCTCGAAATTGAAAACTACCTTCTTCTTTCGCGAATGTACTAATTAATTCGTTTGAAATTCTCTTCGTTTTTATCCAATCGTCTACAACAAATCCGTAAGTACGATATGGAATATGAATATTATTTGGATCACTAGTAATAGGTATTTCATCATATACTTGATCCTGAACAGCGATATATATTTTTCTAGTATCATGTGGTAAAACTAAATTTTCTACAGCTTTTTCCACTTGAAATGTCTTTGTCCATTCACCTTGAATGACTTCTATACTTTTTTTATAGTCGCCATTTTTAAATTCGTGTTTTTGTGATACGACTCCAGGAATTAATAAAATTTTACCTTCATTTTCAATTGTTTCTTGTTGATATCCAAGTGCTTTAGCAAGATCGTTATATTCGCTTAACTTCATTACAATTACATTACTTTCTGTGTATATATATGAAGCTGAAGCCATTCGATATGGAATATTAGCATCAGCAAGATGTTTTTTTATAATAGAAAGATTTTTATTTAATGCTTTATTGTTTTCAAAATCCTCATATAAAAATGTATACGGATTTGTCATCCTTACTCAATCTTTACTTCCAATTGCAGCTGTTGTACCAATCGCTGTAAATGCAACTGCTGAAACAATAGAAACTATAAAAAACATTGTTGCATTATCTTTCATACGGTAAATTAATTCAGAAATCGTTAATATATTTGTTCTCTTTAAAAAGAAAGATTCTCTCCTTTTAGCAAGATGTAATATATACACGCTACACTGTGTATATAAAAAGTACGTTCCTATAATTACTAGTAGGACACCCATTCCGAGCGTAGTAAAACTGGAACTTGAAATGAAACGAAATACTAAGAAATATCCATATCCTATACTAATTAAAGAAAGTAGTGATAATAAAATTGAAGATTTCGGTTCAGGTTTTGGTTTTTCCTCTGCTCGAATAAGTTCCACAAGTTCCGTTATTTTTACCATTTTAAATGTAAATAGTGAAACAATGAAAAATAAGAAAAGAAAAGTGATAATCGTTAATAATACAGCCTTCACTGGTGTATAAAAAGGCAAACCATTATTAATCATTAATACACTTGCGCTTATCAATAAGACTAGTTTAGAAAATATGAGTCCAATGAAAATCCCTATACAAATTGAACCAAATCCAATCAACATATTTTCAATTAATAATAATTTCTTAAATTGTCTCATTGACATACCTTGCATCATTAATATGCCAAATTCTTTCTTACGAGTTTTTAAAAACGAACTAACTGAATATAAAATAAAGAAAAATGAAAATACAAATATCAACCCTTGTGAAACTTTAAATCCTAATGTACCAAATGCACTGATTGTTGTACTTGTCGATTTCAACTCCCCTTGTAGATCAGGATGAAATAATAAAAGTGCATACGTAAAGAAAATCATAATTGAAAATGCACTACTTAAAAAATGACCTGCATATGTACGCTTATTACGAAAAATATTATTAAATGCGAACTGACGAAAAGTCATGCCTTTTCCCTCCTAACAAAGAAAGGACATCCATAATCTTTTGATAAAACGCTTGCCTGCTTTCACCGCAATAAATTTCGTTATATAGTTGACCATCTTTAATAAAGATTACTCGGCTGCAAAAACTCGCTGCATACGGATCATGAGTAACTAACATCATCGTAGCTTTTTCTTGTTTATTTAGAGTATCAAGCATCTCCATTACATCATTTGAAGATTTAGAGTCTAAATTCCCTGTAGGTTCATCTGCGAGTAATAATTGCGGCTTATGAACGATTGCGCGAGCGATTGCTGTTCTTTGAGCTTGTCCTCCTGATATTTCAAACGTTCTTTTACTTAATATTTCTGTAATGTTTAATTTCTCTGCAATTTCTTCCACTCGTTTGTTCATTTCTTTCACAGAAACACCATCTAAAGTCATTGGCAATACGATGTTTTCTTTTACAGTAAGTGTGCTAAGAAGATTAAATGATTGAAAAACAAATCCTAATTGTTTTCTGCGGAATAACGCTAAATCTTCTGATGATAATTGGAAAGGATTTGTGCCATTTATTAAAATTTCTCCCGATGATGGAGAATCAATAGTAGATACCATATTTAATAACGTTGTTTTCCCACTACCAGATGGCCCCATGATCCCTATAAATTCACCTTCTTGAATTGATAAATCAATATCTACTAATGCCTTATAAGGTACTTTCCCTTTATATACTTTACTAATACTTTTTGCATGTAAAATTTCCATGTATATTCTCCCTTCATTTGCACGTCTCATAACAGAGTGTAAATGAATTGTCTTACAGTTCATATTGATTCGTCTTTCATTTATCTTACACGCTTGTAAGATTTCTAAAAAAACTGATAATAAAACTAGTTTCATACTATAATCGATGTATAACTATTTTATAATATTTGCATAGTGGTTTGAAATACAATACTATTTTCTAATCTTTATAATAATAATAAAAGACCGATTGCTTTATCGGCCTTTTTACTTTCAAATATTATATTTTTAACTATTGTATTTAGTTGAAGCATATTTTAGGTACAAATAAAATACTATTTCACTTGATAATAGCCATTGCAAAAAACAGCGTTCTTCGGTTTAATTGCAATTAATATTGAATTGTAAATATCTGAAGCCGAAATGAATGTGTTTAACCAACATATCACTGTTTTGGCGAAAAGCAATTCCATCGATAAGTCATCTCAATTGTAGCTTTCATATGTTAACAGCTATAAAATGAATGTAAAAAAGCTTAGAGTTAAAACTCTAAGCTTTTTTATAATTTCGTTTCAATTCCTTTTACAGAGCACTATTTTTTATCCATTCGGATTTACTCAATACATAATGGTTATAAATTTGATTTTCTATCGTCTGTTGACCCAAATAAGTAAATCTACATTTTTCAATAACTTTATTTGATGCTACATTGTTAATTAAAGCAATTGCGTTAAGGAGATCTACATTCGTTTTTTCAAACAAATAGTTAATCAGTCCTTTCGTTGCTTTCGTTGCATAACCATTATTATGATATTCACTTGAAACTGCATACATAATTTCTCTGTTTGGTGAAGGGAGTTCTTCTTTAATACTCGTACAGCACCATCCAATAAGCTCATTTGTACCTTGCATAAATATCCCTAAATGTAAGGAGCGGACATCTATGTTAGATGTATTTTTCACGGCATCCAGAAATGCTTTATTTGCTGGTATTTCATCATTGATAATCCAATGAATTCTCTGTTCTTTCGTTGATTTCCAGTCTGGCAAAAACTTTTCTATTTCCGGTTGATTGGATATGTTATAAATACTCTCTGCATCTGTAATCGTAAACTCTTGCAGATATATATCTCCACAATCTATTCTAAATAACTTAGGCAAACTCTCTTTTCCCATGTTAATCCCCCTTACTTACATTAAAGCTCCTTAATCTGCTTCGTAAGTTCCATAAACCGTTCATCCAGTGCTTTATATTCTTTGTCTTTAGAAGTTAAAAAGCTTAATTTACCTAATACTTCTTGCCTCTCTGTTTCTAGTGTTAAACGTAGCTCTTCGATTTCGTCTCTTGTTTTCGTAGGTTCTTCGAGCTGCTTTTGTATTGTATTGTTTACAAACACAAGCTTTGTATTAGTTGTTTTCTCCAGAAAATATCGATCGTGAGAAACGATAACGAGCGTTCCGTTATACTCAGCTAATGTATTTTCAAGCTGTTCACGTGAAGGAAGATCAAGGTGATTCGTAGGTTCATCTAAAATAAGTACATCTTTTTCATCTAAAATATAAGCCATTAGCTTACATTTTACTCGTTCACCCATACTCATATATCGAATCGGCTCTTTCCATTGGGAAGATTCAAACCCTAAATGTTTCATTAAATTTTGGACTTTTCCTCTTTCTTCAAACGTCTCTTTGAAAAATAAATCTTCTGGTGTTTTTTCCAGCGGTAAATCAAATACTTCTTGTGTTAAATAACCGATGTTTGCTGAAGGTGAAATCCATACTTCTCCTTCAGCAGTTTCGTTTCCCATAATCATCTTCAGTAAAGTTGTTTTCCCGCTACCGTTTGGTCCAACAATCGCAATCTTCTCACCGTGTTGAATTGTAAAATTAACGTTTTCAAATAATATTCGATTATTAAATTCTTTCCGCAATTGTTTTACTTCTAAGAAACGTTTCCCTACTTTTTTACTCGCTTGAATAGAAAATTCAACCGAATAATCTTCTTTCACACGTTCAACTTTCGTTTTCTCAAGCTCTTTTTCAAGACGTTTTCGTTTCGATTTTACTTGCGCATCCATTCGCTTCGCCTTTACACGATAAAACTCTTTCACACCTTCTTGTTTTGTGGACTGCGCATGTGCCTTTTGTGACCATGAGCTTAATTCTTTTATATGAGTTTCTACTTGTTCTATCTTTTTTTGTTGTTTTTCATATTCACGCTGCTGCGCCATTCTTTTATGTTCACGCGCTTTCATATAACTCGTATAATTCCCGCTATGATCAATTAATTTCTTATCCTCAATTGACCATATTCTAGTCGCGACAACATCTAAAAAATATCGATCATGCGATACGACGATAACTGTACCTTTCATATTTTTTATTTGTTTAATAAGAAATTCCGTACTCATCTCATCTAGATGATTTGTCGGTTCGTCTAATATTAAGACATTAGGATTTTCAGCAAATCCTTTTGCTAATCGAACTTTTAGCTTTTCACCACCACTTAAAGTAAGAAAATCATTCGTTGGCACGCCCCATTTCGCAAGAAGTTCTGCTTCTTTTGCAATTATATCCTTACTAACAAAAGATTCTTTTTCTTGTTCAACATATGCTGTTGTCATGTTCATTTGCATCCATTCAACAGTACCTTTTGAAGGCTCAATCTTCCCATTTATTAATTGAAGTAACGTTGATTTACCGGCACCATTTTTACCAATTAATCCGATAACATCCCCTTGTTTTACTGTCACATTCATTTTCTCTAACAACATATTTTCTTTTATTTCAACATAAACATCATTTAATTTTAATAGTTCTTTCATAAATACCGATCCCTTTCATTAAGGGAGAATAAAAAAAATCCTCCCAAATAAATTTGGCAGGATTAGTCGTAAAAATATTTATACCCAAATAAGCTATCGCGCAATATAAATAGCAATACCGTTGTATGGAAATTGGGCAGACTAATCCTATTTTTTAGAAATTGAAATGTATTGAATTTCAACATTTAAAAATAAGATTAGTTAATCATCGTCCACCCATCATTCCTTTCCGTCGTTAATAACCATATTGTACCATACTAGTACTGTATGAGTAAATGTAATTATATGTGCTGTTAAAAAGATTGCTTTCTTTTAGATTTATTTATCATTTCTTAACCTCATATTGAATAAGCACAAATTACATTGATTGTAATACGTCCTTTAGATTTCCCCTGTAAAAAACTTCTAAACACTATATTATATAAAAAAATTTTTATTCGTTATCCAATAATAACTTATTGTTTTTCAATAAATTATTATTGATTACTCCCCTTTAATAAGCTATTATATAGTTGCAGAAAATATTAATGTAAGGATTGAATTTATGGACAGGACATTAAAAATTACAAAGTTCAATATGTTTTTAAGGATTTTCCTCATCCCGATTATAGTAGGGATTATTGTTGGTATACTAACTAAATTAGGTCAAGGTATACTTCCAGGAAATTGGCATTCATTAGCTAACTTAGGAAGCGTTTGGTTAGTTCCATCCTTTTTCGTGGCTAGCCTTAGTTATTCTAAGCGTACAGCTATGCTTTCTGGTACCCTTGCACTACTCGGTATGGTATTAGGCTACTATGGTTATGCAATAGTTATTAAAAATGTAGCTCACTCTATTTATTTTATATCTGTATGGATTGTATGTGCATGTATAGGAGGAACGATCTTTGGAATTGCAGGTTTTCTATGGAAAGATACTACAAACCCACTTCATAAATTCGGAAGCGCACTTTTAAGTGGAGTTTTTGTAACGGACGGACTTCACATTCTATTAAACTTTGAAGATTACAGTCACATGTTACCTGTTGGATATACGGAAGTAATAGTCGGAATTATCTTGATTCTTGTATTAGAACGCTCTAATGCTTGTCGTGTGTCTTCTTTCTTAATGATGATTCCTATCACTATTTTGGGATTAATTGGGTATAAATTATTAAGTTTGTTTACTTAATTACAATACTGTATCATGAAAAAACAAAAGACTAATTGTATTATAGTCCACAAAACATATCACGTATTCGAACATTATATTTATACATAGGATAGGATCCATGAAGCTATCTCTTTCAAAGGGGTGGCTTTTTTCTTCCAAAAATATTTATCAGCTTTTTATTAAATCCTTCAAATTTAACAATCGTATTTATTAGTGTGTCATTATACATACTAATATAACGTTTTACCATTTCATATAACCGCTATAAAAAAAGGCTAAAAAACTTATTTCCAAAGCTCTTTAGCCTAGATCACTTATTTATACATTATAAAATTTAATTCGTACAACCGTACCTTTACCAACTTCTGAATGAATTTCTACACTATGTCCTAATTGCTTCGTAATTTCATATACGAGATATAGCCCCATTCCAGTTGATTCTTTAAAATCTCTACCATTTTCTCCTGTAAAGAAAGGTTTAAACACTCTTGGCAAATCTTGCTTCGGTATGCCTACACCGTTATCAGCAATTTCAAGTATAACATTATTACCTTCCTTACAAGCTTTCACTTTAATCTTCTCTCGACTACCAGATGAATATTTAATCGCATTTGATAGTATTTGTCCAATTAAAAATTGTAACCATTTCGCATCACTTTCTACTGTAATGTCCTTATCAATTTTAAGCTCTGGATATACAAAATTCCGGATAAAGAAGCGTTTATGTTCATGCACAGAATCATTCACTATTTTATGTAATTGTACTCTTTCCACATAAAAATCTTGTGTAAATGCTTCTAAACGTGCGACATACAGTGCCATCTCTAGCCCCTTTTTCAACCTATCTGTTTCCTCATTTATACTTTCAAAACGTGGATCCACTTCATCCTGTGTAATTAATTCTATTACGGATAAAGGTGTTTTCATTTGATGAATCCACTGATTCATAAAAGTTAAATGATCATTATTTTTTCTCTCTTGTATGTGGAGTTGATTTTGATAATGGCGATATTGTACCTCAAGCAAGTCTTGAAGCGCAGCAGATATAGCTGCAAAATCAGATTTTTGAACAGATTCATCTAAAGATTGCATCGGGTTTGCTAATCGTTCATAGAAAGTACGATGAGTAAAGTAACGAAGTACTAAATAGCCTACCATAAAAAAGGCACCTAAAAACATTGCATACAATGCCGTCGCGATATGCTTATGCCCATCAAACCAATATACGAGAAATATGGATAATAGTTGGATGACTGTAAAACAAATAAGAGGTATATGATCACGTATAAACAGCCTTATCATTTTTCCATACCAGTATCCCAAGTAATATGTAGTCTATATCCAACACTACGAATCGTTTCAATCGCATCCTCAATCTGTAACGTTTTCAACTTTTTTCGCACACGTGTTGTATTTACACTCAATGTATTATCATCAACATAGGATTCGCTATCCCATAATTTATTTAATAGTACTTCTCTACTCACAACACGCGGATAATTTTTCATTAACATTTCTAATAAAATAGCTTCATTTCTCGTTACATCAATTTCTTGATTCTTAAGCTTCAATACAAGCCTTTCAGGATATAAACAAAGACCATGTTGCTCAACCATCCGTTCTTCTATTTTCGGTGCATAATCTCCGTAAGCACGCCTTAAATGACTTCGAATTTTAGCCATTACAACTTCGTAATGGAATGGCTTTGAAATGAAATCATCGCCACCGTTTTCTAGCGCCATAACTTGATCCATCGTACCTTCACGAGCTGAAATAAATAATATCGGACATGTAGAAACTCCGCGAATTTGACGACACCAATAGTAACCATCAAAACTCGGTAAATTAATATCTAATAAAACTAACTCTGGTTGTTCTTCTAAAAAAATATTTAATACATTATGAAAATCCGATACAATAATCCCTTCATACCCATATTTCGCAACATGTGTTGATAATAGTTCTGCAATTTTCATATCGTCTTCTACAATCATAATTTTAACCATGTGTTTACTCCTTTTTCGATCCACAATCTTATATTCAATTATATAAAATAAATACTACCTTTTTTTATATAATCCGTAAATCAAAAAAGATACTTTTATACAAAATCATCCTTCTTCTATCATTTCTTATTTAATATGGAATTCACTCATAGTAAACCCCAATTTCTCCACATAATTCATCCCTAATTCCATTCGAGCAGTCTTCAGCGGGTCAACCACTTGACAAACTTTTAAATTGCCGGCAGCTGATAATAAAAGCGTGGCATCAGCTTTAGACATTTGTAATTCTTCATGTAAAAATGTCACCATATTACGTACAGCACGATTCGCTGCATCATCTAGCAATTTTTCTGAAGCTATCGTCATTACTTTTTCTTTTTGAATAGCCATTGGTAGAGGCCATTTTTTCCCTTTTATAATTTGGACTGTTACGGTTACCTCACCAGCAACCTCTACTCCACTAACCCCAATTTCACCATCGCCCATCGCTGCGTGTAAATCACCTAATGCTAATAGAGCACCAGGAACATTTACAGGTAATAATAATGTTGTCCCTTCTTTTATCTCTTTACAGTCCATATTCCCGCCGTGATCATGCGGTGTGCCACATGAAATACTCTCTTCTTTCGGCGCTGTTCCAATTACACCGATCATTGGATTAATTGGGATTTGTAGTTCATTTGAAAACAAAACATGTTCATTATGTACTGAGACAATTTTCACTGTATTTTCATGTAGCTCTTCACCCATTACACCAAGATTTGCACCTGTAGTTAAAACGCCTTTCTCTGCAATTTTTATCTTTTCAATCGTAACAACTAATATATCACCAGGTTCTGCACCATTAATATATACTGGACCAGTCGCTGGATTAATCCGGTTCCAATCTAACTCTTGGAACACAACATCTTCAGAATTAATTTGATTTTCAAAGCAATCATATGTTTCAAATATAAGGCGACTCCCAATTTCTACTTCCATACATGGTTGATTTTCTGGTGACATTGCGTAAATGATATGGTCTTTCTGAATTCGATGCATATTATCTCTCCTCTTTATATTAGTCTACAATTACTAATTAGCTTTTTTCATAAAAGCTCCTTTTAATAATTAATGAATTTACATATAGAAAAGCACTTAGCTTATTTTCATACATACACTCTTTACTATAACAGGTAAAGAAAGTTGGTATCACTATGCCCCTTATTCCATATAACGAAAGCGATGTTGATTTACTAGCTCGTTTAATGCGTGCTGAAGCTGAAGGCGAAGGTCGACAAGGTGAACAACTTGTTGGATGCGTTGTAGTAAATCGTGTATTTTGTGATTGCTTAGACTTTAAACAACTCCGTACCGTACGTGATGCAGTATATCAAAGCCCAGGTGGATTTGAAGCTGTACAATACGGATATTTTTATCAACGGGCTCGTGAATCAGAAAAAGAAATCGCACGAAAAGTTTTACAAGGTGAGTGGCGCTGGCCTGCACGATGGGCTCTTTGGTATTTTCGGCCAACTGGATCTTGTCCACCTGAATGGTATAACCAGCCGTTTGCAGGGCAATTTAAAAGTCATTGTTTTTATGAACCACGTGGTGATGAATGTCCGAAAATGTATTCACGGTAGTAAAAATAACACAAGTATTTATGAAAACTAGTACTTGTGTTATTTGTTATTATCATAAAATCACATCACATATTTACATAGTACTAGCATTCCTATTGTCAATTATGCATCTATTATAAAATGGAACACTTTCATTAAAAAATATAGTTTTTTAGGGGGGTAGTAAAATGACCAGCTCTAACAATCGTAATGGAAATGATGAATTTTTATCTGCTGCTGCATTTGACCCTAATTTGGTAGGACCCACCCTTCCACCAATTCCTTCATTTACTTTTCCTACTGGGACGATTGGGCCGACTGGACCTCAAGGGCCTCAAGGTATTCAAGGCGTTCCCGGCCAGCCTGGTCCAACTGGGCCTCAAGGCGTTCAAGGTATTCAAGGCGTTCCTGGAGATATTGGACCGACTGGGCCTCAAGGTATTCAAGGGATACAAGGCGAACAAGGGCCTCATGGAGCAACTGGACCTCAAGGCGTTCAAGGCATTCAAGGCGAACAAGGCGACATCGGGCCGACTGGGCCTCAAGGCATTCAAGGTATTCAAGGCGTTCCTGGGCCCCTTGGTCCAACCGGTCCTCAAGGCATTCAAGGTATTCAAGGCGTTCCTGGGCCCCTTGGTCCAACCGGAACTCAAGGCATTCAAGGGGAACGAGGCGCAACTGGGTCTCAAGGAGATATCGGACCGACCGGACCATCAGGTGGACCACCAGGACCAACTGGACCGACTGGACCATCAGGCGGATTACCAGGACCGACTGGACCGACTGGACCACCGGGTGGACCAACCGGACCAACCGGGCCTACCGGAGCGACTGGATTTCAAGGCGAACAAGGTGAGCAAGGGATACAAGGAGTTCCTGGCCCACTGGGATCTACTGGACCTCAAGGCATTCAAGGCATTCAAGGCGAACAAGGCGACATCGGGCCGACTGGACCCCAAGGCATCCAGGGGATACAAGGCGAACAAGGCGACATCGGGCCGACTGGACCCCAAGGCATCCAGGGGATACAAGGAGAACAGGGTGACATTGGGCCGACTGGGCCTCAAGGCTCTCAAGGCATTCAAGGTATCCCTGGACCTATTGGGCCGACTGGTTTTCAAGGTCCTCAAGGGATACAAGGAGAACAAGGAAACATCGGGCCGACTGGGCCTCAAGGGCCTCAAGGAATACAAGGGGTAGCTGGTTCCCCGGGTTCTCAAGGTAACATTGGACCTACTGGACCTCAAGGCAACACCGGTGCAACCGGTACCCAAGGTATTCAAGGACCTATTGGGCCTCAGGGTAACATTGGACCTACTGGACCTCAAGGCAACACCGGTGCAACTGGTACCCAAGGTATTCAAGGACCTATTGGACCTCAGGGTAACATTGGACCTACTGGACCTCAAGGCAACACCGGTGCAACCGGTACCCAAGGTATTCAAGGACCTATTGGGCCTCAGGGTAACATTGGACCTACTGGACCTCAAGGTAACACCGGTGCAACCGGTACCCAAGGTATTCAAGGACCTATTGGGCCTCAGGGTAACATTGGACCGACCGGTCCGACTTTTTCAAGCTCATATAGAAATTCCTGGGCTTTCTCTAGTAGTCAACAAGTAGTCAACAAAGGTAGCACTGTACCTCTAAATTCCGATGGCCCAAGTACATCCGATATCACCCGTTCAGGTAATACAATAACGGTAAATACAAGTGGGGTGTATTTTGCTTGGTTTGCTGTAAATATGGCCCCTGGTAGTTCAGGTGGATTCGCATTGGCTATAAACGGTACCGCTGTAGGGGGAAGTAGTGCTGTAGTGGATAATACAAACATCCAAGCTCAACAAGTTAGTGGAGCAAGACTTTTAAATTTAAATGCTGGTAATCGAATTACCGTTATTAATATAAATAGTAGTACTGCTAGTATTACATTACCAGGATCATCAAGTAACGTTACAAGTCCTGATGTAGTTCAATTAATCATTTTTAGAATAGCTTAGCATTATACTTAACTACTCTAAATGTTCACTTCAAATTGTGTATAGAAAAACATTGTTAGTACGATAAAATATTACGTTAAACTAAAACAACGCAAACACTAAGTTTTATTAGTGACTGCGTTGTTTTCTATTTAATGGTGGCAGTCTAACAATTGGATTGCTTTCTCATTTCCAATTACCTGTATAAGCAAGGGGATTCGAGGTCCAGATTCTTCATTCAAAATAAGTTTGTATATTGTATGAAATAATTGTTTTTGATTTTCTTTCATTATTTTTTTATTTTCATGATGACAAAGCGCGTACAGTTGTTCCATTAAGTTAGAGTAATCTTTGTTAGAACGAAGTATGTTGCAGACTTCTACTAGCCGTTCTTTCTGTCTTTCATTTAATGTGTTGTAAAACTCTGTATTTCTCTCTTGATTTACCGCAATTAATTTTTCAGATTGAAAGTTTCTTATCCAATACTCTGCACGATTACATATCGCAATCATAGCATCTAATGCATAACTTCTATCTATTTCATCTAATGTATCTTGTAAAATAGATGAATCAAAATTTAATAGCGGCAATATTCCTGCTACTTGATTAAATTTCGGATATTCTTTAAATCTGCTATCTACTCTAGAAAGCTTAATTGCATCAAATAAATCTTCATTTTTGAGCGTTTTATTCTCATAACTATCTTTCAATCGTTCATATTCTGTATAATTGCGAATTACATCTTCATCAAGACCGATATGAAACGCTGCGTCTGGCCTATATTTTGCAAACATAAATAGAATCAATTCGGGCAAATACACTTTTAGCAACTCGCTAGGTGTAATACTATTCCCTGAGGAACTAGACATTTTTTCATGATGCCCTTTAATTCCAATAAAATCGTAAGCAATGTAATGAGGCGCTTCACGATTGAATATTTTTCTCGCAATTTCTTTTGATACATTATAACTACCCGTTTCTGATGAATGATCTCTTCCGCCCGGCTCAAAAACAACATCCTCTATCATCCATCTCATCGGCCAATCGATTTTCCAATTCAGTTTCATTTCATTTGTATTTAATACCGATAATTCAGTTTGATTTCCGCATTCACATTCATACCGAACTGTTTTTAATACTTCATCAAAATGTGTAATCATTGTCGCATCTTTCCCGCATTTCTCACAATATAATGTAACCGGATAAAAGTCCTCTCGCTCTTCTTCACTATACTCTCCCGTTTTAAAACTCATTAAAATATCATATATTTCTTTTCTTTTATATAAAGCCTCCAATATGTTTTTGTTATATCTTCCACTTCTATATTCAGCATGTTGATATATGAATTCCACTTCAATCCCAAATACTTGAAGCGATTCCTCAAACTCTTTTTCAAAATGCTCGGCATATGAATTATGACATCCATACGGATCTGGTATATCACAGTATGGCATTCCGATATACTTTACAAAAGATGAATCAACATTTTTAGGGACTTTTCTAAATCTGTCGTAATTATCCCATGAAAATATAAAACGAGTCTTTTTCCCTAAATCTTGAAGCGCCCTTACAACAAAATAAGTCGTTACGATTTCACGAAAGTTCCCAATATGAACAGAACCAGATGGACTAATTCCAGATGTGCAAACAAAAGTTTCTTTGTTTGGATGTTTTCTAATTAATTCGTGTGCTACTTCATACGCCCAATGCATATGTTACTCACCTCAATTGTTTTTTGTTTTCAGATTTTCAGTTTTATACAATAAAAAAACTCCCACCCCCAAGATTATTCATCTTGAGGACGAGAGTTATTAGCTTCGCGGTACCACCTCAGTTTGTCAATATGTCGCCATATTAACCTCTTCAGGTACGGCAAAATATGCTTATACCCTATCTCTATAACGGGAGATCCCGTCGCACCATCCCTAAATAAATTAGTTCCTTGCGCAGCTCCAAGTCTTTTTTCATTAAGATTTATACTGCTCTTTCTCAGCTACCAGAGCTCTCTGTACGTATTCTTTCTTAACTACTCTTCTCTTCCATGCCATTTTACATATTAGTTTTTTCATATGATAATTTAAAATAGTTTCATTGTCAAACTTTTCCGAAATAAAACAGTATAATTATCTAAAAAAATTCTTTATCGCTTCTAATTGAATTTTGTGGCTACACTCATCACAACAATATACCCCTTTTGGTTTCTCTTTAAATCGCTTATATTTTTCACTGCCTTCATAAACACGAAATATATTTTTACAAGAAAAACAAACAATTTCATAAAACATCATATGCATTTTCCTCTCAATATTTATACATTTTTTTAATCACTCGAGAAAATCAGTTTTTCCATGGTACAAATCTTAATATTTTCTGATTAAAAGGTTTGCTCCTATTCTTATCGAATTATATAAATATCTTATAAAGCGAGGTGAACATCTTGGACAGTAATATAGAATTAGTTTTAGATGCGAAAGCAAGTTTAGCTGAAGGACCATCTTGGAATGAAAAAAAGCAACTTTTATACTGGGTTGATATTGTGGAGAAACAATTATGCATATTTAGTCCTACCGCTAATACAAACCGAGTAATTGCTCTCAATCAACAAATTGGCTGTGTTGTTCCATATTTAGATGACATACTACTCCTAGCTATGGAAAATGGCTTTTATTCTATTAATGTAGAAACAGAAAAACTGACACATATTTTTGACCCTGAACCACATTTATTTAAAAATCGTTTTAATGATGGAAAATGCGATCCGGCAGGACGTTTTTGGGCAGGTACTACAGATACATACGGTATTAATGCTGCTGGCTCCTTGTATTGTTTAAATAATAATTTAAAGGTAGAGAAAAAAGTTTCACATGTAAATACATCAAATGGCATAGCTTGGTCACCTGACCATACATACCTTTACTATATCGATACACCTACTAAAAAAGTAGTTCGTTTTCATTATGATATATGCTCTGGAGTAATTCGTAATCCAAGTGATGTAATTATTTTCCCCGAAAATGACGGTCTACCTGATGGTATGACAATTGACGAGGAAGGTTGCTTATGGATTGCTCATTGGGGAGGTTCAAAGATTACTAGATGGAACCCTTCAACTGGTGAACAAATATTAAGTATCCCGATTCCAGCGCCATATGTAACATCTTGTACATTTGGAGGGCCTAATTTAACCGACCTATATGTTACAACAGCCAGAACAAGAATGACGGATGACGAATTAAAGCAATATCCACATGCTGGTGGTATTTTTCGAATTCAAACAAATGTAAAAGGTTGTCCTACCCATTCATTTTACAATAATAATATTGGAGCTGAAACACTATAAATCGCATTAATTTTATAAGACAAGAAGAAAAGAAATATCACGACCTTTGTTATGAACAATACAAACTATTTGAAACTGGTTCTTGGCTGTACAAACCGGTTAAAACGGTTATGGATTTGATGGATTATTTTGAAGGAAAAAACAACTTGCAAGTACTTGATCTCGGCTCTGGCGTTGGAAGAAATAGTATTCCCATTGCCCAAAAGATTCAAAATGCGAGTGGTACTGTTACATGTGTGGATTTACTTGATTCTGCTTTAACAAAATTACAAACTTATAGTAAAGAATATGGTGTAATTAATAATATTAAAACAGAACAAGCAGCAATTGAAAACTACTACATCCAACGTAATACTTATGATTATATCGTTGCAGTATCCAGTTTAGAGCATGTTCAATCAGAAGAAGATTTAAAAAACGTGCTCCATTCTATGAAAGAAGGTACAAAAAGCGGCGGTATGAATTGTTTAATTATTAATTCGAACATACAAGAAATTGACTTACATACAAATGAAGAGTTAGATGCTTTAATTGAAATTAACCTTCCTACTGAAGATATGATATATCTATTAAAAAGTATTTATAAGGAATGGAAAGAAATTAAAGTTGAAATAAAAGAATTAGTCTATGATATTGTTCGCGATGAAAGGCATATTCAATTAAAAACAAATGCTATTACGTTTGTTGTTCAGAAATAAAACTATAAAAGGTAGGGTTTTTCCCTCATATATTCAGAGAAACACCCTTACCTTTCAATTATAAATTCTTCAAAAAATTGCTTCGTTATTACCATCTAAAACATTATTTTTATTAGAAATACTATTCAGCTAGTAATTGAATTCATTCATTTATTAATAATTGCTTGTCGAGCTTTTTCTTTATCATCAAAATGAATAGTTGAATCTTTTAAAATTTGATACGTTTCATGCCCTTTTCCTGCAATCAAAACAATATCATTAGAAGATGCCATGTTTATTGCGTGAGTTATTGCAAGTTCACGATCTACTTCTACTTTATAATTCAAATTATTATTCTGCAAAAATCCTTTTTCAATATCTTTCATTATTGCCTGCGGATCTTCCGAACGTGGATTATCTGAAGTAATAAAAACAAAATCGCTATAACTTCCAGCAATTCCGCCCATTATAGATCGTTTTTTTGTGTCTCTATCTCCACCACAACCGAAAACAGTAATAACTTTACCTTTTGAAAACTCGCTAATTGTAGAGAGAACATTTTGTAATGCATCCGGTGTATGAGCATAGTCCACTATTACAAGAAAATCTTGATTTTCATCTATAATTTCCATTCTACCTTCAATACTCTTTAAGTTAGATAAGCTATCACAAATGTTTGTAAGCGGAATACCTTCAACCATTGCAACTGTTATTGCTGCTAATGCATTATAAACATTAAAACGACCTACAAGATTAAGGCTAACCTCTATTTCTCCATTAAAGGACGAAACTAAAAAATGAATTCCTTTTGGGCTTAAAGTTATGTTCTTCGCTTGAACATCTGCTCTATTATGTATTCCATATGTGATAACCTCAGCTGAAGTAATTTTTTTAAAGTATTCTACCGATGGATCGTCTGCATTCAAAACAGCTATTTTTTTATCCGTAGTAGATAAATCATTTCCTAATCTTGAAAAAAGAAGACCTTTTACATGCTTATATTCATGAAATGTTCCATGATAATCCAAATGATCTTGCGTTAAATTTGTAAAAACAGCTATTTTAAAGTTACATCCTTTCACTCTTTCCATATGTAAACCTTGTGACGTAACTTCCATAACACAATAATCTGCATTTTGATTTTTCATCATTTGCAAATTCCGTTGAAGTGTTGGAGGTTCTTGCGTATTAATATCAGTAGGATACCATTTTGAATCAACTTTCACTCCGTTATTCCCCATGAGCCCCGTGTGATATCCATAATCACTTAAAATTTTTTCAAGTAAATAGGAAGTAGTTGTTTTTCCATTTGTACCTGTAATTCCAATTAGCTTCATTTTATTAGATGGATAACCATAGAAGTGTGACGCAATAACTGCCATAGCATATCTAGCATCTTTAACAATTATTTTAGGTATCTCAATATTTACATCTCTTTCTACAATTAACGCTACAGCACCATTCTTCACTGCATCTTCAACAAATTGATGTCGATCTTCAAGAAAACCATCGATACCTGATACACATATAAATAGATCTCCATCAGTTATCTTTCTAGAATCCATTTCTAACCCCGTAATTTCTACATCCATATCGCCAATAGTTTCTTTAACCAATAACAAATTCGCCAGCTCTTTTAGTTTCAAATCTCCCGCCCCCTTAAACATTTCCCCTATTTATTTTACCACTTTATATAAAATAATGGCTTAAAATACCATATTGATTTAACGAAATTTATTCATCTTAAATAAACAAAAAATAAAAGAGCACTTGTTTCCGCAAGTGCTCTTTTGGGGATTTTGAGATACCCTATTAACGAAAGTTAAGGTTACTTAAAGTTAAAAGGTATTTCTATTATATGCTTGTCCTCTTTATTTGTGCATAATTAATATATAAATATATTCAATCATTCTTAATAACTTTTAGTTATAGTTCTTTCTTACATTTTATCGTTAAAAAGTTGATTGAAGGTTTATTTGCCATGTTCTTATTTGGTTCATCAATTTCCGAAACTTGTACTAGTCCATATTTTTTAAAATCCTGTTTTATAGATTCAGAATCATAGAAGAACATTTTTACACCTTCCATTATCTCATAATAATCTTTATCCAACTGTTTTCCTTTGCCATACATTGGAGCCTTTTTAGAAACAGTTGTAAAAACCATATATCCACCAGGTTTTAACTGATTATAACAATCTTTAATAAATTTCTCTCTTTCCTGTTCATTCAACAAATGAAGAAGTGCATGACTAAATATACCATCATACAGTTTATTATCAAAAGGCATTTCATTTACTGAACCGTGATAGATACTAACATCTTCTAGTCCGTTTTCTCTTGCTAAATCGATCGCTGTTTTCGAAATTTCAATACCTGTTACATTTATACTATTTTCGATAAATACCTTTGCGTTTCTTCCATAGCCAATACCCGGAACTAATATGTCTTTAACATTGTTTTCCACAAAAAAATCTTTTGTCAAAATTGCAGATTCTGTAGGTTCAAACCCCCACATCGTTTGTTTCTCAATAAAACTTGATTCCCAAAATTCCATTA
The DNA here is from genome assembly GCF_051915205.1 of Bacillus cereus group sp. MYBKT111-2. Lineage (NCBI taxonomy): Bacteria > Bacillati > Bacillota > Bacilli > Caryophanales > Bacillaceae > Bacillus > Bacillus cereus group sp. MYBKT111-2. The sequence goes on from NZ_JBQAEG010000002.1 coordinate 403,591, forward strand.
TATTTCTATCTCCTTATTTTTATCTCATGTTTAATATCACATGAAAGACCTATTCATTTTAACGCTGCTTTTTTCACCACAGTCACTATAGGTCCATTGAATATAGCATATTAATAAGCCTATATCTAATTTAAAGATTGGCTGAATATCTATTCTAAATATTAGCTTTTACAATTAGAAAAAATAAAAAATGCCAATACTTCAATTGTATATTGGCATTTCACATAAGAAATTATCTTTTTATATTGTACTGATCTATTACTTTTTCTAACACTTCTAAAGTGATTGGCTGAGCTTTCTCTATTAATTGGTAACCAATCCGCCCATTTGGTTCAGCTGTAACTTGCTGTAAACTTTTTAAATCATGAATCCCTTTTTCTCTTAATTGCATATATAGTTGTTGTTCCGACATTTTCGCCTTCATCAAATTCTCTTTTACAATCTCTCCATTTTCTACTATTATAATGCTACTGCCATTTAGGAATTGTTCCATCTTCTTTGATTTCAATTCAAAGAAATGAATGATAAGAAGTACGCACGCAAATATTGCAGCTGCAAATATAGATGGGACTACTTTCCTACTTAATACCGGTTCTACAATAATACGTGCAATTGATACTACTATAATGATTTCAGCTCTTGTCATTTGGCTAACAGATTTACTACCTGTCATTTTTAATGCAATAATCCCAGTCAGAATTAAAATAATGCTTTCAAAAATCATATTCATAATAGCCCAATCCTTTAATGGTGAATGTTACTAGCATTCCCATTTCATATAGCATTCTAAATGTATTTTAATTAAACTTTTTTGTAAAAATTAAACTTACATATACTGAAAAAGAATCTATTTTAACCAACCTTTTTTCAATAAGGATTTGATAATCCATCTTCCATTATCAAAAAAATAAAAAGCACCCGAATGGATGCATATAGATTAAACTTATTCATTATTACTTTCTTCACTTTCATCATCAACTGATTTGGAGTCTAACATGCTGCCTATATCAGGCGGTAAAGTTAACTCTATTCCAGCTATTGGTTGATTATCTTCATTAAACCATTGTTTCTTAAATTTAATCAATTCTTCATTTTTCTTATTTTCATTCATATTATCCCCCCTTTTATGTTTGATATTAAACTCTTTACTTAATATGTACACTGAGAAAGATAATATACTATTTGTACATAATGAAAGAGCAAAAACCATTCTCTGTTTTCACAACCCGTTGTACCTATTAAAGAATCCCCGTACATGTTACTCCGCGCTCTGCTATCATATTAGTGTCTAAACATATGTGGGCTATGTGACAAGTACCTGGTCATTTTGTTCATTATTCATATGAGACAAATACTTTTAAAGGGGTAATTATTCCTTGACTTAATTCCTCAAAACATTGAATGAGTCCTGTATGTTGTATTTCATGTTGAAAAATCTCTTCTATCCATGGTGTTTTTTCTATTTGACTAAAAAACCAATCTGCATGTTGTTGATAATTATATCCGTCACTTGAACCAATGATCCGCAGTTCTTTCTCATAAAAATCAGCGGTTAATGTTAGTTCTTCAATATTACCATCAGAAAGTATACATATTTGTCCATTAGTTTTAAGAGCTTTTTGCAATGTATGGAATCCGCAATTTGTAGCAGAACATTCAAAACCATAATTATATGTTTCTACTATCTGTTCTTCTGCATCAAATGTGTTTTTTACACTAAATTTCTGTGCAAATTCCCTTCTAGTTCTATCAGGTTCAACAATATCCACATGCTCAACACCTACATAGTATTTTAAGAAATAACAAGCAAGTAAACCGATAACTCCCATTCCAGTTATAAGTACCTTTTCATCCTGTCGCGGGTTTAGTTTCCATATACCTTTAGCAGCATCACACGAAAGAATAGATAATAACGCCACTTTAGGTTTTATATAACTAGGAACTCGAATTACTTTATCCCCCTTAACTATTCCTATCGTTTCATGTCCATAAAAAGAAACTACTTTATCGCCTATGTTTAAATTCGTTACTTTATTACCAACTTGAATCACTTCACCATAACTTTCATATCCAGTTTTTCTTGGATAAAAAGGATGTGTATCTGTAACATCGGATCCATTATACTGTGGTAACTCTGCACCAATACTTATTGCACCTGCAATTGTTTTAACGATAATTTCATCATCCTGTATAGAATTAATTTCGCGCGTTTCCCACTTAAGACGTTTTGGTCCTTCTAAAACTAATTTATTTTGTTCCATTTATAACCCTCACATTTTATAAAAATATATTTTCACTACATTTCAAAAAATGTATAATAAATTCATCTAAAATTTAAGCTATAACGTTGACTAGCATCCAACAGTGATAAAATGATAATTGAATTTGATGGATATGGTATAAATGAGTATGTTTTTGGCCGTAACTGTTCTCTTAACGAGTTAATAATAATGTAGTTAAATGTAAAAAATGAAGAGATATCTAATGAAGAACTTCTAAACTTATTTTGTGTACGGTATCATTATGAAAAAATCCAAAAGTTATTACAAGAAGACGTCTTAAGCGATATTGTCATTGATTTAGATACAGACTATATTTATATCGTAAACTAGATTGAGTGAATAGAAATTACGATTCAGCTAAGTGTTTAATAAAATAAGTCATTGCCCAAATTAATGTCGCAAACTGAGTGACAAAATACATTGTCCATTCAAAACCAGTCAATTTTCTCACTCGTTTAACCTTCTTTAAGTATCTGTAAAATATAAATGTACTTAAAAACATAAGTAACAACGATAATTGTTGTAAATCATCGACTATACGTACCGCCATGGGCTTCATCACCCTCCTATTCAAAATAAATATACTTTAAGGTTAACATTTATTGGTAGTTGATTTCCATTTAAATTACTTATGTTCAAAATAAAAAGAGCACTCCGCCATTGGGTGCTCTAAAAATATCAATTTATTCTTTTTTAAATTGAAAATTTAGACGTTCCACTTGTTTGATTTCCTCCATTATTTTACGAATTCCTTCTTCAATCCTATCTTCCTTTACATTCGATACGTTCAACTTTAATAGTCTTTGTTTCGGAAAACTTTTCACATAATTTTTATCAATCGTATCGATACTGATTTGCATTTCACTTAGTCTTTGTATCAACATGTCCGAAATACTTGTTTTATGTACTTCTAAACAAGTATGGATTCCAATTGTATTTTGCTTTTTATATGTGAATAAAAGCGGGTTTTCACTATGCATCCTTTCTAATGCTTCTGCTAGTTTTTTAGATCTATTATTATAGGAAAATTTAATTTTATTTTTATGGCGTTCGAACATGCCACTCTTTATATAAATTTCTAAAGCAGCTTGGGATATCATTGGGCTATCGATATCTAAAATCTTTTTATATGTATGGAAAGCACTCGAAATAATCGGTGGAATAACTGCTACACCAACTCGTAAACCTGGAAAAATAATTTTTGAATAACTCTTTAAATATATGACATGATTACCATGATCCAGGCTATATAATGGATCGGCTTTTGAATCTGTTTCTAAATCTGCTAAATAATCATCTTCCACTATAAATACATTATATTTCTTAGCCAATAACACGATCTTTTCTTTCTCGTCTTTAGAATAAGAAGTTCCAAGCGGATGATGATATCTTGGTATTGTATAAAAGAATTTTATTTTACCTGTTCGAAAAATACGTTCCAATTCATTTAAGTCAATACCTTCATTCGTACGTTTAATACCGATTACTGGAACTTTATTTATTTCTAGATATTCTATATATAAATGATACGTTGGCTGTTCAACTAATATTGTTTCATTTTCATTTGGAAATGAGATAGAAGTTAATATTGCAAGTGCCTGTTGCACGCCTGACGTTATAAAAATATTCTCTTCTTTCGTGAACACTTGATAATTTGCCAACTGTTTTTGAATGACTGGAATTAAAGATGGTAATCCTTTCGGCGTTCCGTATACGAACAAATCATTTTTATAAGTATCAATAGCCTTATTAATGCAATGCTGAAAATCTAAATACGGGAAAACATCTGGATCTGGTGCTGAAGAAGCGAAATCAATTATCTCTTTATTTTCTATAGTACTCCCAGATTTCTTAACAACGTAGTATCCACTTTGAGGGACAGAATATATAATGTGACGCTTTTCTAATTCATGAAGCGCACGTATAACTGTTGCCTTATTACATTCATATTGCGCAACGAGTGACCGTATTGACGGTAATTTCTGTCCTTCTTTTATCTCTCCATGTTGAATCATTTTTTCTATATCATTTAAAATATGTAAATACTTATACATTCTTTCACTCCCTTATAGAAGTATTTAAAAGGTCCCTCATTCTCACAGTCATTATAAAGTAAAAAGAAATACATCCTTTCTATCATTTTTAATTTTAACATTATTTCACATTTCCTCCTCTTAACAAGGAAATTACAATTAATAAATAGAATATCTCTATGAATAAATAAAAAGTGAGGGATATGTAATGCAACGTGTAAATACAATTGATATTAGTAATGTACTACAATTAGAAAAAACTCTTTCGTCTTTATTAAATAAAATGATTTCTTCAAAATTAGACCTAGAAAACTGGTTAAAAGAGCAGTCAAAAGTGATTTGGGAAATCGAAGAACAATTAAGAGCACATTATATCGCCTTTCAATGTAATACGGATGATGAAAAAATAAAGGATACTTTTGAACATGATCAACAATTTGTAAAGCCACTTTTAAAACGGTACCAAAATTTATTGGATAATAAATATTTAGAGTCACCTTTTCGAATGGAATTAGATTCTAACGTATATGGTTTGTTGGATGCAAAAATAAAAAATGCTCAAAAGTTATTTTGTGAGGAAAATATTGAATTAGAAGTAAAGGAAGACAAATTAGTCACAGAGTACTTTGAAATCACTGGAGGATTAATTGGAATTTGGGACGGAGAAGAAAAAACGATAACAGAATTACAATCCTATTTACAAGATTCGAATCGTGACATCCGTAAAAAGGCCAAAAACATTATTTCTGAACAATTTTTATCTGTTGAAAAAGAACTCCAAAACATATTAAATCAATTAATTGAAATTCGCCATCAAAAAGCAAAAAATATTCAACTAGAGAATTATCGCGATTATATGTTCAAAAAATACGAGCGTTTTGATTATTCAGCGAAAGATTGCTATGAACTAGCTGAATCCATACGTAAGTATGTTGTGCCTCTTAAAGATAAAATATTACTAGAGAAAAAAGAGAAACTGCAAGTGGATACGCTTCGCCCGTGGGATGTATCAGCTGTAACTCCAGATCAAAAAGTACTTAAACCAATTGCAAATGAAAATGATTTAATTGAAAAGAGCACTCATATCTTTAACAAACTAGATCTTGAATTTTCAACACTATTAAACCGAATGTATAAACACGATTGTCTTGATTTAACAAGCCGCAAAGGAAAAGCATCTGGAGGCTTTTGTGAGTACTTACCAGCTTCACAATTATCATTTATTTTTATGAACTTAAATTATACACAAGATGATATTATCACTTTTATACATGAAATGGGTCATAGTATTCATAACGAACTTATAAAACCATTAAAATTACGACAGTATATAGAAATTCCAGCTGAAACAGCTGAACTAGCTAGTATGACAATGGAGTTATTCTCGCTTAATTATTGGGATACCTTCTATACAGACAAAAAAGATTTAAAACAAGCAAAAATTAACTTCTTTAAAGATGTTATTTCATATTTACCTATTATGCTTATTGTCGATCAATTTCAACACTGGCTGTATGAAAATCCAAGTCATACTTCTGAAGAAAGAAATGAAAAATACTTACAACTTCAAAAACATTATCAGTCTAGCGTCATACATATTGATGGCTACGAAAACTGGATAGCAACGAGTTGGTTACCTGTACTCCATATCTTTGAAGTACCATTTTATTATATTGAATATGCGATCGCCCAACTTGGTGCATTACAAATGTATAAACAATATAAAGAGGATCCAAAGCAAGCACTTGAAAATTATAAAAAGGCCTTATCATTAGGTAGCTCTAAATCTTTAACAGAAGTATATGAAGCTGCTGGAATTCGTTTTGATTTTTCTAGCGAAACAATTAAGGAACTAATGGCATTTGTAGAAAAAGAATTAGAATTACTTGAGCAATTATAAGAAGAAAGCTGCACCTATATTTTTGGTGTAGCTTTCTTCTTTATTTTATTAATCAGCTCTATATACTGAGAATCACCATATCCGATTGTTGGAAATAGTTGAAACAACTTTGTTAATAATTCTTGAGTTGATAAATCTTTATTTTTAGAGATAAATTTCATTACAGCATTATCTTCTTTTAGCATTTTTAAATATAGATCTATAGCCTGATACATTACAGGTGGTACCTTATAGAAAGTCTTTTTATGATTTACTAATACTTCATTGTATACCGAAGAATAATTTCCTAATTCAAGTTCAATTTGATTTATTTTAAATTCATCTTCTCTGAAGCTATTTAAGTATACTTTCCCCTCATAACGAGACTGTTCAAGGTATGAAAGTATTGTAAGTAAGTTCATTTGACAAAACATATCTTCACCAAACCATAAAACAATACATTTATACTCTTTCGTAAAAAGTTTCTTTAATGGATCTATAACCTTTTTTGTGTAACTTTCTACTGAACTGTTATGTCCTGCTGCCCTTGTCTTAATAAATTCTTTATCAAAAACTAGTGTAGTAACTTGGTTTACACACATCGCTTCATTAAATGGTGCGTAATCAGAATCACCCATTAGCTTTTCATTTTTAAATTCTTCATACATCATTTGACCATTCAATATGTTTAATACATCTTTATCAAACAGCTCGCTCTTCGCATTTCGTAATTGTTCAACCTCTATTTTTCTAGAAATATTCATATTAAACTCTCCTTCCTTATTTATATTGAGTTTAACAAATGATTGAATAGGCAATTGGTTAAGTTGAAATTCTCTTGGATTCATTCCAAAAACATTCTTGAAAGCTCTACTATAGGCCTCTTGCGAAGAATAATTATAATCCAATGCGATATCTATTATCTTCCTACCATTCTTTAAATCTTCTATAGATAAGTATAACCTTCTAAGAAGAATATAGCGTCTAATACTGAAACCCGTTACTTGGTGAAATTTAAAAGAACAATAATAAGGAGAATACCCCATATAACGGGACAATTCATCTAATGAAAATTCCTTTTTTAAATTGACCTCAATCCAGTCAATCATCTGCTGTATATGTTCATTCATTTCCTTCACTCCTTATATAAAAGTATAAGAGAAGTGCGTTTCATTCTTTTGATATTTCTTGTGTTTTAAAACATGAGCCATTCTATAAAATCTATATATGAGTATTAGTTTTATATTTTTTACCTATCTTATTTTGACATACCTTCTATTCATTTTTCAATTTAGTGTTAATTCGTATGCTTGCAAGACCTAACTAATTATTAAAGGTCAATTTACATCATATTTCATTTTAAAGGATTTCAAAAATGAAACTAGAATTTTGTAAAATAAGATTCTTTTAATTCTCTAATAAAAAAATAAAAGTTTAGAAAGGGCGTTACAATGAACAAACTAGAAAAAGAAATACTTCAATTCATAAATGAACTATATCCGTTGAATTTTATTAACATTACACCAATAACAAATGAGATGTATGAATGTCTCACAGATCAAGGAACATACTTCATTAGAATTACAAACTACAAAACATATGAAGAACAATTAGAAGAAGTTACATATACGAATTTTCTATACGAAAACGGTTTATCTGTTCCACCAATCATCCCTTCATTGCAAGGGGATTTTGTAGAAAAGTTAACATTAGATAAAGAGATTTTTGCCGTATTATATAAAGCTGCGCCTGGTATACATTTACCAAAGTACGAATGGGATTCTAAAATATTTAAAAAGCTTGGTAAACAAATTGGAAAATTACATCGTATTTCTAAAAGCTTTGAAAAGACTAAACCAGTTAAACATATAAACGATTGGTATGAAAATGAAGAATATAATTTTCTTAAGTATATCCCTCAAGAAGAAACTACTATAAGAGAAATTGCATCTGATGTTTTAACTTCTATAAAAGAGTTACAAAAATCCACTTCAAATTACGGCTTAATTCACGGAGATTTATGGTTAGAAAATATTTTAGTTGAAAATAATTCAAACTTAACAATGATTGATTTTCAAGACTGTGAAAAACATTTTTATATATTCGATTTAGCAGTTCCTATTTATAGTGCTTTAGAATATTCATTTGCTGGAAATGCAAATATCGTTGAGTATGAGCATTCCATTACAAAAGCACTATTTGAAGGGTATCAAGAAGAAAATGAACTACCTAAAGAAATGATAGACAAGTTTCCATTATTTATTAAATTAAAGGAGATTTTTGAATATAGCTTAATGCATATGTATTGGGATAAAGAAGAATTAACTGAGGAACAAGTACGGATAATGAACCTTTATAGGATGAAAATTGAAAATAAGTATACCTATATCAATGTTTAAAAATGCTGTTGTTTAACTAAGTTTCCTTGTAGTTAAACAGCAGCAATTATTAATTATCTACTAGACAACCTTTTTTACAACTTATAAATACTGATTCAAAAGTTTGCTCAAATACACTTCATTTTGCGGCGATACTTTCTCGGTAAATCTAGCTACGCTAATAATAGGAGCCCATTGAAAGATTTCATCTCTTGTAAGATCGGTATTACTGCAATATATTTGCAAATACATTTCCGCTAATTCTACCGAATATTGTGAGTACAACAAATATGTATGAAACACATCTGCACGAAGATCACCCGCACTAGCATCAACCCAATCTATAATATTCGCTTTCTTATTATTCAAAATTAGATTAAATGGATGGAAATCACCATGGCATAATCTAGGTTCAAATTTAATTGAATATAACTTATCTAATATCTTTCCCTTTTGTTTTTCATCTACTTTATGAACAGATTTAATTTGTCGCTCTAACCTTACTCTCATTGATTCTATTTCATCTGTGTTCATACAGATAGCATGAATCTTTTTTTGTTCATTAACACAAATATTTATGTAACGCTCTGCTTCATTTAAATTATTAAGCAGGAGATCGCCAATACTGTCCCCTTTTACGTATTCCATAATAATTGCCTGTCTATTTTGTATCTTTGTCACTTCAAATACGTTTGGAACTGGTAGCCCACATGAATAAGCGTATTTTTGTTTTTTTGCTTCATTCATAGACTCTGTATCCGGAAGATATTCATTGAATAATTTGATAACCTTCTTTTCATAAAGATATATGTTGGCAGTATTTCCTTTTGCTATCTGATTTTCTAGATTCAATTCATTTCTCTCCTTACAGTAAATTAAGCTAACAACTTATACTCCTCTATAAATTCATTGTAATTTGGCAGAAACCCTTCTCCATGAAAATATAAAAAACTTACCGCTTTCCATCATTAAATAGAAAGCGGTAAGTTTAATTGTTTAGGAATATCCGAATGAAATTCTGATGTATGCACAATTGAAAATGTATATCCTTGCTGAATAAATAATACTTCATTATGTTTACACTCAAATGGAATACTATGTTTCTTAAATTTATTTTGAATTTGTTGTAAAAATGCTTGATCTGGTGTTCCGAAAGAAACATGTACTTTCGGTGGTAAAGCTTTCATCGCGATTGGAATCCACGGTCGCTGCCACCAAGTTGCAACAATGTATGCAGTGCCGCCTATAACAAAGTTAAAAATATCCCCATCTTCCATCGTTTTCATATTTAGATTTGATTTTAACCATTCCGTAAAAACAGGTACACTTTTAACGGGAAGACCGATTTCCCTTATATATAAAATGTTTAAAGGTGACTGCGGTACTAATACATCTTCTTTAACATAACTATGTGCGATCATTTCGAGTAGATTTCCATCACCATCTCTAAAATATAAGTTGAATCGGCCGCTCTCTTCATCAATTGTATGACCATCTTTCCATTTCACAATGAGTAATCCAGACTTTTCAAGCCATCTTGCAGTTTCATGAAATTTTGAATATGGAATCTCAAAAGCAAAGTGCGCAGATGCAATTGGTTCATATACTTCTTGAAAACTAATTGTAGTGTACGGTGTTACTTCAAATTGAATAAATGATGTCGTTTCTTTTTTTATGGGGAAACATAATATGTCCTTATAAACTTGTTTTACCCCTTCTATGGAAATCGTTTGTAGTTTTATATCTGTAATATGTGTAATCACATTACATTCCCCCTTGTTTCTTATTATCTATTTGTATTGTATTACAATTATAAATAGATAAAATCAAACGGAAGGATGGATTTTTCATATAAAAACTACAACTTTAGTATGCATATGTTAGCTTCAAAAGTCTTTTTGTTTGATACACACCATCAATAAAGATACATTTTTAAGTTTTTTTCTAATTTAGAAACTGCTGAAGTAATACAGGATCCTCTTTTAAAAGTTCTGATAAAAACATAAGTTGTGGAAAAGGTTGTAAAATTAACTCTTTATCCATTTTTTCTTTCAATATAGCAACTCCGCCTTGATTTATATAATTATTTAATGTTATTTTCCCAGTGCAAATTAATTCAATATCATTCAATGAAAGTAATAGTAGTCCATTCGTTTCAGAAGATGGTTTAGGTAGCATCTTTGAATAGACAATATACATGATAGATAAACTTTCATCCGGGCTATCAATAATTAATATTGGATTGACTTCATTTTCTACTTTTAATTTCTTAGATTGTGCATTCCAATACTCTTTATAATATGTAGTTGGTGAATTCAATATAGTAATATCCATAGAAGCTTCTTCTTCCACTTCTCTTTTAGCGGTTTCTACTGCTGTTTCATCCGCTTCTTTATGTCCTCCAAGTCTTACTACACCTAATGTATCCCCTTTACTCGTTGGTCCCACTTGAAAAACAAATGAATTCTTATACATTACATATGCACCAGATGTTCGAACATTCTTATCTGTATGTATCAATATTTTCCCTCCTAAATTAACTATCTCACAAACTAGTTTACTATAATTTTGTTATGTTCTTAAATAACCTTCAATCAAAAAACTACCTTCATTTTATTTCCTCCTTAAAATTTAAAAATACATCTAAAAAGTAGGATTCACAAAAGAATCATAGAATTCTATACATAACAAATATTGGACGGGTTATTTTCAAATTCCTCTATAATAAAGGTGGTATAAACAGTGTGAAACCTATACAAGAACGTAGCCTTACCGTAAAGACAACTTTTACTAAAGAATACAAGATTTTTATTTTGGGTTTACTCATTTCACGAATTGGGGATTCACTATATACTTTTGCGTTACCTTGGATTGCCTATCAATTAACCGGTTCAGCTGTAATTATGAGTTCTTTATTTGCTATTAACGTATTGCCAATCGTTTTATTTGGCCCTTTAGTTGGTGTAATAATTGATCGTTATGATCGAAAAAAGTTACTTTTGGTAGCGGATATTACTAATATTATTTTAGTAAGTCTTGTTCCAATACTACATTCATTACATCTATTACAAATCTGGCATTTATACATAATTACTTTTATGTTAGCAGTTATGTCCATGCTTTTTGATGTAACAACTGTTACAGTCATCCCGCAAATTGCCGGAGCATCCTTAACGAAAGCCAATTCTTTCTATCAAATGGTCAATCAATTAGCCAGTTTATTTGGTCCAATGATAGCTGGAGTTTTCGTTTCTTTTATTGGTAGCTTTCAGTTGCTTTGGATTAATGTTCTTTCATTTATTGCAACATTAATTGCTGTGATATTATTACCGTCTATGAAAACCGTAAACAAGAAATGCCAAGATAAAAATACACTTCAAAATGTACTAGCTGATTTGGTTAATGGATGTAAATGGCTCAAAAATGACCGTTTAAATTTAGCTTTATCTTTTCAAGCTATGATTGGAAACTTTGGAGCAAGTGCGGTTTTAGGTGTGTTCATGTATTATTTACTATCCACATTGCAACTTACGCCGGAACAAAGTGGCTTTAATTATTCACTAATTGGAATAGGCGGGCTCTTAGGAAGCTTGATTGCAGTTCCTTTAGAAAAGAGATTGCAACGACGCGGTCTTCTAATTCCTTTACTCCTATTTGTTGGAGCAATTGGCTTAACTTTTGCGCTTTGGAGTACATATTGGCTTGCTCCCGGAATTGCTTTCGGTATTGCAATGACTTGCAATATTGCATGGAATACAATTGTAGCCACCGTTCGCCAGGAAACAGTTCCATCAAATATGCAAGGGAGAGTTTTAGGATTTTCACGTGTACTTACACGATTAGCTATGCCACTCGGGGCATTAGTAGGAGGTATTATTTCAGCTTATAATCCAGTGTTTGTATTTGCTTTAGCTGCTTTTACTAAATTAATTGAAGTCTTTATTGCTTTATATAGTCCGATACGAAAACTATAATAGAAGGAAAGATAACTATGATTGGTTAATTGCAATTACGGATAAGTTTATAAAGAAAAAAGGCATATTATAATGCCTTTTTTCTTTACAATCATTTAACTGGATAACAAACTTCTGTAACCCATTTATTAGAATCCGATTCCATCGCTGGGCTCACATGATAAATATTAAACATTGGACCTGCTAATTCGTAATCTTCTGTCTCAATCCATTTTGCCGCTGCTTCATTTACGTTTGTCATTTGTTCATAACTTCCGCTTACTGTTACAGAAGCTACTTTGATTGGCTCTATTTTAGGATAAATTTAACAGAAGTATATACTTCTGTTAAATGCAAAAAAACAGACAATAAAACAAAAAGATTAACAAACAACAATACCACTCATCAACCATTTTTAATCTTAACAATCATTTTTATAATATAATAATTACATAATTAATATAACTTTTAACGTTATTACCCTCTTACTTCAAGAACCTTATCTTTATATATTTCAAACCATTGTTGCCATTTATCTTTAGAAAATTCTTTTTCTTTCCCTTCTAGTACGGAGGAAAAAAGATTTAAGCAAATATGCCAACCAGCTATATCTTTTGGAGTATGATCCGTTAATTCATGAATGTACTCTTTAAGAAGGAAAAGAGCACCATTTTTTTCTTTATGTATTTCAAATCGGACACGATCTTTATCCCAGGTAAATTCAAGTACTGAGTTTACTTGACACTCTAAAATATCAATATTTATAAATGAACCGTCCATCATGTCAAACTTGATTATTCCACCTGTTTTAAGGCTTTCAATCTGTAAATTAGACATCCATTTTTTAAGCTTACTGTTTTCTGTTAAAACAGACCAAACTTCCTCTATTGTATATGGAAATTGGCATTCGAATTTTACAATATACCCATCAGTTACTTTTTCAATTTCAGCTATCATATTGATTACCCCCCTATATAGAATGTATGTTCTCACTTTATTTTACACGAATATAAATATAAAATAAATCTTTATATAAACGAAGTAGTAATTTAAAGTTAAACGTGATGAGAAAAACTTTAATCTTTTCTAAATCAATTTAAATAATCTTGAAAAATAAATATCATTTATGCACGTTTCTTCCCAAAATATAGACTTACGCTCAAATAAAAAGAGCCGCATTTGCGACTCATAAATTTATAGAATTACTCCTGTTTTTGTTGAATGATTTACCGCTTAATCACATCAACAATTAACGATGGAAAACCAAGTTTATCACCTTTATTTCTAGAATCATACCTTTTCGAACGGAAAATAACACCGTCGTTTGCATTCCATTCATTGTAATAAAACTGACCATTTTCATCACAATATTCAAGCAAAACTACCTCAAATCCAGCAGTTTCAAACATTTTCGTTAAAGTTTTATAATTATGAACAATTTTATGACTTGCTGCTGGGTGATCTTTTGGGCCAGGTCCGCCTATTTGAACTATATTTTGGTATGCCTCATCTCGGAAAAATGCATCAGGAACGCCGCACCAAATATGACCAGATGGTTTTAAAAATTCATAACAAATCCTAGCTGCTCTTACACCTTCTTCAAACGAATAAGCTGTACTATCTACTTTTATATTTTTCTAAATTTGCGAACTAAAGTGAACACTATACCTGCAAAAACCATCCATAAGCCCATTGTTGTACTATTAGTTGTACTGCCCCCCGTGTTTGGAAGCTCTTTATATGTAGATTCTTTTTTATCGGAATTACTGTTGTTTTGGATATTACCGTTATTACTGTTATTAGTACTACCTTTAGCTTTGATAGCGTCTGTATCCTTCACTAATACTTTTTGTATGGCATGTACATTATTACCTACAGAATCTGTGACACTATATATTATTTCAAAAGTACCAGCTTTAGTGGCATCTCCAATATCTTTATATACTACTTTAGAAGTAAGATCACCGTCTTCTTTATCCGTAGCTGATACACCTACCATTGGATTGAATTCATCTCCCTTAGTAATTGTAGTTGTAGAAGGTACTTTTAGTATTGGTATGTCATTCTTAACTTCTTCTCTACCTGTGATTGTTACAGTTTGTTTCGCAATTTCTTCATGGCCTTTAGAATTTGTAACTGTATACGTTACTATGTAAGTACCGACTTTAGAGGTATCTACTTCCCCCTCAACTTTTACTTTAGAAGTAAGATCGCCGTCTTCTTTATCAATAGCTTTTACTTTTGCCATCGGATCGAATGATTCTCCTACAGTAATTGTCGTTGCAATAGGAACTGTTAATGTAGGTTTTAGATCTGATGTTTCTCCATCTCCCTCTACAATTACAGTCTGTGTTACCGTTGCTTTCCCACCTTGAGAATCAACGACAGAGTAATCCACAATGTATTTGCCTGGTTTAGAAGTGTCTACATCACCTTTATGTTCTACTCGATTTGTTAAATCACCATCTTCTTTATCAATAGCTTTTATATTGCTCATTGGGTCAAACTTATCACCGACACGTAGTGTAATTGTTGGCGGTACTGTTAGCTCTGGGACTTGGTTTGCCTCAGTTTTTTCGTTTTCTTTCACTGTTCCTTTAATTTTTGCTGCATCAAAAGCTTTTTGGACCGTTTCAACCTCAATGGAATTTGCCCCATATTTATTTGTTGCAACTTTAAGACACGCTAATCTTAATTCAGAGAAATTAGAAGTCATGTTCAATTCATCAGTATTTGCATAATAGAAAATATCAAACATTTTATCTTCACCAATACCATTTACAGTTACATCGTTTTGAGTGCCACCTTGCGCAATTAAATACGCGACTTTATTAATAATACTTGAGTTGAAATGAACGCCCTCATTATCTTCTCCGTTTAAATCACTAAATTTACTATAATCATCTGGATATGGTACTCCATCAAAAAATTTGACTGAAGATGGATTTTTCATATTACGGAGAACGGATCCACTTTGTTCTCCTATTGTCCAATTAAATTCCCCATTATTTATATATTTTTCAATAGCCGTTCCCATAATATCAGATAATGCTTCATTAATTGCTCCCGATTCCCCAAAGAATTCAAGATTAGATTCGCTAGATGTAACCGCATGTGTAAATTCATGGCCCGCTATGTCAAACGCTCTAACCATTGGATCACCATATATAAGCATACTAACATTGTTAATATTAGCGCTAAATGCATTCCCCCAATTTTTAGGATCATTTGTTTCTCCAGAATCCCATGCATGTACAACTGAAACTACTTTTTTCCCTTTATTATCAAAACTATTACGCTTATATTTGTCTTTATAAAAATCATATACGTTTGTCGCTAAGAAATGAGCACTTACCGCTTTTGGGTCATTAAATGTTGTTGATGTGCTAGTTGTTAATATACCAGGATAATATTTTTCTTCGAAAGTAATATCTCTATAATTTACATCATACGTCTCAATTCCTTGCCCTCTTGTATAATCAGCAAGCGCATATTTCCCGTTACTTTGTTCAGAAATACCGAATGTACGAGTTATTCCTAAATCATCTTTTCCAGTCCCGGTTAATGATTTAAAATTACTTTTTTTACTCTCCTGAATAGCTTCAATACGCTCTTCATTTACTTTTAAATCTGACTCTTGCACCATATTTTTCAACATATCACCACTATGAGCATCCACTAAATAAGTTCCAGATACATAGTTTGGTGCGGCAGCTGCAAATGTAACTTGATATGCATTTGCAGCCTGCCCACGATTTTCATCAACAAAAATAACTTCCTTAACTTCTGGCTCAGAAATAAATTTAATATCCTTTCCATACTTCGTATAAATATATTGTTTTGCTTCTTCGTTTGATAAATTAATAGGATTCTTTAAATCTTCTTTTGCTAAATTTTGTGCGCTGTCTCCTGAAACACTTTTAATAACACCTTTTTTATCTACATGAGCAGTCAATTGGTGTCCATATACTTCTTTTCCTTCATATATTTGTTGCATACGCAAAAGTGTCGTCCCATCATATGAACCACGTTTTTGAAGAACCTTGTAATCTACCCCTTTTTCTCCACTAACTTGTTTTGGAGACAAAGCATGATCCGTCTTTTCCTTAAGTGCATCTTTCACTACATTCTCTGGCGTCTTTTGTGATGGTTGTGTAAGTTCACCGGTACGGAACGAATCCTCTTGAACATCAACTTGCATTTGAACCGTTTCCTCTGCATGACCTACCCCATATGGTGTTACACTTGCTAAAGCTAATCCTGTTGTTAATGCAACTATAGCTATTTCTTTTTTATTTTTCATGTTATTTTCCTCATATAATTTTCTAAAATATGAAACTGCTAAAATCCATACAATTTATTCCTATCATAAAAAGATGACTTCTGTAATCAACAAAAGTCATCCCTTCAATATGTAATATCCCTAATATATTTTTAATGCATAATTTCTATATAAACAGAAAAAAGTATTCATTAACGAGCATTTTGCATTACTTTTATTAGGTCATTTATATTTTTAACTTTCTGCTGAAACTGATCAAACCTGCTATGTAACAATGAAGGATTTTTATCTTCAGTTGAAATAACTTTTTTTAATTCCTGTTCTAATATATCATATGTATCAAAGAAATTATCAAATTCTACACTTACAAGCTCTTTATTTTCACGATAAAATCTTTTTGTTTCTATATAAGTCATGTATGATTTATTTAAAAAACCTAATGAAATTAAATATTTAGAAGTGTTTTCTTGATAAATAGCAATATCACATGCTATTTTCATATCAGAATAAGTTCTTTGAACGAAAGAATGCAATTCAAAAATCTTAAACTTTATTCCATTATTCATTTCATCCCCTCCATCCTATCTATTCTACATAAAAAAAGAATATTATACAAAGTAAAATATCAATATAGTACAAAAATAAAAAGCGAAAGAATAAATTCTCCCACTTATTATATCAATAAATACATTTCATATTGTGCTAAAGAATTCTTTTCAAATCCAGTTTTCTTTAAAAACCCTTCTAGTAAATTGTTATTTGGAAATCCAATTGATAGACTTTCTAAATTCAACTCATCTCTTGCTACTTGTAATAATTTTGATCCAATACTACGATTTCTATAATCTTTTTCTACGAAAATAAAACTAATTTTACCTTGTTCATTTATACATATAGCACCTTTTAAATCATTATTGACATATGCGCCGTAAAATGAATTATTTGTTTTTTCGATATAGTCCATATCATTTTGCCAATTTATATGGAAGTGTAACCATTTTTGAATTTCAACTTTAAAAGCTGCAAATTCTAATTGTTTTACTTCAATTCCTTTACATTCTTTATGTATTATTTTAGTCATATCTTTTAAATTATAATAAGATAGATCGTACACTTTTTCATAGCCTAATTTATTATAAAAACGAATCGCCCGGTCATTACCTACAATGACTTCAAGAAAAAGTTGCTTACACTCATTTTGAAGCGCCTCTTCTTTATGCAGTTCAAATAACATTTGACTCACACCAACACCACGATAATTCGGATGAACCGCTAATGTACCGCAGCGCATTGTTTTTATATTTTCATAATCCTTTATCCCACCAAGTATTACACCAACTGGCTTGTCACCATCTAAAGCAAGAAACGAGTGTTCTAACGAATTCCCTTCAGCTCCAAAAAATCTTTTTATAAAATCTTCTTTTGAAACTTCCATCTTAATAATATAATCTGAAAACCCATCCCTAAAAGCTTCATACACTAAATCTATATTTATTTCACTGCATCTTTTGTATTGAATCATATAAAATTATCCCCCACTTACTCGTGTTAACTTAACATACAAATACATAAAATGTACGAATTCCATTTTCCCCATCATTCTTTAACTTTTAATTCTATCCCTTAATTTGAAATGAACGGACACTTCCCTACATATCTATCACTATTAATTTGTTTTATAACAAACGGTGCAATATCGCCATTTTGTATTTTAATTCCTGGCATATCAACTAAACTCTCTTTTATACTTCCAATACCATTTCCCTCTATAACAAATGGTAATCTAACAATTGTCCAATCTACCTCACTATTTTGGATAATTTGTAATTCTTTATATTTATCTTGCATCATTTTTGGTAAAAACAATTTAAACAAAGTAGCTCCTATTTTATTTACAATTCCCTTCTGATCTCCCGTAACATTTAAAGAACCTCCGGAAATTAGAATATATCTTTTTATTTTAGACTCCTTCATCGCTTCTAAAATATGCTTCGTTACTGTACTAAAAATGTAAGATTCATTTTTCGGTTGACCTACTGCATTAACTACAACTTGGCACCCTTTAAGTAATTCGCGTATTGAGGAAAAATCACGTGCATCCCCAATAATAGGCTCTATACTTTCATTAGTTATCGTCATATTATTAGAATTTCTCGTTAATATTTTTACTTCATATCCCTTTTTTAAAGCTTCTTTTACAAGGTATTTCCCAGCTTTTCCGTTCGCACCCAAAATAGCTATTTTATTTGTGCTTTCCAATATTAAGCCCCTCTTACTATCTATGATTTACTACATTGATCTCATACACACGTAAAAAAGCAATTAAATGCTCACAAGCTCGTTCACATGCTAACATTTTAAAGATTTTTTGTTCCTCTTTCGTTTTATCATTTGCTTGATCTGAAGCAGCTTTTAAACATAAAAAAGGTTTTTTATTGATTTGACATACATAAGCAAAAGCTGCCACTTCTTGATCAACTGCCAATGCCCCATATACAGTATGGAGTAAATATCTCATTTCCGAACTACGGATACGTTGATCTCCAGATAAAAATGTCCCGAAATGAATCGGATCATACGATCGTATTTTTTTTATTCTTCTTACAAGTGATTTTGTTGTTTCAATAGGTGCTGTTCTACCATTATATAAGTTAAAAACATCTTCGCCCGAACCAGCAGCAGTGACATCGTGTTGTATGGCGTTTAGTGCCACTACAATATGACCATTTTTCACCTTATTTGATAAACTCCCACATATCCCTGTCATAAACAACTCATCTGGCTGAAACTCACTAATTAATAATTGTGCACAACTAGCACAACTTACCTTCCCAACACCAGTTATAACTGAAATAATTTCCAGATCGTTTATAGTATGAAAATGAAATTCCCAAGCGGCTCTTTTTTCAATGCGTTCACTTGGATAATATTGATGTAAATATGTAAGTTCAGGTTCCCAAGCGGCTACGATTGCAATACGTTTCATTACAAACTTCACTTCCCTCACTGTCATTTAAATAATTTATCTATGCTTTCTCTTTTATAATCTGGAATCCACTCTTTATATTTCTCATATAAATTTCGTATTGTTTCTTTATTCTTCGAAATTACTTCACTTCCTCTATCATCATGCATAAACATGATAATATCTTTTGTTGCATTTATGAGAAATACATCTGGATAAGAAATTTCTTTTTTTGCGTCCTAAACGAGGATAAAGACCTGGTAAATCTTCATGATTCGCCGCTTTAATAAATCGTTTATACTTTATATCACCAGCGAAATATTTTAATGAAAATCGATATGTACAATACAAGTCAGTTTCTTCATCTTCAAATAAAAAAGTATTGTTTCTTGTCTTGTATGATATTTTAAATCTCTTTTTGAATAAATAGACTATATATTTATTTTCTGTGGATTTTTTACATTTCCCTTTTTAAGTCAATAAACATTTGCTATTAAAAACACTTTATCTTCTTTTGAAAATATATCTTCAAATAAGTGTTTATTATATGTATGGTACTAATGTAACCCCAGTAAATATTTCATTCATATATTCTTTTAACTGTATTTTATATTCTTTCTACTCTACAATTTCTTTTAACTGCCAATATGCATCTTCTAGCCAAGGGTGCAAAACTTTCAACGTGTCTTTTCTATCCCACAAATATGAAATATATGCAAAAGCCGCATGTTCTAAAGATTTTTCTAACTCCTTTTTTACTTCTACTAAGTATGGTGGTGTCCCATTTTGATCCCATTCTATTTTATCAGCAACAAATAACACTAAATCCATCTTCGTTGCATGTTTACGCAGTGTGGTATGGCAACAAATTGCATCTAAAGTCTCTTCATCATGCACTTTAAATATCTCTTTTGCGATTACTCTCGAAAGTTTTTGATGAATAATCATTGGGAATTTTCGTTCTTCTTCTAATATCTCTATTCCAAATTCTTCAGCAACTACAATCCGTACTTCATTTGGAAAAATTGCACTAATATCATGTAAATATCCCGCAATCGCTGCTTTTTCTTCATCTTCATAAAACATTTTTGCAATTTTCCTCGCCTCATTTGCTACACGAATTGAATGTTTATATGTAGGCTTCTGATTATATTTTAATAAAAAATCTTTAATATCATTTTCTATTTTTCCAGTTGGAGAAAATGAATATATCTCCTTATATAACATAGTAAATCCTCCTTAAAACTAACTTTCAATATAATATATAATCTTAATATCCTTGTGTTTTGTATTCGTTATAAATGTTTTAATCCCTTTTTTAATACGTTACATGAAATTTTATACAGAATCATCGCTACAAGTACATAAATGTTTGATATTATAGTAATGTTAATGATTTGTAAGGAAAGGAACTACATAATGAATAAAAATATATTAATTATTGATGACGATAAAGAAATTGTTGAATTACTTGCTGTTTATTTGCGAAATGAAGGCTATAACATTTATAAAGCATATGATGGCGATGAAGCATTACAAATGATTTCTACATATGAAGTTGACCTTATGATTTTGGATATTATGATGCCAAAACGAAATGGATTGGAAGTTTGCCAAGAAGTTCGTGAAAATAATACTGTACCTATTCTTATGCTGAGTGCAAAAGCAGAAGATATGGATAAAATATTAGGACTTATGACAGGCGCTGATGATTATATGATTAAACCATTTAATCCATTAGAATTAGTAGCTAGAGTGAAAGCTTTGCTACGACGATCATCTTTCCAAAATGCCACTTCCCAAAAGAATGAAGATGGTATGATTCGCATTCGTTCTGCTGAAATACACAAACATAATCATACCGTTAAAGTAAATGGCGAATATATTAAGCTTACATCTATTGAATTTGATATTTTATATTTACTTGCGAGTAATACAGGAAGAGTATTTAGTTCTGAAGAAATATTTGAACGTGTTTGGAATGAAGATGGTTATGGTTCAAATAAAACTGTAATGGTCCACATTAGTAATTTACGAGATAAGCTTGAAACAGGAATGAATGGAGAAAAATTTATTCATACTGTTTGGGGAGTAGGCTATAAAATTGAGAAATGAAGCATTTGATATATTAAAAGATATCCCGAAATGGAAACTTATTTTTTGGCTCTTATTAGCTATCACACTCACTCCTATTACTGAATTAATTATATATCGCCTCGTTACGAGTGTAATTGAGAGTTCGCTTACGTTAAGCGAACTTGGCAAAGAATTCATTAGAATTTTTGGTTATGAAAAATATAAAGGAATAAAAGAATCTCTATGGATGATGATTGTCTCTTATTTATTTTTATTTTCTATTTTCTCATCCTACCTATACATTTTTTATCGTCATGAAAGAAAGCTTTACTATGAAACTTGTATTAAAAAAATGATAGAAGAGATTCGCTATATTGCAAATGGAAACTTCAATCATAAAGTTTCTATCGTAAACCATAATTATCTAGAAGAGTTAGCAAGCGGGGTTAATCAAATTGTTGAACAATTGAAAGTCTCGATTGATGAAGAAAGACAGGCAGAACAAGCAAAAAGCGAACTGATTACAAATGTATCGCATGATTTACGTACTCCTCTTACCTCTATAGTTGGATACGTGAACTTAATCCACCATGATAATTATAGAGATGAAGTGGAATTACGTCATTATATACAAGTCATTTATGATAAAGTAACCCGTCTTAATGCATTAATGAATGATCTGTTTGAATATACACGTGTTCAAAATAAAGAATTAAGTTTATATTCTGTCCCTATTGATATTGTAGAACTTCTTGGACAATTAACAGTTCAATTTCGAATACAGCTTCAAGAGGCTAATATTGATTGTCGCCCCTTTTTCCCATCAAAGAAGCTAATGGTATTAGCTGATGGGGACAAATTAGTACGCGTATTTGAAAATCTAATTATTAATGCTATCGCTTACGGTAACGATGGTGATTATATTGATATTACTGCTTATGAAAGTAATAATATGATCGCAATCGATATAACCAATTATGGCCAACCTATTCCAAGTACCGATTTACCTCATATTTTTGAACGTTTTTATCGCGTTGAGAAATCGCGCTCTACAAACACTGGTGGATCTGGACTCGGATTGGCAATTGCAAAAAGTATTGTAGAGTTGCATAAAGGAACAATTGAAGTGTATAGTGATGACAAAAAAACAACATTCACTGTAAAACTACAACCTTATAAATGTTAATACAGCTTAATTTTTGGTCCAATTTCTTACGATATAAGAAATTGGACCTTTTATTTTCCAGTAACATCCAAAGTTTAATAATCCTTTATAATTCTTTAGAAATTCTTTACCTTTTCTTTCTTCCTAATTAAGCATTCCTTTTTACAATATTATTATCGACGTCATAATAGGAGGATCGCTTATGCAATTCTTAAAAAAATTCGCTATTTTATTATTATCTTTTTTTATTACCGCACTTATCGTTTTATATTTTTACCTTTATGTAAATGGCCCAATTATTCAAGCTAAATCAGCTATTTTAATAAATGCTCATTCTGGTGAAGTTGTTTATAAAAAAAATGAAGAAACTCCTATACAATCAGCTACTTTATCTAAATTAATGACTGAATATATCACACTGGAACAACTAAATGAAGGAACTATACAGTTAGATGAAGTAGTAAAAATAAGTAACGAAGTTTTCCGAGCAGAAACGAGTCCTATACAAGTAACTTCGAAAGATAAAACGACGGTTCGTGATTTACTTCATACACTGTTATTGACAGGAAATAATCGTTCCGCACTTGCTCTTGCAGAACATATCGCTGGAAACGAAGATAAATTCACACAGTTAATGAATGAAAAAGCAAAACACCTAAAGTTATCACAATCATCTCCGTTTCTAAACGCTACTGGAATGAATAACGATACAAATAAACTTTCAACTACAACAGCAATTGAAGTTGCTAAACTAGCAACACAATTAGTAACAGACTTTCCAGATGTACTGAACGTTACAAAACTAACCTCTTACCAGTTCACCTTCAAAGATACGAAAGTTTTCAACACCAATAAAATGATATATTCCCTTAATAAAAACATTAAACACCAAGGTGTTGATGGCTTACAAACTAGTTTTTCAACTAATGGTAATTATAGTTTTGTCAGTACAGCAAAACGAGGAGATACTAGACTTATTTCAGTAATATTAGACGCCGAAAATGAAAACAGCACTTTTATTGAAACAAAAAAGTTACTTCAGTACGGCTTTGATCCTTCTTCATACTCTGCACTCCAAGCTTTTAAAGATGCTGTTACATCTTGGGCAGTTTTGCTTCAGTTTAAAAATTTGATCATACAAACATTGTTAATTTTCTTCATTATAACAATTTTAATGTTCTTACATATACGTCAGAAAAAATCCGAGGATTTCAACTAGGAAATCTTCTTATATATAAAGAGCGGCTTGCATTTACAATGCAAGCCGTTTTCTAAATTTATAGTCCTCTCCCAATTAAATTTGCTGAAACAGGCTGCAACTTCTTTCCTTGAAATACTTTTGAATACATTTTAAAATCATCAACTTGTACATATTCCTCTATACATTTAACCATGAACGATCACTTTTCTCCGATAAAGTTCTTCTTCAATTTGGTTAAGTATTTCATCTACAGATAAAGCTCCATCCAAAACAATATCTGAATTTGGCTTTACAGTATGAAGCGCCTCCAAATAGGCTTTTCTAGCATATGTTATATAATGCTTTAAATCATTATGTATTTCACTCATTGCATCTTCTTTAAAATCTCGCAAAATTCTTCTAGCCATCGCAATATCTAAAGGTGTATCGATAAATATGGTTACATCAATGAATTGTCGCATTTCACTATTTAAGTATGCAAAAGGATAATCTACAATAATATATTCTACATTACTATCTCGTATAAGATGCTGAATATCCTTAATTAATGGTGTGAGTACCCATTCATTATAATTTGCTCCATCATCAATCCATTTACAAATATCTGCAGGACAGTTATCGAAGTGATAACTATCAAAATATAGCGCTTTTGAATTTATTAACTTATGAGTTAATCTTTCTGTAACAGTAGTTTTACCTCCTCCTGAAACAGCTGCAATTGAAATTACTTTCGTTTTTTTATTCATAAATTCCCACCATACCCCTTTTAATCGACATAACATAATTATAAACAACTATTGTTTTTTATCGCCCCATTCATATTCTAACATACTCATTTCCCATAAATTCCAATATGTCTCCCCTACTTTTTTCGACTCTCTTAATAAGCCTTCTTTTACAAATCCTATTTTTTCGTAACATGAAATAGCCGATGTATTAAAATCATAAACACCAAGAGTTACTCTATGTAGTTTTAATTCTTCAAATGCAACTTGTAGTACTGCCTTCATCATATGTTTCCCTATAGAACGTCCTCTCATTTTTGTATCACCAACTAGTACTTTTCCAATTCTTGCAGATCTATTTATATTATCAATTTGTCCAAGTGAAATATGACCAATTACTTCTTTGCTATCTTCATCTATTACTTTGAATGCAAGTGTATTTTCACTTTCTATATATTTTTCTAATTGTTCTTCATTTAAGGGATATGTAAATGCATTTCCTGACCACTGTATTAAAAATTCCTCGGAATCAATCCAGTTTATTAATTGTTTGAAATTGAATCGTTTAAAAGGTTCTAATGTAATCAACTTCATTCTCCTTTCATACACCATTCTATATATCCTCAAACTTATTTCTATATATAGAATATATTCTCCTTGTATACGAAATGAAAATAAAGCCATTCATAAGAATGGCTTTACAAAAAACATAGCCCAATTATGCCATGTTTCTTATGTTAACAATGGTTCAATCGCTTCAATTTTACAAACTGAAATAATTACTGTAACTACGCCAGCACTATTAGCAAGCTTTACAACATCACAAGTAACTGAAGAAACAGTTCCTGCATAATTATTACTTCCTGTTGTAATACGCACTGATCTGTTTACTAACTTTCTCAGCTCATCTCTAATTCCTTGTACACAGCAACAGTCACATGCCTTATTTTGCTCTTCATGTTCTTTTTTACACTCTTCAAAAACATCCCAACAATCATCCTGTTTGCCTGAACACTGTTTACATGAACACTTTTTTCTAGAATTACTATAACGAGATCCCAAAATCTCACCCCCTAGTCATTTCTATTAATATAGTATGTCCACTAGCTTCAAAGTGTATGAGGCAAAAACATAGAAAAGAAAAAACAAACTTTTGTACTAAATCTTTTTATTTTAATTAAAAACTAATCCATTACCGTTTCTACCTTTAATTTAAACCCTTCCTTTATGTACAATTCCCAAAAAAATCTCTTTAGTAATTGTATTTAAAAATTTTAAACTGGCCTCCAATAATTTGACGCCAGTATGTATCTATAGAAAATATGAGTTAAAGCTATTTTTTTAGAAAGATCTATCAAATTACTATTTAAATCTACTTCAAAACTTTCTTTCTATTACCAAAAAATATTCTATCTATTTGTTGTAATTTTTCCGCATTTACCGTTTCAAAAGTTATCCTATTTACATTTACTATTATTAATAAGTAGCATAGGAGGTGTAAATAGAATGTCTTGTATTGTTACAGGTTTAACACAGCCTCTTTGTTTAACGCTTGTTTATAATGTTTCATCGGGTATACTAATATCTTCTACTGTTGATTGTGGAAGTTGTACTCTAGAAACGGAATTCGATTATACTAGTAAGAATCTAGTTATTAGAGTGCCATTTACTGGTGAAGGTACTCTTATATTCAATGACAAATTCCAGGCAAGTTGCGTTACAACGAATTTAACTCAACCTTAGTCCAAGTAATTTTTCAGAGGAAATAGAAGTATAACTTCTACTTCCTCTCTCACCCTCCTAAATTAATAAACAAAACCTAAACTTTTTTTCCATATTAAATTTACAATTTAAAACATGTTGTACAATATTTTTTATTTCTACACTTTAACCTAATTTATTAACTCTTCCCCAAAATCGCCCCCCCTACATTTCATTTCCTATTAATAGAAAAGGAGGTTAAAATACAATGCCTTGTGTTTTACCAGGATTAACTCAGCCAGTTTGCTTAACCATTGTTTACAATATTTTATCTGGCACACTAATATCTTCTTCGATCAATTGCGGCGAATGTGAACAGGAAATTGGATTTGATTATATGAGTAAGAACCTAACAATTAAAATGCCATTCACCGTTGAAGGCTCAATTACATTTAATGATAAGTTTTTAGCTAGTTGCATTACAACGAACATAACTCAACCTTAATTAGATTTATAAATTTTTAAGAGAAGTGGAATTCCCTTTATATTAGTCATTTTAGACATACAAAATACTTAAAAAGTTAGATATATAAACTGTCTCATTGTTTAACTTCCATCTTCCGTTTCCTCACTTTTCTACCTTAATATTTCCACTCTTCTTTTTATCTTCTACTCTTCACTTATATTAGTAAATACAAAAATGAGCTCTAATTAAATAGAGCTCATTCCGAGTTTTATAATTTACTAGACTGCAACCCCTGAATAAACGGAACTACCTCAGGATTCACAAGTGATGATAAATCACCTAATTCTTTCCCTAAATAAGCGGCTTTAATAACACGTCGCATTACTTTAGAATTACGCGTTTTCGGTAAATCTTCTACAACGTGAATATCTTTTGGACATAATGCTTTTCCAATATGAGAGTTTACTAAACTCATTAATTCTTTCTTTAATTCTCCTGTAAATGTTACATTATCTCTTAATACTACAAAACAATGACAAACTTCACCTTTTACATCATCTGGTACACCAATCGCGGCAGCTTCTATGACATCATTATGCTTCACAAGAATAGATTCATATTCAGCAGGTCCAATGCGTTTTCCAGCAATGTTTAGCGTATCATCTGAGCGTCCTGTAATAATATATTGTTCACCATCATAAACAACCCAGTCACCATGAACCCACTTATTTTCAAAACGTGACCAATATGTGTTCACATAACGCTCATCATCTTCCCAGAAACTTTTCGTCATACCAACCCAAGGTTTCTCTAAACATAATTCTCCAACTTCATCACGAATTGGATTACCTTGATCATCGAGCACAACCGCCGCCATCCCTGGTAAAGAAGCATTAAAGCTAATCGGTGCAATTGGTTTAATAAGGACGTTCCCGAAAATCCCACCTGAAATTTCAGTTCCGCCTGAATAGTTACAAATTGGCACATTACTTTTTCCAACCGTTTCAAATAGCCACATCCAAGGATCTGGATTCCAAGGCTCGCCTGTTGAGGCAAATACTTCTAAACTCTTAAGCGAATGTTTATTTACATACTCATCACCTTTTGCCATTAACGCACGAATTAATGTTGGTGATATACCGAGATGTGTAATTTCATATTTATCAACTGTCTCCCATAAACGATCTGCTTCTGGGAAGTCCGGAACACCTTCATACATAACCATCGTTGCTCCATTAATGAGAGAGCCAAATAGTAAAAATGGTCCCATCATCCAGCCCATATCAGTTACCCATAATACACGGTCGCCTTGTTTTATATTCATCCCAAACCCTGCATCAAATGCTGCTTTCAAAGGGAAACCAGCATGAGTGTGTACGGTCCCTTTCGGTTTTCCAGTTGTACCTGATGTATAAATGAGCATTAACGGATCGTCACTATGCATTTCTTCAGCATGTACAAATGGCTTTTCTTTTTCTAACGTACTCCATGAGAAATCATAATTATGTGGTGTAAAATCATTTCCTGCATGGCGAACAATAACAACTTTTTCAACAGTTGGGCAATTTTCACAAGCTTTATCTACTTCATCTTTTAATGAAACAACTTTACCTCGGCGTGAAAAACCATCTGCAGTAATAATCATTTTAGATCCTGCCGCTTGCACACGTGTCATGACTGCATCAGACGCAAATCCTGAGAATATTGGTGAAATAATTGCTCCGATCTTCATAACCGCTAGCATCGCAACAACTGTTTCTGGAATCATCGGCATATAAATTGTGACACGGTCACCTTTTTCAATACCTGCATGTTTCAAACCGTTTGCAACGCGACTTACCCAGCTATCAAGCTCTTCATATGTAAATGATTTTGAAGTTCCATTTTCCCCTTCATACTGAAGTGCTGGTTGTGTTCTTGTTTCATCGCCTGCAAGCCAGCGTGATAAAACCGATTCTACAACGTTACATGTTCCGCCATTATACCACTGTGCAAACGGCGTACCATTTTGCAGGTCTAACACTTCTGTATAAGGTTTCATCCATTGATAGCCAACTGCTTTCTCAGCTTCTCCCCAAAACCAAGCTGTTTCTTCGATTGACTTTTTATAAAACGTTTCATAATCTTCATAGCCCAATGATTTCATCCAACCATATAAACGCGTTTTTTCTTTATACTCTTCTGTTGGAAACCAAACTGCTTGTTTCAATGTTTTCCCCTCCTTGACTTTTTGAGCAAGAAAGCCCTAAATAGGGCTTTTAAACTGGATAAACCGGATGTTTACGATCCGTAAATACTTGATATTTACTCATATACATTTCGAATCGTCCTTTTAACTCTTCTCTTAAATTGTTTGGATGAACAATACCATCAATGACCATCTCTGATGCTAAATGGTAAATATCAATATCCTTCTTATACTCTTCGCGTTTTTCAGCAATGAAGCTATCACGCTCTTCTTCTGGTAAAGCTGCAATCTTATTTGCATATACAGCATTGACCGCGGCTTCTGGACCCATTACCGCAATAGAAGCTGTCGGTAATGCTAGGCAGCAATCTGGCTCAAAGGCTGGACCTGCCATCGCATATAAACCAGCACCATATGCTTTACGAACAACGATAGAAATTTTCGGTACAGTTGCTTCACTCATTGCGGAAATCATTTTTGCACCGTGACGAATAATACCAGCACGTTCTACTTTTGTACCAATCATAAATCCAGGTACATCTGCAAGGAACAATAACGGAATATGATATGCATCGCATAAATTAATAAACTTCGCTGCTTTATCAGCTGAATCGTGGAATAATACGCCGCCTTTCATTCGCGGTTGATTTGCAATAATACCTACTGGCTTACCATCAATACGTGCTAAACCTGTAATGAGTTCTTGAGCAAATAATTTTTTCACTTCATAGAAAGAACCTTCATCAATAACTCTATTAATAAGATCTTTCATATTGAAAGGAGCATTTTGATTTTCTGGAATGATTTGTTCTAACGTTTTATCGAATTGTTTCGGTTCTTGAGGTGTAAGCAATGGAGTCTTTTCTAAGTAGTTGTTTGGAAAATATGAAATGTATTGTCTTGCTTGTGTAATCGCATCTTCTTCTGTCTTACATAAAACATCTCCGCATCCTGATACAGAGCAATGCATACGAGCTCCGCCCATCTCTTCTAAAGTTACCTTCTCACCGATAACCATCTCAGCCATACGAGGAGATCCTAAATACATAGATGCATTTCCCTCTACCATCATTACAACGTCACAAAAGGCTGGAATATAAGCACCACCAGCTGCAGAAGGTCCAAATAATAAGCATACTTGCGGGACTTTACCTGATAATTTTACTTGATTATAGAAGATTCTTCCTGCCCCGCGGCGCCCTGGGAACATTTCAACTTGATCCGTAATACGCGCCCCAGCAGAGTCAACTAAATAAAATAACGGAACACGTAATTTTTCTGCCGTTTCTTGAATACGTAAAATCTTTTCAACTGTACGTGCGCCCCATGAACCAGCCTTTACCGTAGAATCATTTGCCATTACGCATGCAGTACGACCATGTATTTTACCCGTTGCAGTTATAACACCATCAGCAGGTAATCCTGTTTGTTCACAATTTGCAAATAATGCATCTTCTACATATTCACCATTATCAAATAAAAGAGCTAAGCGATCTCGAACGAATAGTTTACCTTTCGCTTTGTTTTGTTCATGATATTTTGGTGCGCCGCCTTGTTTAATCGTTTCAACTCGTTCTTCAAATGTATTCGATTGTTGTTTTTGGTCTAACATATTTACTCCCCCTTATACATTGGTGTGCGTTTTTCCTTGAATGCCTGTAATCCTTCTAATCTATCTTTCGTATGGATTACACCTTCATACGCTTGTTTTTCCATTTGTAATCCGGTATGTAAATCAACTTGAATACCGTTGGAAATTGCTTCTTTCGCTAATCGAACAGCAATCGGACCATTACTAGCAATTTTCTCTGCTATTTCAATCGCTTTCTCTTCAAGTAAATGAGGTGGTACAACAAATTCTACTAGACCATATTCTTTCGCTTCTTGTGCTGAAATACGTCTACCTGTATAAATTAATTCTTTCGCTCTACCAACGCCAATTAATCTTGGCAAACGCTGCGTACCACCTGCTCCTGGTATAATTGCAAGTGTAGTTTCAGTAAGACCAAGACTTGCAGATTCAGCCGCAATTCTAAAATCACAAGCTAAACTTAATTCCGTACCACCACCAAGTGCGATTCCATTTATAGCAGCAATAACTGGCTGTGGTAATTGTTCAACCATTTCCATAGTAGTGCGAATCATACTAACAGCATGACGAACTTGTTCTTCATTCATGCCAGCACGTTCTTTTAAATCAGCACCAGCACAAAACGCTTTTTCACCAGCACCTGTTAGAATAACTACACGAGTATTTGACTCTTCATTTATTTGAGTTAAAATGTTTTGTAACTCTTCTAATAAAGCTAAAGATAATGAGTTGGCTTGTCTTTCACGATCTAAGGAAATCTTTACAACGTGCGGTGTTACATAATCAACTGAAATGTTTTGTAATTGTAGCATCTTCTCACCTACTTATCGTTTTATGTTGAAGCGCTCTATACACATGACTCGGTAATTGGATATTTAATTTACTCTGAATAAATTGACTCGCTCTCAATAACTTCTCTTCATCAATATTCGTTTGGACCCCTAACTTATGGAGCATATGAACTAAGTCATCAGTTGCAACATTGCCTGATGCTCCTGGTGCATATGGACAGCCGCCAAGACCACCACAAGAACTATCGAATGTTGTAATACCATATTCTAAAGACTTTACTACATTCGCAAGAGCCATTCCGTACGTATTATGGAAGTGCATTGCAAACTGCGAAGCATCATATTTCTTTAATAAATGCTCTAATACTCGCTCTACTTGTAGTGGATTTGCTACTCCGATTGTGTCACCAAGAGACACTTCATAAATGCCGTATGAAAATAGTTGATCACATAATTCGTCAACTGCTATGACGCTTATATCCCCTTCATAAGGACATCCAAATACAGTAGAAACATAGCCTCTTACTTTTTTCCCTTCGAATAATGCCTGTTTTGTTATATCTTCAATTACAACTAATGCTTCTTTAATTGATTTATTAATATTACTTTTATTATGAGATTCACTTGCTGATAAAAAAACATTCACCTCATCTACATTTTGCAAAAAAGCTCGTTCCAAACCATTTTGATTTGGAACAAGCGCTGCATATGTAACATTTGGGTCCCTTTTCAGCTCTGAAAACACATCATTTGCATCTGCTAATGCAGGGACCCATTTAGGGTGAACGAATGAGGAAACTTCAACGTACGATAATCCCGCCTCTGTAAGTAGTTGGATCCATTTTACTTTATCTTTTGTGCCAACAATCTTTTTTTCATTTTGTAAGCCATCACGTGGCCCGACTTCTTTAATGACAGCAAAATTAGGTAGTTTCAATTCGCTTCCCCCTATATCTCCCTATTCAATTTCTAGTAATACATCTCCTTCATTTACAAAATCGCCTTCTTGCACATTAATTTTCATAACTGTGCCAGCTTCTTCTGAAACGATTGGAATTTCCATTTTCATAGATTCCAAAATGACGACATCTTGCTCTTCCTCTACTGTATCTCCTACTCCTACAACAATCTTCCATACATTTCCTGCCATCGATGCATATACTTTCGTCATCATTTTTTCCCCCTTAGTATTTTTAAATCTTATTTTTTAACAAGTTGTTTCGTTACAAAACTTGTTGTATAAATGCCCTCTTTAAACACTTCGTCCTCTAATACTTGAAGTAGCATTGGCGTGTTCGTTTTAATACCTTCTACTTTTAGTTCTTCTAATGCATCATGTAATTTAGAAATTGCTTCTTCACGCGTTTCACCATGAGCAATGACTTTCGCAATCATTGGATCATAGAAAGGTGTAATCGTTACTTGATTCTCCAAAAAGTGATCAATACGTACATTTGTCGGAAGCGTTAAATCTGTAATTTTCCCAGGTGATGGGAAGAAAGTTTTCGGATCTTCTGCATAAATACGTGCCTCGATGGCATGACCACTACGTTTTATATCATCTTGTGTAAACAATAATTTTTCACCACATGCAATTAGAAGTTGTTGTTCTACAAGATCTAAACCAGTAATTTCTTCTGTCACTGGATGCTCTACTTGTAATCTCGTATTCATCTCTAAGAAATAGAAGTTCTTCTGATCATCTACTAGAAATTCAACTGTACCAGCATTTGTGTATCCTAGAGCTTTGGCAGCTTGTACAGCAACTTCACCCATCGCTTTTCGTGTACCTTCATCTAAAAATGGTGAAGGTGCTTCTTCAATTACTTTTTGATTTCTGCGCTGTACTGAACATTCACGCTCCCATAAATACACTGTGTTACCATGTGTATCTGCTAAAAGCTGAATTTCAATATGATGCGCGTCTGCAATATAGCGCTCTAAATACATTTCTCCGTTACCGAAGAAGTTTTGTGCTCTCGTTTTGTTGCTTTCAAATGCTTTGGTGAGCGTTTGCTCAGTTTCCATCAACTGCATTCCAATGCCTCCGCCGCCTGCGGATGCCTTCAACATTAATGGGTAACCAATTTGTTTAGCAATTTCAATTGCTTCTTCAGCAGTTTCAATATTTGTAGTAATACCCGGAACTACTGGCACATCTGCAGCTTGCATCGCAATACGTGATTCGATTTTACTTCCCATCTTCGTAATGATTTCTTCTGATGGACCGATAAATACGATTCCTTCTTCTTTACAACGAACCGGAAAAGATGGATTCTCAGATAATAATCCATACCCCGGATGGATTGCTTCAGCATTTGTCTTCTTCGCTATTTCAATTATTTTCTCAAGGTTTAAATAGCTTTCTTGGACACGTGGCCCACCTACTAAGTAAGCTTCATTTGCCATTTTTACATGCAAGGCATTTTCATCTGCCTCAGAATAAATAGCAACAGTGCGAATGCCAAGTTTTTGACAAGTTTTCATAATACGAACTGCAATTTCCCCGCGATTAGCAATTAATATTTTTTGAAACATAGTGATTCCTCCTTTTTATCTACATCCTAAATGTCTAGCAATTACGAGACGTTGAATTTCAGAAGTTCCTTCACCAATTTCTAATAGTTTTGCATCACGAATATGTCGTTCTACTTCATATTCACGCATATAGCCATATCCGCCGTGAATTTGTACTGCTTGATTTGCAATACGGCTTGCTGCTTCAGATGCGAAAAGTTTTGCCATAGCCGCTTCTTTACCGAACGGTTTATCGTTATCTTTTAACCAAGCTGCTTTATGTACTAAATTACGCGCTAGCTCTACTTCAGTCGCCATATCAGCTAATTTAAATTGAATCGCTTGGAAATTAGAAATTGACTTTCCAAATTGTTGACGTTCTTTCGCATATTGCAATGCACGTTCAAATGCAGATTGCGCAATACCAACAGCTAATGCTGCGATTGAAATACGTCCTCCATCAAGTGTATATAAGAATTGTTTAAATCCTTTATTTACATCACCAAGAATATTTTCTTTCGGTACACGTACACCATCAAGTACGATTTCACAAGTATTAGAAGCACGTACGCCCATCTTATCGTAAGGGCTTGAAATCGTTAACCCTTCACTAGTAGTCGGTACGATAAATGCAGAAATACGTTTTCTACCATTCTCTTCAACACCGTTGACAGCGGTTACAATAATTGTATTTGCATACTCTGCATTTGTAATCCAACACTTCTCACCACTAATAACATACTCGTCTCCGTCTAATATAGCTTTCGTTTGTGTGCCACCTGCATCAGATCCAGCATTTGGCTCAGTTAGTCCGAAAGCACCTAACGTTTTGCCTGATGCCATTGGAACTAAATATTTCTGTTTTTGTTCTTCTGTACCGAAATAATAAATTGGAGAAGCACCTAATGAAATTGTTGCAGCGTAACTTAATCCTGTTCCACCACAAGCACGACCAATTTCTTCAACTGCTAACGCGTACGATACTGTATCGCCACCTGAACCTCCATACTCTTCTGGGAATGGGATGCCTAATAATCCTAGTTCGCCCATTTTTTGAAATGTTTCATATGGAAACTCTGCAGTTTTGTCATAATACACAGCTTTCGGTGCGATTTCCTTTTCAGCAAAGTCACGTACCATTTCTTTAATCATTTGTTTTTCGCGAGTTAGAGTAAATTCCATTCCGCTACACACCCCTTATCGAATATTGAGTTTCGACAGCGTGCGAGTTTCTACTACAAACATTACGAATGAAAAGACAAGAACATTAGTTAGATAATTGTTATAATTCTGTCATAATTTAATTTTAAAACAGATTCTGTACTAATGCACAAAAAAATTCCTACATTGTTCTACAACAACATAGGAGTTTCCTTGTCGAATTATGTAATTTTATGTTTAATAATCTCTACCTTTACCTGAATCTGAAATCTCTACTAAAGCTTCAGGATATGGTTCGAAATATGTTTGTCTTAATAAATACTTTTCATCAAATCGAAGAGCCCATGATTTTAAAATTGCAAGTAAGCTACTAAGCGGAATTTTCTTTTCTATATACTTTTGTATTAAATTTAAAAAATGATCTTTTTCTTGTTTTTTCAGCTTTGTTTTAAAGTATCCAAAAATATGCTCACATACATTTACATTTGATGTATAGCGGGGTGTGCGCATAAATAATTCATATAAAGTCTTCTCATAGTTTTCAAATACAACTTCGATCGTTTCATTTTTTTGATTTGCAATAATACGCCCTAATTCCTTTTGTTTCACCTGATTATATGCCATAAATAAATATTTATTATCCGACTGAAACGATACAAGATCTTTCATATTTTTATTATGTTTAATCATCTTGTAATATGCGATTGTAAATAGCCTTGTAAAGAAATGCTCTCTAATAATAAAATTCGACAATCTGCCTTCCTCTTCAATAGGAAGATGCGAAAATTTTTTTATTACTGCTCCGCCAAATAAGCCTGGTCCCTTTCCTTTTGCTGGCGCTTTTTCAAAACTAGAATAAATTTTCACATCACGCGTACCACAACTTGGCGAACGATTTTTTAAAATAAAACCATCCACATCCGATAACGTTTGTAAAAAGTCATTTGAAAACTGCTCCATTTTTTCAGTTACATCTTCTCGTGTCGACGGTTGCACAAGTCTATTCTCACCATTTTCTTCTACAATTCGTATCGTTTCACGAGGAGTCCCTAATCCAATCTCGACTTCTGGACAAACAGGTATAAATGTAACAAATGGCTGCAAATTTCGTATTGTTACATCCGGAATCATCTCTCCATTATAACGACAAGCATCAAACTCTAAACATTTACTTACAACGATTGTAGGTTTTGCAAATTGTCGCATTTCATTACCTCCTTAATGCTAGTCCGTATAATATAAATTGTACTAATATTAACATTTTAAGCAAAGTTTGATGCATTTAATTTTATGATAAATATATAGCCAATAATATATTAGCAATCATTCAACTCTATTTTCTATAAATGTGTCCTTTATAATGACGGTTTAGAAACTGTGAAACGAATAATACACACATGCTCTGGAGAAATTAATATGTAAGAAAGGAGGGAGCGTTATGAAGAAAAAATTATCATCTATTTTAAGTGTTTTAGCACTATCTATTATGTTTTTAGGTACATCTGCCCATGCTGAATACGATGGAACTAATATGAATAGAGTTAATAACACTGACATTTCAACTCGAGTGAATGACAATAACTTAGACAGAGTTAATAATGATGTAAGAACTCGAAATGTAAATACAACAAATGATTTAAATGATAATCGTGATAGAAATAATAATTGGGCTTGGCTCGGTTTATTAGGACTAGCAGGATTATTAGGTCTTAGAAGAAGAGACAAAGAAGTACGTTAATTTAGAATGTTTTTAGTAAACAAGTACTTATTTATCAAAAATATAACAAATATAAATCGCCTTTTTAAAGGCGATTTATTATTTTACTTAAATGTAACATATGTAATTCATACTTCGACGATTAATTTCGTGGCGTTAATCCGTACAATATAAACTGAATCGTATTTTCAATTTCAGTTTCATCATCCCATTTTTCTTCAGGCAATAATAAAAACCGTGTTAATAATAAACCTAATACAGCTGATAAAGTAAGTCGTAAAACAGAAGATGGGGGCATTTCAATAATCTCCCCTTCTACTTGAAACTTTGCAATTAACTTTTTAAAATGACAAAGCAACTCTGTTTCTACTAGTTGTTGTATCTCATTTTTCAGTTCTGGCTGAAATGGCACTTCTTGAATTAATATTTTTATCATTGGAAAATGCTTTTTTGCAAATTCAAATCTATTATGAATAATAACTCTTAGAAGCCCTTCATACGATTCATACTCCGATTTAAATATTTCCTTTGCGAAGGCTTGTACGAAAAATGGTGCAGCAAACTTCGTTAATGTCGGCATGACGACCGCTAACAATAAATCTTTTTTTGTTTTATAGTAGCGGAAGATTGTTCCTTCCGCTACACCAGCCCGCTTTGCAATTTCACTTGTTGAAGTTGAAGCGTATCCTTTTTCGCCAAACATATCAACAGCCGCCTCTAATATACGCATTTGACGCTCATTTCGTTTATCCGTATTAGTTGCAGCAATTAATTCTTCTAGCCAATCCTTCTGCATGTATAAAGCTCCTTTTTATCATTATTATATTTTGCGATGTTTCTTTAAAGCAAATACATTTCCTACTGCAAATAATAGAGAAAAAAGTAGTAATACAGTTAAATCTAATGCAATCTCTGTAAACCCTTGATTTCGAATCATCACTTGCCTCATTGCGTCAGCGCCATATGTGAGTGGAAATAACTTCCCTAACATTTGAAGCCACTTATTCATCGATTCAATTGGAAACAAACCAGAAAAGAAAATTTGTGGCACAATGACAAGCGGTATAAACTGGATCATTTGAAATTCATTATTTGCGTATGCCGATAAAAACGTCCCTAAAGTTAATGCCGTTAAAGAAAGCATACATGTAATAAGTAGCGTTAGCCATATGGAGCCAGCTACATACAAGTCTAAAATGTAAACTGAAAAACTTACGATAATAATGGATTGTATAAATGCAAAGATCCCAAAACCAATAATATATCCTACAACTATTTCCCATCTTTTAATTGGAGTCGATAATAACCTTTCTAAAGTACCACTTAAACGTTCTCTTACGAAAGACACCCCTGATAAAATGAATACAAAGAAAAATGTAAAGAAACCGATTAATACAGGACCAAGCCCATCAAACATTGTAAAGTCTTTAGAGCCATGTAAATAATTCACTTCATGTTTCATAATCGATACATCGTTCTTCTCTGTACTTTTTTGTAATATTTGAAGTACAGCACGATTTTTTGACGAATCGCTACCTTCTAATACAATATTCATTTTTCCATTTTCTAAACGAATGACTGCATCTACCTTTTGATTTTCCAGCTCAGACATTGCCTTTTCTGTATTATATTCATAAATTGACGCTTCTTGATTTTTCATCACTTTTACTAACTGAGCGGGCATATCAACAACAGCAATATGCGGTACATAGTCCTTTTGTGTAAACACTAGCGACAATAACCAAAGTAATAACATGGGTGCTCCAAACATCATCGCTAACGAACGTTTATCCCGAAAAAATTGGCGAATAATACGAATAATTATACCGGTAACTCTCATGATGGAGTCACCTCTTCCAACAAAAAGACATCTTCAATTCTTCCTGATGATACCCGCTTTTTCAATTCTTCAGGTGTTCCAATCGCCACTAGCTTTCCTTCTCTAATCAACCCCAGGCGCTCACAAAACTCAGCTTCGTCCATAATGTGCGTCGTTACAATAATGGTTGTGCCTTTCTTTTTCAAAGCATAAAATTTTTCCCAGATCGTTTTTCTAAGAAGCGGATCTATCCCCACTGTTGGTTCATCTAAAATTAATATTTCAGGTTCATGAAGAAGGGCTATTGCTAATGATAAACGCTTCTTCATCCCGCCTGAAAAATGCTGCACTTGCTTTTTCATATGTTGTGATAATTGTACAAGGTCAAAAACTTCTTCAATTCTTTCTTTTTTATGCTTTCCCTTTAATCCGTACATCGTTGCCATAAAATCTGCATTTTCATATGCTGATAGTTCTTCGTATAATGCATCAGCTTGAGCCATATAACCAATTCTTTTCATTTCATTTAAATTAGGCATGTTCGTGTTGTAAACAAGCACTTCACCTTCCGTTGCTTCGTTAATACCTGCAATCAATTTAATAAGAGTCGTTTTCCCAGAACCTGAAGGCCCAACTAAACCAAATATCTCTGCTTTTTCAACTTGTAATGAAAGATTGTGTAAAACTTCTTTTTTCCCAAAACTTTTTGATACAGTCCGTAAAATAATGGCAGGCTGCTTCACGTATTCTTCCCCCTTCTCTAAAATGAGTGAGTACTCACTTTTATTTTACTCTTGCGTAATTATATGTCAAACTTCATTGATTAGTATGGTTTTCCGTCAATAATATTAAACAATGAAACAGAGTCGACATTAGAATATCCTTTCTTAAAGTCGACTCTGTTTCATTTAAATTATATAATTTGCTTTACGTTTTTAAATTCATATATTTCCTAATTCTAGCAACATCTAAAGAATATTCGATAACTAATTGCTGTAACGGTAATATAACTGTGTCGGGATATAAATGTGCATATTGTAATGTTTCTGCATATTTTTCTAATCTTTTTTCTAAATACTTTATAATTTGATCAGGATGAGTTACTAATAAACATTTACAATAATAATGTATTTGTTCCTCAATCGCCGTATACTCTTCAATTTCGTATTCTTTATGCATGTGTACACCCCTTTAAGTTTTTTACATGAATTACTTATCACACTTTTCACTCGACAAATTTTAAGTTTTTTGATTATTTACACTATAACAAACACTGAGGGTCAAATTTTGTTACTTTATGTAACGTAGAAAATTTTTAACAAAATTGTAATGTTTACTCCTGCAAAATACAGAAAGCCCCTTTACTCATTTTTGTATAAAAAAAATCGTACAGCTTAATTTAGCTGCACGACTACAATTTCTGGCCTATTCAAAATCCTTTGCGGAATGATACTATTACCTAATCCTCTACTCACTACCATTGATGTATTTTGTTCTACATATAAACCCGCTGTATATTTAGGTAAAACACCTTGATTTGGCGCAACTAATCCTCCGATAAATGGCAATCTAACTTGCCCTCCATGAGCATGTCCCGATAAAACCAAATCCAACCTCTCATTCGTATATTCCTTTATAAATTCAGGCCGATGGGATAATAATACATTATATTTATCTGGCTGCATTTCAATTTTCGCTTTTTTAATTTCATCTATTATAATATTTCCTTCATCACGGTTTCCAGTTACAAACTCCGGATCATCAATACCTAGCAAATTTATTTCTTGCTCCCCCTTTCGAATGCCTACATGTTCATTCCTTAAAACATTGACATCATATTTCTTCAACTCTTTTTCTAAACGGTTATACTTTCCAGACCATTGTTCATGGTTTCCTGTCACAAAATATACAGGATACTCCTTTACAATTTCTCGTATTAATTGCATACTAACTTCTGCATCGTATGATTTACTGTCAATTAAATCACCCGTAATCGCAATAATATCTGGGTCTATGCTTTCAATTTTTTGAATTAATACACCTTGCTTATTGCCAAATTGTTTATTGTGTAAGTCTGAAATTTGTAGAATTTTATACCCTTTAAAAGAGGAGGGTATTTTACTAGAGGTTATTTTAACCTCAGTTATACCTATTAAATTGTTCTGTAAATATAAAAAAGTAATAAAAGCTACTAATATGCCAATAAACAATATGATTCTATTAATATTTCTCTTCATATTCTCTCCTTTTATTTTTATAAAACACTTATTTTATGTTAACAGAATTATATGATACATTTTTGATTTTTATTGAATATAGTACAGTACATGAAATTTCACATCGGATACGTCATATATATTTATTTTACCTTTATCCTCTTAAT
This sequence comes from Bacillus cereus group sp. MYBKT111-2, assembly GCF_051915205.1. NCBI lineage: Bacteria > Bacillati > Bacillota > Bacilli > Caryophanales > Bacillaceae > Bacillus > Bacillus cereus group sp. MYBKT111-2. Next base: position 444,864 of record NZ_JBQAEG010000002.1, read on the forward strand.
AATAAAAATACAAAAACGATTCTTTTCATACGAAAAAGAATCGTTTTCTAATTTTATACATCCAATAACATATGGTAAAAAACTGAAATAACTAAGAGATTATTATTTAATAGCATCAATTACAACTTCAGCCGCCTCTTTAATTAGTTGATTATCATAGGTAGCCTCTTTCTCATCTTTACTAGATAAAATTGCGATGATAATAGGTGATCTATTTGGTGGCCAAACGATAGCAATATCATTTCTTGTCCCGTAACTTCCAGCTCCTGATTTATCTGCAACTACCCAGTCAGTTGGCACGCCTGCACGAATAAGTTTGTCTCCTGTAGCATTCCCTTTCATCCAATCTGTAAGAATGTTACGCTTTTGATGTGGAAGCGCATTTCCGACCGTAAGCTCTTTAAGATTCGTAGCAATTGCTTTTGCTGTACTAGTATCACGAATGTCTCCTGGAATAGCTTCGTTTAACTCTGTTTCAAAGCGATCAGACATAGTAACCCGATCCCCCACCTTTCTAAGCGCTTTTTCATATCCTTTCGGTCCGCCTATTTTATGAAATAAAATGTTCCCTGCAGTATTATCACTGTAACGAACAGCAGCCTCCGCAATTTCTCCTAGTGTCATTCCAGTATCTACATGTTTCTCTGTAACTGGTGAATAATCCACTAAGTCCTCTTTCGTAAATTTGATAACTTCATTTAATGTATCAATTGAGTTTTGCTGTAGTAATACCCCTGCCGCTAAAGCCTTGTAAGTTGATGCGAAGGCAAACCTTTCGTTAGGTCGATAAGCGATTGTTTGATTTGTACCAGTATCAATCGCATATACACCTAATCGAGCATCAAATTTTTTCTCAAGTTGCGAGAACTCTTTATGCGTCGCCTGATTTTTATGTTTTATTTGCCCATTCTTTTCTTTCGCTTCAACTTGCAGTGATCCTCCTGTAAAAGCTTCTAGGCTTGTAAGACTTAAACCTAATATACCAACGCATATTCCTATTTTTAGCAGCCTCTTGTTTTTCAAAATCATCATTCCTTTCAAATTCTTAACACTTTTTTTACTTACATATAATAGACAATCTAAATAATAAAGTTGTTCCACATTTACAAAAAAAATAATTAACTATAAGATGAAGTAGGCTACAAAAGGGAGGATTTTATGTTACATACAAAAATAAAAAAATGGGGATTTTTTGCGGTTCTTTCTATTGTAGGTTTGATTTTACTAATTCTATTTAAAATCAACTTCATTTCAATTACTATCGCAACTTCTTCAGCCGAAAGAGGAAAAATCTTTGATCAAAATGGTGTAATACTAGCTACAAATAAGAAAATTAAGTCTCTATATTGTACTTCTAATGATGAAAAGCTATCGAAACAAGATACATCAAACACATTAGCCTTTTTCGATCAATTTTCAAGTAAGTTTCAACATGATATTTCTTCAGAGAGCATAAAATCTCAATTACAACAATCTTGTAAAAAACAGACTATGCATGATATACCGTTATACTCTGATATAGCTGAGAATGAACTTGCATTCATAAACAAAAACAAACCGAATAATGTAATAATTAAAGATGAATGGATTCGATATTATCCTAAACATGAAATTGGTTCACAGGTAATTGGGTATGTAGAAAATAACCTTAATTCAAAGCATATGCCGGTTGGAAAAAGTGGGATTGAGCTGCAATATGAAGATGATTTAAAAGGAAAACCGGGTAAAACTCTTATTTTTAAAATGAATAATAAAGAGTTCTTATGGAACATTCAAAAAGTACAAAAAGGTAAGGATATCAGGCTAGCTTTAGATTCTAAATTGCAACAAAAATCAGAGGAAGCATTACGATCGCAAATTAAGAAATTACCTAATGCTAAAGCTGGTTATGCTGTAGTGAGTGATGCAAAAACTGGCGCAATTTTAACTATGGCCAACTCAGCAGTTTTTGATCCAAATATATTACATACTCATGTATCAACTAAAATAGATAACTTAAAATCACTTTCGCAAAATAAAGCAATTCAAAAATTAAAGTATGGTGAATCTTATATAAATATGGCCTCTACTATAAAACCACTTACTATTTTAATTGGATTAAACGAAAAACTTTTTCAACCTGAAGATACTTATCTAGATAAAGGTACTTTTCAGTATGATAATCAGAATAACATTACAAATGCACCTGGAACGCCTACAGGTGAGATTACACCGAGGCAAGCTATCATTAATTCGTCTAACACATTTATGACAGCAAAAGTAGCTCTTCCATTATTTAACCAACATAATGGCAATGTAGAAAAAGTGGCACATATATGGACAGATTATTTAATGCAATTCGGCCTACGTTCTAAAACCGGGATTGATTTACCCTTTGAAGAAGACGGACACTATGAATTCCACCCTTCCAATAAGTTTGAAAATGGAATCTCCGCTTTATTAAATGCTTCGTGGGGCGGAAACGAAGTGCATACTCCGCTTCAACTCGCTCAATATGCAGCAACTTTAGCAAGTAAAGGTGATAAATATAAACCTCAAATCGTAAGTGCTATTATTGGGCCGGATGGTAAGGAAACAAAAAAGTTTAAACCAATTTTAGAAAGTTCAAATCGTTACCCGACGAACTTTTGGAGTGTTGTGCAAGGTGGAATGAGTCAAAATATAGAGGAGATTAAAAAGTTGCCCTTTGACGTCGCTGGTAAAACAGGTATTACAGGTTTTCCGAATGAGCAAGCAAGAATGATAAATCATTCTCTATTCATTGCATATGCTCCTACCGAAGATCCACAGATTGCCGTTTCTGTCGTTATTCCTGGAAGTAATTCAGAAAAAAACATTGCTGCTCTCGTTACATCAGAAATTTTACAGTCCTGGAATACTCTTCAAAAAGAGAATACAAACAAAAAGGAAGGTTCATTAAAGTGAACCTTCCTTTTTTACCAAATAGAATCTATACTTATTATTTTCCATTCACCTTCATTATTCTTTTCAAACATAAAAGAGTATTTAATGTCAGTTAAAACATACTCTTTTTGTACATATCCAGTATTACCGTTAATTGTCGATATTTTTATATATCCATCATTCTGCACTTTTTCTGGAATCCAAGCTTTTACCATTTCATTAGATACTTCATATAAAACTTGTGACTCTCGCTTTGGTTCAGCTAAAATTTTTGTTTTATTTCCAGTAACAGTTGCATATATAAAGTGTGCTTGCTTTTGTTGATTACTTTCTGTCAATCCACTTGGTACTTTGTATACTTGTTTTGTATCATTTACAAATTCTCCCCCCATCGTAAGAGCGACTTGCAACTCATGAAAAATATCTTCATCAAACTTCAGTTCATCCTTCTTATAACTCTTCCCTTTAAATAGAGCTTCATCATTTAACACTTTGTACAGCTCATTTTCATTTTTTGAGCTTGTACTTCGATATAGTTCATTCATAAATTGTTTTAATGATGGATCTTGAGCAGACTCATCTTTTGTTTTAGGCTTAATTTGAGTACTACTTTGTACCGGTGATTTATTATCATCAAGCCAAGGTTGTTGAACAATAAAAAATAAAAATGTACAAGCTAAAACCATTACAATTGGCAATGCTTTTTTACGAAATGGTCTTGTATGTTTCAGAGAATCTCCCTCATTACTTTGGTATATAGATTTCTTTATGTTATAAATATATTCTTCTTCATCTTTACGGTGTTCCATTGGGCCGTTTTTTAATTTACTATACCAGTCAGGATTTTTTTTACTTTTCATCACTACTACCCTCCCCTATTAATTTTGAAACCTTACTTCTTGCTCTACTTAATCTAGATTTTACAGTTCCAATGGATACTCCTAGTGTTTCAGCCATTTCTTCATAAGATAGTTCATATTTTGCGTCCAATATTATTATTTCACGGTGCTTTTTAGGTAGTTTTAATACAACTTTCCACACATCATTCATTTCTTCTTGCTTAAAAAACTCTTGTTCTGCCGACAGAGTTTGTTTATCGTCACTAAAAAATCCTACTAAAGATATTCTTTTAAAATAAGATGATTTCAAATAGTTTATTGCCGTATTTCTTGTGATTTTTAATATCCACGTTTTAATAGATGATTCCTTTCGAAATGAATTCCAATTTTTAAATACCTTTATAAATACATCTTGCGTAATATCATCTGATAAGTGTGGATCTTTCGTAATAATAAATGAATAATTCCATACATCTTGCCAATAGTCTTTTATAACATAGTCCAGCTCATCATGATTACACTTTTCAATAAACGTCTGTTCCATTTCCACACCTCAAACTTATTTGAATAAACATAAAACTACCCTCACTTTTATTATGGTTTCAATATATAGACAAGATACAAGTTTCATTTGTTCCATTTAGTTCGAGTTCTCCAATTGTATCTTTTTTAGATTTTTGATACAAAAAAGAACCCTTATACTAAGGGTTCTGCAACAGAAAATATGAAAAGCCCCCTGCGCAAGGGATTAGTTCATTCAAAAGCTTATTTAGAAGCATCATGTACAGGCAAACTACTAAAGATCAGTTCAGCAACTTTTACATATCCTTTTGAGTTTGGATGAATGAAATCCTTAGACCAAAGCGTATTGTCATTAACTAACTGATGATTCCAAAAGTCAATATGATGAAGCTGATGCTCTCTACTCAATGAAAGTATAACTTCATTTGCCTCTAATAATTGTTCTTTTAACACTTGTTTTTTTTCTGTAGAAAATGGAAGTCTGACTGTAAAATCTGGAAGGTTTGCTATCATAATATCAGCACCTGTTTCACTTAATGTATCTATCATACATTTCATATCTTCCTTATATGCATAATGATTCCAACGTCCTTTTAATACGTCGTTTGCACCTGCAATGAGGCTAACCAAATCTGGATTAAAAGTTAACGCCTTTTCCAATTGTTGCGAGCGAATTTCTTTCGTTACTAACCCACGCTTTGCAAAATTGGCATATTCTATATCGTTTACACACAGTTGAACAAAATGATCTACCCAGCTTTTTAATACTATACCCTCAACTTCATCCCCTATCCCCTCTGTAAAACTATCACCAATCGCTACAAATCGCTTCCACATATATATTCCCCCTTTATTATGAACCATATCTCTACTATACAATAGCTCGCAACGTAATTGTTATTTCTAAATGGTTTTCGATTTATCTGATAAATCAATAAATGTTAATATGATTATAGAAGATATTATCATCCTTTAGATTTCACAGCTAGTTTTTTACAAAAACAATTTCTAAATTCCTTATTAATTAGGAGGTCTAAAAGATGAAATTTTTAAGGCAATCAACAATTATTGGCGCATTGACTGTTGGAGGATTTTTATTTTCAAATACAATTGGTACGCTCCCACCTACCTCTGCTGAATCGCAACCTACACAAAAAGAATCACGATTTTTAGATACTTGGCGGTGGCAAAACTATTTTTTATTACATCATAATGCAGATTTTATAGAAGAGTTAGCAGTTGGTGACTTAAAGCATGGAGATACATTCGATGTTACTATATATAATGGTATTGTAATAATGTCATTTGCAGCATGGAGTGCAATTTTTACGACTTTAATCGGAGCGATATCCGGAGCAATCTTTGGTACAATCTCTTTTAGAAATAAAAGCAAAAATGAAATACTTACATAAAAACGAATTTCTAATAAAACTCTAGACAAAAAAATAGCCTATAAAATTTTATAGGCTATTTTTCATTTCATCATTATTACTTAGCTAATTCTTTCGTACCCTTCATTACATCAACGAAGAATCCCCAGTTATTCACAACAGAAGAAATACTAATATGTTCATCTGGAGTATGGACGTTGAATATATCTGGACCGAATGAAATTGCATCTAATTCAGGCATCTTTTGAACGAATACACTACATTCAATCCCAGCGTGTACAGCGAAGATTTCAACATCTTTATTGTATTTTTCTTGATGTACTTTTTCAAATAAATTACGAATTTGTGAATTCGGATTGTATGGCCATTCTGGATACTCTGACTCTATTTCAAATGTTGCGCCAACTAATTCCGCAATACATTTAATCTCATCTGTAATATGTTGTTTTAAACTACTTACAGAACTTCTCACTTCGTTACGTAATTTAATTTCATCTTGCAACGTTTCAATAACACCTAAATTTGTTGAGCTTTCTACTAGACCTTTAATATCCATGCTCATACTTTGAATGCCGTTCGGAATTAAGAATAATGATGAAATAAGTTGCTTTTGTGTTTCTTTAGCAAATACTTTTTCTACTTTCTCATCTAATTTTGTAAGTGTAACATGAACATCTGGATCAACAGCACGCATTTCTTCTTGTAATACTCGTGTCCATGATTCTAGTTTTTCTTCTACTTTCTCTACATCTTCTGTACGTAATACGATTGTAGCTACACTTTCACGCGGAATTGCATTCGTTTTTAATCCACCGTGAACTTCACTTATATCAAATTGAATATTTACTGATAAATCATGTAATACTCTTGCTAATACTTTGTTCGCATTACCGCGTTGTTTATCAATTTCCATACCAGAATGTCCGCCTTTTAAACCACCGACATATAGACGGTATGCATCCATATTCGCTGGTGCTTCATCCCAAATTACTGGAATCGTTTCAACAGCTTTTGCACCACCTGCGCTACTTACAAGCAATTTATGATCTTCTTCAGAATCAATATTAATAAAAATCTTTCCTTCAAAATGATTTGAATCAACAGCGAAAGCTCCGCCCATTGTCGTTTCTTCTTCAGTAGTAATAACTACTTCAAGTGCTGGATGCGGAATGTCTTTTGAATCTAATAAAGCTAATGCATATGCAACTGCAATACCATTATCAGCACCTAAAGTCGTTTGATTTGCATATAACATGTCCCCAATAATTCGCAATTCAATTGGATCTTTATCAAAATCATGTACGGTTGCTTGGTTTTTTTCACAAACCATATCCATATGCCCTTGAATAATAATAGCTGGTACATTTTCATAACCAGCAGTCGCTTCTTTTTTAATAATGACATTTAATGCCTCATCTTGAATCACTTGTAAATTACGCTCTTTCGCAAAGCCAACTAAAAAATCACTAATTTCCTTTTCATTACCTGATCCTCTAGGAATCTTTGAAATTTCTGCAAAATGATAAAACACAGGGTGCTTTGTTAATTGTTCTAAAGTAGAATACATTTTTAAGCTCCTCTCAAAATAACAAAATAATATGTAAGTCTTTTATCATTATACCATGATTCATTATTTTCACTTTCTATTTCATACTTTAATATCTGCTTGTTAAACATTTAAATTGCATATAAAAAGAGAAAGAAAATGCACTATGCATTTTCTTTCTCTTTTTTTGCTCTCATATATTTTGAAGTACCATTATTCATTAATTTCTCTAACCGATTTATATTTTCCGTCAATGCACCTTTCACAAGAGAGAAATCTGTATTTGGTTCTTCTTTTTTCTCTTTAAAAAATGAAGACTTTTTTACACTAATTTCAGCCATCTCTTCTCCCCCTTTTCAAAAAAGATACAACCTTTTATTTATATTATATAGCAAATGTAGACAGCGTGTACACGTATCATTTTCTTTTTAATTCATCTTCTAAATCTTCTACTTGCTGTAATGTATCTCCTTTTATTAACGAGAAATCTGTTGTATCTTCATTATCTTCTTTAAAAAAATCATTGTCATTATTTTTTATCACTACAATCACCTCTACGTGCTAGTGTAGGAATGATTGTCCGATTTTATACAAGTTTGTCTAAATTCGCTTTACCTTTATGTATAAGTGAAAAGGACAGAAAAAATTTCTGTCCTTATTTACTAAAATAACTATGATGTATTGTTAAATTATATACATTTTCAAAATCTCGATCTTGCAGGTTATTTTTCTTCCCGTCAATAACAATGAAAACATCACTCACTATTTTTGCTGGTATAATTCCGACATTTTCTACTTGTACTGCTCTCTGCTCATTCAATTGCTCAATGTACTCTAACGGAATCATAGTACTAAATTGAGAACGGATACCACGAAAGTTTGTATTTAATTCCTTTGCCGCTTCAAATACAACAATTTTTGCTCCAATCTTTTCCCCATACGAATCTAAAAATGCGTTTAAGCTTTTTGTGTATTCTTCCTCCGTATGCCATTCCATCGTACCGAACACTGCTGGATTGACATTTTGAATGATTGTTGTGTATATTTCTCCCCTTGCTTTAGAAGCAATTAATGACCGTTTTATCGATTGAACCGTCTTGCCGATATCGCTAAATTTCGCTCCCCATACTTCTGAAATATTAGGTGTTAAAATAAATGCAATATCAACGAAAATAACCATTGCAGTGAACATTAAAAGATTTTTCCAGAGGGTTAAATCAATTCCTTTTATCATGAAATACACGGTGACTGATATTATAAACAACCCATACCAAGTCTTTCTAATACGTTGCTTCTTCTCCTCGTACAACTCTTCGTTTTTCCAATAAAAGAAAACAAGTACTAGAAAAACGATTGCTAAAATAAATAAGCCGATTCGAATGTTAGAGATCACCAATGACATCACCCTCCATTCAAAAACTACTCACGATATCATTACATGCACAAGCAACTCTCTTTATGACAAAAGACGTGGACAAGCTTCTAAATTTAGTTACATCGCATATACATTAGAAGGTACCACGTCTTTTATCTTGAATCTACATTGTATATGTAGACAAGCATGTGTTTCAAATTTTCATGTTAAAAAGAAATATGTTTCGGAATTTCCCCTTCAGGTACTTCTCCATCCATACTTAAGTAATAATGGCGAATTGGACGTAAATCATCGTCTAATTCATACACGAGTGGTATGCTCGTTGGAATGTTTAATGAAACGACACCATCGCTTGAAAGATTATCTAAATATTTTACTAGCGAGCGAATTGTGTTACCATGTGATGAAATGATTACTTTGTTACCATTCTTTAATTTCGGCGCAATTTCTGAATGCCAATAAGCAAGTACTCTTTTCTCCGTATCCACTAAACATTCTGTCAATGGAAACTCACCTTTTTTCAGTGCTTTATATCTTGGATCATTCATTTCATACCTGGGATCATCCTCAGTAAGAGCAGGTGGTCTTACATCAATACTTCTTCTCCAAATATGAACTTGCTCCTCACCATATTTTTGCGCGGTTTCATCTTTATTCAAACCTTGCAATGCACCATAATGTCTTTCATTTAGCTTCCAAGATTTATGTACTGGCACCCAGGTAAGATCCATCTCATGAAGTACAATCCATAACGTCCGAATTGCTCGTTTTAATACAGATGTATAAGCTACATCAAAAGTATATCCGTTTTTCTTTAATATCGCTCCTGCTTCTCTCGCTTCACTTAATCCTTTCTCTGATAAATCTACATCTGTCCATCCAGTAAAGCGATTTTCAAGATTCCATAAACTCTGTCCGTGACGAATAAGTACAAGTTTTATCATAATAATTCCCCTTTCGGAAATGTGAATTTTATTGTTCCATTGCGTACACGTATAAAGTATCTAGTAATGTATCTTTTTATCCATTCACTCTATGACCAAATCATAGTTGCCAAATGTATGGATAAAATTTGTTCTTTTTCAAACTATAAAAACAGATATATTTCTTTTTATTTTTGATCGATTGCAACTTCCCTTTTCGATATCCAAGCATCAAAACCTGATCGGCTATGTGCCATTTCATTCATAACTTGATGCCAATTTTCTTCACACGATTCACCAAATTTTGAAAAAATGGCACCCATTTGTTGTCTTTGTACATCGCTCAGTTTTTTCTCTAAATCGGCACCTTTTTCTGTTAAAGATAACTGTTTCACACGGCGATCATGTGTAGCTTCATTACTCTCAATTAAGCTTTTTTCCACAAGTTGTCGTAATGGTCCGTGAAGAGCTTGTTTACTTATTTCTAGTAGTGATAATAACTCATTTACACTTACTCCCGGAAAGCGTGCGATAAAAAATAAAATTCGGTGATGTACTCTTTGAATACCATACTCTTTTATAATTTCATCTGGCTTTTCAGTAAATGTTTTATATGCAAAGTAAAATAAGGCTAACGCTTCATTCATCTGTTCTTCTTTATGTTGTGTCATCTACTTTCCCCCTGTATGTAAATTATACCACATTCTCGTAATGAATTTTTAAATCCATACTCTACGTTTATTACAAGACAGCAAAACAATGAGGAGATGATTCACTTGAAAACGCAATATACTGTTAGTACTTATTTATTAGACCGACTAAGCGAATTAGGAATTGAACATATTTTTGGTGTCCCTGGTGATTATAATTTGGCTTTTTTAGATGATGTAATAGCACATGAAAATGTAGAGTGGATTGGCAATTGTAATGAATTAAATGCGGCATATGCAGCAGATGGGTACGCTCGCATAAAAGGAATCGGAGCTCTTATTACCACCTTTGGCGTTGGAGAATTAAGCGCCATAAACGGCATTGCCGGCTCATATGCCGAAAACGTACCAGTTATAAAAATCACGGGCACACCAACAACAAAAGTAATGGAAAATGGAGCACTCGTTCATCATACGTTAGGTGATGGAAAGTTCGATCATTTTTCCAAAATGTATCGAGAAATCACTGTTGCACAAACAAATTTGACCCCTGAACATGCTGCTGAGGAAATTGACCGTGTGTTACGTGCATGTTGGAATGAAAAACGTCCTGTTCATATTAATTTACCGATTGATGTGTATAATAAACCAATTAATAAACCTGCAGAACCAATTTTACATAAACCGATTTTAAGTAATAAAGAAACACTGGATAAAATGCTTCTACATGCCATTTCAAAAATAAATAGCGCAAAGAAACCTATTATTTTAGCTGATTTTGAAGTGGATCGTTTTCATGCTAAAGAATATTTATATCAATTTGTAGAAAAAACAGGGTTTCCTATTGCAACGTTAAGTATGGGAAAAGGAATATTTCCAGAAAAACACCCTCAATTTATAGGGATTTATACTGGTGATGTAAGTTCTCCATACTTGCGTAAACGAATTGATGAATCTGATTGTATTATTAGTATTGGTGTGAAGTTAACTGATACTATTACAGGTGGCTTCACACAAGGTTTTACGAAAGAACAAGTTATTGAAATTCATCCCTACACTGTGAAAATTACAGATAAAAAATATGGGCCAGTTGTAATGAAAGATGTTTTACAACAGTTAAGTGATGTAATTGAACATCGAAATGAAGAAACGCTTGATATTAAGCCATTTATTTCAGAATCAATATTAATTACTGAAAAGTTTAATCCAAAGCTACAAATGGTTACACAAAAACGCTTTTGGCAGCAAATGTACCATTTCTTACAAGAAAACGACGTCTTACTTGCAGAGCAAGGAACACCTTTCTTTGGTAGTGCCGCTATCCCTTTACCAAACGACACTACATATGTAGCGCAACCATTATGGGGATCGATCGGCTATACGTTACCTGCTCTACTTGGTACACAGCTCGCTAATTTATCGCGGCGCAACATTTTAATTATTGGTGATGGTTCTTTTCAATTAACTGTCCAAGAATTATCAACTATACTACGTCAAAATTTAAACCCAATTATATTTTTAATTAACAACAATGGTTATACTGTTGAACGTGCAATTCATGGTCAAAATGAACCGTATAATGACATACAAATGTGGGATTACACAAAACTAGCGAACGTATTCGGAACAGAAGAAAAAAGCCTAACATGTAAAGTGGAAAATGAAATAGAGTTACAAGAAGTCTTAACTAAAATAAGTAATGATAAGGATCAACTTACCTTTGTTGAAGTTGTAATGAGCCAAGGGGATCAGCCTGAACTGCTAGCTAAACTTGGGAAAAGATTCGGCCAACAAAATTCTTAATATAAAAAGCATAACCTAATTATATACAAGGAAAAGGATGGAAAGTTCCACCCTTTTCCTTGTATATATACTATTTTAAGAACCTTCTTCGACTAACGTCTCGTGTGACAAGTCAAAATTCTTAATCAACCTTTAACTTTATAGCTTTTGTAGCAATAAATGTTTTAATATGCTTATCTAATATCCTTGTTCCACCAAAATCATCCTCATAAAAACCTGTTATAATAAAACCCGCTTCAATTTGGCCTTGGATTTGATCTTCCAGTGTATGCGCATATTCTATTGTTTGATTTGAATCGATGTAATCTTGAACTTCATCCTCTGGTAAATAATCCAATGTCGATGAAGGGATTGAATGTTTTACATCAAGAATACCTTTTTGTTCTTGATTATCATCAAAAATCCATAGTAACGGATTTGTAAATCCAGAAATGAGAATACCTTTATTCTTTAAAACCCTTGAAACTTCATTCCATACAAGATGTACATCTTTTACAAATAAATTAGAAACAGGATTTACAACAATATCAAAATATTCATCCTCAAAATCACTAAGGTCTGACATATCTCCTTGAACTGTTTTTAAAGTTAAACCATCTCGTTTTGCTACCTTTTCATCTTGTTCCAATTGCTTCTTGGATATATCAGTAACTGTTACATCCGCCCCAGCAGCAGCTAGAACAGGTGCTTGTTGCCCTCCACCTGACGCTAAGCAAAGTATCTTTAATCCATCTAATGATTTTGGAAACCAATCTCTAGGAACTGATTTTTCTGTGGTAACTGTGATTTCCCATTCACCTGATTTACTTCTTTCAATAACCTCGCTACTTACAGGTTGCGTATATCTAGAACCTTCTTCAACCTTTTTATCCCATGCATTACTGTTTTGTTGAGTTGTATCCATTATAACTATTCCCCCTAGCTATCTTGTTACATTTTAAGTGTAAGATCATTTACTATTTATGCTTTTTTCTATTAACCTAACCAATAATTAATACACATTTTTCTATATTTATATTAACAGATGAAAAGTAGTTAGAAAAATAAAATATTCCAAATAGAAAAAATATAAATTTATTTAAACAAATAAAAAGGCATTCCAAACTTGTTGACGGTTGGAACACCTTTTTATTTGTTATTTAAATTTTCAACCTCTTAACTACACCCATTAAACAAATCAATTACAATTTATTCCGCAAGCGTTAACTGCCAAGACACACCATACTTATCATTTAACCAACCAAATCTTTTGCTAAACGGATAGGCACCTAAAGGCATAAGTACTGCTCCATCCTCCGCTAGTTTATTAAAAGCTGTTTCAATTTCTTCTTCCGTATCACAAGTTACATAAAGAGACATAGCTGGCGTAAATGTAAAATTATGATTTACATAACTATCTATGCACATGAACTCTTGCCCGTGTAATGTAAACGTTGCATGAATGACAGTACCCTCTTTACCAGGTCCGTTTTCATCGTAACGAGAGATACTTACAATTTCTGATTGATCAAATAGCGACGTGTAAAAATTCATCGCTTCCTCAGCTTTTCCTTCAAACATTAAAAACGTAGTAATTTTTTGATTTGTGTTACTCATTTAGAGACAACCCCTTGTTATGTATTTATGCAAAATATACATCGGTTAACAAAAACGAACATACATTCTCATTATTATATTGTCTATAAAAACGATGAGTTTGTCAATTATCTACATTCTTATTTCTTCTTAAATAATGCTGTCCAAAGAAATGATTCTCCAAACATAGTATTTGGTTGTTCAATCTGTTCCATCTTTCTAATTTCAATCACTTCAAATCCTTTAAATATCTCTCTTAGTTTTTCTTCCGAATAAGCAAGACCTCCTTGTAAACTCCATCCTCTATATACGTCCCAATCTGTTATTTCTGATCCATTTCGCTCATCTAAATCACCTGCCGCGAAACACGTTAATCCGAAATAACCACCTGATTTCAATGCGTTTTTAATTAAATCCACATAATTGACTCTTCTATGTGGTGGAATATGATGCAAACAGCCCGAATCGTATACAAAATCAAATTCATTTTGAACCTCTAAATTGAAAATTGAATCACAAATAAATTCAATTTCTACTCCTTTTGCTAACGCCCTCTCTTTTGCCCAGTTAATGCCTTCTATAGATAAATCTACTGCTGTTACATCAAACCCTTCATTTGCTAGATAAATTGCGTTTCTACCCGGACCACATCCAAGTTCCAGTACTTTTCCTTTTGAAACCCGCTTTTTTTGTATATACGAAACTAGATTCTCATCTGGAACATTTTCAAAAAACGGAACATCTTTTTCTCTATTCGCATAAAATTCATTCCAAAATGGTTCTGCTGGTCTTAATAATGAATCCAGCATTTTAATAATATCTTCTTGCGTGTGCAACGTTTCATTTTTCATTTGCACCCCTCCAATTTTAATATTCAGAAAATTATTATATATCTTTTAGAACTTTAAGACAAAGAAAAACTCCTACATTCAATAGGAGTTTTTCTCTTTAAAATCCAAGTACAGCTAACCAGTTTAACAACTTCTCTTCTCGCGCTTTTAAATCATCGTTCCTAAGCTTACCTAACTGTATTTCACTAACAATTTCTCCGTCCGCCATAAAAAGAATTCTTTCTGTTTTTGCTGCTACTTTCACATCATGAGTGACTAACATAATGGTCGTTCCACCACGATTAATATTTAATAATATTTGCATTACTTCTTCTGTTGATTTTAAATTTAAAGCACCAGTCGGCTCATCTGCAAAAATAATATTTGGATTATTAATGAGCGCTCTACAAATAGAGACTCTTTGTAATTGCCCCCCAGATGCTTCGGTTATATAATGAGACGCTATATCACTTATCCCCATATTCTCCATTAGCTCTAGAGCACGTTTATTTACTATTTTCTTACTCTCACATTTCGCTAAATATGCTGACAAGATGATATTATCAAATAGGTTCAAGTTTCTAAGAAGGTTGCTCTGCTGAAAAATAAATCCTATTTCAGTAAGACGTAATTTCGCTAACGCTTCTTCTTTCATACATGATAATTCTTTACTATCAATTTTTACACTTCCTGATGACATTTGATCCATTCCACTAATATTATATAGTAACGTCGATTTCCCAGAACCAGAAGGCCCCATGACCGATACAAATTCTCCCTCATAAATCTCTAAATCTATATTTTTTAACACGTGATAATTTGTATTTCCATCCATTGAATATGTTTTGTTTACTTGCTTTACTTCTAAAATTTTTTTCAAGTGATACACCCCTACTCCCCATTTGGCTTTACATCGTTTGTTTGTTTCATAGTAAAACTACTGAAAAGCGTTGTTGCAGTCACACATATACATAATATAGCTGGACATATTACATAAGAAACGATAGGATTCACGACAAACTTTATATGAGCAGCTCCCATAAAAGACCCTAACCAACTTACTAACATTTCACCAAACGTAGCAGCTATACATGTCCCTATCACAATGCCTAATAATACAATGAAGATAGAACGTGTTATATACTGTATACGAATATCTTTACTAGAAAAACCGATATTTTTCATAATTAAAATTTGCGAAGAATCTTTTGCTAATAACATTTTAAAAAACATTGCAGTAATTAAAACTGATATCAATATCGCAATCAAAATAGCCACTTGTGTCACGAGTCTTAATTGTTTAATTGTTTCTCCTAAAGTTTGCGTTACATAATCATTTGTATCTGTTATTTTTACAGAACTAAATTTTTGTTTATACTCCTTCACTTTTTCTTGCAAATCCACTTTAGGCTTCATATCTACATTTACTACATACCATAATATATTTTCATTATTATTAGAAAAACTAGCTTTAGCTGTTTTCCCACCATTCGTTACATCTTGATACATACCACTAATCGTTAGTGTTTTCTCTTTCCCATCAACAAATAAAACGATATGATCCCCTACATTCTTTTTTAATTCATTTGCGTTCATATAAGAAAGAGAAATTTCATTTTCATTTTTTGGTGCCCTACCTTGGATATAGTCTAATGGAAATTTAGTGAAGTCTCCCATTTCTACATTTAAGTTTTCATGTGTACCATCAGCGTTTACCATTTTAAATGTACTCGTAACAAATGTTGCATATTTTTCTACTTCTTTATCATTTTTTACATATGAAATAACACCCTTAAAACGTTTCTCTATATTTTCAGTTTGCTGTAAATCTATTCGAATATCACTTTTTCCTGTTCCCATATAATTTACAAAATCCGGTGACTGAATCGTATACAAAAAGTTAACAGGTACAACAATCATGAACACAGCTATTATTAATACGATACTTAACACACGATATAACTTGAATCTTTTTATAACATCTTGTATACCAATAAATATATTTACATTTGTAAATTTAGTTTGTTTGAGTGAAAAGGATTTTCTAATCTTTCTTTTTCCTAGTTTATCTCTTGATTGTAAAGCGTCTATTGCTGTAATTCCCCTAAAATTCCGCAAAATAATACGACAGAACAGGATAACGACTAAAAATAACAATGTTGTAATTATGAATGGCACAATATTGTGTAAAATGCTTTTATTTGCCGCCCCCATATAAAGGGTGATATTTGAAGTGAAGATTTTTGTAACAAATAGTGAGAGTATATATCCACATATACATCCACCAGCTGAAATCACAATATATTTTGTTATATATAATTTTTGAATATCTTTGTTATGAATCCCAATTGCTTTCATAACACCAATTTCTCGATAATCTTCTTCCATCGAAGTAATGATCGTAAATCTAATACATAACATTGCAATTAACATTAATAATCCACTTATTATGATAAGTACTGCAGCTATTATTCCGTCTGTTAATGAATTGAGTGTTTTAAATAGTGAGTACGTAATAGAGGGACCTTTTTGAGGTAAGTTCGATGACTTATATAGATTTTCAAATTCATTTATTTTATATTCGTCTGTTAGCTGGAATTCAATAAGATATTCGCTTTCTCCAAAATTTCTTTTTATTCTTTCAAAATCCTTATTGCTTATTACAAATCGTTTTGAACTAACGATTGATGGGTTCATTTGAACATCACGAACAAATGCTGAAATCGTAAATTCTAGTTCATTATTATCTTTAATAACCCATATTTTATCTCCCATACGCAAATTATATTTTTGCATATAATAAATGGGTACACCTATTTCCCCTTTCATAACATCGACCACTTCATTATTTAAATTTAATAAAAAATCAAACTTACTATTTTGTTTCACGAAACTAATGTCCATTACACTATTATGTTCTGCTTGATTTTTCTTTTTAATAAAAATGTTAGATCCATTTATTTGAACCATCTCAGCCGTTTGCTGTTTTTTTACAAACGGATTTTTTTCTACAAAGGAATCAATTGACTTTTGATTTACCTCTCCGGCATGCATTTGTACGAAGTGCGGTGCGTTTGATACTTTAACCAATTGATCCATTGAGTTCAATAGAGTAATAACGTTACTTGAAGCACTAGCCATTAAAAGACTTGATAACATGATAAACATAAACAAGATGGTAATTATCATTTTATTTTGAGAGAAATCTCTTTTTAACATTCTCCTAATCATATAAAGCTAGTTCCCTTCATTCGATAATATTTTCTTCGTCACAACCGCTAATAATATCATTATGAAACTAATAGCTAATATCGGTAAATAAATTTTCATGCTGAATTTTTCAAACATAAAACCATATACGACTTGCCCAATCGGTGCCATACATTGGGATACTGCTGTTATAATTGCCATTACTTTTCCTAAGTTTTCATTTGGTGTTTTCTTTTGGACTACAGTAATCACATAGATGGATACAACTGTCATAATCATTGCAATTAAAATAGAAGAAAGTATAAAGAGGATAAATGGTGGATAGTATCCTAAATTAAGAATAACTGGTGTAACTGATAGTGCCATCGGTATTACTAATAGAGCTATTAAAATCATCCAATAATACAATGTTTTCATCTGTAGCTTTTTCGCAAAAAAACCTATTGATAATGCACCTATTATAGTAGCAAAATCAATCAATCCCATTCCAATGCCATATAACGTGTGGCTACTCTCCATTGTTACTCGTATAATAATTGGAGCACCAACAACAAATAGCGGCGTCAGTATTAAATTTAGTAATGCGGCTAAAAGCATAGATTTCAAAATAAATGACTGTTTTAAAACGTATATAAACCCTTCTTTCATATCCTTTACAATTGTCGGTATGATATGGCTTTCTTGCACTCTCTTTATAAAAGGTATTGTAATAAACATTTCTAAAATCGCAGATAAAAAGAAAGCAAAGCAACTTATTATTACGAGCATTTTCAAACCAATTATGCCGTACAATATTCCTCCTAATACAGGAGCAACTATATTAGATAATGCTTGCACACCATTTACGATACCGTTCGCTTGTTCTAACTTTTTCTCTGGAACTAATTGCGGAATACTCGCCATTACAACTGGTGCGTACATTGCATTAACGATTGCTAGTAAAAACATAATTGTTCCGATCAATAGAATAGATACAGATCCAGTAAATAGCAAAACTATAAAGCTTAATACAATCGCAGCATTTATAAAATCAAAAATAACCATTACATTACGGCGATTGAAACGATCTGCTATCGCTCCACCAAGGGGAGCTAGCAAAAACGGAATACTCGTTACCGCATATAATCCTGCGAATATATCAGCACGCCCTGTTATATCAAGTACATATAATGACAGAGCAAAACGTAAAAGTGTTGAACCCAAAATAGTAATAATTTGCCCACTCACCATTAAATAAAAATCTTTCATCGAAGGTTTTATACTAATAGACATCATAATCACACCCTTCCTTTAATTTAGACCGACTGTCGGTCTATAATAAACAAACAGAAAAAATATTATTTCTGTTTCATTAAAACCTCCAGCATATAATTAAACGATCCTTCTTTCGCTCCAACAGATACTTCCATCATTTTAATATAAGCTTTCACTCTCCTCATCATTTCTTCCGGCTTCCATTGGAATAACCCATCATCAAATATAACTTGCGCTGAAGATAGTAATAGTTCAATCGTTTCTTGTGGATATGAAGTCGAAAATATCCCTTCTTCAATTCCTTGTTCTAAAATTTCTGTTAATACAGGAGATAAATGAATAATGGATTGTACTAAACTTTTTTGATGCATTTCTGCATTATTTGGTTGATGAAATTGCTCAATCATTTTATCTTTTACATCCCCTGATTTTGGCGATTGCTCCATTAAAACTCGAAATAACTTTTCTAATACTGGTATATTTGGATTAGAGACGATTACTTTCGCTTTAGCAACATCTTCTTTAATAATCCTCATAATAATCTCATCCATTACTTCTTCTTTCGATTTAAAATAATGATAAAACGTCCCCTTTGCTATCCCTATCTCTTTTAAAATGTCATTTACTGTTGTTTTCGTATAACCTTTCGTAACAAATAATCGTTCAGCCGTTTCTAAAATTTCTTTTCTACGCTCCTCATACTCCTTAATTATTCGCATTCACGTCCTCCTTCCCACCAGACCGACTGTCGGTCTATTTTAATTATATGTTTAATTAGTAAAAAGTTTCCTATTTTATACATATACGACATCCTACTTCCAATTTCCTTTATAAATTTTTATTTTTTAACGCCCATTCAATTTGTTTAAAACGTATCTCACGTTTCTTATCATCACCTTTCATTTTAGGAAAAAGAACGTTTTCGTATTGGTTAACACCACAAATTACATTGATCAAACAAATACTTCTTTCTTTTGTTACAGCAGAAGTAGGTAGGTTCTTCACTTATCTGCTTTTGCTGTATATTTTTTAAGAAATTGAAAATAATACCAACAAGCTGTTTGAACTAGCAGCTTCACTCTTCTCGTAATGGGGATGCAATTTATCACAATTAGCTAACTCATTGAACTCACTGGCAGACAACCAAAATCGTTGTCTGCTTTTTGTATGAGATTTTTTGTTTTACATATACTACTTTTGAACCTGCAGACCAATACGAGCCATTTTGGTGCTTGGGATTTCCCTTCCGGGGATAAGTATTTTTTACTTATCCCTTTTTTTGTATAGACACGTATATTTATGGCAAAACTAATTACAAGCAGATTTTCTGTTTATGCGTAGTTCTAAACAAGATTACTTTTTCTCCTATTAAAGGACGGCAGGTACGACTGCTAGTCCTTTTTTCTTATATCACGTTCCCTTCTGGTAACTTCACACTACATTACCTTCATCGTCGTAGTAAGTAATTTCCCAATAAGGATGGCAGTTATGCTTCTCGAGTTCCCCATCGAATAAAACAAACAAATTAGTTTCCCAGTTTCCAACGATTGTACTCCAATACGAGTTTAATTCTTCATAAACTTCTCTTGTTCCATTTTGATAATTGCGGAATGTATAATGAAAATGCTCACTCGCCTCAATATCTTCTCTTTCAACCAAAGTATTCTGCCGAAATAGTAGACATAATAAGTTCCGTTCTCATTTTGCTGCAGCATAACATTCCCGTACCAGTTGAATGTGTTACGAATTGCTTTCACCCCATCGTCCAATTCTTTGTTTGCAAAAGATGTTTTCATATCTTTATACCAATTGATTTTTTCATAATTCATATCATCATCAGAGGGGCTAGTACGAATTGCTTTCTCTCGATTTTTTTCGATTAAATATTGTTCATACGTAAGTTGCACTTGTTCTTGAATTGTGACATGGTTGTAATACCCTTGTCTTAATGGTTTTGGACTATAAAATTTATTTTAAATACGGTGAATGAAATTTCCCCTCTTCATCACCTTTGTTGTATACAAACGAAAAAGAGCCGCAATATTTTGCGACTCTTTACAATTATAACTATTTAACGGCCACGTCTTTGCTGCCCTTGCTTTGTACTACCTTTTTTATTACTTGGCTTATTAAATGATTGGTTGTTTTCATTTCTTGAACTATTTCTTGAATTACTTCTTGAGCCATTTCTCGAACCACGTCTTGAATCTTCACGGCTATCCTTTTGACGATACTCGCCTGATTTCTTCGGAGCCAGCTTTGGTAGCGGTTTTCCATTTTCATCTACACGTTTTATCTTCGGTTGTTCGATTATTTCTCTTTGTATTGGTGCGCCAAGCGTTTTTTCAATTTCTTCTAAATGTTTTTCGTCTTTCGCTGCAACGAACGTAATTGCAAGACCTGATCCACCTGCACGTCCTGTCCGGCCAATGCGGTGAATATAACTTTCTACATCTTCAGGGATATCATAGTTAAATACGTGCGTTACACCATCAACATCAAGTCCACGAGCTGCTACATCCGTTGCGATTAAATACTGAATTTTAGCTTCGCGGAAACTCTTCATAACTCTTTCACGTTTTGCTTGAGGTATATCACCATGAAGTTCAGCACAATTATAACCTAGTCCTTTTAAATTATCATACAACTTACTTGCTCTAACCTTTGTACGACAGAAAATAACTGCTAAAAATGGCTGATCACGATCCATAACAAAACGAAGTGCATCTGGCTTTGCACGATCTGTCGTCTCAATGACACGCTGCTCAATTGTATTTACCGTTACTTCTTCACTTTGTACTTGAATCATTTGCGGCTCATCCATATAACGCTTCGCCAATTTTTTAATATCTTTTGGCATCGTTGCTGAGAATAACATCGTTTGTTTACTACCAGGTGTCTCATCTAAAATATCTTCAATATCATATAAGAAACCGAAATAAAGCATTTGATCCGCTTCATCTAGTACAATGGTTGTAAGATTACTCAAATCAATTGTTTCACGTCGTATATGATCTAATAATCGTCCTGGTGTCGCAACAACAATATGTGTATTACCTTTTAACTTTCTCAATTGTTGTGCTACATCTTGACCGCCATAAATCGCTAATACATTAATATCTTCTCTTTGCACAAGCATTTTTTTAATTTCAGTTGTAATTTGCAGTGCTAGTTCCCTTGTTGGTGCAACAATTAAAGCCTGAACATCACTAGACTCTGAATCGATTTTTTCTAAAATTGGTAACACAAATGCTAACGTTTTACCCGTTCCTGTTTTCGCCTGCCCAATAATATCTTTACCTGACAGTATAACAGGAATTGCTTCCTCCTGAATTGGTGTTGCTTCTGTTATTCCATTTTCACGTAATGTATGATTAAAAGTTTCACTAATTCCTAATTCTAAAAAGTTTTTCAAATTGACCACTTCTTTTCCTTATTTTTCACATTAGCTTTCATTGTACCATTTGTTTCGCCAAATATGAAAAATAAAAAAATTCTTATCTTCTTTTTTTATATTCATTATGTACTAGTTGGACAAATTCTTTTTGTTTTGTCTCAGAATTTATTAATGCTTTCATATTTGCAGAATTCAAAATGAACTTCTTAATTTTTCTATTACTCCAAATTAATTTTGTATACTTTTTTGTATCTTCGTGTAGCTTTCGAAACCACTCAAATTCGCTTAATTTTGCAATATGATACTTTAATTTCATGTCATTTTGAGGGGAAAATAAAATGATATCTGCTATTACATCAAATAATAAACTCATCTTCTCCCCTCCTGTACATATATATTTCAATGTTACGGAAATATAGTTATAGGGTGATAAAATTGACAACTACATTCATAAGGATCTTTTGCATATTTTACTTACTATATTTTCAATCCACCACAATTATAACGGCAAAATCTCAAACAGATGTAATCAGTGAATTCAAACATGCTTTGCTCAAAAATGATAAAGAATTAATGCAGTCATATGTAACAGAAGGAGTTAAACTACCTACTTTCCAAAAGGAAAAACCTATTCATGAAATTAAAATCGTACCATCTCCAAAGGAAAATATAACGTAAAGGTTTTAATTCAAATTGCAGAATCTATGAATTAAAAAACCAATCTTTTCTATATAAGAAAGATCGGTTTTTTATTATTTTATATATTGACTTTCCCTCCATGATAGCAATAATACTTTACAGCTTTAAGGTCTTTAATCCTCTTTAAAGACTCTTCCGCTTTTTCTATATCTAAACAAAAATTCGGATTAGCTATTACTAATTCACCATTATCTTGAACGGCTGCATCTCCTGTAATTACACTGTGTAAGTCCGGAAAATATAATGAAATATGTCCCGAAGTATGTCCTGGGGTCGCTACTATTTGACATTCACCATTCAAAATCATTTGATCATTATGTACTTTTTCATCGACGGAAATATGTTTTATATTTTTTAACTGTTGTATAAACCATTTGCCAAATTCTTTTTCTTCATTTGGCATACGTTCTAACAGATCTTCAGCTTGAACTAATCTCTCTGATTTTATATCACCATTAATATAGTTAGATTCAATTTCACTAGCAATAATATTAACGTAAGGATATTTAACTTTGAAATCATATAAAGCCCCTATATGATCGTCATCATAATGAGTAATAATTATATTTTTTAAGTTTTTCATCTTGTATCCATGTTTTAAAATTGCCTCTTCAATTAAAGGTAAAAAATTCATATACCCTGTATCTACTAAAGTTAATTCATCGTTTACTATTATTAAACTTGGATAAATACATTGTTTTTGCCCATTAAATTCGAATTCAATTGGTAGTTCTATTATCTTCATTTTTCTTCCCCCATACCGCTTAATAAATGTTTAATAAAAACTAAATCATCTACATACATTTCGTTCAAATTTACGTTTAATGTGTACTATCTATATAGCAAAGAAAAAAGCATCCGTTATGAATGCTTTCCTTATCTTACCTGTTCAACTATATAAATCAACTTAGGCCTATCCGAAACCTGATATGTATAGTCTTCATTTTTATGCATATATGTTTCTATCCTATTTATCACTTCAAACATTCTGTCTGAATTCGCACTGAAACGAGATACTGAATCACATAAAACTATTGACCCTTTCTTGTAAAAATTAATAATTTCATAAATATCTCGTTCTAAACAAACTTCTCCTACTTGCAAATCCTCTTTCGCTTCATAGTTATAAATTCCCATTCCTATCTTCCCCTCAAATTGTATTTTTTCTTACAATATCCCCTTGTTACATAAATAATACCACGATAAAATTCTAAAATTCAAACTCATCGGCTTCATCTGAAAAATAAAAAAACATCACTGAAGTGACAACTTTTAAGAAGATGGGAGAAAAGAGAGGAAAAAATGGTTCAAAACAAGAATTGCAAAAGTTCTCATCAATAGATGTACCATTAGATTATTTAGAAGTAATTCAACATTGTACAAATGCAGAGATTCATGTAAAAAATGAACTTTAATATGTATTACCACCAAACATTATCTGCGTAGTACCTTTACTTGGAACGAACCCAGACACTGTAAGTCGTTATATAACCAACATTCTATTATTTTGAACAGGTAATTCCCTATTTTTATTGAAATATACATTAAGAAAAACTATAAAATTGATTAATCTCTCACTTCTTTGTCTATCCTTTTAAAAAATCTATTTTTTTGTAAAAGGAGTGTTTATATGGAGAAACAGACACTTTGG
Organism: Bacillus cereus group sp. MYBKT111-2; assembly: GCF_051915205.1. Classification (NCBI taxonomy): domain Bacteria; kingdom Bacillati; phylum Bacillota; class Bacilli; order Caryophanales; family Bacillaceae; genus Bacillus; species Bacillus cereus group sp. MYBKT111-2. The sequence goes on from NZ_JBQAEG010000002.1 coordinate 469,433, forward strand.
AAAAAATTCAAGAACAGCTCAGCAGATCTTGGTAAATCTAGCGTATATGAAAGTATTATTTTATATTATATAATGAGAAAAAAAGGGTTACCTACTAAAGCGAAGTTCATCATATTAGCCGCTTTATCTTATTACGTATTAACAATTGATTTTATTCCAGATATAGCTGCTATTATTGGGATTGGCTTATTAGATGATGTTTTGGCGATCGCTGTAGCTCATAAATACGTGATGCGCCATGCAAACGCTGAAATTCGAGAAAAGAGCAAAGTAAAAATGGAGTCATTATTTACTCCCGCACAAACATGATGAAAAAGGAGCTAATATAATTTCACTTAGCTCCTTTTTCATAAAACTATTTCACTTCATTCGCCACAAAAAATTGTTCGCACACACTCGATATGCGCTGTAAGTCTACGTTCCCACCAGATATAACTGCTACTACTTTTTTCTCTTTAATATATGTATCCACTTTCCCTGCAAGTAGAGCAGCAGTAGCTAATGCGCCTGCACCTTCTACAACAGCTTTCCCGCGTTGTAATAAGTCTTTCATCGCTAATTCCAGCTCTTTTTCTGATACTGTTACAATATCATCTACTAATTCTTTTACAACTTCAAAAGTTAAATTGCCTGGTATTTTTACCGCGCAACCATCTGCTATCGTAGGTGCCTCATAATGTTCTATAATTGTACCTTTGTCATAAGATGCCTTCATCCCATGAACATTTTCTGCTTGGACACCAATTATATGAATCGACGGATTAAAAGATTTTAATGCAACAGCAATTCCAGAAATAATTCCTCCTCCACCAATTGGTACAATGACCGTATCAACATCCCACATATCATCAAGAATATCTAATCCTATTGTACCTTGACCAGCCATTACTTCTACATCGTCATATGGATGTAAGTATGTTTCACCTGTTTCTCTAATAATCTCCTCACATTTTGCCTTCGCATCATCAAAGGTTTCACCATGTAAAACCACTTCAGATCCATATCCTCTCGTTGCATCAACTTTCGCTTGAGGGGCAGAAATCGGCATTACAATTTTACTTTTAATACCGAGTAAATGAGCAGATAAAGCAATTCCTTGCGCATGATTACCAGCAGAACAAGCAATTACTCCTCTCTCTTTTTCTTGATCTGTCAGCTGTGACATTTTATTAAACGCTCCACGGAATTTAAACGAACCTGTTAATTGCATATTTTCTAATTTCAAGTGAATTTCTCCACCTGTTTTACTAGTCAAATAAAATGATTTTACTAATGGAGTTTTACGAACATTTCTGTCCAAAATAGTTTGAGCTTTTTTAATATCGTCTATATGCAATGGTAGTTTTTTAGTTATCATACTAACACCTCTTCCAATGTTCTATTCCTAAGTTTTCGTAAGTCGCAGCTCCTTTATACGAAATGAAAAAGTCTTTATATATGTACCCCACTCTGTAATACATACATCTGCAAACAATTTAACATCCTCTTCATATCACGTTCTTTATAATGATTTAGGCATGCGATTTGGATCCAGTTATTCTTTTGTAAGTACGCTGATTCATAATGGACAATATATCCTTGTAATGCTAACGCATCACCGACCGCTTTAGAAGAAAGACCTTCATTTAATTGAATCGTAAGTATAATTGGTGCGGCATGTTCTTTAGGTGAAACAAGTTTTAGGCCTATACTAGTCATAGCTTCTTCCATATAATCATATGTCTCTTTAATTTTTACAAATGCTTTTTCATCTTCAAATCTCTTCAACGCTTCTTGCAATGCATAAATTAAATTCCATGAATGGGAATACGGAATACTTTCATTTTCTTCGTACATACCAATATCCATATAGGCTGGTAATGTCTCGTTTACTTTCACATTATGATTATGAAAAACGAAAGATAATCCAGTAAACGATTTAATTGCCTTTCCGCTCACGCCACTCGCAAAATATACATCCTTTAAATCTATCGGTATCGCTCCAATTGAGCTAATACAATCTACACATAGTTTCACTTTATACTTTTCACATAAAACATTTAGCTCGTCTAAATCATTTAACATTCCAGTTGATGTTTCGTGGTGAACAAACCAAAGCCATTCATAATTTCCAGCTCCCATTATTTTTTCCAATTCTGTATAAATAAACGGTTCTCCTATTTCTTTTTTATACGTATCAAAATGTAACTCTGCACGTGTTGCATGCCCGACTAATCTATTACCAAATTCCCCATTTGTTAATACGAGCCCCTTTCCTTTTAAAGAACGTAACTGTAAAGCAATGGCATCATTCGCTAATGTCCCTGTTCCTAACATAATTTGCACACGTTTTGCTTTTGTCATTTGAAGTAATCGTTTCTTTACATTATCCATCGTCACTTGAAATGACTTAGAACGGTGTGAAATAGGCTTAGTAAAAAATGCCTTTCGAACATTTTCTTCAATATCTACTGGGCCGGGTAAAAACGTATACTCTTTCGTCATAATTCCCCCAACACTCGACGCTTCAAACATAGCAGGGGTAACATACATAGGCTGGAATGCTGCTGCTTCTGTACCAACTAACGAATGGAAAGATTTGAATCCCATTTGCTCATATAAAGGTAGTTCACGTGTTGTTGCAGAAATGAGTGCCAATTCATATCCATTTAGAAGCAAATAACGATGTAAAAAGCGAATTAAACCTAATAACGCTCTTCCATTTCGATATTCACTTTCTACTGAAAGTAAACGAATTTCATATACGTTTTCTCCATGTTCTTGCAAATAAAAATCTAGATTTGAAATTTTATAATCTAACGAGAATGGTCGTTTTCCTCGCAACGCAACCATACCTACTAACTTATCGTCATCTAAACAAATTAAATATGTATTTTCTTCATGAAAACGATCTATACGAACACGATCTTTCGTTTCTTCATGTTGCGGAATTTCTTCTACAAATGTTTTATAATTCAATTTATGTATACTTTCAAATTCCCAAACTTGATCAGCAACTTTATAAATTAACCCCATGCCCTATCTCCTTTATCTATTTAGTAAAAAATGATAAGTGGAGATTAACTCCACTTATTAAATGTTTATTTCATTCGCGATTTACATATAAAATAAGTACAATGATGAGTGCACTTAAAATAGTCGTAACAATTGAGTAAGAATACAAAATCATGCAAAGTGGTAAACAAGCAATTGTAATTAGTCCTGGCTTCGTAAATCCTTTAAAGATTAAATAAAATATAATGAAAACTGCAACGAGGGTAAGCGCTATCAAATAATCAAATGCGATTAGTCCTCCGATAAATGTTGAAATACCTTTACCGCCCTTACCTTTAAATAAAACTGGATAAATATGTCCAATTATTACAGCCAATAATGTTAGCATTACAAATGTAGAATCTTCAAAAAGGTATTTTGCCATAGAAACAACAATTGCCCCTTTGATCGCATCGCCTAAAAATGTAGCGACGAAATACCCTTTTCCATATACGCGCCCCATGTTTCTTGCACCAGGATTACCACTTCCTTCATCACGAATATCAACGTTATGTCTCCATTTCGTTACTATATAAGCGGTCAATATGTTTCCAAATAAATAAGAAGCGACCAAATACAAAAATTGCATACTATTAATCATGTAATCATTCACTTTCTACGTAGGAGTACTTATACAATATTCAAGAACTATGTATATTGTACGTTTCTATCCACATCCCTTTATACATTTTAACATCATATATTTACAAATCATACAAAAATTCTCATACAGCTATTTTTTAAAATATGTATTTTTCATTAAATAATATGTTCCTTTCACTGCAGATTGTGATTGTGATATAAATGTAACTTTTCCTATGCTTTTCTCACAGCATTTCTTAAATTCATCATATATTTCAGGAACGAAACGCAATATGCTGCCACTTACTGCAATGGAAGCTGATAAATCAAACTGCATCTTGTTATAAACATCTATTGTAATCCTTGCTAATTCCTTTCCAGCTTGCATCATAATTTCATGTGCAGCATCATTCCCATTTCTAGCTTCCCGAATAACTAATGGTGTGATTGCTGCAACTTTATCTTTTGCAGATCTATAAACTAGACTTTTTATATGAGACGATGTCAAAAGTTGAAACTCATCTTGAATTCTTAAGCTTAATGGACAAAGTGTAACTCCTTGATCCAATTGATTTACCATTCTCTTTAAAGCTTGTAATGCAATCCAATATCCGCTTCCTTCATCTCCTAAAATATGTCCCCATCCGCCGCTATACTCATGTACTTCTCCTTTTCTCCCTAGACAAATCGCACCTGTGCCACCAATCGTTAAAATTCCATCCTTTCCTTCTAAAGCGGCTGCATGTGCTATCATTGCGTCATTAAAAACTTCAATTTGTATTCCATACTTCTTTTTTAGACGTAATGTTAATTCATTTATATTTGCTCCACTTATACCTGCTAATCCTAAACAAATACACACACAATGCTCTTTCACTACACTTATCTGGCAATGATCAATCGCTTCCATAATATGCACAAGAGCTTCTTCAAAATCTATTAATATGTTTCCAAATCCACTAGTAGCTCTTACAAGTTCATTTCCGTCTTTATCAAATGCAATTGCTTCTGTCTTCGTTCCCCCGCCATCTATTCCAATCATATACTTCATATACGTTCTCCTCATTTTCTTCATATTGAAGGGTACGTTACATTCCCTAAAACTACAGATTTCTTTGCACCTGTTGCGCTCGGCACGTTACTCGGATTACGATGATATGTTTCATTTGCTAAAATGGCAAAGGCGATTGCTTCCTTCGCTTCTGAAGAATAGCCTATACCTTCTTGAAGGAATAATACACATTTTTCTTCTTTCAATCCATACCGTATCATTTCTACAAGTGTATCATTATAGCTTCCGCCACCACCTAAAATTACCTCATCAATTTCATAATACGGCAAAATAAACTCCTTATAATGATAAACAATTGAACTTGCTGTAAACATCGTGACAGTCGTTAATATATTTTCTTTACTATACTTTTCATACCGCTTCAATAACTGACTTACAAACTCTTCACCAAACTGTTCTCTACCTGTTGATTTCGGTGGATTCATTTTCAAAAATGAATGATTCATACAATATGTCAAAATTTCTTCTACAACTACTCCTTGTTTTGCAATGTTACCATTTTGATCATATGGCAACTGAAATAACCTTTGACATACTTCATCAATTATCATATTACCCGGACCAGTATCAAAAGCTATAACGTTCTGATCACTTTTTTGACTTGGTATTACGGTAACATTACCAATCCCGCCGATATTTTGTAGTAGTCTATTTTTAGTTGGATGACGATATAAAATAATCTCTGAATATGGTACAAGTGGTGCACCTTGTCCTCTTGCTGCCATGTCCATCGTTCGGAAATTTGAGATAACCGTCGTGTTCGTGTCATATGCTATTACTGCAGGCTCCCCAATTTGTAATGTGGAAGCTATCATATTCCCTTCTGGCTTTGGCTGATGGTAAATCGTTTGTCCGTGAGAACCTATCAAATCTAATTGTTCCAAAGAAAAATTGGCCTCTTTACAAACTTCTTTTACAGCGTTGGCGAAACATAAACCTAACTTAAAATTTAAACTACATATGAGTTGGACATTTGAATTTTCTATTGATAATGCTTGTTGTATTTCACTTTTTATATCATTACGAAATGGAACTGTAGTAAAATGGATGAGTTCGACCTTAGACTCTACACCACTCCCTTCTATACGAACGAGCGCTACATCTATTCCATCTAATGAAGTACCGGACATTACCCCTGCAATATACATAACATGCATGACCTCCTATTTACTAAAAAACAATCATGTAAGTTACAAATGTACAACCGATCGAAAAGAATATAAATCTAAAAAACAACTGAGCTTTCGATGCAAACGATCCATCAATGAAAGAAACAACTACTGTAAGCAAAATGCTTGCCGCAATGCTTGTAACAAGCCATATACTATGCATTTGTGATAGATGTAGCATTCTTAATAAAGGCACAAAAAGTAAATTCGCACATATCACTCCAAATAATAATAAAAATACACCTTTATAACTAAATTTTATATTCATTCCATTTCATCCTCTCTGGACTTCATGTGCAAGAAGTGATAGGCAAAATACCTATCACTCATAAATTAAAGCATAAAGATTATAGATTAACAGATTCACCTTCACCACTCTTCTCAATTTCAAGCATATTTTTGTCGTACATTTTAAAGAATGGTAAATATATAAGGAACGATATTGCTATATTTATAAAAACTAATACAATCGCACGCCAATCCCCACCTGTTGCTAAATAAGCACCAATTGGAGCAGGTAATGTCCATGGCGGCATAATATGCGTTGGTGTTACAAATCCCATTGCAGTTGCAGAATATGCAACAGTTGCCGTTACAAGTGGTGTAATGATAAATGGGATAATTAAAATTGGATTTAGTACAATCGGTAATCCGAATATGACTGGCTCATTTATATTAAAAATACCCGGAACAATACAAGTTCTTGATAATGCTTTCGAATATTTTGATCGACCAAATACAATCATAGCTAATACAAGCCCTAATGTCGCACCAGAACCGCCAATCCATATAAACCATTGATATAACGGCTCTGGTGAAATAAATGGCAACTGATCTGCTCCACTAGCAACTGCTTCTCCATTTTTCCCTAGATATACTTCCCATAATGGCCGAGCAACAGTTCCAACAACCGACACACCATGGATTCCGAATGACCAAAAAAACGTAATTAAAAACACTGGAATCATTACACCGAAGTAACTATCGCCAGCTTTTACTAATGGTGCTGCTAGTTTATCAACAACATGGTGTAAATCAATGCTAAAAACGACAGTTACTAGACTCATAATAATAATAACGAATGCAGCAGGTATAAGTGCTTCAAACGAACGCGACACAGATGGCGGTACTTGTTCTGGCATTTTAATCATTACATTTTTCTTCTTACAAAACCTTAAAATCTCTACGGATAAAATAGAAACAATCATCGTCACGAATAATCCATGACCTCCAAGATTTGTCATCGGAAGCATAAATCCTTTTTTATCAATTAATTCAGGAGTTAATGTTAATAGCAGTGAACATACTGCAAGCTGTGCTCCTGATAAAGCATCTAGTTTATAACTTTTCGCCAAATTATATCCTATTCCAAATGCTATATATAAAGACATAATAAACATCGTTAGGCGATATGGTATTAATATACTTGTTTGATTTTTTAATGCCCAAACAGATATGAAACTATCTTTCGGTAATGGTGGAAATGCTACGATTAAAAAGAAACTTCCTACGATGATAAATGGTAATGCTGAAATCACTCCATCACGGATTGCTTGTAAATGTCTCTGTTCAGAAAGTCTTGCCATCGGTCCAGATAAGTTTTTATCAAGAAACGTGACAAACTTATTCATAACGGTTCCCCCTAACGAATTAAATCATTTACAGTCTTTAATAAAGTCGGTCCACCAAGAGGTGTATATGCTTGCGGCGGTATAATACCGCACGGGATAGATTCCTCTTCTGCGAATTTTTTAACAGAATCAAATCGATGTCTAACTTGAGGTGCAACCATTACAACGTCCCAGCCATTCTTTACTTCTTCCTCTACCTCATTTGTTCCAATCGCATGCACTTCCATGTTCATACCCTTTTTCTCCGCCTCCTTTTTTAAAGCGTTTACAACAATTGCGCTGGACATTCCTCCAGAACAAACGAACAAAACCTTCATTTATGAATCCTCCTATACTTATAATTTATTCCCCTTCAAATGAAAGGAAGTTTCACTTTACTAACAAGCATATGAAGTAGTAAATGAATTTAGTTATACTGAAAGTAAATTTCATTAAAAATATTTTTCCTATTAAATTAATGTTTCAATATACAATTTTCTCTATTGCAAGGCCAACCTTGCCTCGTATATTATCTTAGATAATCATATGATAAGGAGGCGTATACATGATCGTTAAACGTTTATTTATGATATGTTGCATCGTCATCTTGTTCATCCCTTTCTCTTTCATTTCCCCTCACTTTACTTATGCTGAAGTAACTACTACGTACAAAAAACACGAATTACGTGCTGTATGGATCGCATCTGTTCTTAATATTGATTGGCCCTCAAAAACTGGCTTACCAATTGAAAATCAAAAACAAGAATTTATTAAATTATTAGACGATGTAAAAAACACTGGTATGAATGCAGTCATTGTACAAATAAAACCAACTGCTGATGCCTTTTATCCTTCCAATTACGGCCCTTGGTCTGAATATATTACCGGTACACAAGGAAAAGATCCCGGATACGACCCACTAGCATTTATGATTGAAGAAGCACATAAAAGAAATATAGAATTTCACGCATGGATTAATCCATACCGAATAACGATGAATCACACTGATATAAATCGATTATCAAATAATCACCCTGCAAGACAGCACCCGGATTGGGTTGTACCTTATGGCGGAAAATTATATTACAACCCCGGTATTCCAGAAGTAAAAAAGTTTATAACTGAAGGTGCTTTAGAAATCGTACAAAATTACGATGTTGATGCATTACATATGGATGATTATTTTTATCCATATAAAGTGGCGGGTGAACAATTCCCCGATCAAAAAACGTACGAATTATATAATAACGGTAGATTTACAAATATAGAAGATTGGCGACGTGACAATGTAAATGAACTTGTAAGAGATTTAAATACTGCTATTAAACAAGAAAAGTCATATGTAAAATTTGGCATTAGCCCATTTGGCGTATGGCGAAATATAGCTGATGATCCGACTGGCTCTAACACAACTGCCGGCCAAAGAAACTTTGATGATCTTTATGCTGATACACGTGAGTGGATACAAAAAGGTTACATTGACTACATCACACCGCAAATATATTGGAATATAGGTTTCACTCCTGCTGCGTATGACATATTAGTAGATTGGTGGGTAAAAGAAACAAATAATAAACCGATCCACCTATACATCGGTCAGGCGGCCTATAAAATTAATAATAATTCTGTCCCAGCTTGGTCTGATCCAGAAGAATACCCAAGACAAATTGAATTAAATCGGTTATATCCTGAACTAAAAGGTAGTATGCATTTTAGCTTGAAAGATATTAATAACAATCCACTAGGAATTAAAGATAGACTCTCAAAAGACATATATAAATATCCTGCATTAATCCCCTCTATGCCTTGGCTTGATCATGATCCACCAAAACAACCGACTTTAAAAGGTGCTATTCCAAGAGATGAAGGTATTGCTGTAGGTATCATTGATAATAGAGAGAATGATTCTGCTTATTACGCTATTTACCGCGTGAATGGAAAAAGTGAAGTGAATATAGAAAATCCGAAAAATTTACTTACTACTGTAAGAAAAACAAAACTTGGAGAAATTTATGTAGATAAAGCAGTTATTTCTGGGGAGACGTATACGTATGTAGTAACTGCAGTTGATCGATTGCATAATGAAAGTGTTGCTTCTAGTCATACTACCGTTAAAGCAAAATAACAACTAATAAAAAAACGCCTTAAAGCTAAGTATTATAGCTTTAAGGCGTCTTTTTTATTTATTCTTAAACTTCTCAGTCGCTGCTCTCATCTTCACATTCAAATCGTGATCAATCGAGTCACGAATATCCCGCTCTACTACTTCCATTTCTTTTTGGAAATTTTGTAAGTAGATTTTCAATTCTTCTTCTTTTTCGGGACGTTGTGATGGTGGTAGTTGCACCACTAAAGATAACATTGCTATTAAATCTTTCATTAAGAACGTTTCAAGTTTATGTTGTTGTTCAAACATACGTTGCTCTTGATAGTATGGCAGTGCATTTAATACTGAAATTGTAATATCATCAACTGTTTTTTGTAATGAAGGATTTATTGAACGTTTATACGCTTGAATTGTATTTAATGCATCTGGATATCGATCATAAAAATACAATTTATAAAACGATAAATCTGTCGGTTTTACTGTTTGCTGCGTTTCTTGTCTTAAAAAATCTTTTACTTTCATCGCTGCTACATCAATATCTTCATTAGTAAGCTTTTTCGTCGTTTTTGCCATTACATGTACTTTTTTCTGCTTTTCTTTCGGTAACATTGAGAATACTTGCTCTCTCGTACGTTGACCCGATGCACAGAAAAGCGTGTTTAATATATGTTGTTCTTTCTTTCCTTCCGTACGAATCCAACGATAAAAGAGTGGATGTTGTGTAAATTCTTGTAGAAACGGTAATGATTTATTCGATAACTTATCTAAAGAATCGTGTGCTCTTTTATATGGCTTCGTCCACGAAAAATACAGTTTACGTCCGAAATATACAACTAAAACAACGACAGTAAATGCGATTAAAAACAATGTACCGAGTAGTAATAATACAGTTTGAATAAAACTCATTTTTTCACCTCCTCTAAAAGTCTGCTATTTTCTTGGGCGCTGAATGAGTTTTTGTTTCATTTCATCATTAAATGTGTCTAGTTCAATAACAAACTTCTTACTTGACTCGATAATACGTTCTGACGATTTTTCAGAAGCTTCAATTGCAGCAAATACATTTTGGAATGATTCGCGTAATTTATCCATGCTAATTGCAGGATTTTCAAGAAGTTTTGTTGTTTCTTCTGTATTTTGTTTTAATGCCTGAGAATTACTTAATACCATAGACTCAATTGCTTCATTTGTTGCATTCACTGCATCAATTGTTTTACGCTGATTTGTTAATGCTAACTGGATAGCAGCAGAAACTGTTACAACGTTTTGCGTCATCGTAATTGCATTACGAATTGCCTCTGTTAACTTTTCATTATTTTTCTTAATAATGTCTACTGATGCGATAGATTGTAATAACACACTTTTCGCTTGCTGCATATTGCGCGTACGTACGAGTATCTTTTCTAATGCATCATTAATTAATGGAATATCCCTTTGACGTTCTGGATTTTGTTTCTCAGCTTCCAGCATGCCAGCAAGTTTTTTCCCTAAGTATACTTGCTTATCAAGCGCGTGAATTTTATCGTGTGATTGCTCTTTAAGCATTTCAAGACCGACTGTATCTTCTTGTAAATTATCACGACCAATTAGAAGCGATCTTATAATCTCCTCAATTTGCTTATCTATAGATTGATATTTATGCACGTATGTTTCAAGTGGATTTTTCTTGAATACTTTAAACATAATTTTTTTCATACCACTTGCTTTTAATGAATTCGGATCAAGCTCTGATACCACTTTTCGTAACTCTAACAATGTATTTGGAATTTCTTCGTTCTTTCCATTCATCATCGCTGTGACAGGACGTTTTAATGCTGATAACGTTTGTCCTGCTGCTTGTTGCTCTTTATCCCCTAAATCTCCTAGCTGAGACAATACTTTTGATAAATCTGTATTTTGCTCGCTATTTAACTTTTGTACATAAAGATCGGCTTCCTTATTTAATTCATCAAGTTCTTCATCTTTTATAACTGTATCAACTACTACTTCTACATTATTATCTTTCACAATTGATACGGGTTCTTTTTTCTCGAGTTCAGTCAACAAAATCGCTCCTTTATTTATATGTGCGAATTTATGTGCACTATATTTCATCTAATATATTGTATTTCATGTGCAAACAGCCTATATGAAATCAATTTTCAAGAAATACCTGCTTATGCAGTCATTCCCTGTTTCTTACTATAAGTATACCTGTAAACAACATAATTTTCCTCAGACTTAAGACCTAGAGACCGACATGCTGAAGGCGGATTCTTCGTATGTCACATATATAAATTACGTCCTTCCCATCCTACTGTACTCAATCTTTTGACATACACCCTTTTTCAATGTGATAATTATATTGCGTTCAATCCTATTGCTTCTTACGCGCTACAAATGCACCATTTTGAAATGCCAATAACACTGTTTCAAACATTTTATCTTCTTCAATCATTTTTATAAACTCAGCTAATTCACTCGCATGAGAAGTAGCATTATCGACAACAAGAAGACCTTTTGGTTGTAAAATGCGTTTTATATGCTCAAGCCACCACATGTATTGCGTACGCTCTGAATCTAGGAAAATAAAATCAAATGAATGATCTAGTTGTGAATCTAAAAATGCCCCTGCTTCTTGATTGTGAACATCAATCCTTTGTAAAAGGTTTGCCTTTTCAAAATTGGCAAGTGCCTCTCCAACTCGTTCTGAGGAAAGCTCTACAGTTGTTACATTTCCATTTGTTTCTTCTACCGCATCAGCTAACCACAATGTAGAATAACCATTAGAAGTTCCAATTTCTAAAATGTTTTTTACACTACACCCTTTTACTAAAATTGATAAAAATTGCCCCATCTCACGAGAAATATTCCGTAATTTTTCTTCCCGTGTTTTTTTATTTCGATCATGCTCTTCTCCATATTGTTCAAGTTGAAATAATAATGAATTTAATGTATCCATTTTTTTCATCGCCTTTCTAAAGCAATATGATGAAAAAGCTCTTGTTGCTCGTCTACTTTCATTATATGCGAAACAAAAACCTTTTTCCCGTTATATGACAAAGATTTATAATTTTTTATAGCATATTGTTTCGTTTTTTGGTAAAGTTAATTTCTACGTGCAATTATTCCATTCATACTATTTTTAATTCAATTGCAGTTGTTAAATCATATAAACCTCATTTAAATGAATCGGTATTTCAAATTCAATTAAGCGCCCTTTCCGGACGCATTTTCTTTTGTTTATATATTTCTAGAAGAAAGGATGCTTACAATGAACGTGATTAGCTTAGATGCTGCTCGAAAGCGCAAGCAACATAAAAAATTAATGATTACTATACCGATTATTTCACGTATTTATGAAGAAGACGGGGAAATTAAATTTGAGGTAGCTGGTGAAAAAGATGTACCTCTTGAAATGTTAGAAAAATAATAAAAAAAACGCATTTCTGAAGAAATGCGTTTTTTTATATTTTTACATTTAAATGCATAAGTTTTTCAGGATTAACCATCATATAAATGTTTGAAATCTTCTCATCCTCAAATGCAAACGAAAGAACATACGTTATTTTATTATTTATTGTAACTATTACTCCAGGCATACCATTTACCATTTTGAAATCAACAGTGTACTCTTCTGTCAATCGTTGTGCAATCCCAAAGAACAAACGTATAATTCGATCCGCAGAGTAAATCGGATGAATCGCAGTTGTAACTTTACCACCACCATCTGCTTTCAATATCGCATCTGTTTTTAATACTTCTAACATACCTTGCGCATCACCACATTGTAGTGATGATACAAACTTTTCAACATAATCAGCCATTTTCTTCGTACTTAATGTTGATTGCTTCGGCTTATCCAATATACTATTTCGTGCGCGTTGAAAGATCTTCCTACAGTTCACACTACTCTTATCAACAATTGAAGCTATTTCTTCGTATTCATAACTGAAAACCTCTCTTAATATGAAAACAATCCTTTCTACCTCAGACAGTTGTTGTAAAAGTAATAAATATGCTGTGGAAAGGGATTCTTTCATAACAAATGACTCTGATGGCTCATTACTTTCTTCTACAAGTGGCTCTGGTAACCACATCCCTACGTACACGTTACGTTTATGCGCTGCCGAACGTAATTTATCAATTGAACGATTTGTCGCCATCTTACACAAATATGCTTTCATATTTTCTATAGACTGAAGATCCTCTATATTATTTAACGAGATAAATACATCCTGAACGATATCCTCAGCATCCATAACACTCCCAAGGATTCTATATGCTAACGAAAATAATAATGGTTGATACGCTTCATATAATTGCTCCGTTTCCATGATGAACTCCCTCACTTTCTAATTGCTTTAAAATGTGTAACGCTGCACGTTTTCCACTTGCTACTGCAGCATCAGCTAATATTTCATCATGCCCAGTCCAATCACCTGCAACGTAAACACCTGGCATTTCAGGGATATTAGGACCTGGTTTTTCAACTCGGTTTATATGAGGAAAATCATATACTACTGTTATTTTCGGTAAATATTGTTGTGCAACAACTTCTCTTTTCCAATTTGGATGTAGCAAATCCATTGTACTTTCTAACTGTTCTTTATCTTCATGAGTATATTTCATCTCTAGTACAGGATTATGGTACTTAATTAAACTCACTGCAATTGATCCATCATCACTTAATTTAGCTGCTCTTGATTGATTCGTGAAAAATATAGGCTGATCTAACCCTAATGCAAATTGATGTGTCGGATTAGGTAATCGTCTCAAACCAATATCTAATGCAGCAACAGTAACCGGTATCGATTGTTTACTCCATCTATGCAAACTTGTTCCTTCCACACCTTTAATTATGTTACAAGCTTCTTTCGGTGGAGTCGTCACAATGACTGTACCTACTTCAAATACCTCATCATCAAAACAATATATTCTTTGTTTATCTTCGTAATGCTCTATTTCCAAAACATGCTTTTTATCCAAAAATTGCACCCCGGCATGATTCGCAATGTCTCTTAATTTTGTTATTATCGTCTCCCAGCCACCATCTACATAAAATACCCCATCTTTTATCGAAAGCTGTATTTGCTTTAGTACAGATGATGCTAATTGTATTGTAGGAGCAAACGTATATGTTGTTGTTCGGCATAGCGCATAAAATATATTGCGAACCATTGGATCTTTTATTTCATTTTCTGCCCATGTAGTTAGGCTCACTTTTTGAACTTTTCTTACATCTAAATTCCCTAAACGAATCATAAGACGTGAGAATTGTACTTTTGCAGACCACGAAAGTAGTGGTGTTGATAAAATTGAGCGGAAATCTGTTGGTATGGTGAAAATATCCCCTTTCCATATTCCATGTGCTTTTGTAGATGGAATTCCACCCGGTAGATTCATACCGAGCTCATTAAAAGTTAAAAATGCGGCTCCTCCTCTATATAAGGCGTGTGCACCAAGATTCATACAGATCCCATTTTTATTAATAGTCATCCCTCGACCACCAAAGCGATTGGACTTTTCTAAAACAATCACTTTTCTTCCAGCTTTCGCTAAATATATAGACGCTGTTAATCCAGCAAGGCCCCCACCAACAATTGCTACATCAAATTTCTTCATAATAAAATCCCTCCTTATCGTTCTACATACAAGACGAACGACTAAAGAAGGATGTGACATAAAAATATATTTTTACTCATCTATTTAATTTCATTATTTTTTAATTCTGTCATATTGCATACGAAATAACTCAATTGCAAACGGTATATCCTCTGCACTCTTTATATAATAACTGATCCATCCTGATTCAGGTAATACGTGATGTGGTTTGACCAATCCTTGGTTTACTAATTCATCCCGCTTTAACTTTGGAAATGGTAAATCGACTAACTTATCTCCATGCAGATGACCAAGTTCTTTCTTACCGTAATTTATTTCAATGCCACCAAATCGATGCGGTTTTTCAGAAACACCTGCCCAGCTGAGCACTTCATTTCTAATCATTTCACTAAATGACATGGACATTCACCCCTTATAAATGATTGATGTAATTATAAATTAACATTTTCATTACTTTTTTCCATCAATCAAAAGTATGAACGAGAATACGAATATAGTTTAATCTCAACACCTTTATTTATTTCATAATTAAAATAATTTCAAAGGGTATTTATTCTATTATACAGAATTATTATTAAAAATAATTTTAAGGGATGGATTTATATGAGCGAGGTATTATTACAAAAGGCGAATTATTTACAGTCTAATGAATTAAATTTTTTGAAAAAAGCTATACAATTTGCAGAGCGAGCACATGATGGACAATACCGTCAAACCGGAGAACCATATATTATTCACCCTTTCGCAATTACAGAAATACTGCTAAATTATAAAGCTGACATCACTACATTGATTGCTGCATTATTACACGATGTTGTAGAAGATACCGAATATTCTCTAGAAGAAATCGAATCACATTTTGGTGCGACTATTCGATATATTGTAAATGGATTAACAAAAGGAAAAAAACAACAAGATCAAAACAAAGTATTATACGAAGCAATTAACTTTAAAAAATTACTATTATCCTCTCAACATGATATACGTGTTGGCATTATTAAAGTTATAGATCGCCTTCATAATATAAAAACTTTGAATGTTAAAAAACCCGCGAAACAAGTAGCATATGCGAATGAAACATTAACACTTTTTGCGCCACTTGCAAAGCGACTTGGATTATATACAATCCAGTATGAATTAGAAAATCTTGCTTTTCAATATTTACATAAAGAAAGATATAGCAAGGTACTTAAATTCTTAACGGGATATGTTCCACATCTTCAAAAAAATATAACTGATTTAAGAAGAGCAATTCATTCTTTTTATGATACTAACCTTTCATTTGAAATAAACTATGAGTTCCCTCCGATTTATACTACTTACTCACAATTACAAGAAATACAAAACGTATCAGGTATTTCACAAATTTGTATTACAACTACAAGTGTACTAGATTGCTATAAAATTCTTGGAATAATACATCAATTATACAATCCAACTATAAACTATTTCGAAGACAATATAGCACTTGAAAACAGCCATTTTAATAGCAATTTAAAAACTAAAATCAATATGAATGATACTGAACAAACAATTATCATTCAAACAAAACTTGCAAAAAGATTAAAAAATAATGGTATTTTTTCTTTATTGAATAATGAAACTATGGATATTCAATCCATATCTTATAAAATAATGAATGATACAATTGTGCATAACAATTTATTAACTACAGATCCAATTGCGTTCCACAATCTAGTATCGTACGAACTATTTGAAAATACCATAACGGCTTATACTTCAGATTTACAACCTATTTATTTACCAGATGGTGCTACAATTATTGATTTTACTTTCTCTGCATTTCCAAAAATTGCACATAACATGAAAAATGCAAAAGTAAATGGTATACCTGTTCCACTTAAAACAAAGGTATCCCATTTTGACGTCATAGAAATCTACTTTGATTTAAAACAAAACTTGGTATTAGATTGGCTCAATTATGCCAATACCGCTAAAGCACAATTAATTATTCAGCAAAAACTATCATAAAAAACAGACCAATGCTTCTTATAAAAAGTATTGGTCTGTTTTTTATGATACGAAATACACCCCATATTCTTTATGGAATAAGCAAATTTAATAAGATACCAACAACTGCACACAACCAACAATAGACACATATCCTAATTTTGTAACCTTACTTACTAATAGAAAGGCAGGTAATACAATTGAGTTCCAATATCGACTACACTTCCCCCTCAATTAATTTCACTTATGATTTAAATAAAAGTAATTTTTTTCAGAAAGATGCTCAAAACTATATAAACGTACTTGGCGAGAAACAATTAAATACGTTAGAAAACACTTCTTTATTAGATATCTATTTAAGTACAGGAAATGTTGTAGAGCCGCACATACATCAAAATGCAGCTGAACTTGTTTACTGCATTTCAGGCTCTGCAGTTGTTTCTTTACTTAATCCTTTTACAAATCAAATATTAAACTTACCAATAAAACCGGGGCAAGTTGCCAACATTCCACAAGCGTGGTGGCATTATGAAATTGCTACAGCAGATAACACTCATTTATTAGCAATCTTCGACGCACCAACACCAGAAGTTATTTTTGGTTCTGACATGTTAAGATTAACTCCCACTAATATAATGGCCCATACTTACTGTCTCGATGAGCAACAATGGAAACAAGCGGTATCCCCTATTCAATCCACTACAGTAATCGGTCCTCCAGCAAATTGTAATCAGAACCGCGGAACGATACCCCCTGCAACTCATCCTCCTAATCCACAACAAAATTTATATTACCAAGATTCATATTATTTTCCTCTTTACTGGGGATATTAATTTATATTATGAAAGGACAATTATTTATCTCCTCGGAAAATACGTAGGAGATTTTTTTATTATATACCCATTCCTATTTATTATCGTAACAATTAATAGAATAGCTACATATAATAGTTATATATTTAATTGGAGGTGATAGTACTATGAGTAATTATAACTATCGAAAAAACTACTCTCATAATAAAAATAGTAGTTCATCAACATCCTCTCAGTCTTCGAATTCTCAATCTTCCAATTCCCAATCACAAAGAGACTTAGCCAATCAAGGCTATGTAAAGAAAAAAGGATGTAACTGTAATAAAAACAAATAGTTTATTAATAATTTGTACAATAACATTTTAACACTCACGATAAATAAATTACTTCCCTTTTATTTAAAAGATGAATTCTGTTTTTAATAGAATTCATCTTTTTATTTATAGATATTTTTTCATATACAATAGAGTGTAAATCATACATTTTTATTTTTATACCAATTCAACAAAGAGTAATTTCTCAATTGAGTATCACCTATCTTCCCATAAAATATAGCCCTTCCTAATAAAATTAGGAAGGGCTATATACAAATGCCAGTTCAAATTTCAAACAGACATTGTAACAAGTTAGACGATATTAATACCTGCACTTACAAATCCAGCTACTGCTGCTATTGGACTTGCTGCTGTTAATGAAACGTATAGTAGTATTTTATCTCCTGCAGCTACTGGGATAGCTTCAGGTATAATACCTGATGCTGTAGAACCAATTGCGATTGCAGCAAATGCTGGTGTTAATAATAGAGGTGCACCCTGTACTGTAAACGTATTACTTGCTGCAGGTGCAATTAATATTTGTATCTGAACTTGAACAGGTGCTAATGGAGCCAATGCAGCTGTTGCACTAAAGAAACCTGCTAATGACGTAATAACCCCATCGCGTGGTGCTACAAATGCATAATCACCTACACCTAACGCCAATGTGATATCAGTTCCACCTGTTAATGCTGCACCAGGCTGACTAAATCCAAATCCAAGAAGAGTTCCTGTATTAGCTACTAATGCGTTAGCTAATGCAGCTGGTGTTGTACCTGAAGCGAATGGAATAATAGCTCCACCGCCAGTTGCTCCTGTTGCTCCTGTTGAACCCGTTGCTCCTGTCGGACCTGTGTCTCCTGTTGGACCTGATGGACCCGTCGGGCCTGTTGCTCCTGTCGGGCCTATGTCTCCTGTTGGACCTGTTGGGCCTGTCGCTCCTGCTAGACCTGTGTCTCCCGTTGGACCTGTTGGACCTGCTGCTCCTGTATCTCCTGTTGGACCTGTTGCTCCTGTCGCTCCCGCTAGACCTGTGTCTCCCGTTGGACCTGTTGGACCCGCTGCTCCTGTATCTCCTGTTGGACCTGTTGCTCCCGTTGCTCCTGCTAGACCTGTGTCTCCCGTTGGACCTGTTGGGCCTGCTGCTCCTCCTCCTGGACCTGTTGGGCCTGTTGGACCTGTTGCCCCTCCTCCTGGTGTAACTCCAATGAGTTGAGTTAACAAGTTTAATAGAAGTTGTAAACTTGCAGGATCAATAATTAATGAGAAAAAGAATGGTGCAAGAGCACTGTAGAATTGTTGTAATAAAGAAAGTAATTGATTTAAATCTGGATTAGGAGATTGTAGTAAATTGATAATACTTTGAATTAATTGTTTTAGGAAATTCCCTTCTGGAGAAGGTGCTAACTCATTTAGTAAATTCAATAGTTGCGTAAACAAATTGAGTAAAGCTAATCTGTTTGCGTCACTTGGATTTGCAAAAAACGCTGCAATAGCCGAAATTAAAGAGTTTAATAAAGTGATTAATCTTCCTAATTGTTCGCTAGTAATTGGAACCGTTTGTGGATTGTTACAACAATCTGGAGTGAAAACAATCGGATTATTGCAGTTATTATGACCAAAACAATTATTGTTTGACATTTATTTCCTCCTTACTTATTTTATATTTGAGTGTTTTCCTATTATAAGAACTATAAAATTGTGTATAGGTTTCATTCACTTAAAATAGGAAACATGAATTATAATTAAACTGAAAGAACGCTATTTAATTATGTTCATGACTCACATATTAATTATATGTTTTTAATAATTGACTGCTTAGATTAAACACCTAAACTTAAAAGTTTATTTTATTTTTCCACGTTTATCTCTTAGGTTTAAAAGCACATTTTAATTTAAATATTAAAACTAAGCATTAGCATATAACCAATAACTTACAAATAATAAGTAATAACACCACCTTTTCAAATAAATAACAATAATATCTTTACTTAAATTATGTTCCTTCTATTATCATAAAGCCGTTTCTATTATCAAAAACTCTCATACAATATAGTGGACAAGTTATTGTATACTTCGTTCCAAAAAACAATATAGGGAGTGAGAATTAATTGCCAATTATTCAACCATTTATGGCATCTAGAAGATTTACATCTACATTAGGAGCTGGTACAGGAACAGGTGCAGCTTTTGCAATTGCTGCTACAGCTTGTTTAAACGATGCTGGCACTACTGCAACTGCTTTTCCGACTTTTACGTATTACAACTTATATGTAAACGGCATTCTTCAACCTAGTGTGAACTCCAGTGTTACTACTGGACCTACTGGTGCTATTACAATTCCTGGCGGAGACGCATTAGACGGTGGAATTCCAATTACAATCGAATTTATCGTCACTTAGTTTTAACTATTTTAATGTAGAGCAAAAAGACAGATCCTTCTTATTTAAGAATCTGTCTTTTTTAATTAATAATGATAAATTGTAAAATAATTGAAGAACCTTGTGATGGTGGTTGATTATCTAATAAAGTTAGCTGGCCAGTACTAACCTGATATAATGGCTGTGGTTGAAGTATTCCATTAATAAACAAATTAATGTACGAAACCTCATCAGGAGATAATATGTGAGTTGTACCATATTGAGCTAGCCCATCTGAATCTGTATATGTAAGTTTTTCTCCATCTGAAAAAGTGTAAAATAATAAATTAGTTGTTGTTATGGGGCCAATAACGCCAGTTGGACCTGTTGTTCCTGTTACTCCCGTTGCTCCCGTTGCTCCTGTTGCTCCTGTTGCTCCTGTTACTCCTGTTGATCCCCTTACTCCTGTTGCTCCCGTTACTCCTGTTGATCCCGTTACTCCTGTTGCTCCCGTTGCTCCTGTTGATCCTGTTGATCCCATTGCTCCCGTTGCTCCTGTTGCTCCTGTTGCTCCTGTTGCCCCTGTTGCTCCTGTTGCTCCTGTTGCTCCTGTTGCTCCCATTGCTCCTGTTGATCCTGTTGCTCCTGTTGATCCCATTGCTCCCGTTGCTCCCATTGCTCCTGTTGCTCCTGTTGCTCCTGTTGCTCCCATTGCTCCCGTTGCTCCTGTTGCTCCTGTTGCTCCTGTTGCCCCTGTTGCTCCTGTTGATCCTGTTGCTCCTGTTGCTCCTGTTGCTCCCGTTGCTCCTGTTGATCCTGTTGATCCTGTTGCTCCTGTTGCTCCTGTTGATCCCATTGCTCCCGTTGCTCCTGTTGCTCCTGTTGCTCCTGTTGCCCCTGTTGATCCTGTTGATCCTGTTGCTCCTGTTGTTCCTGTTGCTCCTGTTGGAATATAAATTGGCGGAAGAACCGGAAAAGTAGGTCCAATATTTTCTGGTCTTACCATACCTTTATTCAAAGATAATTTTTCATCTCTGTTCAATTTACTACCTCATTTCACATTTTGTTTACTAATTAACAAAATAAACCCTCTATCATTTTAGAAAAATTCCATAACTACTTTTTCATACTCAAATGATTTTACATAAAGTAAACTTTTTACCGTTACTATAACTAGTAGTATTAATATAATAAAATGATAGTTCCATTCCAAAATACTAAATCGCTACTATTAAACTCTTCGACTCCACTTTCCGGATCTATTTTTTCTCCCGCATTATCAACTTCAAATTATAATAATAATTTAATAATTAATTTAACTGCTGGTAATACAATTTCACTTCAACTATTCGGCGTATTATCCATAGTTAATTTAGTTGGAGGTGGTTCAACAGGTGCCTCTTTAACAATTATACGAATCGATTAAAAAATGATTCATTCTTTTTATAATAATCATTCTTAAATGCTAAAATAGTAACTACTAGGTCATTCCTTTAGTTTATATTTTAATAACTTCACGTAAGTGATTATGCAATAAGAAATACTTTGTACTATATTCATAGTACAAAGTATCTATACTAAATTTTCCGTATATACATTATCAATTTACACTCCTCACTGCTAATGTTACATTGAACATGAAGATAGTTTCTCAAATGCGAACCATCTCAAAACATATTTGAGAAACATACTCCAATCCTATACGCGAGAGCAACACTATGTTGACACTCAAATGAGTGTCTTTTTTTGTGGATTATAAAAAATAAAAACCATCTCTTATAGATGGTTTTATCATTACGCCTTTCTTTGTTTTTCAAGGTAGCTGTAAATTTATGAAGTTGAATAATAAATAGTCATATTTAACCGGGTTTGCGTTCTTCCAAAATTACGATAGGAATGCGGTCTATCCGCCTTAAAGCGAATTGAATCCCCGCTATTTAATTTATACTGACAATCATTTATTTCAATTGTCAATTCCCCTTCAAACACCGTTATAAATTCTTCAGTCCCTTCTTTATGACCTTCCGAATTTAACTTTCCTTCTGTTTCAATTTCAACCGTATAGATTTCAAAGTTCCTATCATCTTGGAAAGGAAAAGAAGGATACACTTTATATCTTCCATTGTCTTCTGATAATACTTGAACATCATTTCGTAAAACAACTTTCGTATCCGGTTGCGGATTATTGATTAAAGAAGTAAAAGACACTTTCAAACCATTCGCAATTTTCCATATCGTTGTTAATGTTGGACTTGACTCTCCACGTTCAATTTGTCCAATCATCGTTTTACTCACACCTGTTAATTGGGAAACCTTTTCTAAACTTAATTTTTCTTTTTCTCGAATTGTTTTTAAATTTTTCGCCAGAATAAGTTGAATTTCTTCCATAAGAAACACTCCTACACTATATACAATATAACGACCGTTATGTATAATAAAAAGCACACGTTATATTGTTCCTTTCGGTCATTATAACATACAAAATACTTAGGAGGTTTGAAATGCCTATATTTTCTTTTTTGTTATTTGTTTTTATAAGTAGCTTCACACCCGGACCTAACAATTTTTTAGCTATGACATACGCTAATCAACATGGTTTAAAAAGGAGTATGCAATTTTGCTTCGGAGTAGCTTTCGGTTTTTTCATCCTAACTTCCTTATGTAGTTTCTTTAATATTGTACTAATTAAAATCCTACCTATAATCGAATTCCCTTTAAAAATCTTAGGTGTAGCATATATGCTATATTTAGCCCTTAAAATACTCACAAGTAAAACTAGCATAAATCCCGATGAAAAATATAATAAAAATTTATTTACAGTTGGGATTTTCCTTCAGTTTATTAACCCTAAAGGAATACTATTCGGACTAACTGTAGTATCAACTTTTATTCTTCCTTACTACAATTCATATTCAAGTTATCTACTTTTTTCATTATTTCTAGGTGTAGTTGGATTAATGAGCACATTTAGTTGGACATTATTCGGTTCCATGTTTCAAAAACTTTTGTTGAAGCATACTAAATCATTTAACATCCTTATGGCCGTTTTATTAGTTTTCAGTGCGCTTTCCATTATAATCAATTAAATTTCCTTTATTAAATACTCAATAAAAGTATCCTCTTTTTGAGGCCGAGTGATTTTTCTGTTTCACTAAAATAAAATCTTTACTTAACTTTTCATACCACCAGCCTCTACGCTCAAGGTAATCCGTCATTCCTTTAAGTTGCGGCCTCTACTTTTTATCATTCATTTTAAAATCTCCTTATAATAATACAGAAAAATACGCTATAATATAAGTTATTGTTCTTTAGGAGGGGTTTAATGGCTGATAAGTATAAATTTTTAATTCTTGTTGTTACAGCATTTTTTTCTTTCTTTTCCTTAATAAAAGATTTCCGTAACACTTCAAAAAGTTTCTTTTGGGGAAGCTTTGCAATTCTAACAAGCTTTATATTATTATTAACACACGCTTTAGAGTTAACTCCAATACTTCTCCATTCAGCCCAGATGGCTCTTGAGATTATTACAATACCTCGTAAATTATTGTTCCCGTCTGGCACTGAAGTTTCTAGTATTTGCTAACAATTCGTGTATCTAAAAAAATTCAAGTCTATATTTCTAATTATCTTTATAAATATAAAAATGCGGTTTCTCCTTTCTAGAGAAACCGCACCCTATCAAAAATTCTTCTTAAATTTTAAACTGACTCGTATACAGATCAAAGTAAAATCCTCTATCTTCCATGAGAGATTCATGGTTCCCTTTTTCCAAAATACTTCCATCTTTTATAACAAGGATTTGATCTGCTTTTTCAATCGTTTTCAGTCGATGAGCGATTACGAAACTTGTTCGACCTCTCATTAAATTGTTTAGTCCTTCTTGTATTTGTAATTCTGTTCTCGTATCAATATTAGATGTTGCTTCGTCGAGAATTAATATATCTGCATCTGCTAAAATTGCCCGTGCAATCGCAAGAAGTTGTTTCTGTCCTTGACTTAAATTCGATCCTTCTGAAGCAATTTTCGTTTCATATTGATTCGGTAAATGTTTTATAAAAGAATGTGCAGATGCTGCCTTAGCTGCATTGATTACTTCTTCATCACTCGCATCTAATCGACCATAACGTATATTATCCATAATCGTCCCAGCAAATAAATACGTATCTTGTAAAACTACTCCTATTTTACTTCGCAACGAATTCATATCATATTCTTTTATATTTTTTCCATCAATATGAATTTGCCCTTGCTGTATATCGTAAAAGCGCGTTAGCAAATTAATGATTGTTGTTTTGCCCGATCCAGTTGGACCTACTAAAGCAATTGTCTCCCCTGGCCGCGCTTTCAGACTCACTTCTTTTAAAATCGTTTTATTTTCCTCATACCCAAATGAAACATTCTCGAGTGCAACATGTCCTTGTAAATTTTGTACAACGAATGCATCTTTTTTATTTTTGATTTCCGGTACTTCATCCATAATTTCAAAGACACGTTCCCCACCAGCCACTGCCGCTTGAATCGTATTCATTAAAGTTGCGAATTGACTGAGTGGTCTTGAGAATTGACGAGAATAATTAATAAAAGCTGCAATGACACCTACTGTTGTCATTCCATTTAAAACCATTACTGACCCAGTCCCAATTACAAGTCCCATACCTAAG
Organism: Bacillus cereus group sp. MYBKT111-2; assembly: GCF_051915205.1. Taxonomy (NCBI): domain Bacteria; kingdom Bacillati; phylum Bacillota; class Bacilli; order Caryophanales; family Bacillaceae; genus Bacillus; species Bacillus cereus group sp. MYBKT111-2. The sequence goes on from NZ_JBQAEG010000002.1 coordinate 494,728, forward strand.
TTGTTAATAAAGTTCATACTTGGAAAAATAAAAGCTGAAAATGTATCCGCCTTCGTTGCAGAAACTCTTAGATATTCATTAATTTCATTGAAATTTTGTACGGTTTCTTTTTCTTTCCCATATAACGTTGTAACATCCGCACCTGTTATAGCTTCCTCAATAAATCCATTTAATTCTCCTAAATCTTTTTGACGCTTTGCAAAGTTTTTACCACTATAAGCAACTAGTTTTTTTGTAACGAAAAACATAATAGGTACTGTAATTAAAGTAACAATCGCTAAAATCCAATCTAATGCGAACATCGCAATCGTCACACCTATAAAAGTTAGCGCTGATGAAATAATTTGTACAACACTTTGTGTCAACGCTTGATTCAAATTATCTATATCATTTGTTACACGACTCATTAAATCCCCTTGAGAACGTACATCAAAGAACCGTAAAGAAAGCGTTTGGATTTTCTCAAAAATATCTTGTCTTATTTTTTGTATCGTTTTTAATGCAACGTTAACCATGACAAATGTTTGTAACCAAGTTAAAAACACTGTAATACCATAAATTGCGATAAGTAACATGCACATTCTTGCTGTGCCATTTAAATCTTTCGGTACAATATATTGATCTATAATTACTCCCATTAAATAAGGACCTAATAATCCAAGTAACGTTGTAGCAAATACTAAAAATATAACGAACGTAAGAGCAGCCTTTTGATAGTCCATATAGTTCCATACTCTCATCACAGTTCCTTTCGTATTTTTAGCCTTCCCCATCTTTGTTGCGTTACGCCCACCTTTATTAGCAAATTGCCCTTGAAAATTACGCATGTTCTTTCCCACCTTCCTTATACAAATTGCCACCTTGGGAAAGATAGATTTCTTGATAAACCTCGCATTGTTCTAACAGTTCTTTATGTGTACCATCACCAACTAATTCACCATTATCTAAAACGAGAATTTTATCAGCATCTATTATTGATGAGATTTTAGAAGCAATTAATAATGTTGTTGTTCCTTTATATTCTCTCCTTAATGCTGATTGAATGTTAGATTCTGATTTAGCATCAACTGCTGATGTAGAATCATCTAATACAAGAATAGATGGCTTTCTCACAAGCGCCCTTGCAATGGATACACGTTGTTTTTGTCCACCAGATAAATTCGTCGCACCTTGTGTTACATGATATTGATAAGAATCTTCCAGTTTGTTAATAAACTCAGTCGCACAAGCTGATGAAGCCGCCACTTCCAGCTCTTCCTTCGTTGCATCTTCTTTTCCATAACGTAAGTTCTCTTCTATACTACCTGAAAACAACAATGCCTTTTGAGGTACAAACCCGATTGAACCACGAAGTTTTTGTAAATCGTATGCCTTAACATTTATTCCATCAATACATATTTCACCTTGATCAACATCGTATAAGCGTGGTAACAATTTTGCTAAAGTAGATTTACCACTTCCTGTAGAACCGATAACCCCTACTTTTTCACCTTTACATATGCGAAATGAAATATCTTTTAAAACATATTCATTATTTTTCGTATAACTATAACTAACATTTTTAAAATCAATATTTCCCTCAATTTCCTTAGGTACAAGCGCATTTGTTTCGCTCGTAATATCAACCTCAGTATTTAAAACTTGCTGTACTCGATCCGCAGACGGAAATGCTCGCGCGATTTGCATAAATACCATACTGATAGACATAAGTGACATTAAAATGATATTCAAATAATTTATAAACGCTAATATAGCTCCTACTTGAAGAGTCCCGTTAAATACTTTTTCTCCACCAATCCATAATGTTGCGACAATCCCTCCGCTTACAACTAACATTATGATTGGCATCATTAAGGAAATAAGCTGCACCGCTCTAATATTTATCTTCGTTAAATTTGTATTAACATTTCCAAACTGATTAATTTCATATTTTTGTCTTACATACGCTTTAATAACACGTACTCCAGATAAATTTTCTTGTAACTTTGTATTCACTTTATCTAATGCTTCTTGCACCTTTTTGAACGTCCCGCTCGCTTTACTCGCAATGAATATAATCGCAAGTAATAAAATTGGAACGACTACGAGTAATATAGGAAATAACTCGCGTGCTGTTACAAAAACAATTATGATACTTCCGATAAATAACAAAGGACCACGAACAAGAACACGTAATGTCATCGTCATCGCTGATTGAATAGATGTAATATCATTTGTCACTATCGTTAATAACTTTCCAGTTCCAAACGAATCACGATTTTCACTAGAAAATGTTTCTATTTTCGCAAACACATTTTTTCGTATGTCAGTAGCGAAATTAACAGCTGCTTTTGTAGAATACATCATACACCCAAGCCCTCCAACTAAACCGAGTGCTGCAGCTCCTATCATAAGAAGCCCCATTTTTATTACATAATTCATATCCCGATTTGCTATCCCAACATCAATAATATGTTGCATAATAGTCGGTTGAATTAAGTCCATCGCAACCTCAAGTACCATAAATAGTGGTCCAATAATAGCGAAGAACATGTATGGTTTTAAATACTGTAATAATTTACGAAATGATTTCATACATAATCTCCTTTTCCCATGAAATTACCCCCGAATAACTCATATCCCTCCTTATTTAAGCGCTGTAGTTTATAATTTCTTTCTTATTCCTATTATATTATGTAAATTAATATTTAACATTATTAAATGATAAGCATTAATGACTTTACGGTCAATAAATGTGCTTTTTATTATATACATATAAAAACCGCATTCCTAATGAAAAGAATACGGTTTTTCATCTATATTTTTTCAGTTGTAAACTCTAAAAACTCAGTCTCAAATCCATTATTTTTAGACGGACTACACGTGTAAAAACCTATTTTAATAGGCTTATTTCCTATATCCTCCATCAAATGAGCGATTCTTATTTGTTCCCATTGGTGGATCTTCTTCACATATATTGTATAATCACCACGTTTACGAACAATTCGAAAACGAAGTTGCTCGTTAGCTAATTCTGTCGGAAAGTCTTGCGTGGACCAATCGGAATATCCATTATTCGTTACGACAGCTCCTAAATGAGATGGACCATCTGGAATATATTCTAATGAAGTTTTCAGCCAACACTTTTCCGAAACCATAACAAAAAGACCAGCTTGATCGAATTTTGAATTTGGATTCATACGCAATTGAACTTCAGCTTGAAAGTCTGTCATCGTCTCTGTATAAAATACATGACCATTCATTACTTCGAATCCATAATGTGTTTTAAGCCAAAAATCTGTTTCGGCTTTCGAGCGGACAATAAGCGCATGATTGTTATTAAGCTTATAATATTCAGGTACATTCATTATAGTAAGTTGCTCAATATGTTCTGGTATATGTGATATTTTCATAATTCCTCCCTAATAAAGCATCTATATACACATTTAAAATTCTACTAATACTGGGAATTTATAACCTTTCAAATCCAACTCTCTATTACTTCGAACCATTAAATACTTACTTGATTGTAATTCTGTAAACTGTACATCCTCAACCCCTAATTGATCTGGAGAGAAGTAAAATTCGATTTCTGTAAATCTTTCAGCAATCTCCCCACATATTTCATCTAAAACTGGAATTACTGGTGCAAACACTCCATATAATTTCAACTTTTCATTATCTACTTCATACACAATTAGAGCATCGAGTTTCTCTGAATAATACAATTTCTCATTCCATTCCGAATTGTACATATTCAAATAAAACGAAGGATGGAAGTTTAATGTTGAAAAATTATTTGAAAGTCTTTGGCTACTATCTATAGTTTCATGTATTAATTTTCTATCCTCTTCCATATAATAATCTAGCTCTCTAAGTAAGGAATCATTATTATTCTTTTTATCATATGGAATAGTCATCAAATACTCCTGCACAACTTTAAAACCATATGATGTATATAGTTCAGGTTTTTCCGTAAACAATAATGTGCATTCACATTTCTTATCGATTTCTTCTATCATTTTACTCATTAATTGTGTCATGAGTCCTTGTCTTCGAAAATTAGGGTGTGTCATCACCGATTGAATGCCTGCTGCATTTATTCTTTCACCATTCACTAGCAATGGTAACGAGAATACCGCAACGTTTGCAATCGCTTTATCTTCTTGTAAAAATGATAAAGCTTTATATGTATCATCCCAATAACCTCTCTCTGAAAAATCATGCAATGTTTGACTTGGAATCCCAAATACTTCTTCAAATAAAGGAAATAACTGCTCTCTTTTCGGTTCTTCTAAAAGAAGTTTTTCAAAACTTTCAACATTCCCCATGTTGTCCCTCCATATGTTAATTCCATCAAATTAGATATAGTTGTAGAACCTGCTCTTAAAGTAATAGGTCTTACCAATCAATATACTATCATAAAATATAAAAAAAAAGTCTAATTAATTTTATGTTTCGACTATTCGAAAACAAGTCGAATAAAACAATATTAGGATTTTTGGATATTAATGAGTTTATTATATAAAAATAGCGCTTTCTAATTCGTTTTTACTAATAGAAATACACTATTTATAATAAAAGATTTTTATTCTTTTATCCCTTCAAGTCTTTCCTTCGTATTCATTTCTTCTCCACTTATACGCTTTTCAAAAGACTTTCTCCAACTACTTGAAAGTGCATTTACTTCTAATATCCTTTTTATCCCTTCAATATTTTGCTTTTCCTTGTGCATGATACGGTTAGCAAACGCTACTGAAACACCCTTTGGATTAGACTGTAGTCTTTTTAAAGTATCAACTGATGATACCCATCCTTCTTTTAATACACGAAAATAAAATCCTGTATATCCTGTTTCTTGAAAATATAGTGGTAACTTTGGAATATTATATTTTTTTGCTAATTTAAAACAAGGTTGCCTTGGTTGTGTTACCTGTACGATTGCCTGTCCGAGCTTAAACGTATCACCAATACAAACATCCTCTTCGCGCATATCACTAACTGTTATATTTTCTCCGAAAGCCCCATATACAAGATCTTGATTCAACTCTTTTTCCCAGTATGGATAGTGATCACCAGTATAAACACAAACTGCTTTATCTACTCCTCCATGATGAACTAAGTCAGCTTGTCCATCCCCATTAAATTTTACAAAAGATAAATATACCGGTTCCTTTACTTGTTTCTTATTTATGCCTGTATGAATTACTTTTCCGCCGTATGTAACCTCTTTTGGTAATCCTATATTTAAAGATAATAATTGATATTAATTAGCCATTCTATTTCCTCCTTTAAAGGTGTTACATGTATTTTCTCTCGGTTAATTTTTACAACCCTCTCTACAAAAGTGAACTTATAATAGTCGTACCAACTGGTCATCAATTAGCTGAACATAATCATGTATCTATTGCTGAATTGCAGAATTACCCTTTAATTCTTTTACCTAAAAATTTCTTTTTAACCGAATTAATTACATCCCATTGTCAAAAATTCAACTTTAAACCAAAACCAATTTTAGAAATTAGTACAATGGAATCTTTAATCCAAATGGTTTCAAAAGGCATGGGAATTACAGTTTTACCAAAACCGTATATAGACTTTTTACAAAATAAAAACATTCAAGCTATTAAAATAGAAAATCCTACTCCAACAATAGAAATAGGGCTTATTTATAGAAAAGATAAATATATGTGTGCTGCAACTCGAGAATTTATTAAACAATTGAAACTAACCGTACATTCTTTACAAAATTAAACGAACAAAAGAGATTATCCTATGAAGTCATTTCATAACGACCTAGTAGAATAATCTCTTTTCATAATGAAATAAAGTATTAACTATAAATTTTAGTGTACCTTTTTGGAAATTGGAATATATTTTGTAAAATAAGCCCCAACTAACAATAATACGATTGAAAATAGCACTGTCAACATACCGCCGAACTGAAACCAATATGCGAACAAATTAAAAATTGCAAGTGAAAAGAAACAAATTGAAGTTAATGCACTCTTCAATCCTTTTATTTCTGCTTTTTTTCTTTTTTGATACGCAATATACATGGAAACGGCTAAAAAAATGATAAAAACAATCATTAATAAAATGTTTAGCATCGGTAATCCCTCCAGTATAAATAACCTCCTTCGGTGCTACCATATTACCCCATTTACCCTTTTGGAATCAATTTATTATTCTCTTCTCTCCAAAAATCAGTATAAGTTTTATTTTCAAAGTTCACATTCACCTCAGAAAAAGGAAGACTCCCTCCAACCTCCAACGAGTACCAGTCATTTAAAAGTGGAGACCCGAAACAAATATTCATTGTGCATTCATGCAAATCAAATAATACGGAATGTAAAGTTCCAAACCATTCTTCATAATTATGCACCGTCAGCCCGGCAGGATATTCTTTTTGTACTAATCCTTTTAAAGACTCTATACTCACTTGTTCATTTCGATTTAAATGTTCATACAATGTGTGATATCGGTTTGTAGATTGTTCTAATCTTCTACTATTCAGTTTTTGAATAGGTAAACTAATTGCGTGGTTTGTTGATACGATAAAATCTTGGCTTTCCTCAACAATTGTGATTATTGATTTATATCCATCAAATATTTCAATACATACTGCATCTACAGGGTCGGCTACTATTAGATTCATATTACTAGCAATTGGTATTTCTTCTATTAGTGACTTAGCCTCCTGCACATTTTTGCATTTCTCCAATAATACTCTAATGACCGCAAAACATTGTAAACCACTTACCGCTGGCTTTCTTAAACCCGCAATATTTCCAACCGGTTGACCACATGCTGAAAATGTAACAGATAATCCATGCTCGTTAACTCCTTCCGTTCGGCCAAAATATTGAGTAGAAAAGCCACTATGTGCATATGCACCTTCAACATGAGTCGAACAAAAACGCATATCATCTATTACTGGTGACAAATCATAGTTTCTTAATACATAAGTATGCTTTAAATCTGTCTTTTTAGGTAAAACAGCACAATGGCTACAACCTGCTTTTAATAGTGTTTGATAATAATACATCATATTTTCAGATGAAATTTTTAATACTTCACAAAACCCTTCAATCTCTTCATTAATTCCTGGACAATAATTATGTAATATGTTCCTAGATTCTGTCCAATGCTGATGCGATATTACATTTTCTTTCTGTATAAATTGCGGAATAAGGTAAGGATGTTGTTTTACAAATTCCCCTTGTTGCTTACCGATTTCATAATGACTTCCTTTTAGCGATGAAAAATACCCCTTTACTTGATACATCTAATTCCCCCTTATTGAATTTATCCATATCGTACCAAATAAACTGTATTCATTCTTGATGTTTTTTACTGTCTTTCAAATCAAATACGGCTGGAATAAAGCGAACAGTTATAAAATAAAAACTAGGAAACTGTAATCTTTAACAATTCCCTAGTTTCTTTCATACTAAATGATTCCCTCTTCCACCATCGTTTCTGCAATTTGCACCGAGTTCCACGCCGCACCTTTTAATAAATTATCGGAAACGATCCAAAGATGGAATCCGTTTGGTGTATCAGGATCTTTTCTAATTCTACCGACAAATGTATCTATTTTCCCTTCTGCGTATAATGGCATTGGATACAGCTGTTCACTAGGGTTATCCTGCAAAATAACACCTGGTGCATCAAACAATATTTCTTTAATTTCTGCAACACTTGCTTCTTTTTCAAGCTCTATATAAACCGATTCTGAGTGACCTGATATAACTGGAACACGCACACAAGTAGCTGCCATTTTCAAGTTTGGGTCTTCTAAAATTTTCTTCGTTTCTTGAATCATCTTTACTTCTTCAAAGGTGAAATCATTATCCGTGAATATATCTACTTGAGGAAGTACATTAAATGCAATTGGATAATGTTTTTTATCTTTTTTCGCTGGTAATATAGTACTCTCCACTTCTTCACCTGCAAGTATTGACTTAGCCTGTTCTTTTAATTCTTGAATTGCATGAATACCAGAACCCGATACAGCCTGATAAGTGGAAACGATAATTCGTTCTAATCCGAATACTTTTCGTATTGGCTGAAGAGCTGTTACCATCTGTAATGCTGAACAATTCGGAACTGCTATTATCCCTTTATGTTCCTTTAAAGTGTGCGCATTTACTTCCGGAACAACAAGAGGTACATCACGTGCCATTCGATATTCACTTGTGTTGTCAATTACAATGGCACCGCTAGTGACAGCTTGATTTACAAATTGTCTAGAAACTTCTCCCCCAGCGCTAAAAAAGGCAATATCTACCCTTTCAAAGCTATTTATTTTTGCTTCTTGTATAATGATCTCTCGCCCTTTAAATTGTACTGTCTTACCAGCTGATCTTTTTGACGAAAGTAACGTAACTTCAGTTATATTAAACTTTGTTTCTTTTTCTAACAGTTCAATAATTTTCTGACCTACTGCACCCGTAGCCCCGACAACAGCTACATGATAGCCCTTTTCACTCATCTTTTCTCCTCCAATGTTAAATGAATAAATATTTCTACAATTTCATTTTATAAGAAATTTAATCATTTGGAAAATTGAAATACGTGATATAATCATTCACAAATCATGATAATAAAAGAGGGATTGTTTATGGAAATGAGACACGTTAAAACATTTTGTGCGATTGTTAAGTATGGTGGTTTTTCTAAAGCTGCTCATGCATTAGGTTATGCGCAATCTACAGTTACAGCGCATATGAAAGCATTAGAGAACGATTTACATATTCCTCTTTTCGATCGGTTAGGAAAAAAAGTACTTCTTACAAAAGCAGGTCATCAATTTCATCCTTATGCTTTAGAATTACTTGCAATTTATGAAAAAGCGCAAGAAATCCCTCAAAATACCGATCAATTAGAAGGTACATTGAGTATTACATCAAACGAATCATTAGCAGTATATCGTTTACCACAATTATTACGTACTTACAAACAGAAAAATCCGAAAGTAAATATCGTACTTGAAACAAACACAAATGAACAAGCATTACAAAAATTACATGAAGGAGAAACAGACGTTGTCTTCATAATTGGAGAAAGTATAGAACATAATGATTTTATTACACGTACTTTTAGTAATGAAACATTTGGATGGATTTTACCTCCCCATTACTGTATACACTCTAATCCATTTTGTTTACTAAACGATACCCAGTTTATCTTTACGGAACAAAGCTGCGGCTATAGACCAATGGTAGATCGTTTTTTACGTCAAAGCGGGAATATTCCAGCTAAAACATTTGAAACGTCCAACGTTGAAGTCATTAAACAATCCGTCATGTGTGAATTAGGAATATCAATTCTACCTTACATCGTTGTACAAGAAAGTTGTCAAAAAGAGCAACTCTGTTTTCAGCCTATTGAAACTCCAACAGTTATTCAAAGCCATGTAATCTATCATAAATCTAGATGGATTTCCCCTGTAGTACAGTCGTTTCTTTCACTATTAAAGGTTATGAAAGTATAAAATAATATGAAAGAAAACATGAGTTGAAATCCTTTAAAGAATATCAACCCACGTTTTCTTTACTACCACTTATATAGTCATCTTCTTTTTATTAGGTGATGTTTTTTCTTTAACTAGAACAAATATGATTGGAAGGACAAGTAAACTAGCAATTGCACAGATTGTTCCTAAAGAAAAAAACGGAAATCCATTACTTATGGCAAGTGACGCTACGCCAGAAGCAATAGTCATCCCAATATACATGGCAGAGCTATTTAATGCCATTACAGTCCCTCGCACAGCTGGTTTTAATTCTGAAATTAGTGCCGTTAATGATGCTTGTCCAAATCCAATAAATAAACTCCAAATAATATGTACAATAATTGCAATTACTAGATTTTCTGTGGAAAGCGAGAATAACATTACACTAATTGAGGATACAATGCTCGCAATGACTATAACACTCTTCTTTCCTATTTTATCAGCTAATTTTCCACCTAAAATATTACCAGCTACACTACCAACTCCTGCCAAAAAAATTACTATACCTATTTTACCAACAGAAATTCCAAAATTATTCTCATAATAAACACCTATGTATGAAAACATGCCATGTAATCCAATTGTCCATAGAAACGTTGCTAATAATGCAAATAAAACTGATATATTTACTACAGTCATTTTCAATGGTGCATCCACCATTTCCGTTAAAGAAACATGCACATCCTCTCTCTCTTTTTCATTTCTTAATATGTGATTAATTAGTAATGTCAGAAATAAAGTTAAAAGTCCTATACTATAAAATGTCCATTGCCAATTTCCTATTTCAGATAAAAATGCGCCTATAGGTACTCCAATGACTGTTGAACCTATCATTGCTCCCATAATTGTTCCCATCGCTTTTCCTCTTGACTCATATGTAACTTTATCTCCTACTAATGCAAAAATACTTGGCATAATCATTGCACCAGATAAACCTGTTAGACCGCGAAATAATAAAAGAATTTCAAAATTCTTCGCTAATCCCGTACAAAATGTAGAAATAGAAAAAATAATAAACCCTATTATAATCATACGTTTCCTTCCAACTCTATCAGACATCATTCCAAATACGGGTGCAGTTATTCCATAACAAAGTGCATAAATAGTAATTAATAACCCTCCACTCCCATCAGGGATACTAATTGTTTCTGTAATTACTGGTAATAAAGGTGCCACTAATAATGAATCTAATCCAACAAAAAAAGCTACAATTGCCAAAATACGTATCATTGACTTTAACTCCATATATAACTCCCCTTTATTTCACATATGAAATAATTATTTATTATTATCCCTTCTTTAATTTTCACTGTACTAGTTTTTATTTCACATATGAAGTATTTATATAAATAAAAATGTAACAGAATGTTACATTTTTACTATATTTAATTCAAGTGCTTCTTCCACTTTAATAATAAAGCCTCTAAAAGTCCTTCTTCTTCTTTCGTAAAACAACCACAATTCTCTTTTAAAAAATCACTATATTGCACATCTACTTGCTTTTTCGTCTCTTCACCTTTTTTAGTTAAATAAACGAGCGTTTCACGTTGGTCATTCGGGTTCTTCTCTGTCATTACGTAACCATCTCGCTTCATCCGTTGAATCATTGTTGTCATATTACTTGGAACACATCCCATGTTTTCAATTAACTTTGACATAGATACTTTCCCAGATTTTGCGAGTACTTGAATCACTCCAAATTGTACATAACTTATATCATATTGTTCAATTGCCTTATCTAGATTTTTTTGGAGTAAATGATAAACATCACGAATATTACCGTAAAGCTCTCTGTTATTCATATGTAAGCCCCTCTATTTTATTTCATATATGAATCATATTCCCATTTATTTCTTGTGTCAACAAAAACACCTTTGTAATTATGATGACAAAGGTGTTTCAACATATCTCTTATTTATTAGTCTGTCCCCCACCTGCAATTAATTTACTACCTGAATATGTACCTTTTTGCATAAACACCTGATTAATCAACTCTTTTTGTTCCGCTTCTGACATTACTCCTGTTCCTTCGCCTAAATTCCCGCTTTGTAATTTCCAAATCTGATTGTGATCCGCATCCATTTTTTCATATTTTCCTTGTTTCCATCTCTCTAAAATATCTGCATATATTTTTCCTTGTACTAGATCATTGTTCTTTACAATATCAAGTAAACTTTCAATACGTTCTTGTGTAATAAAAATATAGCCCCACTTTTGATCAGCTTTCGTTTTTTGATGTGCCATTTCATGTAACGCTGTCTGTATTTTCTCATCTGTCCATTTAAAATTTTTATTAAATCCGCTATTTGGCAATGAATGATTGCCATTTTCTAAAACCTTTGCATCTTCAGCTTTTACATTACTATCAGCTAGTACTTCTGCTGCCGGAGCAGCGGGTGATGCCTTTTTCGCAGCTGGTTTACTATTATTCAAATAATACAGCATACCATATGTTAAACCTACTCCGATTACCGCCATGCCAGCTATAATTCCAATTATTTTAAAGAATGTTTTCATCTTGCTTGTTTCCTCCCGCATATCTCATTCATAATATCTATTTATCAAAAACAGATGCAGCATCTCTTTTTTCGCTGCTTACTACAATTTTTTCATACTAGTCAACATAAACATAACTTTTACTTTCTAGAAATGTAGCAACTCCATCCTCATCGTTACTTTTAGCAATAACTTTAGCGACTGCCTTTAATTCCTCAACAGCGTTGCTCATCGCTACACCAATCCCACACTTCTCTATCATTTCCATATCATTGTAGTCATCTCCAAAAGCAATAACTTCAGATACGTCTCGATTTAAGTGCTGTAGAACATATTGAATACTATTCCATTTTGAAACTTCTGCATGCATAATTTGACACAATGTCCCATCATCTGTAATGACTCCCCTGCATTCATCAGGCAATTCTTTAATGAATTCCTTGTTTATTGAACCTTTAGTACAAATAATTGCTTTAGAAGCTTTTTCAAAGTTCAAATCTCTTACATCCATAATTTCACATGGTACATTACCAAAATAATCAGTAACATCAAAATTGGAATACAACTTATCACCTATTTCAAGACAAATCTGATGAAGATTATACTTTGTTGCTATTTCTATGATTTCTAAAATGTCATTTTTAGAAATCTTCATTTCATATAAAATATCATTGCCTTTAAGAACTAAAGCCCCGTTATAACAAATGATAATCTCACTTTTTAACACGTTGGGAATATATTGTTTTATAGCTCTTGGCGGCCTTGCTGTAGCAAAAATTAATTCGTCCCCATTATTTTTACATTCCCTTAAAATATTAATAGATTTCTCTGAAATTGTTTTGTCACTTCTTAATAAAGTACCATCAAGATCTGAAATAATAATCTTTTTCATACTTAGCTTTATTCTCCTTTCACAAATAATAACTCGAAATATTGATTATTTGTTGAATCAACAGAGCATCTGCCGATAGTTAATCTCAACTTTCTTTTTGTCTCAATTTAATTCCAAGTATCATTTCCATTTGCTACATACTTTCTATTTCTTAAAGCATATACATATTTCCTTATATTGTATTCCTTTTCTTTATGAATTGAAAGATTATTCTGTTAAAAGAGCGAACTTTTCCAAATACTAATTCCACTCAAAGCATTTCATTTTAATTTTATAAAAATAAATGATAGCCTTATATTTAAAGGAGATGAATAAATATGAGTTTATTGCATAACGGTTTAACTTTTTTAAACTTTGATGATACGTATTTATTACAAAATAAACTACATTCTTATTCACATGAAGATATTGATTTTACTCATTTAGAACACGCAAATCTATATTGCGAAAACACTTCTTTAATGCATATAAAAAGAGCATTAAATCGCAGAAAGAATAAAGGAATTACTTTTATAGGTTCTGGAAATTATCATTATGTATCTCATTTATTATTAGAAGAAATAAACAAGCCTTTTACCCTTATACTATTTGATCATCATACTGATATGAACTTACAGGGAGCGAATGAACAGACTCTTATTTCCTGTGGATCTTGGGTATCATTTTCTCTTCGAAATAATGATAATTTAAAGAAGGTAATCATTATTGGGCCTTCTTCTCTTACAATTCATTCTAATGATTGTCCATACGTAGAAATTTTTCCAATTGATATATCACATGAAGTATCCATACATACAATACTTTCACATATTCATACAGAAACAATATATGTAAGCATTGATAAAGATGTTTTAGATCCAAAAGTTACTATTACCAATTGGGATCAAGGGCACATGAAATTATCTAGACTTTTACAATTTATTCATTCTCTAATTATGAATAAATCTATTTATGGTATTGATATTTGTGGTGAACTCCCAGTTTATCCTTCTCAACTTTTCTTACCTAAATATAAAAATGCTATTCAGAAAAATGAACAAGCAAACTTACAAATTTTAAAAACAATTTATGAAACGAACTTACATATTCAATATGCATAAAAAGAACGAGTACCTTATAAGGTACTCGTTCTTTTTATGCGCGATTTTCTTTTAACCACTTCGTAATCGCATCTAATCTCGAAACATCAAAACGACTCTCTTCACACACATGTAAACTGTTTAAGTTATTTACAATTTCTAGTTCATTCGTTTTTACACTTTTCGCTTCAATTATTTTGCAGTACCCGTCTGTAATGGCATTTAAATTTTCATAATAACGTTGAAACGATTTTGATATATGTAAATGTTTTTCAAAGTTTCTTCTTCTTTTTGTCTCGTCAAATTCTTTCCGTTTTCTAAGTTCTTCATCATTCGTATATAAATAAAAATATTGATCAGGAAAACCAATTTCCCTATGTATCAGCTTTTCTTTATAAAAGTTTTCTATTAAAGATAATGGCTGATCAAATATTTCAAAATGGAAACACCAATTATAACTAAGCGGCTGATAAATGTCTCCATCAAGTATTACTAATTTATATTGCTCTGACTTCTGCATTGCTATTTTCCAGCGCTCTACTTGTTTTTCAAAATACCATGTTCTATGTTCATTTTTTGGTCTTTCAAATAATAAATTCACTTCAGGTATAATATAAGCACCATAATTCTTTTCTAACTCACGACACGTTGTGCTCTTACCAACAGCACTTGCTCCCTCAAACGCTATAATCCCCATAGTTTCTCCCTCTTTCATTAACTAAAATCTCTTTGTTTCGCTTTTCTCCCCCATAACTGTTTCCATAAAACAATTGAAGCGATGGAGAGCATTATTGTTGTAATGATACTCCCTTCAATTCCGAACGAGCCTCCATGAAGGAATTCCGATCCACTTGTTACAGGTTTAAAAATTGGTGTAGAATACATTGTCATCCCACTAACTGCAAAACCAAATACGTTATATTGTGCCCAATTCCAAATGGAATGCCATGCGCATATCCCCCAAAGACTACTGTCTTTCAAAACGTAAAAAGCTGCAAACACACCAACTAATATTATATTCGATATTGAAAGAATTGTAATACCTGGATTTAGTAAATGAAGAAAACCAAATAAAAATGAAGTTACAACAATACCGACCCATATACGGCTTCTAACAGAAAGAACTGGAAATAACCAACCCCGAACAACAATTTCTTCTGTTGCACCTTGTATTAAAAAAGCAACTAAAGATCCCACAATTCCAAGTATAACGGTTGGTGTAATGTGTTGCATTTGTAGTTGTACATTTCCAGTTAATAAAAGTAGCATGACTGGTATTGAAATAAAAACAAAACCTATTAATGCACCTCTTAAATATTTTCTTATCCACTGATTTCTCCAAAATCCAATGGATGAAATTGATCTTTTCTCTACAAATCTAATCCATAAAAAAACAAAAAATATAGCTCCGCCAAACGTCAATATCATTTCAATATCACTATAAATTGCTTTCATTAAAAGCGTTTCTGCTTTCGGTAAAAACAACATAAATAACATGAACAATTCACCTAAAGTTAAAAATACAATTGCAAGTATAACAGCGAATACTGGATGAACTTTTCTTCTTCCTTTTTTGGCTGCTTCAATTATTTTAAATTTATTGGACTGCAATATTCTCGCCTCCTAAACAAATACATCAACACTATTCTTATACTATATATCGATTCACTAATACAAATTTTCAATAAAAATGTTCTTAGTTTAGCATAAACCAAAATTAGGAATAATATATAAATAAAAGAGATGTCTTTGTGTCTTTTACCATCCTATTTCAGACTGGTATTACCAGCACTTGCTATTTCCCACCATTTGTTGTAAGATAGTAATTAAGGTCAATTTAACAGTATATTTTCTTTGCATATTATCAAGTATCAATCAGGAACATTTTATATTCCTTATGGGTTTTTGATAATATGTGAAATTTTATTTTTCATTCAAATAAGGCCGAACATATTGTAATCTTTTTAATTTTTAGGAGGCATTACCATGACATTAACAGGTAAAGTAAAATGGTTTAACAGCGAAAAAGGTTTCGGTTTCATCGAAGTTGAAGGTGGCAACGACGTATTCGTTCACTTCTCAGCTATCACTGGCGACGGCTTCAAATCTCTTGACGAAGGTCAAGAAGTTAGCTTCGAAGTTGAAGACGGTAACCGTGGACCTCAAGCTAAAAACGTTGTAAAGCTATAATTCAAACAATAAAAAGGTTGTTACCAGCACGGTTAACAACCTTTTTAATATATAACTAAAATTTTTTACATAAAAGGAGTGGTTACATGTATCGCAATCGAAAGAACGATGTAGCAGAAGTACCACCAGAACAAACCCCTGTCTGGGAATGTGAAGCAGAGGATTGTTTAGGATGGATGAGAAAGAACTTTTCATTTGAAGAAGAGCCTAAATGCCCTTTATGTAAAAGTAGCATGAAAAGCGGAGAACGTTTATTACCTAAGTTAGGTTAATTTTTACTTAACCCCTCTTATTTAAGAGGGGTTTTTTATTATAAATTTAAATCTTCAACATCCGTTCGAACTATAGAATACAATAATGCATCATGTTGCTTATTTCCTTGATGAATATATCCACGTAATAATCCTTCTTTATGAAAACCTATTTTACATAACATTTTACAAGAAGTAACATTTTCAGGGTATGTAATAGCACCAATTCTAAATAAGCCTAAATCTTGAAATCCATAACGAATAATTTCCCTGGCTGCTTCTGACGCATAACCATTCCCCCAATAACGAGGATGTAAGTCATATCCAATTTCAGATCGTTTACTCCATAATTGTAAATTATTTAATCCAATTGTACCTATTAAAGTATTTGTTTCTTTTAATACAATCCCCCATCGTATTGCCTTTTTCTCAAAGTAATTTTTTGAAAAAGATTCAATCATACGTGAAGCTTGTCCAAATTCTGTAAAAGAATTCATACCGTAATAACACGTTACCTCATCCAATGAAAAGATTTCATATATTTTTTGACAATAAGATTGTTCTATTTCAACTAAACGCAAACGTTCTGTTTCTAATATAGGAAATGCCATAGGATCACTCCTTTCTTTCTACTTATTCATTATAGCAGAAAACATATTTATAATTAGGAAAGTCCTCAATGTCCCATTAATCAAATATTTCAAGAGTAGCCTACCCTCTTAATTCAATACGAACTAAGAGTAACCCTTCTTGCATTTACATGATGCGAAAAATAAAGAGATGATCATAGTACACTGATCATCTCTTTATTCCCTATTTATTTGCAACTAATGCCCAATGACATGGAGCTGTTTGTCTCCAATTTATACTTGAAAAACCAGTTTCTCTAAGAAGTGTATCTAACTCATTCACAAATGGATATACTTCTGTACTATCCCACTTCCTCCCAATTCGTTCTCGCGCTTCATTTAATGCAAAATCAGATATGAACATAATATCTAAAAGAAGAAATTTCCCTTCTTTCTTCACTATTCTATAAACCTCTTCACAAGCTTTTTTCCTCTCTGAAGGTAACACCTCATGAAAACAAAAACTGGAAATAACTATATCAAAAGCTTCATCTGCTTGATTCGTATTTGTAAATGATCCTACCTCTAAATGATACATTGGATATTTCTCTTTACATGTTTCTAACATCTTTTCTGATACATCCACCCCTACTACACTCTCATTATTTTCACTCACTAATGAAGCGAATGCACCTGTTCCAATTCCAATATCAATAATTTTTTCTTTCTTATATAGTTGAATCATTTCTTCCGCTTCAATCAAACTATTGTTATATCCATATAATGGACCTGTTGCTTCTTGTAAATTTTCATCGTAAGTTTTTGCCCATTCGTCAAATAATTTTTGCGTTGCTTCAACAGTACGTAACAATCACATTCCCTCCTATTATCCTGTTCTTATCTTCATTTTTAAAAAGTAATTGTATTATTCTCATTGCCATCACTCCGTTCGAATTGATATACCTTACCATTTCGATTCCATACTCACTTTTCCCTTCTAAAACAACCCCCTCCCCCATACATTTATGGTAAAATATAGTCAATACATTATTTTATTGTGGAGGTGTAAATTTCCTTTGTATATATTCATCAGCTTATCCCTCTTACTCATATTACTCATATTTTTATTCGCAAAAAAGTTCACTCCAAACTCATTCATGATGACTAGTTTTAAAGGCAATAGCTTTAAGACATTTTCAATCAGCATTTTAATCGCCGCTACTCTTTCTCTTTCATATGGAATCTATCACGCAGCAACATATCAACCTAAACATTTAGATATCACATTACAAAATCAAAACTTTACTGTTTTCGGTAACGTTGGAGAGCTTGGATATTTCTCAGAAGAATTATTAAAAAAAGATACAGAAGTTAAGCTACATTTTGCCTCTTGGAAACCAATGCAATTAAATAATCCAGAAATAATAGTAAACTATCCTTCAGGTAAACAGGAAACATGGAAACCGAACATAACATTACTTCCTGCCAATAAATTAAAAGAGAAACATGGTATAAAAGAGCTTTATCAACTCTCATCATATTCATTTAAAGAATCCGGTAATATAACATTAACGATTACTGAGAATCATACAACGAATAAAAAGATCTCAATTCAAGTAAAATAAATAAAATATCCCTCCGTTATATTGGAGGGACATTTTATTTATATATGTATGCTATATTAATTTGTCGGTTCATTTAATGTTGCAATTATCTTATTTGCAGTGTTCTTTCCATTTCCAATACACGCACCAATACCGACACCGTAATATGAGGCACCTGCTAAGTATACATTAGGATATAGATCCGTCATTTTTTCTTGTAATGTTTGAACTGCTTGATTATGTTCTAAATGATATTTCGGCATTAAATCTTTCCATTTTGTCACTTCAACTACTTCTGGTTCACCTTTAATTCCGAGACTCTTTTCAATATCATATAAAGCGACTCGTACTAGTTCTTCTTCATTATAATTTTTAATCGTTTCATATACCGGATTCGTACTCTTATAAAACATTCTCACTAATAGCTTTTGGTTTCCAGATGTATGTTTCCACTTCCGGCTTGTCCATGTACAAGCATCACAATGTAAATCACTGTTTTCTGTTACGATAAATCCTGTACCGTCCGCTGGTAATTGTTCATCTAGTATGTCAAATCCTAAGTAAATACTTATAAGTGATGAATTTTTAAATGTATGAAACTGCTCGTTTAACTCATTAGACTGTAATAAAGTTTCTGCGATATCATGCGGAGTTGCTAAAACAACATAATCAGCTTGGATTGATTCTTGATTTGCAAAGGAGACTTCATAGCGATTACCTTGTTTACTTACAGCTGTCGTTACAACACCCTTCTTAACAACCGTCTCAGTCAGCACTTCTTCTAAACGATCAATAATCGTAGATAATCCACCTTTAAATGATACGAATTTTTTATTTCCTGCTGATTGAAACTGCTTTTTATTCTCTTCAAAACCTTTAATAATACTTCCATATTTATTTTTATAATCCAGTAAATACGGTAGTGTAGACGCCATAGTAAGCTCATTCAATTTACCAGAATATACACCTGAAAGCACCGGAGCAATTTGTCTTTCTACTAACTCTTTCCCTAAAAAGCTTTCTAAAAATACAGCAAGAGAAGTATCTTTTGTAAACTCTTTATTTTTCGTTATGAAATCTTTTAAAGCAACAATTTTCCCCTTCGTTGATACTAGCGTACTGCTAAACAACGATCGGGCACTCATCGGTATCCCAAATATAGTGTCAGAAGGAATTGGATGTAAAATATTATCAGAATATATGTAAGAAATACCCGTTTCATTATATACCATTTCTTCTTCTAAATTTAAATCTTTTATAAGCGGCATGACATGTTCATTACGAGCAACGATAGAATCTGCTCCGGATTCCATAATAAAATCCTTTTCTTCTACACTATGGATTTTCCCACCTAAGTACTCTTCTTTTTCTACAAGGATTAAATTTAAATCTATATTATAATCCTTTTTTAATTTTTCTAAATAAAACATAGTAGAAAGTCCCGTTATACCTCCACCGATGACAACAACTGTTTTCATATGTATTGCGCTCCTAACCGATACAATTAATAATTCCTTTATTATTATACCCAAAAGTCCTTATATTCGACTAGCAACTTGCGCATTCTGTAAGAAATTAGACAATATATCCGAATAAATTTTTGGTTGATCATTATGTACTAAATGACCGGCAAACGGAATAACGGCAATATGAATATTGTTATTTAATTGTTTGAACGTTGTAGCAGCTACAACTTCATCTTCTGAATCTCCCCCAGCAATACAGAGTGTAGGTATTTGAAGATTCGCTACATCACCAGTTTCATCGAAAGGATACCAATCTTTAACTTGCCACGATTCAAACAATGCTTTCCAATCACTTTTTTCATGAATTTGATTCATATACGTTATAACTTCTTCATTTTCCATCAATTGCTCGTGACACTTCGCTTCATACTCCAGAGACTCTTCCCAATTATCCCTCTTAACCGGAAATATACCTGAAAAAGTTAATGTTCTCACTTTCTCTGGATACTTTTTTGCAAATAATAAAGCGACTAATCCTCCTAGTGAAACACCAGCTATATGACATCTATCAATTTGTAGATGCTCTAACGTATCATATAAATCCTTTGCAGAACGTAGGAAATAATTCTCCAATGTCCCCCCTGATTTTCCATGCCCTCTTAAATCAGGACGAATGACTTGATAATTTTGTTCTCGAAAAAATGCTACCTGCTCTTCGAATTCTACTAAACCTGTCATACCACCAGAGTGTAAAAGTACGATTGGTTCCCCTTCACCTGAAATATGAGTATGTAAAATCATATATAGCCCTCCTTAGAAACAGAATATTCCATCTATTATAAGTATATAGGATATACATTTGAATTCCCAAATAAAAAAGAACTATAACATTTTCACATCATGTCATAGTTCTTTCTATTTTAAAAACATAAAGTAATTAATCAGTTTGTCTAATTCTTGGCTTAATGCCAATACTTTTTCATGTTGAATTCCATAATCCGATACTAAATATAAAAGCTCTTCTTTCTTTATTTCAATGACTTTTTCCAATTTCACTAATTCCATGTCGTTTTACTTCTCTCTCCAATACTAAAATGTATGTATTTTAGTATAGCCTATTTACATAATTAGTAAAAGCAAAATACACATGTAAAAATATTACAAACATTAAAATAATATACTATCAACAAGCAATTTTAATTGAGCCCTTTATATAAATCATTAAACTTCACTACGTATTAATAATAAATCGATATTTCTCTAATGTTATATCTTTATATTTTGGAGCCCTCTTAATATGATCAAAGTAACTATATGAGAATTTAAAGACATGTCCGAAATCCCAATCAAATGCACTATAGTCTTTTAACCAGAATTGATTTTCTGTTGGTAATACATGAGCACGTTTAGATTCGATTAAAGGTAAACGATCTATAGGTGAGTGCAAGTTTATTTCAGTATTCGGCATAAGATTTTGACTAGCACGTAACACGTATACTAGCTTTAACAGTGGACGCAACGCTCGGTAGAATATATCTCTATGCCCTAAGTCATACATAATATTAATTGCATGAGAAAAAGTAAGTAGATGACCAATTAAATCATGGTGTGCTTCCGCTCTATAAATAGTATGAAATTGCAAGAGCTCCTTTAAAATAAATGTAGATAATTGTTTCGGATTTCTTAATTCATTTACTATCTCATCATTTATATGTAATTGTTTTACTTCCTTTGTTGTAAAACCAATCCATGATCTGCCTGGAATTGTTTTTCGAAACGATAATATAAGATTAGTAATCCCTTCAATCTCTTGATTATCTCCCCATTTTTGTAACTCTTTTATAGCTAATAAACTTAATGCAGCATAAATGACATTATGCCCTACCCAATGAAGTTCATCAATTGTTTGTTCCAATGATTTTATAATCATTCTTTCAGCACTTTGAAAATCTATTTCTTCTTTTTTATCGATGACTTCACCTAGATTTTGCTTGATCAACATTATTTTTGTTTGGGAATACATATTACGAGTTATTTCTTCTTCCATATAGTTATCTTTCATGAAAAAATAACTAGCAATTGCAGCTGCTCCGAAATGTGCATGCCAAATATCATTTGTTAGTCTTTTACATCGAGAAATAATTGAAAGGCCATCTCTTAAAACAGTTTTATTTTCCATCTTTTTATCCCCCATCACTTTATACTCAGCCTAAAGATGGCGTCAATACAAATAAAATATGATTAGATTCATCACTTTTATTTAAAAAACGATGTTTCACATTTGGCGGAATACGTACAACATCACCTTCTTCTAAAAAATATTCTTTTCCTTCTAATTCCACATACACTTCCCCTTTCATAACAACAGCAATCTCTTCCTTATCTTCATGTGAATAGTGACTTTCCGTTGTATTTGCTTTTTTATTTAAATCCATCATTAACATTTCAATACGTGCTTTCATAAAATCCGGTGTTAATACATCATATACAATGTGATCATTATTTTCCCGATATACTTTTTTTCGATCTTTTTTCTTAGATATGAGAGTATCTGTATCGATTTCATTAATAAAAAGTGTAAATAATGGTACATTTAATGCTTTCGCAATTAATTCCAATACACTTAAAGAAGGATTCGCATATCCTCGTTCAATTTGACTAATTAATGAAGTACTAATCCCAGCATAATCAGCAAATTCACGAATCGTCATATTATTTTTCTTGCGATAACTTAATACAGTTTGTCCGAGTCTATCATGTATCATTGTAAAAACTTCCTTTCGTCCATCATATTGCATGTTTCACTACCTTTGTGCTGACATAGTAAACAAAGGCAAATAATCCTTTCCTAACGTCTCAGGGACTTATATACTAACCATTGTACATTATATCGTATTTAGTTCATTATAATAAACATTCTATTGGAGGGACAAACTATGAAATCACCTATTCTTTCATATTGCATCTTATTTTTCGGCGTATTTGCCCTATCAACTTCAGCAATTTTTGTAAAATTAGCAGATGCTCCTGCGGCTATCATTGCTTTTTATCGATTATTATTTGCGGCACTCATTCTGTTACCCTTGTTACTTTTCAATAAAAATAATCGAAACGAGCTAAAAATAGTAACAAGAAGACAATGGGGGTTCGGTTTCATATCTGGATTATTTTTAGCTGCACATTATATACTTTGGTTTGAATCATTACAATATACTTCGGTAGCAAGTTCTACAGTTATCGTAACATTACAACCTTTATTTTCAATGATTGGTGGTTACTTTCTATTTAAAGAGAGATTTACAAACGGAGCAATTATTGGTTGCCTCATCGCTATTTCAGGAAGTATTGTCATTGGATGGCAAGACTTCCAAATTAGTGGAGAAGCTTTATACGGGGATATTTTAGCGTTTATTGCGGCCGGAATTATTACAGTTTACTTTTTCATTAGCCAACATGTTCGTAAAGATGTATCACTTATACCATATTCGGTAATTAGTTATGGAAGTAGCGCCTGTTTTCTCGGTATATTTGCTTATATGCAAAATGAATCTTTCATTCACTACTCTACAAAAACTTGGCTATGCTTTATTGGCTTAGCGTTTATTGCTACGATTTTAGGGCAAACGATTTTTAATTGGTTATTAAAATGGATGAGTGCTACTGTAATCTCCATGAGCATTTTAGGTGAGACGATTGGGACTTGTATACTAGCGTACTTTATATTAAATGAGACTATTTCTTTACAACAAGGACTAGGCATTACAGTTATTTTTATTGGTCTTGCATTATTTTTATTACAACCAAATTCTAATAAAAAAGCATGACATTATACTGTCATGCTTTCACTATCCATTATGTACGATTAAACCGTCAGGTCTAAAACGACTCATCATAATTTCATTAATAAACTTTCCGTGAGCCTTCAAATTCCCTATCTTTACTCCCTCTTCTACAAATCCGAATTTTTCATATAGAGATTTCGCTTTCGGATTCGTTTCTAAAACACCTAGTTCTACTCTCTCTAACATTAACCAATTATCAGCCAAATCAAGCATTTTTGTAAGAAGAGCTTTTCCAATGCCTTTATTATGATATTCACTATCTACCCCGATAAACAAATCACCCGAATGAGATCTACGTCCAGGACTTTGGGTTAACCCAACAAATCCTACAACTTCCCCATCATACTCTGCAACAAATTCAAATTGATTTGAAGCTAAATTTCGAATTCTATTTTCCATCGCATCTACACGCATGCTAGGTAAGAAAATCATATAAGGTAAAACGTCATCTTGTATGCATATACGGTGAATCGCTCTGGCATCTTGTATTTCTACTGCTCTTACTTTGATCGTCATATTTTCTTCCCTCCATATTCTTAACAATACATATATTCATTCTAGCCTCCTGCATGAAACCCCTTCTCTCCTTTATTTCTTTATGTTATTTTTATATAATTATTTCGGCATAATATTAGCTTTACGAACAAACTTATCTACATTAACCGGTTAACTTTTTACTTTATTATATAACGCAAGCAGCTTTTCCATTGGAATACCATTTACTTTCATACCGGCTATATCACAATTTTCTATTTCCATATTTTTTAGATTACTACTACTTATCGTACTCCCTTCTAAATCACATCTATTAAATGAAATAGGATATTTATTTTCTCCAAGACTTGTATCTTTAAATTGAACTCCACCTAAAGTCACCAAACTAAATTTACTGCCAGAAAGATTTAAATCTGCATATGAAGAACTTCTAAAATTAATATTTCTAAACTTGGATTGACTTACATTACAATTGCTCATATTCATATTCCTTATATTGCTGCCAACAAATGAACTATTTTTTAAATTTACTTGATAATACTCGGTATTTTCCAAGTTACAGTTTTCATATTGGCTATTTTTCATGTCTTCATTTTTAAATACACTTTCTTTGTTTGAGCTCGTCCCTATTCTTTTCACGTAACAATACTCATCTTCTGATTCAAAAATTGTTTGGTAACCCATCTTTTTATAAAAATGATGATTATTAATTTGTCTACTCGATGTTTCAAGATCCCAAATCCTTATGCTTGGATATTCCTCTTCTATTAATTTAATAACATTTGATCCAATTCCTTTCCCTTGATAAACAGGCTCTACAAAAATACGATCAATCCGGCCATATGACTTACCTGAGATCGTAACTATAATTCCCCCGATTATTTTTTCATCCATTATTACTTTATAAGAATCCAATTCTTCGATTGAATATCTCATCATTTCTACTGAAGAATACCCTGGTGGTTGGATGTTATAGTCAATAACATCACCTTGACCACATAACCATCGTTCTGCTTCTTCATCAAATGTTCTTGTCATTATTTCTGTTAATTTTTCAGCATCTACAATAGTAGCTTTTTCTATAGATATTATTGTCATTTTTGTTTTCCCCTTTATTATTACAAGATAATATTTTTGTAAACAATACAGTTATAAAATAAAGAAAATTAAAATTAATCACTCTACTTATTATTAAACTACAAATCAACCTATATTTTCCACTGTTCTTTAGATGAATAAAAAAGAGACCATGCAATATAAACATGATCTCTTCTATCATCCATTTTCACTTGTATATAATTAAACATTAGTTTTTATTTCAGCCACTCGTTGCAACTATCACTTAACTCCTGTAAATCCTCTATAAATCGACTTGCATGATATCCATCACAAACCGAATGATGAACTTGTAATGAAATTGGTAGCATAATCTTATTTTCTTCATTAAAATATTTCCCACAAGTTATAATCGGTAATAGAAAATCAGCATCATTACTAATATTAAGATTAAATCCAGTAAAACTAGTCCAAGGTATGCTAGAAATCGGAAATACATTAGGCGGAGTATTTTCTTTCGTGAAAAGACCATGGACACTAGCATAGTATCTCATATCGTCTTCATAATTTTTATAGAAAGTGCGGAAATCACTTGAATAATCCGTCCATATACTTGAAAAAGACTTATCATCTTTATGAAAGATTGTATAACTCGGGATCATTTCCTCCCAATAGCCTAAAGCTCCTTCATCATTAAAAGATGTTCGAAATTCTTTATGATTATTTACTACTTTAGAAATTAAATATATAAAAACGGGATAAAATTTTACTCCCTTTTGATATACTTCCTCTAATAACATCGTGATATCAACATTAACAGTCATACTAAATGTACATTTCAACTTTAAATAATGCTCAAAATACTGCTCTCTATTCCAATTTTCTCTATCAATTACATGAAACTTCATTTTAATAGCCTCCTAAAATTTTCTTTTTATTTTAGGAGGCTAATTTCCTTGCTTTCACCATAATTATTCACTCCTAACAGTTTACATTTCACCCTAATTGTTTATTTAATTATATTACATCTATAAGAATCGATTCACATATTTCTGGAAATCCATCCACATACTATAAATAAATCAAATAAAATTTGGAGGATTCATACATGAATAACAAAAATATAAATAAAAAAGAAAATGTTATCGAAAACGCTACACCTATTCAAAATAATAATACTGCCAATCTTACTATCGAAGAACAAGCAATGAACGGCTTATATGGAATGCCAGAAACCGATATTGAAGATGCTGATCATGCTGCATCTGATGATTTGACTTCAAAAAATTAATTACATTGAAAAAAGCCAAGGAAAATATCCTTGGCTTTTTCAACTACGCATCCACTTTTTGTATCTCTTCACTCTTCCTTGAAAGTTTTCCTGGCCAAAAAGCAAAGCGGCCTAAAACGACTGTGATTGCCGGTACAAGTAGTGGTCTTACAATAAACGTATCTAGTAATACACCAATTGCTGTTACAATACCAAATTGAACGAGCACTTGAATTGGAAGTGTTCCTAATACAGCAAAAGTTCCGGCTAAAATTAAACCTGCAGATGTAATGACACTACCGGTTTGTATAACGCCATTTTTTACTGCATCCAAATGATTTTGTGTCTTTCTGTTTTTCCATATTTCTGAAACCATAAAGATATTATAATCTTCACCTAAAGCAACTAAAAATACGAATGCATATAACGGTATTGCGCCTTGAATGGCTGGTGCTCCCATACCGAAGTGAAGTAATATCCATCCTGCTCCTAATGCAGAGAAAAATGATAAAACCACTGTTACAATTAAATAAATCATCGCGACAATTGATCGTAAGTAAACAAGTAATAATAAAGCTATAATACTAATCATTACTGGAATAATAACCGCTTCATCACGTTCTGTAATTTGCTTTGTATCATATAATGAAGCTGTTTCTCCGCCAATCCATAGTCGATCTTCTGCATTACTAACCCCAGCATCTTTTAATACTTTTTCTACACGAGTTTTCAATTTAGGGATTTGATCTAATGCTTCAATTGAGTATGGGTTTTCAGCTAAAGAAATCTCATACATTTTAATTTGCTTATTTTCTTTCCCCTCTTTTGGCTCTTTCACTGTTTTTACGAAAGAGAATTTCTCTAGTTCTTGTTTAATAGGAAGCTCTTTTCCTTTCGTATCAACAACAACTTTTACTGGCGCTAGTTCACCAGCTGAAAAATGATCACTAATTAACGTAAACCCTTCGCGTGAAGGCATATCCTTTGGAAACGATTCTAATAAGTCATATGTGTATTGAATACGTGGTACAAATGAAGCCAATCCACCTAATACAAATACAGTAAGCATAATGATTGTCCACGGTCTCCGTACTACTACATCTCCAAGTTTTTTACTAAAGGCACCTTTTGATTTTTTAACTTTTACGACTCTCTTTTTCTTTCTTGTAAATTCCTCATTCATCGAAGTTGTTCTCGGTATAAATGGGAAGAATGCGGCTCTACCGAAAATTAATAATAAAGCTGGTAAAATTGTTAAAGCAGCGATTCCCATAATGAATACAGCAACACTAAATGGTACTGCAAATCGATGAAAGGCACCATAATGAGCAAGCAATAATGTGCCTAATCCAAGTACAACAGTTAACGCACTCATTATTATGGCCCCACCAGAAGCTTTAATTGCAAGTTGCAGCGCCTTATATTTGCTTTCTTCTTCTAACAAGTACTCCCGATATCTCGAAATTAAAAATAGACAATAATCCGTTCCAGCACCAAACAATAATACTGTCATAATTGATATCGCTTGGGCATCTACTTTAATCCATCCGTGATCAGCTAAAAAACCGAGTGTAGGACTAATAATACCGTATGCAAAACCAACAACAAGTAAAGGTAAAATTGCTAAAATTGGTGAACGGTACAGTAAAATTAATAGAACCAATACGAGAAGTACTGTAGCAATTAACAATTTCACATCTGCTTGACTAAATAAGCTAACTGCATCCGTTTGAATGCCAACAGGTCCAGATAATCGAACATGTAAACCAGCGTCACTAATTTTTCGTTTGAATGGATCTTCATCGACTTTACTATTCACTATGTTTCTTAAATCTTCAAGATTTCCTTTTAATATATCTGTTCCAGCCGACTTGTTAAAAAATACCGGTGTAACAAGTGATGTACCGTCTTTTGATGCACTTTTTGATAATACTTGTTCCGGGATTGTATCAAATGGTGGTAACGTTGATTGTTCCTTTAAAGGACTAGCTTTTAACTCTTTATAAACGTCTTGTATGAGTTTATAATCCTGCGACTGTAATCCACCATCTCTATACCATACTACTAACAACGGATTCCCTGCATTATTCGGAAACTCTTTTTTCATAAGTGCTTCCGCTTGCTGCGACATAGCTGTTTCGGGTAAATTTTTCGGGTTCGGTTCTTTCGTACTATTTACTTGTGGTAACGTAAATGAAAGTAATAATGTAATAAGAATCCATACCGATAAAGTGATCCATTGCGTATTTTTCCCTGCTACAAGCCTCCCTAACATATGTAACGGGTGCTTTTTCATAAAAAACCCACCTTCCTTTTTTCCTCCACTATTAATTATATATACTGGTCGGTTAATTAATCAAGAATGAATAAAAATTATGTTATAATTATCTAAACAATACATGTCAGGAGCGAATGGATTTGGAACAAAAACAACGCCCTCTAGGAAGGCCTCGTCAAAATAAAAATACAAAATCTACAAAAGAAACCATTTTAGAAGTTGCAACTCGGTTATTTCTTACTCAAAATTATCAAGTCGTTTCTATGGAGGAAGTAGCAAAAGTTTGTGGTGTTACGAAAGCAACCGTCTACTATTACTATTCAACAAAAGCAGATTTATTTACCGCTACTATGATTCAAATGATGGTACGTATACGTGAGAATATGTCGCAAATACTCTCTACAAACAATACTTTAGAAGAGAGATTATTAAACTTTGCTAAAGTTTACTTACATGCCACAATGGATATCGATATGAAAAATTTTATGAAAGATGCAAAACTGTCGTTATCTGAAGAACAATTGAAGGAATTGAAAAAAGCTGAAGATAGCATGTATGAAGTGTTAGAAAAAGCACTCGCTAAAGCGATGCAATTTGGAGAAATCCAAAAAGGAAACCCTAAATTTGCCGCTCATGCATTCGTATCTTTATTATCAATTGGGAATTTTAAAGATGAAAATGACAATCCTATTCTTACAAATATAGATGAATTAGCACAAGAAATCGTTTCTTTTTATTGGAACGGATTAGGACGTTAAAATTACATGGGTTTCCTTTAATAAAAAAGCATGTTTGTATTTCTTCAAACATGCTTTTTTATCATTTAAGTGTTTTATTTATATACCAACAATTAGACTACACTTTAGCATCCATTATTAAAAAATTATTATCTTCGACTTTTACAAATTTTGAAGTTGAATCTTTATATTCCCCTTACTTAATCCCCCGTGGTAACAAACTACAGATTTAATATCTAGATTTAATATCTAGATTTAATATCTAGATTTAAATACTTCTTCAAAGACTCCTGCGCTTCTTTAATATTTAAAGTTGTTGGGGCGTGAATTCCTCCTAACTTTCCATTCACACTATACATCGAGTCTCCTGCAATAAGAGTTTTACTTTGTTTCAAATATAAACTAATATGACCAGGAGTATGCCCTGGAGTATGGAGAATTAGTATTCCACCGCAATACGGAAGTTCTTGCCCGTCAATCACTGTGTCACTCACTTTTCCTTTTGGTGGATTCTCTACATGTACATCTTTCAATAAAGGTAAATCTCCCTCAATATATGGCTTATCTAACTCGTGCGCATATACTTTAATATCGCTTACACCATTCTCCAATACATCAGGAAGGCTACCTATATGATCTATATCCTGGTGTGTCAAAATCACAACTTTTAGCTTATCAACAGATACCCCAACTCTCTCCATCTCTACTTGTATATCTTCGAATTGTCCAGGAAAACCAGTATCTATTAAAACTGCCATTTCATCATTCCATAAAAGAATTGGGTGAATGATAAATTTTTGAAATTTAAGTTGTAACATTTCTACCCCTTTAGCAATCTCCATACAGCAATTCTCCTTTATAACTGAAGTTTGAAAATATGTACGAGTAAACTGAAAATATAAAGCACCGCTATCTCATAATATGTTTTGTCATCCCAATAGAGAATGCTTCAAACCCTATAGATTCATAATAAGATTGCAATTTTTCCACACACATAAGTTGCGGAATAACCTTGTTTTGTTCGCAGTGATGGATTAATCGTTTCACTATGTCTTTTCCAATACCAATATACTGATACTCCGGCATTACACATACACCGCAAATAACACCTGTTATTACACCATCTGATATAACACGCCCCATACCAATTAATTGTTGCTCTTTAAATGCGTATATTGCATACCAACTTTGTTTACACATTTGTTCTAATTCATTCACTGTTAATTTAAGAGAATTCCATCCTAAAGATTCATATAAAGCTAATAATTCATTAAATTTTGTAGGATGTTCACTTGTGTAGTGTATACTATTTTTCATGTAAATACTCCCTATTCTATAGTTTGTTAATGTTTCATAAAATTCCCCTTATGAAAATTGCGATTGACGTGAAAATAACTAGAACAAACTTCAATAAGAAAAATAGAATTCCTTCTCAACATAAAATAAAAAGAAGTTATCTCACTTGAGATAACTTCTTTTATATAAGACTCTCATTATATTATTAACCAAAAATTATACAACTACATACGATAAGCACAAACACAACTAATAAACCATTTGAGAAATAACCCATAGAATACTGCCCCTTTATTTAATTATGTAAAAGATTTTATCATAAAATGATTTACAACATAATAACTGAAAAAGACATTGTATTCATTAGTTATATATGTTAAGTAATATTTTATTTTGGGGCATATTCTTCTTAACTTAAACCACTTCCCATTCCCTTATACTTAAGTTCTGATAACTTCAGAACAATACATAAAGAAGACCTCAACTTATTGACGTCTTCTTTTCAACTACACTAATAGCTAATTCACGTTTTTTATCGAATATATATAGACCCTTCACTAACAGAGACATATATGAAATGCCTTCCCCACTACATAAACATCTATAATCTGATTATTAACATCCTTATAACCTTTAAATCTCATCCTCAGTTATTCTAATAGCTCTCTTATTCGAAAAGATATTTTTAAAAATTCCTACTCCAAAAATTAATAAGCCTATACCAACTAACTTATTTATTTGTAATGGGACGCTCTCCATTCCGAACAATCCAAATGTATCAATGCATAACGCAACGACCAATTGAGTAATAAGACTAATTAGCACCGTATATGCTGGACCTAAGCTCTTTATTGCACCCATTATACAAATAATTAACCCGATGCCAAACAGTCCACTTACATAAAACAAATAATTTGTAGTATACACTTTAATGTTAATACTGTTTTCTGTAATGAAATAAAATAGAATAGAGCTAATGAGACCTATTCCAAGGACACATGTAGTCGTTAACCACTGTCCTACATTTTCATTTACTTTTGCATTAAAAACAGATTGTACGCTAATTAATATTCCTGCTAATATAGCTAAACTAAATCCAATCAAAATCTTCCTCTCCCTTTCATTGCTCATATATATTATCTTTAGCGACTTCCTTCATTCTAGAAAAATCTTTAATTACAATAACTCCATTACTCTTTTCAATTAATTTTTCATTATAAAATTTTTGTAATACCCGTATTACGTGCCTATAACTTACCCCTATAAAATCCGAAATACTTGTTACCGAAGTTGCATCCAAATCCTCTTTATACATATTTCCGTTACTATCTGTTGAAATTGAAAGTAAATAACTAGCTACACGTACTTCTACAGGATAAAGTAAATTAAGAGCAGTAAAACGAGTCGATATTTTTAATGTGTTCGCAATGTTTTCAAGCAAGAACTTCATAAATATAGGATCATGTAATAACTTGTTTCTAATAACCGTATTAGAAATAGAGATTGCTACAACATCTGAACAAGCTTCAACGACATTATGTGCTTTACTATTTTGTATGAATTCAATATCACCAACAATGGCCAATGGATTGATAAAGCGAAGGATTAGTTTCTTCCCTTCAGATGTAATCGTGTAAACTTTTACTTTACCTTTCACAACAAAATATAAACGATCCATTTCGTCATCTATATTGCAAATAAGCTCGCCTTTTTCAAAATGATTTAATTGAAAATATGCTGTATCTATTTCTGAAAAAAACCCGAGCGTTTTATTGATTTTCAAATAATGCGTAATTAATCCTGATCTATTCTCCATATTCATTTCCTCCTTTCCTTTACATATTAAATACAACAATACCTATAATCATTACTATTGTTCCCACAATATGATATCTCTCCATCTGTATCTTTTTTATATGAAACAGTCCTTTCATTTCAATAACTGTTGCCGTTAACAATTGAGCAACCATTAGTGTGCCAGCTGTCAATGTAACTCCTAGTGAATATATCGCCATAGTTTCTGCACAAATAATGAATCCACCAAATGCGCCCGCTGCTAAATATACTTTTTTCACACTCTTTAAATCTGTTACTTTCTCTTCTTTCTTTAACAAAAATACAGTTGTTGCAATAAGGAATCCAATTAAATGTGTTATAATGCTCGTCGACCATATACCGATATGTGAACTAAATTTCGCATTAAAGGTTCCTTGAAGTGTTATAAATAAACCAGCAAAAATAGCAAATATAATACCTTTCAAAAAATCATCTCCTCATCTTTTATTTCTGACTTAATTAAAAGCTATAATCCTATATAAACAAAAGGACAAATGTCACATCAGTATGAAAATAACTGCGAATGGCCATAAAAAAACACACCTCAAAATAATTGAGATGTGTTTTTATCCTTTTATTATTATATATAATTTTAATAATTATAATTACGCTACATTAACAGGTTTATTCTTCAAAACAAACTTTCCAAATAAGAAACGCACAAGCGGCCCCATAATAATTAATTGTAATGGATACGCCATAATGAAGTTTTTAATAAAAATCGAGAAATACATTGAAACAAAAGATTCACCATGTAATCCATTATGAAAATACATCATTGCCATTCCATAAAACGACATGAAGAAAACCATTCCAATAACCATAGCTGTCGCCATCGCAATAATAATATTTACTTTTTTCGATTTATCAAATGGCAACATGAATACAATTTTTTTCGCACTAGGTCCAACGATACATATTTCAATTAATAGCGCAATAATAAATCCAATTAGTAGTTCTAATGCGATCTCCTTAATATGAATTGGCCCTCCTGATCCATTCGTTAGTAAATTGTAAAACGTCATTACGATAACCATCCCAAGGCACATCATCATACCAAATTGGAGGTTTTCCTTTCTTGTTGTTGGCAAAATTCATCATCCTTTCTCTTTGAGTCTTTGTCATTATATCGATATTGGAAACCTCTTCGTAAGTGAACATTTTGTGAACAAATTTAAAACGTTTTCATATATTTTCTTTACTTTCAACACAAATTCTCACTTTTACTTATAA
Source organism: Bacillus cereus group sp. MYBKT111-2 (assembly GCF_051915205.1). Classification (NCBI taxonomy): domain Bacteria; kingdom Bacillati; phylum Bacillota; class Bacilli; order Caryophanales; family Bacillaceae; genus Bacillus; species Bacillus cereus group sp. MYBKT111-2. Next base: position 528,817 of record NZ_JBQAEG010000002.1, read on the forward strand.
AGGTTTTATATATTTCAATGTTGAATTACTAAATTGAAACATTACTACTAGGAGGAGAACCATGAATGAACAAGGATTTTTCGTATATCATATCGTAACAAGGAAAAAAATGAAGAGCGGACAAATCATTCAATTTAATAAAAATCAAACTAATACGCTATTCCACTTCTTTTTTGAAAGAAAACATTTAAATTCTAATGGTAAAGATTCTATACAAATTTTAAAAGAACATTATACAAATGAAGAATTACATATAAAGAATGAAAATGCTACAGTCGTTATGAATTACATGGATCAAACAATTAGAGCCATTAGAGAAACGATTGTGGAAATGGTTAGGCTGCAAGAATATCCTGATTATCCATCAAGATTGTCTTGTTTATATGCTGCTAAAAGCTATGAAGATGCTTTAAAATGGAAAGCATTATTTGATTCTTACAATCGAGAAGTTTTGCAGATTGTTAAACTACGAGTAATCGGAAGTTCTTTTGAAGGTGACGGGAATCTTTTACCGAAAGAAGATGCTATTCCTTTTTCTCAAAAAATGGAACAAGCTAGAGAATATTGGAAAGGAAATGTGAATAACGAACTCCCTGAGCTACTCATTAATGGCGAAATTGAAGTAGTCGAAATTATTGATGACTTTTCCTCAATGCATGTTTAATTTCTAACTAAATCAAATAGGATGGAGATTACAATGATGAAAAAAGTGTACTTCAATCATGATGGTGGTGTAGATGATTTAATTTCACTATTTTTATTACTCCAAATGGATAATGTCGAACTTACAGGTGTTTCAGTTATCCCAGCAGATTGCTATTTAGAACCCGCAATGTCTACAAGTCGCAAAATTATTGATCGCTTCGGCCAAGGAAATATTGAAGTAGCTGCATCAAATTCCCGTGCAAAAAATCCATTTCCAAAAGACTGGCGAATGCATGCATTTTATGTAGATGCTTTACCAATTTTAAATGAGGCTGGAAAAGTTATAACACCTGTAGCAGCAAAGCCTGCACATCATCACTTAATAGAAACGCTTCTACAAACGGAAGGGAAAACAACTTTATTATTTACGGGACCCCTAACTGACCTTGCTCGTGCATTATATGAAGCTCCCATAGTCGAAGATAAAATTGAACGTCTCGTTTGGATGGGTGGTACATTTCTTACCGCAGGCAATGTACATGAACCAGAGCATGACGGAACAGCTGAGTGGAATTCATTTTGGGACCCTGAAGCAGTGGCTCGTGTATGGGAATCAAAAATTGAAATCGACTTAGTGACACTAGAAAGTACAAACCAAGTTCCATTAACTATAGACATACGTGAACGTTGGGCAAAAGAACGAAAGTATATTGGTGTAGATTTCCTTGGCCAATGCTATGCGATGGTTCCTCCCCTCGTTCACTTTTCAACGAACTCTACTTACTACTTGTGGGATGTACTAACAACTGCGCTTGTCGGAAACACTAACCTCGCAAAAACTCAAACGATTAATAGTATCGTTCATACATACGGACCAAGCCAGGGACGTACAGTGGAATTTGATGGTGGGCGGCCTGTAAATGTAGTATATGATGTAAACCACAATGGATTTTTCAACTATATAACTGAATTAGCAAAGAAAGTTTCTACTTGAACCACTATCTATACGAAAAATAAATAGAATGACACCCCTCCAGACAATGATTACCCATTTAGAATTTGGTTGAAACTACATATTTAACTATTGAAAAGAGTATTGAATTAAATTTCAATACTCTTTTTGTGCAATTTAATTATATTGGATTCATGTCGTGTCTTATTGATTATTCATTTCATAACCATTTACAAAAAACGTTATTGTTTCTAATTCATCTTCATTTAATTCTCTATCTATGTCTCGTTTATACGCTTCCTTTATCTTCCCTTCATCGCCTTTATGTATTTCAGTATAAGTTCCTACTGTTTTTAACATACGAATCTCTTGTAAAAACTCCTCTCGATTTATCGCTTCCCCATGAGAGAGAATATATGTCTCAGCATCAAATTTTTCTAATTCATCTATTAATGCAAACGTTCTTTTCGTCGTATAGTTCCACTTCGAAGAAAAAATATCTGCATATATACAGTCTCCTAAAAACAATATCTTTTCTTCTTTTATGTACATAACAACTGAATCATGTGCATGATCTCCGCCCACATGTTTTAACACGCAGGTCACCTCACCAAGGTCTAATTCAATTTGATCCTGGAACGTTAAGGTTGGAAGAATAATTTTAATATTTCTCGCTTTTTCTTCAAACTCTTTTTTGATGCAATCCGCACAAAATGCAATTTCCGTACCCTCTTTTACGCGTGCGTCCAACGCTTCATCTGTCCATTCATAAGATACTATTGCCTGCATTTCTTTTTTCGTTTCAGCGTGTGAAATAGTTAATGCATTCTGTAATACAGATAATCCAAAAATATGATCCCAATGCCAATGCGTTAGTGCTACAAATTCAGGATTCGATACATTTTTTTCTTTTAACATTTCTAAAAATAATTGTGCATGTTCCTCTGAATTCCCTGCATCGATCATTAACGTTTTTTCTTTTCCAATGACCATTCCTAATATAGGTCTATCTGTTTCGGAAACGGGTGTCATATACCAAAATGAGTTTCCTATTTTTTTAATTTGTTGCATCATTTGTTCCTCCATTTACTATTACTCTCTTGAATTATTATCTGTAGAACCTTTATCAAGCACATAGGGTGAAATTATATTGCTTTCTTTAAAACGTAATAACTTTTTCTATCCATTTAAATATGCATCCCAATCGTAGTCTTCAATTTTATAGAATCTACCTTCATCATTTCTTTCATATGCACATAAAGGTGGTTCCTCAAGAAATTTTAAAATAGAATCATCTATATTCAAAATGACTCCAATTGAAATAATTTGAAAGTTTTTAGGATTATTGACATAGTCATCACTTTCATAACCACTCAGTATTGACCAACCAGAGTCACCTTTTTCTCTTGAATCCTCTTTAAGCATAAAGTTAAATTCTCTTTTTTCAAGTACATCATTACTAACAATTACCTTCGTATCAAAATAAAAATCCCAATCTTTTGAAGATGGATCGTCATATTCCGTATCACATATATTTTCAATCCCAAATGAAATTTTATCACCTATTTTTAAATCTAAGCGATATGGTTCATTGCTCAGTTCCCCTACAAACTTCTTCTCATTCCTTTCAATGATTTCAACCCACATTCTTTCACCATTAAATCCATCTTCTTCCTCATTTTTAGATACAAAAATTAGCTTTACCAAATCCCCAACCTTTAATTTCTCCAAAACTTCTGAGCTAGGAAGGTAGAATGTATAGGGCGCTTCTTTATTTAATTCATAAACATTATCTAAGTACCAAGTCATTTTTTCCTCTCCTTAAAGGCTTTTCACATTCATATTTTTAAAATAATACTATTTTTTCTTCCGGCAGACTACTACCATAGAATAGCAATCTTCTCCCAACTCATTGCCTTCCCAATCATTATATATATGTAATAATTCAAAACCATTCGCTACTAATAATCTTTCTAACTCCTGCGGGTACGTATAACGAAGATCTATCGTTGTTTTTATTTCCTCTACTAGCGTATCCCCCTCATAAAACCTTCTTGTTGTTATGTAGTGCTGTATTTGTTGAATTGAATCGTATGTCATTTCAGTATATAAATCACATTTTCTTCCCTTTTCATCATTAACAGTTGTCCAATATTCTTCTATAGATGGTTGTATTAATTCTTCTTTTGAAGGGAAACGTGTATCGAATATGAATATACCATTCTCAGCTAACACATGATGAATAGATGTTAATAATTGATTTTGATGAATATTTGTAAGGAAATGCTGGAATCCATGCCCCACCATAAATGCTAGCGAAATGGTATCTTCAATGTTCAATTGTAAGCAGTCTTGTTGTAACCATTTTACCTTCTTACAATCCGTAGTTTTTATCTTTGCTTCAGCAAGCATGCCTTCATGTATATCTACACCAATCATTTGATATCCATTTTCTATAAATGGAATTGTAACCCTTCCTGTACCACAGGCAAGATCTAGAATCCATTCATTTTGTATATGTAGTTTTTGTGCCCATGATAGTAAAAACGGAAAATCTGATAAACTTTTATTTTCTATATCATATCGTTTTGGATTTTCGTATTCAGATAAACTCCATTTTGTTTGCAAAATTATTCCTCATTTCATATTTACACTTAAATTTAATATATAAATTATAACGAATTATTAGTTTTTTCTCTATAATCAAACACAATTACTTGGACTAATCTAACTTTCCTTTTCGTAAGCTAAAAATAAGGTGGAAGAATCGGAGTGTGATACGGTGGAACGATTATGGATTCCTATGATAGTTACATTTTTTTCATTTGGTGGCTTATTATTAGGCGGTGCTGTTGGCATTGCTACGCGCCAGCTAATTGAAGAAAAAATGCATCGTTTATATGCATTATGTGGCGGAATTTTACTTGGACTCTTACTACTTGAAATTATTCCTGAAACATTTTCAAGTTATGAAATGATTGGACCTATACTTGGTATGGCTATCGGTATTTTAATTATGAGCTTATTAGATAACTATTGTCACCATCCAATGATACATACAAAAGATCAACAAGCATGGCAAACTTTCCTTTTTCTCTCTTTCGCTATATTTATTCATAATTTGCCGAGTGGATTTGCTTTAGGTACTGCTTTTATTAATCATGCTGACTCTGCCATACCTTTTTTAATAGCAATCGTCATTCACCATATTCCTGAAGGCTTAGCATTAATTATCCCCTTTCTATTTACAAAACATAAATATATTTCCTTTTTATTAACAACTTTATTACTATCTCTTATTCTCGGTACCGGTACAGTTTTTGGAATTTTAATGGAAGGAAAAGCGCTTCATTTACAAGGACTCATTATGGGAAGTGCTATCGGTTCACTTGGCTATGTAACGATTCATGAAATGCTTTGGAAAGCTAAGAAACAGCTCTCTTTCCTTACATTTCTAATGTGGGCAACTAGTGGTTTTTTACTAATAACAGCGTTCACTTTATTCGCTGGTCATCATTAAAGTTGCTAAAGTGAAACTTTTGTACCTCCCACACTGATTCTTAGATTACAAATAACCAGATAAATTTTCTTATTTGTATATTTTCCCTTTTTATCCAAAACATAATGTTATCTACCTATTATAAGGAGGAACAATTATGTTTGGGAAAACAGCCGGTGAAGCATTAGTTGATTTATTAATTGACTGGGGAGTAGAACACATATACGGTATGCCTGGAGATTCCATCAATTCTATCATTGAAGCTTTAAGAAAAAAACAAGATAAAATTAAATTCATTCAAGTTCGCCACGAAGAAGCTGGTGCATTAGCAGCGGCTGCCTATGCGAAATTAACAGGAAAACTTGGCGTTTGTATGGCAATTGCAGGACCTGGTGCTATTCATTTATTAAATGGTTTATATGATGCGAAACTCGATAAAGCCCCTGTTCTAGCAATTTCAGGTCAAGTAGAAACCGATTTACTCGGAACGGATTTTTTTCAAGAAGTAAATTTAGAAAGAATGTTTGATGATGTCGCGGTTTATAACCAGCGTATTATGTCAGCAGAGCAACTACCTGCCGTAGTGAATCAAGCAATTCGAATGGCTTATACGAAAAAAGGTGTATCCGTTCTTACAATTCCAGATGATGTCCCGAAATTCGAAGTAAAAAATGGTGCTCGTATTACAAATACTTCTTTTACTTTGCCTGAGTTGTTTCCACAAAAAGAAGATTTAGATGCAGCAAAACTCGCAATTAATGAAGCGAAAAAGCCTGTTATTTTAGCTGGAAAAGGTACGAAACATGCGAGAGAATCTTTACTTGCATTGGCAGAACATATTGGTGCTCCAATCGTACTTACATTGCCAGCTAAAGGAATTATTCCTGATGAACACCCTCTTTGTATTGGTGGATTAGGATTAATTGGCACGAAACCTTCTTATGAAGCAATGAAGCATGCAGATACTTTAATTATGGTCGGTACTTCTTATCCGTTCACCGGCTTCTTACCTGAAAAAGCAAAAACAATTCATATCGATACAGATCCTGCCCAAATTGGAAAACGTTATGCGACAGATATTGGTTTAGCTGGTGATGCTGAAAAAACTTTACGATGGTTAATTGAAAATGTTGAAGAACACACAGACCATTCCTTCTTAGAACATTACCAAGACATGATGAAAAAGTGGGAAGAAAAATTACACGATCAAGAAGAAGACTCTTCCATTCCAATTAAACCACAACGCGTTATGCATGCTCTGCAGCAAGTAGCACATGATGACGCAATTCTATCAGTCGATGTCGGAAATGTAACAGTATGGACAGCAAGGCACTTCCGTATGACAAATCAACAATTTATCATTTCTAGCTGGCTCGCAACTCTTGGCTGCGGTTTACCTGGTGCTCTTGCTGGAAAAATTGCATTCCCGGATAAACAAGTATTTGCAGTTTGTGGTGACGGTGGTTTTGGAATGACAATGAACGACTTCGTAACAGCTGTTAAATATAAACTACCAATTGTTGTCGTCGTATTAAACAATAATAAAATTGCGATGATTAAATTTGAACAAGAAGTGATGGGTAATATCGAATTCGAAACAGACTTAACGAACCCTGATTTTGCAAAATATGCAGAGGCGTGTGGAGGTATTGGATACCGTGTTGAGAATTTAGATGAACTACTTCCCGCTTTCGAAAATGCAGTAAAACAAAATAAACCGTGTATTATTGATGTAGTTGTAGATGCTAACGAAGCACCAATGCCAGCAAAAATCACATTTGGTCAAGCTGCTGGTTATACGAAGCATATGATAAAAGAATTATTTGAAGAAGGTAAGATTGATTTACCACCACTATAAACAGAAAAAGATAGCTGAAAACAAGTTGCTTTCAGCTATCTTTTTATTTTTGTATCTCTCTATAAAAAGAAAAGTCATTCGTAGTTGGTTGTACTTGTTTCTCTGCTTGCACTTCTCTACCTTTCCGCTCTGGCCTTCTCGTATTTCCTAACTTAATCGCATCTTGCATACTATTACTAACTAGATTTCCTGCGAGAATTGTCATACTATAAAAAGCAATCGGTATAAGTACAATCCATGTATGTGTAGTTAAATGGCGGAAGTTTTGACCAATTAGGCCAGTCCATTCTTTTGTTACACTATCTGGATCCATTCCACTGAAGGTTATTGTTCCGCCAAAAAATAATTGTAACAAACCAAGATGTAAAAGAAGTAATAACGTACTTACAAATTGTTGTGCTACTAATAAAAGAAATGGTGGTAACATATGAGGCCATATATGGCGCTTCAACCTCTGCCACTTACTACCGCCGAGCACAGTGGCTGCCAACATAAATTCTTCTTTCTTAATACGTTTTACTTCTTGCGCTACATACAACATCACTGTTGGTACAGCGAGACATACAAGAACTATAATTTGAAATGCCACACGCAAATATAACGGCACAACTTCTGCTCCACTATCAAACGTTAATACTTCATTTAACATAAAATAAGAAATCATAACCATCGGTACAATACTAAAAGGATCAAAAAAGGATGAAATAACTGGAAAAGAACGTTTACCATACATACCAAGAAGTAAACCAATTCCCCCTCCAACTATAACTCGTAAAATCGCTATAATTATACTTGCACCAACTGTCCATTTTGCACCTTCTATTATTAATTGAACAAGGTCACGACCTTTCACATCACTTCCAAACCAAAATTTACTTGATGGTGCAAATGGAGCTGCCTCTAGTTCCCCTTTTTCGTTATACATCATCGTAAGTTCACGAATATTCCCATCAAAAAACAACGTATATCCAATACTAACAATCATTAGTACACTCAAAAAAGTAATACCTATCCAAAATCTCACATCTCTTTTTACAACTTGCCACATGTTACACACGCTCCTTTATAACATTTTGTAAAAGCGTATGTAATATACGAAATAGTATAAAAAGCGGTACGTATAATATTACTAGACTCACCGTAAATATTTCTAATTTTGAATTTTCTTTCACAAAAACAAACATACCATATGTATTAAATATCCATTCAATAATATATAAATTGGAAAGCATAAATAAAATATTTGTTTTCGCGTAATAAATTGTCGTTAATAAAACATTTCTTGAAATATGATGTGTCAAAATATACCGTAAGCTTAGCCCTTTACTCTTGGCAAACAAACTATAATCTTTCTCTAATTCTTCTTTAAACCGTAATAACAACAGTTTAATAAACAATAATGTTGTTGGTATTGTAAGACATATAATTGGTAACAAACGTATCCTTTCTTCCCCTAATCCAGCCAGTTTGATCGGCATAACTCCTGTTTTTTGAAACATAATTACGACAAGAAGTTGCGATAATAAAATAAGTAATATATCTGGTATACTCTCAAGCGTAAGAAAAATCCCGTTCCACATTTTCTGTTTCATATGAGAACGCTGTAATACCCAAATGACAAGTATATACGCTATAAGCAACGAGAATAAAAAAGCTGAAAGAAATACAATCATCGTTTCAATATAATGAATCCATATTTGCGGAAATAATTTTCTTGAGTCCCGAAATCCATATGTAATTTCACCCGGTTGAAGTAACTTTCCTCCAAGAAATACAATCGTATTCCAAAAACCGATTAAATCAATTTGTAATCCCTTAAATAAACGTGGTAGCGCTCCTAGGCAGATTATACATAAAATTGCAGCTACTAGTTGTAAACAAGTAATCCCACACCACTTAACCATTCTCATCAACATAACGATTTCCCCTTACCGTTCGATAGAATATTCAGAAACAAAAACTAAATATATCACATCTCTTTAGCTACAGCATGTACTTGCTTTTGCCCACTTGGTAAAATGGCTTGATATAAACATGTAACAAACAATAATAAACCAAATAAAATAATATACAATGTATCTGCACGAATCCATTTTGGGAATAACATTGCTATCGCACCGAGAGATAAAAGCTGGAATCCTGTCGTTAATGGACTAAGTAAGCTTTGTACACGCCCCATGAATGACTCTTCTACAATTTCATACATCCAGCCCGATATTGCAACATTAATAAACGGTAAAAAGAAAGTCGCAAAAGCGATACATACATAAAAAGACCATACGTGATTTACAAAGTAACACATACCGAAGAAGATCCCTGAACCTGCCATACCAAATACAATAATAGGTTTAGGAGCATATTTCTTACCTATACTTGTTGCTACTATGCTTCCAATTAATAATGAAATCCCTCCAACTACACCGCCCACCATTGCTAAACTTTCATACGTTGCTGGTGCCAATTTGTATTTTAATATGTAAGTAGTAGATACGCTTAAAATACCATTTAATAAACCAAACACGATAAATCCTAAAAGTAATTTTTTTAAAGTTTCATTTTGGTATATATACTTGATCCCTTCTTTAAACTCTGTTATTAACATCTTCAAATTAACTTCTTTCCATTTTGTTCTCCCATTTGGTAAACGAACTTTTTCTGGAATGGAGATCGTTTGAATCAAAATACCACTCATAATAAAAGTGAGCGTATTTACTAAAATGCTCCCGTAAATTCCAAAAGTCCAGTACACCATCGTTGCAATTCCTACACCAAACAAAGCATACAAACTATTTACCATTTGATTCATACCCGCTGCTGCACCGTATTGGTCTGATTCAACCACTCCCTGTATCATCGACTGTTCTGATGGAGAGAAAAATTGTATACATGCATTTTCCAAAAACAAAAATATAAAGACAAGTATAATCATCCCGTAATAAAGCGAAATTAGGATTCCAATATTACAGAGCGAACAACATATATTACTTATCGTACAAATACGTTGTCTATCAAAACGATCCACTACTGTCCCTACTAATAGAAAAAAGATTAATGCAGGTAACGCAATCATAATTTGCGTCATTGTTGCGTAAACTGGTTGTTTTCCGTATTGATCTAACAAGTAAAACATTAAAGAAATTCCAGCAATCATAGAACCGAGTCGTTCTAAAATATTCGCTAGAAAAAATCGTGCATACACTTTGTTGCGAAATAACTGTAGCATTTCTTTCATATTTCGTATCCTTTCTCTCGACAAAATAGTATTATTTTAGTCATTTCTCGGAAGTTATATTATATTTTTCGACCATTATCCAATCTTTTCCTTCTATATAAAGAACAATAAAAAAACTCTTGTTATCTATACAAGAGTCTTTTTTATTTAACTTCGCTTCATGTAATGATATATCTCGCTAACTTTTTAATTCTCTATAGTTTGGATACACTTTATTTATTTTACAAATGTATCGGACATCCACTCATAAAACTTTTCCTTCTCTTCAAATTGCGGATAATGCGCGGATTTTTCAAAAGTAATAAATTCTTTTTTCTCTGCTTCAATCGTATCAAAATATGTTTTTGCCGCATGAAATGAAGTATTATAGTCATATTTCCCCATAAGGAAATAAAACGGTAACTTCAGTTTCTTCACCTTAGTAGGTAATGGATTCTTTAAATCTTTTTCTAATAAGACAGTCTGAGAGTGTGATAATCCAACGTTATAACGAATTACGTCAAACAAGTTATATTCATTACTAAGTAACATCCCGATGTTATCACCATTTGGATTTTCAATGAGTCTTGATGTTCCACCATATTTCGCAACATAATTTCGCGGAGTGTATGTATCGCCATTTTTAATTTTTTCAGTCAATCCATTTAAATAGGAAACCTCATCTGTATTCCCAGCATTTTGTGCCTGTTCAATTACATAGTTTAAACTATCCATTTCACTTTCTACTGTATCACTCATCTGCCCTATCCCAACATACGCTTCGTATTTTTCAGGTGCTTTATTAGCAGCTTGCATTCCAATATATGTACCGTAAGAATGACCAATTAATATTACCTTTTCTTTTCCCATACGTTTTGAAATATACTCTGTCATAGCTAATACATCCTCTACAAGAAGATCTGATGTAAGATTTGAATAGTCCTCAAAGAAATGATACGATTTCCCACTTCCTCTTTGATCATAATTAACTACGGTGAATTTCTCTTCCAATAATTTTTGATACTTTTGAGCATATGGTATTTCTGAAGAACCAGGTCCACCATGTACAAAAATAATAACTGGATTGTTCTTATCTTTGCCGCGTATCATAATTTCATGACTACTTCCATTTATCTCTATTTGTTCTAATGTACTTATACTGTTTTTTCCTTTTATTTGCGAAGTCCATGTAGGAAATACTAGTGCTACGATTAATGTTAGTGTAGTTATGACTCCAATAAATGTTATTAATTTTTTTATCTTCTTCATAGGATATATCCTTTCTTATAAATTTGTAAAAATAACAATTTAATTCTATAAAACTACATTAATAATATCCCATACACTTCTTAACATTCCGCTATATAAACCCTTAATATTTTCTTAATTTTCAATACATTAATCATAGAAAAACTTAATCACAGGTATTACAAATATAGAAAAAAGCCCTTGTTTTCAAACAAGGACTCTTTTCATAAACTATTTAGCTACTTCTTCTTTCGGCATTACCATTCCTTTATACAATTGAACAGTTATCCAGTAATAGATGAAATAAATGACTAAGAAAATCCCAATTGGCACCCACACTTTTACAAACGGGTCAACTAATATAAAACTAAATAAGTTAAGCCCTACTAACACGTGAGAAATACCAATGATTGCTGGGAAGATAAATAAATATGAAATTTCTTTATATATACTTTTCGTTAACATACTACGTCTCACACCGATTTTTCGTAACATTTCATAACGGCGTACATCACGAGAAGCACCTGTTAATATTTTGAACATAAGGGAACTTGCCATCATTGCTAAAAAGGCAATTCCGAGGAAAAATCCCATAAACATTGTTCCGCTCATGAAACTGTTCATAAATTGATAAATTGTCATTTTCGTAAATAAGTCTACTTTTGCACCTGTTGTTTTTTCAATTTGTTCTTTTTGTCTCTTATCTATTTCGATCAACAACGGTTTATACTTTTTCATATCATCTACTTTTGCTAATGTTACAGTGTGTTCTGTTCCTTGAATTCCTTTATAATGTGCTTCATCTGCAATTCTTACAGGTTTTCCGTTAAATTGATTATGTGTAATTTGTATTTCTCTTACAATTGCATCTTCCCAATCTCTCGGCATACGAGGGAATTTTGCTAATTCAGGAGCCTCTAAAGCAGAATATACAGGTTCAGTTAAAGGTTCAGTCACACGTTTACGAACAGGCTCTTTTAAAGTTTTTGTATCAAAGTGGTCTGAAACAAGTGGCGGTTTCGCAGTTAAATCGTTACGTAAGTAATAAACCGCTTCTCCATCTACTTTATACTTATACTGGCTTTCTTCAACAATTTCCATTTCTTTTAATGCAGCTGTATCTTGTTCATTCGGATCATGAATTACGACATCATACACACGTGAGAAGTCTGTCATAATACCTACATTTTTTTGGAACGCCATACCTGCTGTCATCGCACCTGCTCCTAATGCAATTAACATTGCTACAGTACCTAATACTCTCGATAAACTATTTACTCGAAAGCGTAGCTGTGCATATGTAAAACTATTTAAGCCCGTTTCATTTCGCTTTTTATTCCCTTTAATTTTCATCACAAAAAATGGGAGCAATGAACTAAAGATAAAATATGTTCCAAGCGTTGTAACGATTGTCGCTATTATAAAACCAAATTCAGCATATATTTTTACGTTAATCATAAAATAGTACCCTGTACTTACTAGTAATACACCAAGTACAGTCATTATAATAATGCGAGTTTTACTTTTCTTCACTTCATCTAGTGTTTCATCTTCACGTATTAATTCTAATTCTGTTTTACGTAATAAACGGATGCTATTCATTAAACCAGTAATAAAAAATAATATTAAGAAGAATATAGCTGTAACTATGATTGCTGGTGTATATACAGATGAATAACTACCCTTTGCTGAAATTTCCATACCATTCATTAAAAAATTTCCTGCTACACTTGCAAGTAACATCCCTACTAAAATCCCGATAATAATACTAACAATACCCATACCGAATGTTTCAATAAATAATAATTGTGCTACTTTTTTCTTTTTCGCTCCGAGCATCATGTACATACCGAGTTCTTTTCTTCTTAATGTGAGTAAGAAAGAATTGGCATATATAATATAAAATACTGTAATGAAAGATAATAGTATTGCACCTACCCAGAATACGAGTCTTATACTACTAATAAGACTATTATCTTTCGTAAATTCACTATTCATCGCCATCGTTTGGAACATGTAAAAAATACTAATACTAATAACGAGACCGATAAGTAAAACCATATAATCTTTTAACATTTTTTTCATACTATGACGTGATAATTTGAATAACATAGTCTCTCCCCCCTACTTAGACTCAGCAGCTGAGCCCATATGAGCGAGCACACCTAAAATGTCTTGATAGAAACTTTCTCGCGTTCCTTGACGCTTTAATTCTTTATATAAAAGACCATCTTGAATAAATAAAATACGTTCACAATAACTGGCACTAAATGCATCGTGTGTCACCATCAAAATACTTACATTGTGATTTTCATGTAAATCTTGCATCGCTTCTAATAAGCTTTTTGCATTTTTACTATCAAGCGCTCCTGTCGGTTCATCTGCTAATACGATTGCTGGATTATGTACTAAAGCTCGTGCTGCCGCTGTTCTTTGCTTTTGTCCACCAGAAACAGCAGTTGGATATTTTGTTAAAATTTCAGTAATTCCTAATTTCTTCGCCACCTCATTTACCTTTCCAGTAATCTCACTTGAAGGTACACCTTGCAGAGAAAGTGGTAAAGCAATATTTTCATAAATTGATAAGTTTTCTAGTAAGTTAAAATCTTGAAAGATGAACCCTAATTTTTGAGATCGAAAATCTGATAATGCATTCCCCTTCATAGAAGTAATATTTGTACCAGCTATTGTCACACTGCCACCTGTCGCTTGATCCAATGTACTAATCACATTCAGTAAAGTCGTCTTTCCAGATCCAGAAGGACCCATAATCCCTACAAATTCCCCTTCTTTAATACTTAATGACACACCCCTTAATGCTTTTGACTGATTCTCATTTCTTTTCCCATACGTTTTTTCTACACTTTCTACAGTAACTACATTTGTTGACATCTCTTTCACTCCATCCCTTTTGTATAAATTTAATTTCTCACACATTTCTTATCTTTTTCTCATGTAAATTCTTAAGAATTTTTTAATTCTTCAAACTAAAAAGGTTATACAGATAACATGAACCTATTTCCTACTTCATATTCTCATCTTTCTACAACTCGTTCCTTCGATTTCGCTTACATTTACCTTACATTTTTGTAAGGTAAAAAAGAAAACACACCATTATGAATTGGTGTGTTTTCTCTTTAAACTCTATTTCCGATTATTTATTTCCTCTTTCATACTTTCCACAAATCCATTTAGTTCAACAACTTCTGATTTTTCTTCCCCATATTTACGTACATTTACAGCTCCGTTCTCCATTTCCTTATCCCCAATAACAAGTACATAAGGAATTTTTTGCATTTGTGCTTCTCTAATTTTATATCCTAATTTTTCATCTCGTACATCTTGTTCGACACGAACACCAGCTTGTGCTAATTTATCCGCAACCTCATCTGCGTATTGTACATGGACTGCATTCGAAACTGGAATGACCTTCACTTGAACTGGCGCTACCCATGCCGGGAATGCGCCTCCAAAGTGCTCAATTAATATCGCTAAGAAACGATCTAAAGATCCTAATACTGCCCTGTGAATGACAACTGGTCTTTTCTTTTCATTCTTCTCATCTATATAATTTAAGTCAAACTTTTCGGGCATTTGGAAATCTAGCTGGATTGTTCCGCACTGATGACTTCTATTTAAAGCATCTTTAATATGGAAGTCAATTTTCGGTCCGTAAAATGCACCGTCACCTTCATTTAGTCTATATTTACAATTCAATGAATGTAATACATTTGCTAACGCCGCTTCTGCTTGTTCCCACAACTTATCATCACCCATTGAATCTTCTGGACGAGTAGAAAGTTCTACTTCATATTCAAATCCAAAAGTTTTATATACATAATCGATTTGCGCCATTACAGATTTGATTTCATCTTCAATTTGTTCTGGAGTTACAAATAAATGTGCATCATCTTGGCAGAAAGTACGTACTCTTAATAATCCGTTTAACGCCCCACTAAATTCATGGCGATGTACTTGACCAAACTCACACATACGAATCGGTAATTCGCGATAAGAATGCAATTTATTTTTGAACATTAACATATGACCTGGGCAGTTCATTGGTTTTAATGCAAAACTTTTATTATCCACTTCTGAGAAATACATATTATCTTTATAATGTCCCCAGTGCCCTGATCTTTCCCATACTTCTTGGTTCATCATGAATGGAGTGCGTACTTCTTGATAATTATATTCTTTTTGAATTTCTCTTAAAAAAGCTTCTAATTCATTACGAATAATTTGACCTTTCGGTAAATAAAACGGCATTCCCGGAGCCTCTTCAGAAAACATAAATAACTCAAGCTCACTCCCTAATTTACGATGATTTCTTTTTGCTGCTTCTTCAACGAAATGTAAATACTCTTCTAATTCTTTCTGGGAAGAGAATGCAACACCATATATGCGCTGAAGCACTTGATTGTTACTATCTCCTCGCCAATATGCACCGGAAACGTGAGTTAATTGAAAGGCTTTCAAATAACCTGTAGATGGTAAATGTGGTCCTCTACATAAATCTACAAATTCACCTTGCTTATATAGTGTTACACTTTCCTCACTAGGAATTGCTTCTAAAAGTTCTAATTTCAAGCGATCGTTCATTTCTTGAAACAGTTTAGCTGCTTCTTCTCGAGAAACCTCAACTCGTTCTATCTTTATATTTTCATTTATGATCTTTTTCATTTCTTTTTCAATTTCCCGTAAATCTTCTACGTTTACACTACTTGGAAGGTCCATATCATAATAAAATCCATTTTCAATAACCGGTCCTACACCAAGGTTTACATTACCATAAATTCTTTTTATAGCTTGTGCTAAAATATGTGCCGCAGAGTGCCTTGCAATTTCTACACCTTCATTTGAATCTAAAGTAATGATTTCTACTTCCGCATTTCCCTCAATATTACGGCGCAAATCATATAACCCATCATTTACTTTCCCCGCGACTGCTTTCTTTTTTAAACTATTGCTAATGGATCCCGCAATTTCTTCTAAAGTAATTCCTTTTACAAATTCTTTCACACTACCATCTGGAAATTTAATTTCAATCATTTGTTCTTTCATTTTTCATCTCTCCATTTCATAATAAAAAGCACACTCATCCCTAAAATAGGGACGAGCGTGCTTATACCCGTGGTTCCACCCAGATTCCCATCATAAAAAACATAATGGCTTCATTTACGGTAACGTCGTTTACACGGCACTAGATACTTCATTTCCCCAGTGCAGCTCTAAGGTGGTAAGTTATTTTTCTGCGTTAGGAAGTTCTCAGCTTTCCTTCCTTCTCTGTATAACCGGGGAAAATAACTCGTGTCCTTTTCTTCGCTTATTATGAAATTGAATGCAAAAAAGCATATTCATCCCTAAAAATTAGGGACGAATATGCTTATATTCGTGGTTCCACCCAGATTCCCATTACAAAAAACATAATGGCTTCTTTTGCGATAACGTCGCTTACACGGCACTAGATACTTACTTTCCCCAGTGCAGCTCTAAGGTGGTAAGTTATTTTTCTGCGTTAGGAAGTTCTCAGCTTTCCTTCCTTCTCTGTATAACCGGGGAAAATAACTCGTGTCCTTTTCTTTGCTTTTATAATTACATCCATTAATTGTTATTTACTATATCTTATTCATTTTATTTTTGCAAGTGTTAAAAATAAATTTTTATTTAATAAAAAAAGAAACCAAAAATAAATTTTTGGTTTCCTCTTCTCAATTTTACCAATCTTGTGGTTCGTAATTTAAGTCTGCAAATAGACGGCGTTTCTCTTTTTTCGTTAAATCTCTCCACTGTCCAACAGGTAAATTATTCAATTCAATATTCATAATTCTCGTACGTTTTAACGTGTATACTTGATAACCTAAAGCTTCACACATACGACGAATTTGGCGATTTAGTCCTTGTGTTAAAATAATTTTGAACTCATATTTTGATAACTGTGTGATCTCACAAGGAAGCGTTTTCGTTCCTAAAATTTTCACACCAGCTGCCATTTTCTCTAGAAAATCAGGTGTAATTGGCTTATCTACTGAAACGATATATTCTTTTTCATGTTTATTTTCAGCACGTAAAATTTCATTAACGATATCGCCATCATTCGTTAACAAAATTAAACCGTCTGAGTCTTTATCAAGACGTCCAATGTGGCTAATTCGTAAAGGGTGATTCACTAAATCGATAATATTACCTTTTACAGATTTTTCACTCGTACATGTAATACCTACTGGTTTATTTAAAGCGATATATACATGATCTCGCGCGATACGAAGTTGCTCTCCATTTACGCGTACATCATCACCTGGATTCACTTGGTCACCAATTTTTGCAACTTTACCGTTAATAATTACTCTTCTCTCATTAATTAGTTTATCCGCTCCACGTCGAGACGCTTTTCCAGCTTCACTAATAAATTTATTGATACGCAAATTAGGCACATCCTTTTCTAAAAAAAATTTCAAGCTCACACTGCTTCTACCGTACAATACAAAAGGGTAAGCCTCCTATTATAACTTAAATATATTAACATGAAAGGGTATATAACGTCTTCTATTAATTACTTATTTATAAGAAAATATCTTTATTATACATTCATTTATGCACTTTTTCCGTGCTTAATATACAAACCATTCTTCCTTACATACAACTTGTTGACCTCTCATATCTTCTATATCTTCATGAATATTAGCTAGTTTATACAACTCAGGGAAAATCTCTTCTACATAATTTTGATGCGCCTTTCCATCTTTCCAATAAGTTAACACGATGTAACGATTTTCATTTTGTAAAGACTTCCCAACTACCCCACCTAGCATCCCTTTTATATTTTTCATTCCTTTATTCCAAATTGTTTCTTGTTTATGTAAAAATTGCTTTTCTTTTTCTTCCTTTACATCACATACAGCTGCCCTTACGAAGGATCCTTCTGTAACAACGTCTTTCAAAGGCACTTCTGCTATATCATACAACGTTTGAAATAGTTCAATTTCACATGAAAGAAACGTATCTTCTTGATTACTATTTATATAAATTGTATCGTGAGCACCATTCATAAATGTTTGATATGCACTTCTATCTTCCCATAAAGTAAATACGCATGCCTCATCTTCATGCCATCCACCAAATTGTCCATGAAAACCATCTAGATGCTGTATATCACGCCATTTTTCTTGTGCCATTGAAAATAACTCTTTTTTCTCTTCTTCTACTTTACAATAGATTGTTTTTAGTAGCATTTTTAATTTCCCCTTTAGCATATAATTGATCTTCTTCTCACAATAATTAGTTCACATAATATTTTTATAATCACCCTAATACTCTTTATAGATATATAGAACTAATCATATTTAGCAATACATCTATCAAAACATCTATCGAATTTAATTTCAAATAATTCAGAATGAAAAAAAGATGTAACTCTTAATGAATTACATCTTTAGCTAATCTCCCTTATTCATCTTTTTCTCAAATAAATAATACGTAATTTCTCCCGGATAATGTAATACAGTTACCTTCCGCTCCCCTTTTTTAAAACTAACAGTATGCCCGTTTTCACCTAAGTTCTCCCATCCACTTACCGTTGTAATAGGCATTACACTTATATATTTATAATCCTCTTCCTTATCATCGTTAATATGTATTGCTGACATTGGTACTGGAAAATCTTTAATTTTAGATTCTTTATTCATAAATATGAATGCAATTAAACCAACTAATAACATAGCCATTGAAATATTTGAAACTAGTTTTCTTCTATTCATTTCTACTAAAAATCCTCTTTTCTTACATATTACTTTCATCATTTTACTAACTTTAATTATTTATGTATATAATATATATATTATATACTTTCTAACCTATTTTCTCTACTTCAAACAACATTATTGTTATATATTATAATTATAAGTTTTTAAATTTTGGAGGCGTTACATATTGCAGAAATTACTTTTTACTAAATGGACAGTTGTTATTTCTATTTTCATCATTTTCGGTACAATTTTCTACGTTACTAATGGTAAAAATAACAACGAAAAAGCAACTGTAGAAACAGTGGATACAAAAATTTTCAAAACTAAATTACAACCTAAAATCGATGAATTGACTACTAATTATAATGACATCATCGAAAAAGATTGGTTGCCTGCCTGGGAAGAGATTAATACGACTGGAGATTCAGTAGATCGAAATAAACTATTAGTTACAATGAATGCTGTTTCCAAACAATATGAAAACATTATGAATGAAATAGACACTTTGAAAATTAAAGAAAATATATCGGAAGTACAAATACAAGAACAACTAGTTTATTTCACAACTGAGTTTAAAGCTGCTTCTAAATTTATGAAAAACGCAGCAGATTTAATTATAGACGGAGATAGTAACTCTACTCCAAACAGTGCAACAATTGAAAATACGAAACATGCTTTAGGGCTTGCAGATCAACATATTGTCATCGCTTTATCTACTTTAACTGAAGTTGAAGAGAAATTAGGACTTTCGAAAAAATAGAATTCTTTACTATTTTAAAATAAAAAATGATTGCATTTCATTAATTGTATATCTATAATGTTTTTATTGATTCTATACACATTCAATTCGTATAGGTTATTAATTTTATAATTCGGATGAACCATTCAGGAGAAGGTCTATTGATCTACCGACGGGGCAAAAAGTTGTTAACCGACTTTGAAACTCTCAGGTCTTGTTTACAAGTAGAACTGCATGGGGACGAATCTCTGGAGAGACTCCCTCCCGCTTTAAATAGCGCGGAGGAAAACGAGCACCGAAGGAGCAAATCCGCTACTATAGCGGATAATCTCTCAGGTAAAAGGACAGAGACAAGCGAAAGAAAATGCCGATTTGTATCGGTTTATTTTTCTATCCCTTGTTTCTCCAGAGACCATTTCATTTACTTGAAGTGGTTTTTATTTTTTCTAAAAAAGGAGAATAAAGATGGAGACAGTAAGTAAAGTATTAGAACAAATCAATCACTATGTGTGGGGATTACCAACGTTATTGTTACTCGTTGGTACTGGTATTATTCTCACAGTGCGTTTAAAATGTTTACAGTTTAGTAAACTATTATACGCTCACAAACTAGCTTTTAAAAAATCAGAAGATACATCTTCCTCTGGAGATATTAGCCACTTCCAAGCACTTATGACAGCTATGGCCGCAACGATTGGTATGGGAAATATAGCTGGTGTTGCAACTGCTGTGACGATTGGTGGACCTGGTGCCATCTTTTGGATGTGGATTACTGCTTTGTTTGGTATGGCAACAAAATATGCCGAAGCAATTCTTGCGGTGAAATACCGTGTTAGTAATGAAAATGGTGAATATTCAGGTGGACCCATGTACTATTTAGAACGTGGTTTAGGTAAGAAATGGCTTGCAGTTTTATTTGCTATATTCGGTACAACTGCTTCTTTCGGTATCGGGAATATGGTGCAATCTAATTCAGTTGCAGAGGCAATGCGAATTAATTTCTCTTTCCCTCCTGCTTTAACTGGTATAGTAATGTCATTTTTAATCGCTATCGTTATTTTAGGCGGTGTAAAAAAAATCGGGAAAGTAACAGGATATGTTGTTCCTATTAAAGCTTTCTTTTATATCATTGCTGGTCTTATCATTATTTTCTATCACTACGATCAAATTCCTGAAGCATTTTCACTTATTTTTTCTGGTGCGTTTAATGGTACTGCAGCTGCTGGTGGTTTTATCGGTGCAACAGTTGCATCAGCTATTCAAATTGGAATGGCGCGCGGCGTATTTGCGAACGAAGCTGGTTTAGGGAGTGCCCCTATTGCCGCGGCGGCGGCAAAAACTGATTCCCCTGCAAAGCAAGCTTTAGTTTCAATGACTGGTACTTTTCTAGATACGTTTATTGTATGTACAATTACAGGGCTAGTATTAATTACTACAGGTGCATGGAAGTCTGGTAAAACTGGGGTTGAAGCTACAACACTTGCGTTTCAATCTGTATTCGGTACTGCTGGTAGTATGATTCTTGGTATCGCAATTATTTTATTCGCCTACTCTACTATTTTAGGCTGGTCGTATTACGGTGAGAAATGCGTGGCTTATTTATTTGGAGAAAGTGCTGTTAAATATTATAAAGCAATCTTTATTGTCATGATTGCTATTGGTGCGAATTTAAAATTAGGCATCGTATGGACATTTGCGGATATTGCAAATGGACTTATGGCGATTCCAAACTTAATTGGTCTTATTGGGTTAAGTGGTATTGTTGTTGCTGAAACGAATCGCTTTTTACAAGCAGAGAAATTGAAAAAAAGTCATAAAAGACAGGCAAGTTAATCACTAAAAAAGAATGGCTTATTATAGATAAGCCATTCTTTTTTCAACTATTTCAATTCCTTCTGCACCATATGTAAATACAGTACAAAATCCATCATTGTCGACGAATGACCAAGTTGACGGATCATCGCTGTTATATTTCCTCTATGATATGTACCATGATTTACGACATGTTGTACTAACTCTAAAATTGAAGTTTCTAATTTTCCTACATATGGATTCTCGATAACAAATACAGCATTCACATCTTGTATTGTACTTAAAAAGTCTTTATATTGATCTGCCATGTTTTCAAACATTTTTTCTAATTCATGTAACGATTTGTTTTCCATTTGTTTTCGTAAATCTTCTCGGCCTTGTATTGCTTCATTCATACTTTTACCATGCAATATGTGTAACCACACTTGATCTGTAATATAAATATGGGCAAACGTATCCTTGATTGATGGAAATACACTCTGCATCTGTTCAGTAAAAATCGTCTCATAGTTTGGTAATTCTTTTAGTCGATTGAATAATCGTAGATTAGCCCAAGCATGGTAATCCACTTGTTTTAACATGTACTCTTTCAATCGAAATCGCCTCCTTATTGTATGAAACGAATAGTTTGTTTCTTTATTTCTGATTCTCTATCAGCTTTTGCAATTCCTTTTTCTTCAATTTCTTGTTTATTTATAGTTTTATATTTTACATACGTATGAAATTCCGTTTGAAATGGAAACGGTGTAATCCGAATTGTTTCCTTGTCCACCCATTCAGCTTGTATAGGTTTCTCCTCCTTACTATTAAACATTTCTGTTCCTTCAAAACCATCTTTAAACAAATCAATTTCCTCTTCCTTTTCTACACCCGGTTTATTCATACAGACATATAAAGAAAGTTCATCGCAAAACTTTAATAATCTATAATGTTTATCGAACATCGCAAATTGTTCTTTTGTTAGCGTCGTCAATATTCTTTTTTGTCGTTCCAATTCCCCTGTATAAAATGACATCATCTCTTCATCTTCCTCATTTAATGGAAATGATAAAAAATGCTTACTACAAAGTAATGCTCCGTATGGATTGGAATCTTCAATTTCATTCAAACCAATCGTATAAAAGACAAAACGTAATGAACTTGGACAATCCATAAATGTATATGGGATATTTTTAGCATCATTTAAAATTGGTACTTTATCAAGTTCTATCCATCCTCTATCATGCTCATATATTGCATCAATTGTCTCTTTTAAATATGTGTCATCTTCAAAAAAATCTTCTTTTATATGCTTTGCAATCTCTCCAGCTAAAAAACCATGATCATGTTGACGAATTAATGTACTTTCTTTCTCATCCTTTTCACGAAAAATCACCCGTATACTCCCCCTCATCCTCATATTATAGCGTTTTGTATGCATCATTTCTTAATTAATCCCTAATTATTAGCAGGGATTCAGTTTCCTGCAACGAAATTAACATAACTATATAGCATTCTTTCTAACAATATAAATAGCTTTATCTTTACTATCTATTATACTAAATCATTCATTCCAAAAATTTTTTTTATGAGGTGAAAACATGAACAAAACAGAATTAATTAAAAATGTCGCACAATCAGCTGATATTTCTCAAAAGGATGCTTCTGCAGCTGTACAATCTGTATTTGACACAATTGCTACTGCATTACAGTCTGGCGATAAAGTTCAATTAATCGGCTTTGGAACTTTTGAAGTGCGTGAAAGATCTGCTCGTACAGGACGTAATCCACAAACCGGCGAAGAAATTCAAATCGCTGCTGGTAAAGTTCCTGCATTTAAAGCAGGTAAAGAGTTAAAAGAAGCTGTGAAATAAACAAGAAACCAGCCATTTTATAGGCTGGTTTCTTGTTTTAATTTAGTAATTGCTTTATATTTTCTGCATGATACACCTCGCAAATATAAAATATGCATCTGCAGTTACTTACAATTTGATATTTTCTTGTTGGATACACATGCGCCGAAACAGAGCATCCATCGAACAATTCAATAATATTCCCAGAAGGCTGATATCCTTCATATAATACGTTCCTTCTTACTTCCATCTTTTCTATAAGTTTTTCAACTGGAATGTTTCCACTCTCTAGCTCCATCTTTATTGTATTTGGTAAAAACGAGGTATCCGCAAAAATGAGATTTTCAGATAATACTTTTCCTTTATAACTAATATTGGATACACGGTAAAGAAATGTTCCGTTTTTATCAAAGAAACTCTTTGCTTCTTTCGGGATATACTGTCTATCCAGCACCTCTTGTTCTAAAACATCAAACTGAACTGTATCATTCAATAACTTTTCTAAAGCATGAATAGATGATGTATCTCCAGAAAATAAAATATTTTTAATTGCTTGTACATTATAAGTGGATTCATTTGTTCTATTTTCCGCTACTAGCATGAGGAACACCCCTTCTATAAAATATTTTATTAAACTTATTTATCATTTAAAAGCGCTACTGCGTCCAACTGTGTGATTTCGGTGACTTCTTTACTAAATATTGCAATTGAAGCCATATAATCTACACTTGGCCTTAAATCTCTCATCACTGTATTTTCTACTAACTCTTGTCTATCCTGAAAAACTAACAAGTTTGGAGGATCATTTGGAGCTGATATAGTAATATCCACTGGTGGAATCATTAGACCTTCACCTGTCGCTTTGAGCACAGCTTCCTTTCTAGTCCAATATGTTAAAAAACCTTCTATTTTTTGTTCATTAGGTAACTTCATAACTTGCGCTATTTCAATGTCGGTTAATACGCCTTCTACCATTTTCATAACATCAACATCTGGATTCATTTGTTCAACATCAACGCCTACAGGTGCAGACTTTGTAAATGCAACTACAACCCACTCACCCGAATGTGAAACCGATAACTGCGGCATCCCCTCTGGTAATTGTGGTCTACCATGTTGTAACTTACATACTGGGCACAGCCTATCAATTGGCACTTGAACTGGTGACATAGAAAGTATTTTACCTAGAACTAATCTACTAATTACACAACCGATTATAAAACGAGCACGATCTGCCGAATGATGATATGAATTTGCTTTCTCTCGTTCAACATCATTTAGTAAATTGTAATGCCATGATTGTAAATCCGAAATCCTTCCCCACCATATTTGACAATCATTCTCATTCAAAATCGGTATAGAATCTACAACTTTACTTTCTATCATGTAAACTCTCTCCTTCTAAATACCAATATCATTTTATTTCAAAAGACCATTTTCAAACTTATTCATTTACAACTTCTTTCTCTTTTTGTAATACAGGTAACGGTTTTTTCTTCTTTTTTGACATTACCTCTTTATCAGAAATACGTAAAGAAAATAGTAATGCTACGAGTAAAAATATTGCTGATCCAATTAATGCTGCTTGATATGGCAATAAATCTGAATGAGTATTATGTTGTACACTGCTATTTCCAAAACCGGCTAGTATACTAGCTAAAACAGCAACCCCAATCGCTGAACCTAATCGATTTTGCACATTAAATATAGTAGTTGCTCTCCCCATAGAAGGCGGCGTTATATTGTTAAATGCAGAAAATTGAACTGCTCCAACTGACTGTCCTAAAAAAATACCTATACCAAACAATAATGCCCGTATTTGCCAAGGATTCGTATCGTGATTTACAAAACTTAATAAAACAAAGATAATCGCCGTACAAATTAACCCGATAGAAATTACCTTACGAGCACCTAATTTCTTATATGACCATGGCACAATCTGTGACGATATCATTAATCCAATTGCCTCTGGGAATGTAGTAAGACCTGATTCCAGTGCGGATACCCCTATTACATTTTGATACATAAGCGGAAAAACAAATAACATTCCTAGTAAACCAGCTGATGAAAATAATGAAATAAGGCTCATCTTTCTAAAGACTGGTTCTTTTAATAAGCGTAAATCTAACATCGGTTGCTTTACTTTCAGTTCTACGATTATAAACAATGTAATGAATACAACCCCAGCTATCCCAGTACTCATAATTTCTGGAGAAATCCACCCTTTTGACGGTCCCTGGCTGAGTGCATATATGAGCATCGCAAATCCTGGTGCTGATAAAATAAAGCCGAGAGAATCAAAGCGACCAGCTGATTTTTCAACATGCTCTGCTAAAAATAGAAGTCCAAATAGCAATGCAACGATTCCAAATGGTAGATTAATATAAAATGCCCAGCGCCAAGACATTTGATCTACAAAAAAGCCACCAATAATTGGTCCTACTGCCGGTGCGACAGCAATTGGCAACACAATAAACCGAGAAATTTTCGGCCTTTCCTCTGGTGAAAATGTTCGGAATAACATCGCCATCCCAACTGGTGTTAAAAGCCCCCCACCAGCACCTTGAATAATACGAAAAATATTCAAGGATGTAATATCGTTCGCTATCCCACATAACGCAGATGCGGTTGTAAATACGAAAAGAGCAGCTAGAAATACTCTTTTCGTACCAAATCGATCTCCTAACCAACCAGAAATCGGAAGGAAAACAGCTAAGCTAACTAAATATCCAACATTAACTGTCCCCATAGCAGATGGTGGCACTTGCAGTTCATTACTTATCGTTTGCAGTGCTACATTTACAATCGTTGCGTCCATGGCAGCCATAAACATCGCTGTTATATATACGATGCTTACAACTACTTTTGGATTTATTTTTGCTTTCATTATCGTTTTCCTACTACTATTTTTTCACCAGCTTGATTACTTTTTGGATTCAAATCTGTCCAGGTATTTTCAACATATTGTAAGCAATCGTGCCTGCTAGCTTCTTCATGTACGACATTCCACCCAATAGGTACATCAAGAAAGACAGGCCAGAGAGAATACTGGCCCTCCTCATTTATTAATACTTTATATGTGTAATTATCATTTTCAAATGGATTCGTCATACTCTCCTTACCCCTTTCTTATTCTGCAAATATTTCGCTAATACTTGTCCAATTTCCGTAAGTGGACCTGGCTGACATAGATCTTTATGTCTACAGTCAATATCATGCTGCACAATTTTCCCATCTAAATAATTTAGCCATGTATTTGGAGAAATAGGATCAAACCAGTCTGGTATAACAGTAGATCTAAAGAATAAAATATCTCCATTATAAACTTTCGGTACGTATCTCCCTAATAATCCTACCGAATTTACATATGTTTCTTTCAAGTTCAATATAGTCTCTTCTTCAAGACTTGCTAATGCACTTCCATCTGTACGAAGGATTTCAACTGCACTTTCCATCGTAAGTGGTTTACCATCCATGTTATCTGGGTCATATCCGCCTAAAGCAAGTAATGCGATTAACGCTTCCTCTTCAGTAGGCGCTTCCGTATTCGGTAGGAAGTGACCAGGATAAGAATCTAGCATAACGAGTAATTCTACTTCTTCCCCCTCATTTTGTAGTTGCGCTGCCATTGCATGCACAACATTTCCTCCGAGCGACCAACCGAGTAAACGATATGGTCCGTGAGGCTGTACTTCACGAACGTGTTTTAAATAATCCGCTGCCATTTCCTCTAAACTTTTTGGAAGTTCTTCATTTTTAGCGATACCACGTGCTTGTACACCATAGATTGGATAATCTGTTCCTAAAGATTTCATAAGTCCTGCATAGCACCAACTTAATCCACCTGCTGGGTGTACACAAAATAGTGGCAATTGGTTTCCACTTGCTCGTAACGGAAGTAACACATCGAGTGCACTTTGTCCATTTCCCACTTCAAGTCTTTCAGCAAGGCCTGCGACAGTAGGTGCTGCAAATAAAGTTCCGATATTTAATTCGATCCCAAGTGCTTCTTTAATACGGCTCATAAGCTGCACTGCAAGGAGTGAATGACCACCTAAATCAAAGAATCTGTCATCAATTCCAATTTGAGGTACACTTAGCACTTCTGTAAACAAGTCACATAACATTTCTTCTTGCGGTGTTCTTGGTCCACGACTAGAAGATGATACGATAAATTCTGGAGCTGGCAATGCCTTTCTATCTAACTTACCGTTCGGAGTTAAAGGGAACTCATTTACTACTACAAAAGCGTATGGAACCATATAATCTGGTAAACTACCACTAGCAAACTGACGCATTTCATTCGTATCAATCGCTTCATTATTTGATGCGACGATATAAGAAACTAATCGTTTATCCCCTGGTTGATCTTCCCGTACAATAACTGCTACTTGCTCAACTGTAGGGTGTTTCATTATGACCGCTTCTATTTCTCCTAATTCAATTCGGAATCCACGAATTTTTATTTGATGATCTGCACGTCCTATATAATCTAGCGTCCCATCTTGACGCCAACGTGCTAAGTCTCCAGTACGATACATTCTTGTACCTGGCTTGCCAAATGGATCTGCAATAAAACGTTCTGCAGTTAAACCTGCCCTTCCTAAATATCCACGAGCAAGCCCTGCACCTGCAACATACATTTCTCCAACTACTCCAGGTGGCACTGGTTGTAAATAATGATCTAATACGTATACTTTAAGATCAGGTATACTGCACCCAATTAAACTATTTGCTCGTGAAGAAACGGTACTCTCATCTAGCTCAATATAACTAACATGTACTGTCGTCTCAGTAATACCGTACATATTAATAAGCTTCGGTGCGTTATGAGGATGTCGACTATACCAATCTTCTAATCGACTTAGCTCAAGTGCTTCACCTCCAAAAACAACATATCGTAAAGATAATTGTTGGCCAATCTCTTTATTTTCACGATCTGCTTGCATCAATTGATAGAACGCTGATGGAGTTTGGTTTAAAACAGTTACCTTTTCTTTAACAAGAAGCTGTAAAAATTCTTTCGGCGAGCGACTTACAGTATGTGGAACTACAACTAAGCGCCCTCCGTATAATAAAGGTCCCCAAATTTCCCAAACCGAGAAATCAAAAGCATATGAATGGAACATCGTCCACACATCGTTTCCATCAAACTGGAACCAATGATCAGTTGCGCCTAAAAGTCTTACTACATTTTGATGAGGTATCATAACGCCTTTCGGTCTACCTGTTGAACCTGATGTATAAATAACGTAAGCAATATGTGATGGAGTTAATGGCTTCACGCGCTCCATTTCATCAATATTGTCTTCAATATGTTTCTCAATTTCTTCTATTACTTTTACATTATCAACTAAAACTTTTAGTGCCTCATTACATTCAATTTCCACTTCTGAATTCGTTAAAACACATGATGGTTTCGCATCGTGTAGCATAAAAGAAATACGGTCTGCTGGGTAATCTGGATCTAACGGAAGGTATCCAGCACCAGCTTTAAGAACAGCTAATAAGCTTACAACCATGTTTAATGATCTTGGCATCGCTAAAGCAACGAGTTGATCAGGACCAATTCCTTTTGCTATTAGGAATCGAGCTATTTTATTTGCTTTTCTATTTAACTCTTCATAAGTTAATTTCTTACCTTCAAAGACAACAGCAATAGCATTTGGATTAATATGAACCTGCTTTTCAAATAATTGTGGCAATGTCATTTCTGGTGCAATTTGAAAACCACCATTCCACTTTTCTAACACTGTATTTTTCTCTGCTAAAGTTAATATTTCTAATCTGCCAATGGATTGATCTGGATTTGTCGCCGCATCATCTAATAACAAAATGAATCGTTCTATTAGTTTTTGAACCGTTTCATGTTTATATAAATCGGTACTAAACTCTAGTAATCCATGTAAACCGTTCGGAGTACCATCAACCCCGTTACTCTCACTAATTTCAAATGTTAAATCAAACTTCGCAGAGCCAACACTTTGAATTTCAAGGCTCGCTTCTATATCCGGGACATCAAAGATTGCTTCTGGCGTATTTTGGAAAGCTAACATAACTTGAAATAGCGGATGACTATTTCGAGTACGCACCGGGTTTAACACTTCAACGAGTCGTTCAAATGGAACATCTTGATTTTCATAAGCTGCAAGATTTGCCTGCTTCACTCTATTTAATAATTCTTTAAAACTTGGATCTCCTGAAGTATTTGTACGTAACACTAATGTATTTACAAATAAACCAACAATATCTGAAAGTACATCATCATTTCTTCCAGCAATCGGACTTCCAATTGGTATATCAGTGCCTGCACCTAATCTTGTAAATAGCGCACTTAGTCCTGCTTGCAATACCATAAACAAACTAACTCCGTTTTTCCGTGCGAGCTCTACTAACCTACTATGCATACCTGCATCTATATGAAAATGAATTGTTTCTCCTCTGTAACTCGTTTCCATTGGACGCTGATAATCTGTAGGTAACTCCAATTGATCTGGTAATCCCTTTAACTCTTTCTTCCAAAAATCTAATTGTGTTGAAATGAGACTTTCTTGTGTAGTTTCATCCCCTAACAATTGCTGTTGCCAAAGTGCATAATCTGCGTATTGAACCGGAAGTGTCTCCAGCTGTACTTTGTTCCCTTGACATCGCGCTTTATACGCCGCTGTAAAATCTCTCGTTAACGGTTGTAACGACCAGCCATCCCCTACAATATGATGCAATAGAATTAGTAATACATGTTCGTTTTCATTCACTGTAAATAGTTGCAAACGAACTGCTGGTTCAACATCGAGGTTAAAGCTATATCTTACCGCTTCTGCAAGCGCATTTTCTAATTCCTCTTTACATATTTTTGTTTTAATTATTTCTAGATTTAAATCTTCTATATCTAAAATTTTCTGATAGGAACTCCCTAATACGTTAGGGAAAATTGTTCTCAGTGTTTCATGTTTCTCGACTACATCATAAAAGGCACCTTGTAATGCTCCCTCGTTCAACTTTCCAGACAAACGAATGACTAACGGAATATTATAAGTAGGACTTGGACCTTCTAAACAATGTAAGAACCATAATCTACGCTGTGCAAATGAAAGTGGAACTTCATTTGGCCTACTTACTTTCTTAATCGCTGGTCTTGCAGTTTTTGCTCGATCCAATTGTTTCACTAATTCAGCAACAGTTGGCGATTCAAATAGTTTTCCAATTCCTAATTCGACACTTAACGTTTCACGAATTCTTGCCATTAAACGCGATGCAAGAAGCGAATGTCCACCCATTTCAAAGAAATTATCATCAATGCTAATGCGAGAAACACCAAGTACTTCTGCAAATAAATGACATAATATTTCTTCTTTCGGATTTCTAGCAACCCTCTCATTGTTCATGCCATTAAAATCAGGAGCAGGTAATTTCTTTCTGTTAACCTTACCATTTGGCGTTAATGGTAATTTTTCTAGCCATACAAATGCTGATGGCAACATATAATTCGCTAAACTTTCCGATACGTAAGAACGAATTTCTGTAAGATGAATCGTTCCCTTCTCTTCGGCAACGATATACGCAATGATTCGTTTATCATTTGGGTGGTCTTCTCGTACCATAACCACTGCTTGCTTAACATTTTCATGTCGTTGTATTACCATTTCAATTTCAGCTAATTCAATTCGGAAACCACGAATTTTAATTTGATGATCTGCGCGGCTCATGTACTCTAAAACACCATCTTTGCGCCATTTTACTAGATCGCCTGTACGGTACATACGTTGTCCTGGTTTTCCATAAGGATTTGCAACAAACCGTTCAGCTGTTAACTCCGGTTTTCCTAAATATCCGCTTGCAAGCCCTTCCCCTGCAATATACAATTCACCAATTACTCCAGGTGGTACTGGTTGTAAACCTGCATCTAATACATACACGTCTGTATTCCAAATTGGCTTTCCAATAGGAGGTATACCACTTTCCCTTTCATCGATGTTCATGACAGTAGACCAAATAGTCGTTTCAGTTGGTCCATATAAGTTTGAAATAGCGCAACCTAATTCTTTTAATGTATTTGCTAAATGGGCCGGAAGAGCTTCACCACCAACGAGCACATTTAACCCTTGTAGCCTCTCTGGATATTCAGTTACTAACGCCTGCCAGAGCGTTGGTGTAGCTTGCATAATTGTCACTCTTTCTTCTTGTAACAGCGCCGTTAACGCCGAAGGTTCTTGAATTACCTCTTTTGGAGCAATTGTTATACTTGCACCGCTAATAAGAGGTAAATAAATTTCTAGAGCAGAAATATCAAACGCAAATGTTGTAACTGCTAATAAATGATCATTTTCATGTAATGACAACATATCGTCCATGGCCAATAAAAAGTTACTTAAAGCTTTCATAGGAACAATTACACCTTTTGGGTTACCCGTTGAGCCTGAAGTATATATTGTATAGGCTGGGTTTAAAAGTGATACATCATTCTTACATTCTATATTCATACGAGAATATGTATGTAATGCTAGTTTCGTTTCTTCGTCATCTAATACAATTTTTTTCATATCATTTTCTATAACTAACTTAGATGAAACAGATGAATGTGTTATGATACAAACTGGTTTTGCATCATTTACTATATAATTTATTCGCTCAGCTGGATATTCTGGATCTATTGGTAAATACGCTGCACCAGCCTTTAAAACTGCTAGCATACTAACAACCATTTCCGTTGATCTTGGAAATACTAAAGCTACAAACTGATTTGCTCGTATTCCGTCTTTTACCAAATAGTGCGCCAGTTCATTCGCTCGTTCATTTAACTCTTTATACGTAAGATCTACACCGTTACAAGTAACTGCTACTTTATTTGGAGTTTTTTGTACTTGTTTTTCAAATAGTATAGGTAGGGCGATTAAATTATCAGCTTCCTTAGTTTCATTCCATTCCAATAAAACTTTATGATTTTCTTCAGGAAGAGTAATGTTTATCTTTCCAATTGACTCGTTTTTTTGATAAGCATTTATCATTAATTCTAATAATTTCATAAATCTTTCTTTATGCAATGCTAGCTCCGCACCATTATATACTTCCGGATTCGCATCAAAATGAATCATTAGCTCATTTTGATCAAAACGTTTATATACATTTATTGATAAATCATCGACAGGTCCCGCTGATAAATTATGTGTAATACCACGATTCCCAGCAAAGTTAAGCCCATAATCAAAAGGCATAACATTCACTAACGGTCCAAATAATCTTTGATTTTCACCTAATAACTTTAAGTCTCTTCTTAATTCCTCATGACGGTATTTATGATGGCGACGTACATCTCGGATTTCTTTAGAAACTTGCTGCAATAATTCCGCAAGAGTTATATTTGGAGTTACTGTAATACGAAGTGGTACTAAATTCATTACCATACTAGGTGTATGAATAGATACAGAACCTAGACGTCCCATCATCGGTAAACCTAAAACAATATCATTTTCACCTGTTAGTTTATGCATATAAATACTTGTTACAGCGACAATGAATTCCGGCCAACTTATTAACGAAATATTGATATCTTCTAGTAAAGTTTTTGTACTAGAACTAGATAAACAAGCTGTTTCGCGTAAAAATCCATTTGATGTTCTCGGTGCTCGTTCTGCCAAACTTACAACTTCTGGTTCATCCGTAAATTTTTCTAACCAAAAAGCACGATCTTCCTGAAATTGTTTAGACTCACGATACTCCATATCTTCTTGCACAACTTTTGCAAGAGAACCAAATGGCTTTTCATTCTTGTTTTTTTCTTCTATAAGTGATGTATACTCATTCGCTACCTTTTGGCTAAGAAGTGAAAATCCATAGCCATCCATCACAATGTGATGGATGCGCTGATACCAAAAGAAACGATTATTTTCAACTTGAATAAGTGCTTCAGTAAATAAAGTATCTTTTTTCAAATCGACTGGCATAGATAAATCATTTTTCATCCATACTTTAGCAGCTTCTTCAGGGTTTTCTTCTTTACGTACGTCAATAAAATGCATATGAAACTGTGATTCTTCAATAACTTGCCATGGGCCAATTTCATCCTCTTCGAAGCGTACATGAAGTGCTTCTGCTTCCATTACAACTTTACGTACAGCTAATTCAAAAATGTCTTGATGAATATTCCCATTTATTTCTACATATTCCCCAGTATTATAAATTGGATTAAGCGGCTCTAATTGTTGCGCAAACCACATACCAGACTGCGCAGATGATAACGAATGACGAATCTTTTGACTGTTAGGCATTCTTTACTACCCCTTTATTATGTAGTCTATTTGTTACAGCACCTGTGCTGTTTGTGAAGATAGTAAACTGTACCAACTCGCAACAGTTGGACGTTCTGCTAAATCTGCAAAAGTGATTTCTTTCCCTTCACGACGCCACTTCTCTACTAAACTCATAATTCTGACCGAATCAAGCCCTCTAATTAATAAGTCCTCATCAATACCAATACTCTCTACTGGCTCACGAAGTAGTTGTGCAACTAATTCATGCACTTCCTGTATAGTCACCCCTTCACTCTCACCACCTTTTACACTTTGTAAATCGTTTAACAGTAAGTTTGTTGATGTCGTTACTGCACATCTATTAGATGCATACTCCAATGCTTGTTTATGATGCTCTAGTGAAAAATCAGCAACTGCATCTGCTACAAAGAACGGCTCTATACCATCCATAAATGCTTCACAAGCTGTTAAAAGGCAGCCAATATGCGCATAAATACCGCAAATAATGAGTTGATCTCTTCCTTGTTCATTTAAAATTTCTAATAGATTTGTCTTTTTAAATGCACTATATCTCCATTTTGTTAGGAATATATCATCCTCATCAGGAGTAAGTTCATCAACAATTTTCTTTTTATCTGGTCCAGCAGGAATACCGTCACCCCAAAAGTCTTGTAATAAACCTCGTTGTTCTAACGTTTGCCCACCAGGTTGTGCTGTATAAACAACTGGTATACCAAGTTCCTTACATTTTTCTCTTATCATTTTAATATTTGAAATAAGTTCTACTTTTGGTGATTCTTTATCGCTATATGCATCAAGAAAATATTCTTGCATGTCATGAATTAAAAGTACTGCACGTTTCGGATCTGGTGTCCAATTCACTTTATTTTTTGGTAGCTCTGATTCAATTGGCATTTTATATACTGAAATAGATGGGATAGCCATCTAATCACTTCCTTCCAGTTTTTATTATTGTTTTACTGTAATAAGTTTTTCAGCAATGACTTTACGTAATTCTTTTTTGCTTACCTTTCCAACGCCTGTTTGCGGGAATGATTCAATAAATTCAATTCGATCTGGAATCTTATAAGCTGCTATACCACGTTCTCTTAAAAACATTTTTAATTCACTTACTGCCGGAACTTGTCCGCGAGCTATAACAAAAGCACAGGTGCGTTCACCTAAATAATCGTCAGGCATAGATACAATTGCTACGTCATGGACCGCATCGTGTGCTAATAGATGATTTTCAACTTCTTCCGCAGCAACTTTCTCACCACCACGGTTAATTTGATCTTTATCTCTTCCTTCTACAATGATGTATCCTTGTTCATTTACTTTTACAAGATCACCTGTGCGATAAAATCCATCCTTTGTAAATGATCGTGCATTATGCTCTTCGGCTTTATAGTAACCACGAATTGTATATGGACCTCGAGTTAATAAACTACCTACTTCACCCGGTTTTACATCGTTGTCATTTTCATCAACAACTCGTACTTCATCGAGTTCAGACATTGGTCTACCTTGTGTATGAATAATAATTTCTTCCGGATCATCTAATCTTGTATAGTTCACTAATCCTTCCGCCATACCGAACACTTGCTGTAACGTACATCCAAATGTAGGGCGTATACGTTTTGCAACCTCAGCGCTAAACTTAGCACCACCTACTTGAATCACTTCTAGACTCGATAAATCAGCATTACGAGAAGATGCAGCATCAAGCCATATCATTGCTAATGGCGGTACGAGAGCAGTAATCGTAACTTTTTCTTTTTCGATAAGTGTAAATGCCTCATCCGGACTACCTCCAGTTGCCAGCACAACTTTTCCACCCGCATAGAAAGTTCCAAATGTTCCAGGAGAGCTCATCGGGTAATTATGTGCTACTGGAAGAACGGCCATATAGACACTCTCTGCACTTAAATTACAAATTTCAGCGCTAACACGTAAACTATAAATATAATCATCATGCGTTCGAGGAATTAATTTAGAAAGTCCTGTTGTCCCTCCTGATAATTGGAGAAACGCAACATCACTTGGCTGAACTTCTGGTAATGGAACGGGATCTATATATAAATCACTTATGTTCACAAATTCTTCTTCTTCTCCCACTACAATTACATGTTGTAAAGTTGGCACTTTCTCTTTCACTTCTCTTGCTAGTTTTCGATAATCAAAACCGAGAGCTTTATCTGAAATAACGTAAGCACTCGCCTCACCAAACTCACAAAAATAACTAATTTCACTGCTTCGATGTGAAGGTAATGCAAAAACAGGAAGTGCCCCAATTCGAAATAGCGCAAAACATACTTCGAAAAACTCAATAACGTTAGGCAGCTGGATTACAACTCGATCCTCTTGCTTTATTCCTAAATTCAGTAGCCCTGAAGCTAATCGATCTACTTTTTTATCAAACTCACTATACGTAATATGCGTATTACCACTTACAACTGCAATTTGATCGCCATATTTTTCAGCTCGTTCTCTTAACATCCCGCCAAATGTTTCCCCAAGCCAACAGCCTTCTTCTCGGTAACGATTTGCAAATTCTTTTGGCCATTTTGTATAACCTGTTAGCATTCTTTCTGCCCCCTACTTTTCATTAAGTGAACTATCATTTAATCCTAATGCTTTCAACATTGTTTGGAACTTAGCTGATGTTTCTGCTAATTCATCTTCTGGTTTTGACTCAGCAACAACGCCCGCTCCTGCATATAAACGGAGTGTATTTTCTTGTACTTCAGCACAACGAATTGTAACAATCCATTCACCGTCTCCATTTAAATCACTCCACCCTAGCATTCCTGTAAAGAATTCACGGTCAAATGGCTCAATTTTTTGAATCGCCTCTCTCGCTTCTTCCATCGGTGTGCCGCAAACTGCTGGCGTCGGATGAAGAGCAATTGCTAATTCCAAAGAAGTAGTATTCGGATCCTTTAGTTCACCTTTCACTTCAGTAGATAAATGCCACATCGCTTCACTATGAATAACGGATGGCTTTTCCGGAACATGTAATGTATGACAGTACGGACGAAGCGCTGCAGCAACTGCTTCTACTACTACCGCATGTTCATGTAAATCTTTTGGAGAAGAAAGTAATTCCTCTGCTCTTCTCTTATCTTCAGCTGAATCCTCACTACGTGGCCTTGAACCAGCTAACGGATTAGAAATAACTTGCATACCATTACGTGAGACGAGTAATTCAGGGCTCGCTCCAATTAACGTCTTACTATTCTCATTTTCATCTTTCGATACATTCACAGCAAATGTATATCCATGCTTATTATGCGCTGCTAATTCTCGAAGAAGTTTTTGCTTATCAATCTTTTCGGAAGAATTAACATCTAACGATCTGGATAGAACGATTTTCTTTAAATCCCCGCCCTTTATTTTTGCAATTCCTTGCTTCACACCATTCATATACACTTCAGGCTCTGGCATTGGCGTCATTTCGAATGTTACGTTCTCATTTGTTTCAAACTGATTTGTTGTATTCAATTGTAAACGCTCAGAAATTCTGCTATATTCTGGTACGATAAGTTGAACTTCTTTTCTACGATCAAATGGCAAGGCACCGACGACGATAGGATTCGGATTTCCTGCTTGTTTTGCATTACATAATACTGCTTGTACAAGCTCTGGAAAACTTTCAATTTCATGATGCTTTACTGTAGTAAACTCTCCTTCTGCTAATATCGTTCGAGTTGGTGAAGCGAAAAAGAATGAAGATTCAGTCTTATAATCTTCTAGTAATTTTTCTGACAGTTCCTTTACAGCCGTAAATTCCTTCATTGTATAGTAACCCCCTGTTTTTTTTATTAAACGCCTAATGTAGCTCCGCCATCAACACATAAATTATGCATTGTAATATGACTAGCTTTATCTGAAGCTAAAAACAATACTGCTTCAGCAATTTCTGAAGGCTGTGCAATTTTTTGTAACGGTATACCGAGTCTATATGTATTTTGAGAACCAGCAATTATATTTTTTTCTCCATTCTCATCAGCCCATAGTAGCCTTTGCATTTCAGTTTCAGTAGAACCTGGAGAAACTACGTTACAGCGAATGTTATACGCTGCAAGTTCTAATCCTAAACATTTCATAAACATCGTCGTAGCAGCTTTTGATGCAGCATATGCAGCCATCTCCATTCTCGGCGTATTTGCTGCATTTGAACCAACTGTAACAATTGCCCCTGACTTTCTTTGCATCATATGTTTACTTACTGCTCGGGACATATAGAAAACTCCTGTAGAATTTACAGAAAACGTTTTATTCCAATCTTCATCACTTAACGAGTGAATCGCTCCCATACGTAAAACCCCTGCAACATTTACTAATATATCTATTGGCGCTATTTCATTTTCAATATCATTTACCATCTGTTCAACTGCGGTACTATCACTCACATCTAAGCAAAACGTTTTCAAATGTATTTCATTTAAGAGTTCGTTTAATCCCTCTTCATTTTGATCAACCGCAATAACTGTAGCTCCTCTTTCTAAAAACATTTTAGCAACAACACTACCTATACCTTGAGCTGCACCTGTTACTAAAACAGTTTTCCCATCAAATTCCCCTAAGTTCATTTCCTCTATCCTTTCATTTGAAAATCAATCTAATTAAACAAATAATGATAATGATTATCATTATCGATGTAAAAAATAATACACTTACTAAACTAATTGGTCAAGTGTACTTTTCATTAAAATATTATTCATTGATAATGTTTTTCATTTAACGTTCTTACACCGAAATGATAATCTTTCTCAATAAACTTGTCAACCTATTTTTATTTTTCAGATAAAAACTTTAGTGCTTTTCAATACAATTACATCTAAAAGTATTAATAAACACTTACATTAATACTTTAATTCTTACTCCTCTTTGTAAAAATTGAAGATGATAAACTGAAGGTCTCTTCAGTTACAAAGCCTTAACAAAAAGTCGAGCATTTATTTTCTCAATATTTGTCTGAAAATATATCTTGCAAACATTAATTCATATTTTCTTTATTATTTAAGATTTAATACATATTTCGAATACGATGTATCGATTTATTATATTCCAATATAATCCAAACGGATATTTCACTCACTTTTATATCAAAAAAAATAAAAAGTAATTTAACCTTGTTAAAATAACTCAAAAAAGCACCCTATTTAACAGGATGCTTTTTCGTAACTATAGTGTTATAGAAGATTTATATACTTATGCTACGCTGCGATACTCTTCTTCTTGTTCTTTTTTCTGTTTAGGTGCTCGAATTAAAATTGCGATAATGAATGACACGACACATAGTACGCCAATCACCATAAAGGTTGGTTTGAATCCACCTAGAAGTGCACCGATAAAGGAACCTGCAAGCGCTCCAAATCCAAATCCTTGATACACAATTCCGTAATTCTTACTATGGTTTTTCATACCGAAGAAATCACCAACAATAGCTGGGAAAATAGTAATATTTCCACCAAAGCAAAACGCTACACTTGCTACACATACGAAGTAGATACCGTAATTCAAATCTACGAAACTTAGAACTAATACCGAACTCGCCATAACAACAAAAGTACCCGTAACGATTTTCAAACGACCAATTTTATCTGATAACGGTCCTAGAATAATACGACCTAATGTGTTAAATATTGCAACCATAGCCACCGCATTAGCTGCTGTCGCTGCACTAAGCCCTACAAGTTGAACACCAATGTCTTTTACCATACCAATTAAGTATAAGCCACTCATACATGATGTAAATAACATGATGAATAATAAGTATACTTGTTTTGTGCCTAACATTTCTTTTGTTGTATATTCATGAGTTTTTGTTTCCTGAACTGCACCTTGATCAGCAGCTTGATGGATTAAACAAGCTCCAAGAACAATCATAGCTGTAACAATTAAACCCCAATATATAAATGCTTGTGATACACCAACTGATTCAATTAACTGTGCGTTAACGTATTTAAAGATTAAGCTACCAGAACCATATGCAGAGACAGAAATACCAGCAATTAAACCTTTACGCTCTGGAAACCACTTTATTAAATTTGATAGTGAAGTGATATATGCTGTACCATCTGCATATCCTACAACAACTCCTGCAAGTACATAAAGCAATAGTAATGAGGACGCTTGTGAACTAAGTATTAACCCTAGTCCTAATGCTAATCCAGCTATCATAATAAGTTTACGAAGTCCCCATTTTTCTTGCAATTTACTTGCAAATAAAGTTGAAAATGCTAAAGAAAGACTAGTAATTGAGAAAGTTATCGCAACAGCGTTAAGACTCCAACCGTATTTACTAACTAAAGGCTGATTGAATAAACTCCATGTATATATCGTTCCAAGCCCCATTTGTACTATAACTGTGCCAAGGACAACAAGCCATGGATTAACCTTTGATTTTTTCATACCTTTCTGCCTCCTCTTTCTATTTCAATGCTTTTCGCTAAGTCTTGTTTTTTTATGTTCATTTTGGTCATCTCTTTTGATTTAACACCTTCATTGTATAAGATGTTTTCAGTTATGTAAGCACTTACAAGACAGGGCGTCAAAAACATGGAATCAGTTACAGAAAACGAAGGATGAAATACAAAAAACTACTTATTAAATACGTAACAGTTATTTAAATTGGTTTGTATAAGTTCGATTTACATTTGTTTTTGAACCCTTTTTTAAAAAATGAAACAATCGGCTCTACAAATTCCATCATAATGAAAGCATTTTTAATACGTCTTCTTAAAATTTCTTTCAATTCTGCACACATAGACTACAAATATTTTTTTGATAAATAAAACTAAATATTCACTAATATACCTATACGTGGTTTAATATATATAATAAAAAATATTTCTGTCTTTAATGAGGAGGTACTATGAAAGCAAACGTAGGGGATACTATACTTTTTCAACGAAACAATTTAAAGATTACAGGATCTGTACTAAAACTTTATACTGAATCGGTCTTAGTTGAAATTACAAATGTAAGCGGTGGTACTTTTGAATTTGAACGAACAATTGTAAATCATAAAAACTATAAAATATTAAATACGAATACATAAAGTGAAACTTTAATCAGTGGGGGTTTTGTTCATCCCCCACTGATTATTAGTTGAACCAATCGGACGTTTACGGACAGCCCGACTCCCACCTAACTTCTTTGCTCCAACTGAATTTTGAGGTGGGAGTTTTACTGTCGGTTAACGCGGGATAGAACAACACAAAATAGCCCCTGCTCACCAGCAGCGGCTATTTTATATGAAAATACTTCATTAGTTTATATATCCTAAAACACTTACAATCTTACTCGCTTTTAAATTATTAATATGATAATAAATTTCTAAACCTCTTCTCTCAGCTCGTAACACTTTACCTTTCATTTTTGATAAATGTTGCGAAACAGTCGATTGTGGAATATTTAGTAATTCTGTTAGTTGTGTTACGTTACAAGTTTTTCTCGTGCTTAATTCATTTACAATTTGTAATCGGATTGGGTGCGCCATAATTTTTAAAATATCTACATCTTCTTCTGAAACTAAACTTTTTCTCATTTCACTCGTATATGTTGTCATAAGACATTCCCCTTTTATATGAATTCCTTTTATTTAGATCTATTTCCAAAATATTTAAAACTCCGATGTGAAACCTTTATATAAAAATAATAGAATTTTTAATTTTTAAAAACAGAACGAAATACAATTCACTTTATTTATTTGGTACATATACATAATACAATGTTAATATGTGCTCTATGTGAAGTTAGCATAAATTTATAATGAAGATTTTTCAAATAATTCACATCTAACTACATATTTCCTCCTAACACTATCCAGTGATTTTAACATATTTTAGGCGTTTGTATATACTATCTACAAAATAAATGTTATTTAGGGGGAATTCAAATGCCTACAATGTTACAAGAAGAAGTTGAAGAAGCGCGCGAAACATATGTCAGTCGTATCATTTTGGTCGGTGGATCGGCTTTATTTTTAGTAGGCGGTGTTATCTCGGCAATTTCGGCTTTTAAAGCTTATAATCGTTTGGAAAATACGCCGTCTTCTACAGATAACTCATAGGTGAATTATCTAATTTTGAATAACAAATAAAGAGGCTGTCCCAAAAGATGCTTTTTAGCCAAAATCGTATAAAAAGTGAAAGGCAGAAATGTTGATTTTATAACATTTCTGCCTTTTCGATTTCATGTGATATTACTTCGAAAGAGACTTATGAGACAGCCCCTTTATTTTATCAAAAGTTCTATACTAAAGAATCGCAAATAATATGAATTACAATTGAACTTACTTCACCACAAACCGTGTCTGACTACACCCATCCTTCTGCTTCGTTATTTCTAATACAGCTGGCATTGCGTTTTTTAGCTCTTGAACGTGTGAGATTACACCAATAAATCGACCTGATTTTTGTAAGTCAATTAATGCGTCAACCGCTTTTGTTAATGACTCCTCATCTAATGAACCGAATCCTTCGTCGATAAACATCGTTTCGATGGAAATACCACCTTCATACGCTTGAATGACGTCTGCCATTCCGAGCGCTAAACATAGCGATGCATTAAATTTCTCGCCGCCAGATAGAGTTTTTACATCGCGTGTTTGGCCAGTATATGCGTCGTATACATCTAAACCTAATCCACTTTGGCGATTTCTCTTTTCAACTCGTTCACTTCGTTTTAAATAAAATTGTCCATTTGATAATTTACGTAATCGTTCGTTTGCGATTTGAACAATTTGTTCTAAATACTCAATTAAGATGTAACGTTCAAATGAAATACGGCTTTCGTTATCACCTTTCATTACTTCATATAAGTCAACAAGTTCTTGGAAAGCTTTTTCTTCCTCATGAATTTGCTCATCAATACGTCTAATATTTTCATGTAAATCAGAAATATATGTTACCGCATTTTGCGAACGTTGACGTTTTTCTTTAATGATATCAAGGTTAATTTCTAGATCTTTTATATGTTCACCTAACGCCGTAATATCCATATACTCTTTATCTTTTAATTCAGCATGTAACTCTTCAATTTGTTTTGCAAGTACTTCAAGAGATGAATAATAGCTTTGAATTTCTTTTTGTAACATATCCATCTCGACATCACTTAATTTCGCTTCTTTATACGTAATTTGATCTGTAAATCCACTCTGTTCAAGCTCTTTCATAAAGCGCGTGAAAGTCTCTTCTTTCTTCGATTTTGCACTTTCAAATTGATTAGAAGCACCTTCCTGTTCTGCTTGAATACGTATATTTTCATTTTGCCAATGTTGATACGCCTCCTGCACTTTCTTCCATTCGTCCTCCATTAATTTGAGCTCATGCATAGCTTGGTCAAACTGGACTTTCCAAGCTTGGACTGTTTGTAAGTTTTCAGGAATGTTTTTCTTATCATGTTCATATGACGTACGAAGCTGCATACAATCCATTTCTATACGGTGCTGTTCTGTTTCTACCTCATGTTTTTGTTTCTGAAGTGCATCTACTTTTTCTTCTATGCTTTTTATTTTCACAGCTGTTTGCTTACGCGTTTCTTCACTTGCTTTTAACGTATTCACTTCAGTTGCTAATTGTTTTCCTTTTTGAACAAGCGCACTATATGTTTCAGCTAATTCTTCTGAGCGATAGCCCCGCTTCTTAACCTCTTCTATTACTTGTTCATATTGAAGATGATAGAAATTCCATTTCTCCTCTAACTGAACATGTAATTTTTCAGCAAGATTCTTCTTGTCTCTTAAATCATTTAACTCTTTTTCATTGATGGCATCACTTTGCTCTGAAGCTTTTTTCGGATGGTTCGTGCTGCCACATACTGGACAAGATTCACCATCATGTAGATGAAGAGCTAATATACCAGCTTGTTCACTTAACCAGCGACGTTCCATATTCTCATATGCACGAACTGTCTCTTGCATCTTAATAAATGCAGTTTCTTTTTCTTGCTCGAATTTTTGTTTTTCTTGCCATACGTCATATGCTTGCTTTAAAACTTTTGCATCTTCTCGCATATTCGTTAGTTCTTCTACTTTATCTATATATCGTTCAAGCGCTCGCTCTAATTGCTGTAATTCACCAGACATTAGCTGTTTTTGATTTGTATGCTCTTCTAATTGTCGATCTAAGTTTTGCATACTTTCTTTTAATTTTCCTAGTTGAATTTCTGCATTTTGTAAATTCAACTGTTTCTCAGCTAACGATGCAATAATCGGTTGTAACTCTTCTAATCTTTGAACAAGTTTTTTTGCATTTTCTCTCTCAGGTTCTTTATTCTTTACTGCTTCATATTTCTCCTGAGCAAGTTCAAAATTATTCATTATATTTTCTTTTTTAGCGATAATTTGTTTTAACAAACTTTCAGCTTTCTGCTCATTTTGCATTGCTTCTTCATACCACTGTTCAAATGGTAATAAGCGCTTCGCTTGTTCCGCACGCTTAAAAGATAGTTCTTTCATTTCAATTACTGAACGTTTTTCTTGTAAAGTATTATATTTCTCATTCTTTTGTTGTAAATCTATAAATTTCTCATTTACAGACTTCGCTGCATGAAAACGTGTTTCAGCATCCTTTAATTGCTTCGTTTGAATATCTTGTTCTACTTGTAATTGCTCCACCTCTGCCTTATACGCAGCTGTCTCTTGTTCTAATGCCTCTACTACTTGATGCGTATTTACATGGTCTTGTTCCACTAATGTCTCTAATAATGCTCCATCTCGGATCGGTAATTTAAAAACATTACGAAAATGTAGCTCTCGCTCTTTTTGTTTTTCTTGTAAGACGTCTTTCCATTGTTTTCGTTTTTGATCAAGTAACTCACGCATTAACTTATAACGATCTGTTTTAAAAATACGACGCAAAATCTCTTCTTTGTTTTCTGTCTCAGATGTTAATAGTTTTCGGAATTCCCCTTGCGGTAACATAACAATT
The DNA here is from genome assembly GCF_051915205.1 of Bacillus cereus group sp. MYBKT111-2. Lineage (NCBI taxonomy): Bacteria > Bacillati > Bacillota > Bacilli > Caryophanales > Bacillaceae > Bacillus > Bacillus cereus group sp. MYBKT111-2. Next base: position 573,548 of record NZ_JBQAEG010000002.1, read on the forward strand.
TGGCTAAATTGATGTTTACTTAAACCAATTAAATCTTCTACTTTTTTATTTACATCCGTTACATGGAAACGATCAACAGCCGGAATCTTCTCTTCATCAATTACTTCATATAATTCTACTGCATGTCCCGTAATCGTCTTGTTCCCTTGTTTTTTATGTCCCAGTTGTCGTTTTATTTCATAACGTTTCCCTTTTAACTGAAAGGTTAATTCTACGCTTGTATACACATTATCATCAGCAAATTGACTGCGGAGCATGCTCGTATCACTTCGTTCTTCTCCACTTGCCTCACCATATAACACATAACAAATCGCATCAAAAATTGTTGTCTTTCCAGCGCCCGTGTTCCCCGAAATAGCGAAAATACGATGCTCTCCCAAATCGTCAAAATCAATTACTTCTTTCTGTTTATACGGGCCAAATGCCGTCATAATAAGCTGAATCGGTCTCATCCTCGTTCACCTTCCCGTTCTTGCACTGTTTGTAATACTTCTACAAATAGACGTTCTTTCTCTTCTGATAAATCTAAGCCTTTCATTTCTTTATAAAAAGCTTTTAATAGTGATAAATCATCCGTTTTATGTCTTGAAACAGTTACTTCATTTGACTCAGTGAACTCTCGTCTTTGAATGGCTCTTTCAACATGCATTGCATTTGGATAAACAGAGCGTATTTTTTCCATTGGCTGCAAGACAGGATTTTCATCTAATAATTTTACAAACACGTAATCTTCACTTACTGGATGTTGTAACAATTCATCTATTTTCGCTTCTACTGTTCGCATTTTACGGCGTGGTGTAAGTAACCTTTTTTCAATTGTTGCTTCACCTTGCTCGTCCAATTCCACAATATAATATCCTTTTTTATGTTTTTCTTCAGAAATAGAATAGGCAAGTGGCGAACCTGAATATCGAATTGTTTCATTACGTACGAAATGCGCTTGATGTAAATGTCCAAGCGCTGTGTAATGAAACTTATCAAAATAATGACTATTTACGTATTCAGCACCACCAATTGAAAGCGGTCGTTCGGCATCACTAGTATTCTCTTCTGCTTCTCCAGCAGAAGTTACAAATGCATGACCAACAAATACATGTCTCGCTTCTTTATCCATCGTTTCAGAAAGCTCATTCATAAAAATACGCATCGCATCATCATGAGAACGTACGTCTTCGTTTTTCAATACATGTCTCACTATACTTGGATCCGCATATGGAACGAGATGGAAGTGAACCTCCCCATATTCATCATTTAATATAATTGGCTCATATGGAAATTGAAATTGCCCCACAATAAATAATCCTTGTTTCTTCATTAAACTACTTCCAAAATGAATACGATCTGGACTATCATGGTTTCCTGCAACTGCAATAACTGGCGTTTGTAAATCAATCACTATTTTTTGCAGCACATCATTTAATAAGTCTACTGCTTCTGTAGGTGGAATTGCTCGGTCATATAAATCCCCTGCAATAATTACGGCATCTGGTTTTTCTTCTTCAACAGCTTGTACAAACTGATCTAATACAATCTTTTGATCTTCAGTCATATACACGCCATGAACAAGCTTTCCTAAATGCCAATCGGCTGTATGAAATAACTTCATGGTTTCCTGCTCCTTTTAATTTACTGAATTTAGTGATACAAGTTGATAGTTTATTGTAGTTTTTCCGTTCTCCCATTCTAACTTTTGTATCATTGCACTACCGATTCTTTCTTCATTTGATTTATATAAAGGTAATATTTCTTGAACTGTAAATAAGTGATAACCATCCAATTTTAATTGAAATATGTTTTCTTCTATATGTAATCTTACTTCTTTTTCATTTGAAATAATTTTTGTGTGCATCTCAAATTTCATGATAGATACAACCCCTTTTTCTAATCTCTACACTATTAATAGTATATTGGCTATGCAAGATTGACAAGTACATACACGGTAAAGTACATACTTTTCTATTGCGATATGTTTTTTTAATTTCACATATAATACGGTATGTGAAATTTTATTCTTTCCAAAAATAAAAATGTCTCATATGACATCTTTATTTTTGGATAAATTCTTTCATTACATAATATAAAACTGTAATGAAAACAATCGCTACAAAAAATGAAAATACTGCAACAATGTACCCATCTTTATTTAATAAAATGCAAAAAGAAATAGATATGATAAAAATCGGAAATACAAGTCGTACTTTATCCTTCACTTCCTCTGTCGTATCTGTATGATGAAAATATTGCGTTATCCCTATCATTAAAGAAGACAAAATAATCACCGACAATAGTAAAGGTACTGGCATTCCGATTTCTCCTTTCTCTATTTCTAATGAAAAGCAATTTTTCTTTCATTATAATCACTTCAAATACTCTTTTCGAAGTGATTATGTACAATTTACACATATATAATAGCGTGTTTATCATGGTAACTTCAAATAATTACAATTACAGTAATGTTGTAATATTCATTTTCAACCTCCAAAATCCTGCAAATATAACTCGTCAAAATATGCAGTGGATAAATTAACATATACCGCCAACTTTAGACAAAATTTATAAAGGACATTTCAGTACGTATAAAGAATTAAGAATAAGAAGATATGTAAGGGAGGATGAATTATGACTGAACACGTTTTATTTTCTGTTAGCGAAAACGGCGTTGCATCAATTACTTTAAACCGCCCAAAAGCACTTAATTCTTTATCTTATGACATGTTGCAACCAATTGGGCAAAAACTGAAAGAGTGGGAAAATGATGAGCGAATTGCGCTTATCGTATTAAAAGGAGCTGGCACAAAAGGTTTTTGTGCAGGTGGCGACATTAAAACTCTTTATGAAGCACGTTCAAATGAAGCTGCATTGCAGCATGCGGAACGTTTCTTTGAAGAAGAGTATGAAATTGATACATATATTTATCAATATAAAAAACCGATTATCGCTTGTTTAGATGGAATTGTAATGGGTGGTGGTGTCGGTCTTACAAATGGTGCAAAATACCGAATTGTAACTGAGCGTACGAAATGGGCAATGCCAGAGATGAATATTGGCTTCTTCCCAGACGTCGGTGCTGCTTATTTCTTAAATAAAGCTCCAGGGTATGCTGGCCGATATGTTGCTTTAACAGCATCTATTTTAAAAGCTTCTGACGTATTATTTATAAACGCTGCTGATTACTTTATGACATCTGATTCATTACCAGAGTTTCTTACTGAACTTGAAAGTGTAAATTGGCATAAAGAAGATGATGTACATACTCATTTAAAAGAAGTCATTCGTACATTTGCAACTGCTCCAAACTTAGAAAGCAAGCTTTCCCCTTCATTAGAAGAAATTAATTCACATTTTGCATTCGATACAATTGAAGAAATTATCCATTCATTAGAGAAAGATCAAAGTTCCTTTGCTTTACAAACGAAAGAAACGTTATTATCAAAATCTCCTATTTCACTAAAAGTAACATTAAAACAGTTTATTGATGGACAAGATAAGTCCGTTGAAGAATGTTTCGCTACTGACCTTGTACTTGCTAAAAACTTCATGAGACATGAAGATTTCTTTGAAGGAGTACGCTCTGTTGTCGTTGATAAAGATCAAAACCCAAATTATAAATATAAGCAGTTAAGTGATGTTTCAGAAGAAGATGTAAACCGGTTCTTTAACTTACTTAATGCGTAAAGTGAGAATTTAATAAGTAGGGTTTATCTCCCTCTTATTATTAGTAGAAGCAATCGCCCTTTCATACGGGATTAAATTGAGGCTATATAGTCGTATAATTACACGCCTATATAGCCTTTTTCCTATTTAATAAATTTTAATAAAATTTAATTTTATTAAATCGAATTATGTGCTACACTATTTTTAATCAAATATTCTAAAAATAAAAAAGGAGGAGCGACTATGATTGAAAATTTTTTTCTTTTCATCATTATGTCTATTTGTCTTATTATTTTACCCGGTCCAGATACAGCAATGGCCACGAAAAATACATTAGTTGCTGGTAAGGCGGGCGGAGTAAAGACAGTGTTCGGCACATGTATTGCACTTTTGATTCATACGTTAGCTGCAGTAATCGGACTATCCGCACTTATTGTAAAGTCAGCTCTTTTATTCTCTATTTTCAAGTACGTTGGAGCTCTATATTTAATTTATATTGGTATTAAAGCCCTTTTAGCAGTAAGAAATAAAGAAGGCGTTGATACGAACGACTTACCTTTGAATAATGAAGATGAACACACTTCTTGCTTTCGCCAAGGGTTTCTTACGAATTTATTAAACCCTAAAGTTGCAGTTTTCTTTTTAACGTTTTTACCGCAATTTTTAAATCCAAATCATAATACGTTTATCCAACTTCTCGTAATGGGCCTTACTTATCTCGTTTTAACAGTTATTTGGTTCGCTTTTTATATATTTTTAATTGATAAAATTAGTGCTTTTATGAAGAAACCGAAGACGCAACGTTATATTCAAGGATTAACGGGAATTGTCTTAATTGGTTTTGGTATTAAACTAGCTTTTGAAAAAAGCAATTAACAAGAAGAAAACCACCACTATTTCATAGTGGTGGTTTTCTTTTAATAACTGATTTGGTTGTCTACATTATATTAAAACCAGCGCTCAGTTACAACTTTTTTACGTGTATAAAATTGAACGCCATCTGTACCATTTGTACCTAAATCACCAAAGAATGAAGCTTTATTTCCAGCGAATGCGAAGAATGCCATTGGTGCTGGAACGTTTACGTTTACACCGATCATACCCGCATCGATGTTATCACGGAACGTTTGCGCATGTTTACCGTTTGATGTATAAATAACCGCACCATTTGCAAATTTAGATTGATTTGTTAGTTTAATACCTTCTTCTAAATCTTTAACACGTACAATGCTTAATACTGGAGCAAAAATCTCATCTTGCCAAATTTTCATTTCTTGATTTACACCATCAAAGATTGTCGCACCTACAAAGTAACCTTCTCCAACTTCTTCCTTAATTTTACGGCCATCTACTAATAAAGTAGCTCCATCTGCTACACCACTGTTAATATAGCCTAATACACGCTCTTTATGAGATTCACGAATTAATGGTCCAACATAATTATCTTCGTGGAAACCGTCACCTACTTTTAACTTCTTCGTCTCTGCTACTAGTACGTCGATGAATTCATCCGCAATTTCATCAACTACTGCTACTACTGAACATGCCATGCAGCGCTCTCCGCTACTTGCAAATGCAGATCCAATTACACCTTGTACTGTTTTCTCAAGATTGCAATCTGGCATAACAATCGCATGGTTTTTCGCACCAGCTAACGCTTGTACACGTTTTCCGTGTTTCGTACCTGTTTCATATACGTAACGAGCTACCGGCTCAGATCCAACGAACGAAACAGCTTGAATATCTTTATTTTCTAAAATGCTATTTACAACATCTTTTCCGCCTTGCACTAAATTTAATACGCCTTTCGGGAAGCCAGCTTCATAGAATAACTCTACAAGTCGCTCTGCTAAAAGTGGCGTTCTTTCAGATGTTTTTAATACGAATGTATTACCGCAAGCAATTGCAAGTGGGAACATCCATAATGGAATCATCATCGGGAAGTTAAACGGTGTAATACCAGCGACAACTCCGATTGGGTAGCGCCAAATTGATCCATCAATGCCGCTAGCAATATTCGGAAGTGCTTGTCCCATCATTAAATTTGGTGCTGACGTCGCAAGTTCTACTGCTTCAATACCACGCTGCACTTCACCAGTTGCATCCGTTAATGTTTTACCATTTTCTAGCGTAATGATTTTTGCAAGTTCTTCTTTGTTTTCTTGTAAAAGCTGTAAATATTTATACAATTGTCTTGAACGATTCGGAACTGGTACTTTAGACCATGTTTCGTATGCTGCTTTTGCGGCTTCAACAGCTTTTTCAACATCTTCTTTCGGAGATAGCGGAACGTAAGCGATAATTTTTCCAGTCGCCGGATTTGGAACTGCTTCTACTTCTGTACCAGTAGATTCTACCCACTCACCATTAATATGATTTTTTACTCGTTTAATTTCAGTTGTAATCATTATATTCTCTCCTTTTTTATGATGTTTATAAATCTATTATTTTTGATTAGAAATTAATTGTTCACTAACTTTCTTATATAAAGCAGCCATATCGTTTTCACCATACCCAGCTTCACTTGCTTCTTCATATACATTTAATAGCATTTCGCTTACTGGTAAGTGAAGTTCACTTTCTTTCGCTAAATCTACTGCAAACCCCAAATCTTTCTTTAATAAATTTACAGTAAAACCTGGCTCGTAGTTTTCTGATGCAATAAAACTTTTATAATTGCGCTCATAAATTCTACTTTGGCCGTAACTTACATTTAAAATATCAAACATTTTATCTAAATCCATATTGTTCTTTTTCGCTAATGTTAATGCTTCACTTACACCAGCTGTATAAAAACCTATTAATAGGTTATTAATTAATTTAACAGTTGTCCCACTATCAATTTGCTCACTAACATGGAAGATGTTTGCACCTAATACACCCATGATAGATTCCGTTTTTTCATATACCTCTTTTGATCCACCGACCATAAACGTTAATGTACGGTTTTCGGCTCCAATTACCCCACCACTTACAGGGGCCGCTAAAAAGTCTACTTTCTTTTCTTTTGCCGCTTCCTCTAACTGTTTGTTTAACTGTGGAGATACAGTACTTGTATCAATTAAAACTATATTCGAATGACTATTTTCAAATAATCCTTCTTGTCCAAAATACACCGCTTCAACAGCACGAGGTGAAGGTAAACTTGTAAAAATCACATCGCATGTCTCTGCTAATTTTGAGATTGATAAGCCAATAATTCCTCCTTCTTTTTCAAAGGAAGCTTCAGCATCTTTATTTAAATCCACTCCATATACTGTGTAACTTGATTTAACTAAATTTTTAGACATCGGAAGACCCATGTTACCTAAGCCGATAAAACCAATCTTTTTCATATCGCTTTCCTCCTATTTACACAATATACTTTCCACGATTTATAATAGCTTTCGCAACTTCTCTCTTTTTTGTAAATACGTTCGTATATAAAGGTACTAATAATTGACGAATTTCAGCTAAAATTACGTGTCTATCTTGTTCTTCTGTAACAGCCGCTGAAAGTATAGAAATCGCCGCTTCTTCTACTTTGCGATAGCCTTCTTCACAAATAACGTCAGTTATCATTTGTTTCGTACGTTCTTTCTCTTCACCATTTTTACTAATTGCTTTACTCGTACGTAAAAATGCTGATTCCATGACGTACACGTCCGTTAACATATTTGATAATACACGTGAATATTCTTGCTCTTGATCAATTTTTAAACCTGGAGTTTTAGAGAGCGTTTTCAAAGATTGTTTCAACAATTTTTTCGCTAATAAAATGTAACGATGGTTTCTTTCGACATTTTCTACATCAATCTCTATTTCAGTATCTTCAATTTGTTCCATTTGCTTCATTAACATTTTGGCAACTGTTAATCTATTAATTTCGTTCGTCCCTTCAAAAATACGACTAATTCTAGCATCACGGTATAATCGTTCTACTTCATACTCTTGCATATAACCGTAACCACCATGAATTTGTACAGCTTCATCTACGATATGACCAAGTGTTTCAGAAGCATTTACTTTATTCAGTGCACATTCAATTGCAAATTGAGACATTTTCTTCATAAGATCTTCATCGCTCTCATGAATTGCTTCATCAATTACACCTGCTGTACGATACGCTGCACTTTCTGCTCCATATGTAGCAATGATCATATTTGCAATTTTCTCTTGAATCATCGTAAAGTCTACTAATTCCGTTTGAAACTGTTTACGTTCTTTTCCATATTGAACGGACAATCCAATTGCTTGCTTTGCTGTTCCAATATTTCCAAAGGCAAGTTTTAATCTAGCAAAGTTAAGAATGTTAAGAGCTACATGATGCCCTTTCCCAACTTCCCCTAAAACATTTTCTGCAGGGATGACAACATCTTCTAAAATAAGCGTCGCTGTTGAAGAACCTTTAATCCCCATTTTCTTTTCTTCTAGCCCAATAGATACACCTTCACATGTTCTTTCGACAATAAACGCTGTCATTCCTTTATTTGTCTTCGCAAAAACAACGTATACATCTGCCATATGAGCATTTGTAATCCACTGCTTCTCACCATTTAACTTCCAAGCAGTACCATCTTCATTTAATACTGCACTCGTTTTTGCACTTAAAGCATCAGAACCAGCATTTGGTTCAGTTAAAGCATAAGCCCCAATCCATTCTCCTGATGCAATTTTCGGCAAATATTTTTCTTTTTGTTCTTTCGTTCCGTAATATATGTAAGGCAATGTACCTACACCTGCGTGTATATTAAATGAAACGCTAAATGCACCAGCGTATCCCATTTTTTCTGCTACAAGCCCTGAAACTGCCTTTCCTAATTCAAATCCGCCATATTCTTCTGGTACCTCGATACTTAATAATCCAAGTTCTCCAGCTTTCTCAAACAATTGACGAGAAACTTTATAGTTATGTTGTTCAATATTCTCCATTTGTGGAACAATTTCTTGTTTAACGAATTGTTCTGTCGTTTTTGCGATTAAATCTTCATCTCCTGAAAAATCTTCTGGCGTAAAGAAAGCATGATTCACATCTTTATTAAGTGAAAAAAATTCATCCCACGGTAACTTCGTTTTCTCCATCTGAATCCCCCTATCATTTCGGCCTTACTTACTACTACATATGCTCGTCTACGATGAGTGGAATATCTTATTTTTGAAAACAGAAGGCGATGAATTTTCACATCAAGCAGTTCGTCTTGCTAAAGATGTATTCTCATCGCCTTAGTTGTTTTATCTATTGATCCTCTGATAATACTGTTTTTGCAATTCCAGTATCTAACTCTTCAAAGTCATGATATGAAATTGTTTCATATAACTCACTTCTCGTTTGCATATTAGAAAGTGCATCTTTTTGAGAACCTGTTTCCTTAATTAAAGTAAACACATTCTCATACGCTTTCGCTGCAACACGAAGTGAAGTTACAGGATAAATAACCATTTGGAAGCCCATATTCGCAAATTCTTCTGCACTATAATACGGTGTTTTTCCGAATTCAGTCATATTCGCTAATAAAGGTGCATTTACCTTGCTATTAAATAGACGGAATTCCTCTTCTGATTGTAGCGCTTCTGGGAAAATTGCGTCTGCACCTGCTTTTACATATGCATTCGCTCTTTCAATTGCTTCATCTAATCCTTCTACACCACGAGCATCTGTGCGCGCTACAATATATAAGCTCGGCGCAACTTCTTTAATCGCTTTAATTTTTTGAACTAATTCTTCTGTCGTAACGAGTTTCTTACCATTTAAATGTCCACATTTCTTTGGTAATTGCTGATCTTCAATTTGGACAGCTGCTACTTTCGCTTCCACCATTTCTACAGCAGTTCTCGCTACATTTAATACACCACCAAACCCTGTATCAATGTCAACAAGAACAGGTAAATCTGTAGCTCTTACTAAATCTCTTGCTCTCTCTGCTACTTCAGTAGACGTTACGATTCCTAAATCCGGTAGCCCTTTACTTGCAGTATAAGCAGCTCCCGATAAATAAAGAGCTGAAAAACCTGTATTTTTCGCAACAAGAGCTGCCATTGCATCATGAGCACCTGGAATTTGTAAAATTTCATTTGCTTCTACTAAAGCTCGGAAGCGATTCGCAAGCTCTTCTTGTGTTGACTGTTTATCCACAACCCAAGCCATTCTAGATTCCCCCTATTATTAAATTAAGAATAGATCTACAAATTCGTTTACATTCATATTTTCTAGTTTTTCTTCATTTAAACAAACTTCATGAATTTGTTCTTGTTGCTTATTAGAATAATGACCTGCCATATTCGCAGTGAATTTTTGAACAACTTTTGGAATCGCTTCGTCTCTACGGAAACGGTGTCCAAGTGGATATTCACATTCCACGCTCTCTGTTACAGTACCATCCTTGAAATGAACTTGAACAGCGTTGGCGATTGAGCGCTTGTTCGGGTCAAGGTAATCTAAACTGTACTGTTTGTTTTCAACAACAACCATCTTATTACGTAATTCATCTACACGTGGATCATTTGCTACTGCATCCTCATAATCATCCGCAACGATATCCCCTTTTAATAAACCAATTGCCGTAATGTATTGTAAGCAATGATCACGATCCGCTGGGTTATTTAATGGACCTTCTTTATCAATAATACGAATTGCTGATTCGTGCGTTGTAATTGTAATACGGTCAATTTCATCTAATTTTCCTTTAATTTCTGGATGTAATTTCACAGCACATTCTGCAGCTGTTTGTGCATGGAATTCTGCTGGATATGAAACTTTAAATAATACATTTTCCATTACATAAGAATCTAATGGTCTTGCTAATTTTAATTCTTGTTTATTGAATAATACATCTTGGAATCCCCAGCCCGGTGCAGATAATGCTGTAGGGTAACCCATTTCACCTTTTAGAGCAGTCATTGCAAGATGAACACCGCGGCTCGTTGCATCACCTGCTGCCCATGATTTACGTGATCCCGTATTTGGAGCATGACGATATGTACGAAGACTAGAATTATCAATCCACGCATGTGATAATGCATTAAAGATTTCTTCACGTGTTCCGCCAAGCATTTTCGCAACTACTGCAGTTGTTGCTACTTTTACATATAATACGTGGTCAAGGCCAACGCGGTTTAAGCTATTTTCTAAAGCAAGTACACCTTGAATTTCATGAGCTTTAATCATCATTTCTAATACTTCACGTACTTTTAACGGTTCTTTTCCTTCTGAAATACGAACACGGCTAATATAATCTGCAACTGCTAAAATTCCTCCTAAGTTATCAGATGGATGTCCCCACTCTGCTGCAAGCCAAGTATCGTTATAGTCTAACCAACGGATCATACATCCGATATTAAATGCACCTTTTACTGGATCTAGTACATAAGACGTACCTGGTACTCGTGTACCATTTGGCACGATTGTTCCTGGTACAACTGGTCCTAATAATTTCGTACACTCTGGATATTGTAACGCTAAAATTCCGCATCCAAGTGTATCAAGTAATACGTAACGAGCAGTACTGAATGCTTCTGCACTTGTTACCTCTTTATTTAATACATAATCTGTAATTTCTTCTAATAATGCATCTTTTTGTTTAATTTCATTTGTTTTAATCATGCTATCCTTCCCTTTCTGTCGAAAATTCGTTATTATTAATGATGGGTGTCGGTCAAACACCCATCTGGCGGGCGGTGCTAACAACTCCCCAGTTGTTCTTACTTACTAAGTACATGTCGCTCGCCAATATAATTTACACGTGGACGGAACAAACGATTGTTCGTATGTTGCTCAATAACGTGCGCACATAATCCTACTGTTCTAGAACTAAAGAAGATTGGCGTGTATAGTTGAATTGGAATACCAAGCATCCAATATACTGGAGCTGCATAATAATCAAGGTTTGGATAAATTCCTTTTTCCTTCTCCATAATCTTTTCTCCAGCTTCACACATTTCATATAGTGTATAATCACCTTTTACATCACATAACTGTTTTAAAGCTTCCTTCATCATCAGTGCTCTTGGGTCCATCTTCTTCATATATACACGGTGTCCAAAGCCCATAATTTTTTCTTTGTTATATAGTTTCTTCTGTAATAACTCTTCAAACTTTTCAACATTACCAGCTTCTAAAAGCATGTACATAACCGCTTCGTTCGCACCGCCATGTAAGCTACCTTTTAAAGATGCAACCGCACCTGTTAAAGCACCATATAAGTCGGATTGCGTAGATGCAATAACGCGCGCTGTAAATGTAGAGTTTGGCATTTCATGTTCACTATATAAAACAAGGGAACGATCAAAGATCTTCTCCTCAAGTTCAGTTGGTTTTTTACCTGTTAACATATAGAAGAAATTCGCGCTATATGATAATTCCTTAAGTGGCTCAATTGGCTCTTCATTATTTAAAATATGATAGCTATTCGCTACTATGTTTGGTACTTTACTCAATAATTTGTATCCGCGGCTTTTGTTTACTTCTAACGAGCGGTTTTCAATATCATTATCGTAACCAGCTAATGCGGACACACCTGTACGCAATCCATCCATAGGGTGCGTTTCTTTCGGTAATGCCTTCAGTACGTTGAATACACCTTCTGGTACCGCGTATTCTTCTTTTAATTTCTTTTCAAGTGTTGCTTTTTCATCTGCATTCGGTAGATGTTCTTCCAATAAAAGGTGCACAATGTCTAAGTACTCTTTTGTTTTTGAGAGTTCGATTAAATCATACCCTTGAATTACAATTTCACCTTTCACTGTGTCAAGAAACGAAATCTTCGTCTCCGCTGCCACTACACCATCTAATCCCGGGGAAAATTTTTCTTCAGCTTTCATCATTATTTCCTCCAATCCTAATAGATCTTCGTGCACATAACTGTAAGCCTTTACAATATTGTGAAACTACATTTCTATTTCAATGTATCAGAGTTTTTAGAAGATTTCAATTTATTTTATAATGATAAGTTTCCTATACTTTTCTTACTGTAACAATACAATTTTTTGAAAATAATTCTTATGTTTTATAAAGAAAGAATAGACTTCTTTGCATATTTTTAAAAACAAGATATAAAGATTTTCCATATAACACCGCCAAATATACAATTATTCTAATTTTATTTACGAAATAAAAAAAACGAGCTGTACATAAATACAGCTCGTTACTATATGATATTTATTTCACTATGTCTTAAATATAATTTTTATATAAAACTTATTCATTTTTAATAAAGTTATTATTTTACATAATTAAATTGAATTTCTTCCATTTCCTCATGATAACTTACAAATAAATCATAGTTTTGAAAATACCAAAGGTCATCAACATCTACAAAAAATATAATACCTTCCTTCTCAACTGACACGATTTCCCCATCTGGTTTCTCTGCAACAATCCCTAAAGAATATCCAGGCTGAATTGAACTATTCCCTCCGTACCTTACAGTAAAACGTACAGATTCACCGTGCTTTATACGTAATTCTTCCTGGAACCATTGTAGAGCTTTACGATCAATTGAAATTCTCATCTTTATTCCCCCCAGTTTATGCAAACTCTTTTTTCCTAATCGTTGTTTTACAAAGAAGACGAAAATAATTAAGGCTATTAATGCTGAAATTGCACTCCCTGAAAATAAAATACGATAACCAAACATTTGTGAAACAACTCCAAGTAAAATAGCACCTAACCCAATTCCTAAATCAAACGCTGTAAAAAATGAAGCGTTCGCAACTCCTCTTTTACTCGGATCGACAATTGTAAGCATTGCCGCTTGCAATGCTGGCTGTGCTGAACCGAATCCAACACCATATAATGTAGCTGCGATAACTACACCTATTAAATCATTTGAAATCGTTAATACAACTATTGCAATAATAGTAATGCATAGTGCCGGAAGTATGATAAATACTTCTCCATACTTATCTAATAGTTTTCCTGAAATTGGCCTTACAATCGTTAAAGCAATTGCATATACAAGAAAGAATGTCCCAGGATTCACATCAATTGACGATGCAAATAGCGGTAAAAACGTCGTAATGCCTCCATATGCAAATGATAAAAAGAATACAACTATCGTAATGGATAGAACCGATTTTTCAAACAGTTGTATTTTCCCTTTTTCTTTTTGTGGTGTGAATGGCATTTTCGTCATTAACGATAGTAAGACTGCCATAAAGGATAAAAGAGTTGCTAATAAGAAAAGGCCGTGAAATGAATAATTTTGTACAACCGATAATCCAATCATTGGGCCGATTGCCATTGCAATCGTCATAGCCATTCCATACCAACCCATACCTTCACCACGGCGTGAATCTGGAATAATATCAGTTATCGCTGTTCCAACAGCTGTTGTAGAAACAGCCCATGTTACTCCGTGAATAACACGTAAAACAGCTAAAAGGACAATAGTCGTCGCTAAATGATAAGAGTACATCGTTAACCCAAAAAAGATGAGTCCCAAAATAATAAAGGGTCTTCTACCATATTGATCCAACATCCCTCCAATAATCGGTCGTATTACAACTGCCGCTATTGTAAACATTCCCATCATAAGTCCGACTTGTGATTCATTGCCACCTATCTCTTTAATAAAAAGTGGGAGCGTTGGAACAAGTAAATAAAATGCTGTAAATAAGAATAACATTGCGAAAGTCATTTGAATAAATGATTTCGTCCATAATCGTTCCATAAATATTCCTCCATAAAAACGTAAAATCTTACAATTAACACCTCTATTTTACTGTTTCCTTGTTCCTTTTCCCTCCGTAAATAGACGTATCTTTTTATAATAAATAGTCTACCTTCAATTTAAATTGGTCTTACAACTTTATACGTATGTTTTAGCCTAAAGTCCTATCTAACTGTACCTTTACATGTGTGAAAAGAATATACTACTTTATTATCGCAACTTAGGAGTGAATATTTTTATGTGGGTATCATCAAGAGTAACTGCCGTAGTTCCTTCGGCTCCTGGGATACACGTTCCCGCCGTTCATACAGCTAGTTCTGATGTCGGTATTGAACTTCCCGCAACTTGGCAACACTATCAAATTCCCGGTCAAATTACCCCCTCATTTTGGCATCATGGTGCACATCCAAGTAGTACCCCCTTTCAAAGCCACGCTTATCCTCCGTTACCTCAATCTCAAATTTTTTATCATTTTCCTTCAATTTATTTTCAAAACTTCTATGGTACTTTTAATATTTAAAATACATTGTCTCATAGCTACTGCATTTAAAAGAAAAAAGCACTTAAGATTATAATTTTTACAAATCTTAAGTGCTTTTTAATATTTTTTATAAAATTTTCTTATTGTCCATTATTAGCAGGGGTCTCTCCTGCATTACCGCCAGTTTCTGGTTGTGTGGTCGCTGGTGGAGTTGTATTTCCTTGGCCTCCTCCATTATTTGCTGGAGGTGTCGTATTCCCTTGACCTCCACCGTTATTTGCTGGAGGTGTCGTATCTCCTTGGCCTCCTCCATTATTTGCTGGAGGTGTCGTATTCCCTTGGCCTCCTCCGTTATTTGCTGGAGGTGTCGTATTCCCTTGGCCTCCTCCGTTATTTGCTGGAGGTGTCGTATCTCCTTGGCCCCCTCCATTATTTTGTTCATTTTGTTTCTTTTCTTCTTCTTGTTTCTTTTGCTCTTCTAGTTTCTTTTGTTCTTCTTGCTTCTTCAGTTCCTCTTGTTTCTTTTCTTCTTCTTGTTTTTTAAGTTCTTCTTGTTTTTTTAATTCTTCTTGCTTTTTCTCTTCTTCAGTTTTTTGCTGTTGATCTTGTTTTGGTTTTTCTGTTGTATCCGGTACGCTCGTATTTGGAGAAGAATCACGTTTTTCACCTTTTATACGCAGCTCACTACCTTCTTGAATTACACTACTTGGCATTTTAAATCTTGATTTGTCAGTAGCAAACTGACTCATCATTTCTTTAAAGATCAACTGTGCAATTTTCGTATTTTTACTACTAATATACTCGTCTTTACCATCTTTCATATATCCAGTCCATACTGCCATCGTATATTGCGGCGTATAACCTGCAAACCAACTATCACGAGTTGCACTTTCCGGAATATTAAATTTCGCTAATTGTTTTGAATCATAGTTTGTTGTACCTGTTTTTCCAGCTACATCTAAAGAACTTATATTTGCTGCTGTACCAGTACCTGATGTCACTACTGAACGAAGCATATCAGTAATCATATATGCTGTAGAGTCAGCTATAACTTGTTTTGGTTTTTGTCCAAAACTTTGTGACTTTCCGTCTGGATAAACTACTTTCTTAACAAAATGCGGTTTTGCATACTTACCACCATTACCAAATGTCGCATAAGCACCCGCTATTTCAGTTGGTGATACTTCGTTTGTACCAATAGCTGTAGATTCTTTCGGTGTTGAGCTAAGTGTAATACCTAATTTCTCAGAGAACTCCTTCGACTTACTAAACCCTACTTCTTTTGCAGTTTTAACTGCTGGGACGTTACGCGACATTTTTAACGCTTCACGCATCGTAATTGATCCTAAATGACTTCTGTCCGCATTTCGAACTTCTTGTCCAGTTGAATATTTAAATGGAGAGTCATCAATTTGATGATACGTAGCCCATTTTAAGTATTCAATTGCAGGGCCATAATCATAGATTGGCTTCATAGTTGAACCAGCTGCACGATCTAATTCAATTGCCATATTATGCCCTTTAAATACTGCTTTATTTTCACCGCGACCACTACCTATAGCACGAATCTCACCTGTTTTCGTATCCATAAATGTGAAAGCACCTTGGAATTTATCATTTGGATAATTAATAATATTTTCATTTAAAATCTTATCAGCAAATTCCTGTGCTTTCGGGTCTAATGTTGTATAAATTTCTAAGCCATCAGATCCAATATTAACATCTGGTATTTCTTTTTCTACTTCTTTCACTACGGCATCCATAAATGCAGTATGCGGCATTGTTTGAAGTTCCGTTGCTGTCTTAAGTCCCTTTGTCACTTCAACTTTCGAAGCTTCTTCCATTTCTGTCTTCGTAATATAACCATGTCGATTCATCAATTTTAGGACAACATTTCTTCTTTCTGTTGCTCTTTGAATATTTTCTGTCTTCGTTGGATCATAGTTATTCGGTGCTTTTGGTAAACCTGCAAGCATCGCAACTTCTGGTAAAGTTAACTCTTTTAATTCTTTACCGTAGTAGTTCTGTGCTGCTGTTGCGATCCCATATGAACGATTACCTAAATTAATTTTATTTAAATACATTTCTAAAATCTCATGTTTTGAATACTGTTGTTCTAGCTTATACGCTAAATAAATTTCCTGAACCTTACGTTTTGATGTTTTTTCCATCGATAAGAAGTAGTTTTTAATAACTTGCTGCGTGATCGTACTTCCACCTTGTGAACCGTAATCTCCTTTAAGACTCACCAAAACAGCACGTGCAGTACCTTTAAAATCTACTCCGCTATGCTCGTAAAATCGTGCATCTTCTGTTGCTAAAAATGCATTTTCTACTAATTTAGGAATTTGATCATACGTAACATTCGTCCGTTTCTCTTTCCCATATTCATATACCAACTCGCCATTTTTATCATAAATTTTTGAGGATAACGGATTAACAAGTTTTGCTTTCTCAAGTTTCGGTGCGTCCTTAATCATTACGAAGAAGGTAGCAACCCCCGCCACTAAACCAACAATACCAAGTAATAAACAAGTAATTAAAAACTTGCGAAAGAATGATGTTTTACCTTTTGGTTTTTGTGTTTTAGAAGCTGGCTGTTTTTTCTTTTTAACTTGTCGTCGCTCCTCTCGAGAACGATAATTTTCTGACATGTTACTTTCTCCTGCCTTTCAATTCTCCCGTTGATTTACTTAAAAATATTGAGGTCACTTTCTAAAATGAATTAAATTAAGAAAGTATATCGACCTGGAGCATTCAATATTTTCCTAATTCACAGATTATAAATTTTAGAATACTTCTTATACTAAGTATTTTCACTTCTATTTTTCTAATAATGCTGCCCCTTTAAGCATAGAATGTAAAAAGTGAAATTTTAATACCTCGTATAAATAATATACCTTTTTTTCAAATGGTCAATATTTTCTTATTTATAAATCAAAGGTGAAATAAAAATAGCACAACGATATGTACTTCGTGTGAACTTCCTTATAATTACGTATAACGAACATTTAATATATTGCATATAAGTATAATACCTCTTTAATTATAAAGACTTCAACACCACAACCTCAACATCTATAAGAAATTATTAAAAATGAAAAGTGAGGAGTTGCGTAATAATGGAACTATCTCCCGTGATTTCAAAAACTATAGTTGCTGTTGGCTATAATCCTTTTTCTATGATTTTACGCATTCAATTAAAGCATGGACTGTATGATTTCTTTAACGTTCCTGAAAACATTTACACCGGTTTATTAAACGCACACTCCAAAACGAATTATCACAATACTTATATTAAAAATTCTTACCGCTACACTAAAATTTAAACTTAACTAGAATGAAAAAAGAAAGGAGGTAGTCCCCCTTTCTTTTTTAAATCATTTCACAACTCAGCTATCTTCTGTTCTTTTTATTTATTTCATCATATGCTTGAATTTGTTTTTTTAAACGCCGATCTGCTTTTTTATCATGTACAACTAATATCGCATGAATAACACCTGGAACCCAAAATATTAATGTTAATATGAAATTAATTACTGCTTGAAATGGTTTTCCGCAAAATAATACGGCTACAGGTGGAAGAAGAATTGCCAACAAATACATCATCTCTTGAAAACTCCTTGTTTTGTATTTTTCTCTCTCCATACACTATAAAAACCAGTAACTTTTACATTTCCGATATTTTTATTACCCACTAATAACTGTTCTACCATATCCTACATCTTAATAAAACTATATTTATGTTTACAGTGAGATTCGTCTAAAAAATTTTCAAACCATTTTTTCAACATAGAACTGTTCACCTCTATGAAAGAATCTTCATCTTGCCTTATTACATACTTTTACTTAAATACTCAATCTCATGTTGTAACTTTTTAAATTGTTCAAAATGCATAGTGATAGATTGACTGTTTCCATACTCAGCACTATGCTTCACCAATAAAACACCCGTGTCATGAAAAATCGCTTCAAGCTCTTTTCTGATGGATACTTTCATTATATGTGCCGTTTTAATAGCCGATAAAATTGCAATTTCATTAAACTTTAATTTTATTTCCTTTGGACAAAATGCTTCTTCCACCAATATAACTTCATTGCTATAAATAAGTGCAACAAGATTACTTGATTTTGCATCTGTTAAATCTACTTTTTTTATAACATTATTCATTACATTTTGCCTCCTTTATCTTCACATATACTGATTATACAATTATTATTTTTAATTACGTAACCTTACATTCAGTTTAACACACTTTTATTATGGGATTAAACTACACTTCAAACGTTTTACTATTTCGTAAGTTTTATTACATGAACCCTTTGGACTATAAGACCATATAGTAGTGTTAACAAATGATTGTAAAGTGGGTGAGAACTATGCCCTCAGTTGTAGGGAATTTAGTTGTACAAAATAGTAACGGTTCATTTAATTTAGGTGATTTCTATAACGTTTCTCCAAAAGAAAACACGAAGGCTTATAATGGATCTGGTGCTTCCAACGTTGGTTTTGTTGTTAATACTTTTAATGGTGTGAGTGCGACTAATACGTTTGATTCTGACCTTGCGGATCAAAACCAAGTCGGTACAGCTTAACCCTATTTTTTCATCGTCCTGTTTAAGAATTTTTAATTTGTCCATACTATAATCAGGCTGTTATACAGCTATTGTTGATTTTTGGAGTACCCTATCTTTTTCTCCCTTTCCCTGGGGCTTAGCAGCTAGTATGAAGCTAGCTGCTTTTCCGTTTCATTTTTTCTGTTTCACATCTAACATAGCTTACTTTACGCTATTTCAATAATATCCGTGGTATTAAATACGTAAGTTTTATAAAACGCGTCAGTACACATTACAATGCGCTTTAGCGGATTTATATGTACAACTGTCATGTAGCTTGTAAGTATGTATCCATCTTCAAAATATGTCACCAATATTTCTTTCTCAGACAATAATGACATTAATAATTTATCAGAAATTCCCTCTTTTGCTTCTTTTGTTAAAAATGGTTTTTGTACTTTAAATTTCTCCCCAATAACCTTTCGCATACTTAATAACTGTTCCGACATTACTGTAAATGGAACCCATTCTCTTTTTGCTCTTTGTATCTTTACATCATTCATTTCTCTATCTCCTCGATTATTTATCCATTCTATTTCAAACATATTGCGCTTCGATTATTCTTTAATAATTGCTCGGCTCATATTTCCACCGCATGAACAGATAGGAAATCTCCCACCTCAAAATTCACAACATACAAGGAAAGTAAGTCGAAAATCAACTCCCCGTAAACAGCCGATTGGTGAAAATGTAATTAGTGGATGATGAACACCCACTAATTACATTTTCACTTTATTTCTAAATCGTATACTATCTACACATACAAGAACATTCGTTCTAATTATACACGAACCTACGTTCTTTTGAGAAGGAATTTATTTTTTCTTCATCAAATGAGCCTTTTTCCCATTTAATAGGAAGTTCACGTATCAACTAAAAAACGACTTCACTTAAAGAGAAGTCGTTTTTTCTAATCACCTATATTTCTATATTTATTTTTCTATCCTGACAAGTGTTCTTTCTGGAATACGAATCTCATCTATATTAAAATGATTTATTTTTAATTTTAATTCTCCCAATCGTTCCTTATCTTCATTACCAACCCAACAACTGAATAATTCAAAATAGTCCCCATCATTTAAATAACCTTCCATAATCGTGCATAAAGCTATTAGCTTTTTTCTTCTCCCTTTCAGTTTGCCACTCAACAAGTTCAATGCCCCAACTCGTTGAAACTTCATATGTATAACTTGTTTGAAATTGAAACTCTTGTACAATTTCAAGCATACTTTCATCTGAAAAACATGGCGCAAAAACAATTACATCATTAGAATCTGGATCCGTTAATGGAATTTCTACATTACACCCTATATAACTTGCTAAACTCATTTTTACTCCTCCAATATTCACATAAAAATAACTTATATGAACATTTATCTACCCAAATATAAAATCCCTGCCTAAATTCAAAAAATCTATGAGATTTATAAAGAATCAAAACTCGTTCCTTATAAATTTCTATGAAAAGAGAGCAATTTAAACACTCTCTTTTCGTATATACTACATAAAACTATTCATTAATAATTCACTCTAATTACTAAATATATTTTGGTTGTACTATTATATGTAACTCCCTCTCTGTTACTGCTTTTTTCGGGTTTCGAAAATACTCTAATTCGTATTTTAATACCTCATATTCAACCATCCCGATCTTAATCCCTTTCGTTTCTTTTAAAATAGCTAATAGGTTATTTATATCTTCATCATACGATTCAAAAATTTTCCCTCCGTCTTCTCTTTGAAAAATTACTTTCACATTTTCTCCCCCTACATCATTTATTTATCTATCCAACAATTCATTCTTCACCTTAAAATTTCATACGAAAAAGAACATCCATCTTAATAGAATGCTCTGCTTTTCACTTCATTTAACGTCAATATATTTCAATCTTATTGTATGTTTCATTCTGCAAATTATGTTTATCCACTTCTATAAAGTGAAACTTTAATCCACTCAATCTTTGTTCATTCCTGACTAATAATTAGCCTACGCAAATCTTACTGCCTACAAATAATGGGCTAAAATTAATTAATTCGTTTTATATTTAATGAGATGAAACAAAACATTATAATATCAACATTCTATGAAGTGATGATTAACCTACTTCAAAATAATTACATAAATTTCCATTGTAATTCTTAATATTTATATGTAATATTGTATTGTCTTACTATCTATTTATAACTCACACACTAACTAGAAAAGGGAACCTTTAAAGGTTCCCTTTTCTAATTACAGTCATTATTTCTTTTCTAGAAATTCAAATGTATTTTTAAACTCTTTATCATTCACCTTAATATCAGCATCTTTCAATAATTCATTGACTACTTGTTGTTTCCATTTACCTGTCGTGTCTTGTAGTCTTTGCTGTTCTATATCTTTACGAATTGAATCTTTTACTTCATCAAATGGCTTTAATTCTTTTTTATCTGTCACTTTAATAATATGGTAACCGTAAGTTGTTTTTACTGGTTCACTTACTTGTCCTGCATCTAATTTATATGCAGCTTCCTCAAATTCTTTTACCGTTTGCCCTGGAGCAAAACCAGTGATTTCCCCGCCCTGTTCTTTTGAACCAGTATCCTCTGAGTATTGCTTCGCTAAAGCCGCAAAATCTTCTCCGTTATTTACTTTCTCTTTCACTTCTTTAGCAGTCTTTTCATCTTTTACTAAAATGTGACTTACCTTCATTTCTGGTTTATAGTTATCTTTTACATCTTTTTCTGTAACAGTCGCTTTAATCGCTTTCTCAAATGCAATTTCTGGCTTCATTTTTTCTTTTAATTCATCTTCATTTTTCAATCCAAGTTGTTCTAAAGTCGCTTTAAAGTTCTCACCCATTTTATCTTTTGCTTCTTCTACTTTCTTTTTTGCTTCCTCATCTGAAACTTTATATTTATCGAGCAACGCCTTACTTAACACCATTTGGTATAAAGTACTTTCTCCATATTTTTGTCTTAATTCTTTACTTAACTCTTTCTCTGTAACATTTCCTACTTTTGATGTTACTACGTTGTCTGAAGAGCCACATGCGGATAATGCCAGTACTACGCATGAAATAATTGTTCCTAAAAATAGCTTTTTCTTTTTCAATTCAAAATACCTCACTTTTATTATTATATAAGAATAACTATACAGTGTTGTTGTGTATACAATGTGTTTTCTAAATGTAATTCATTTCATTTGAATAAACTATGTATCAGTAAAGGGACTCTTTACGTATTCATAACACATGTAACTACCTATAGTTACATGCTCTTCTAGTATCCAATTATTTTATCCAATATGTACCACATTTTTCGCTCTGCCCACACATGTAAAAATTTTGATTCATTAATATTCCCTTAATAATTTATACATTCAGGCTCTGCATAGTAGTGAACTTTATATCATTATCAACTAAAGATTCATATTATACTAATATGCCTTTATAATCTAAACAAAAAACGCAGTATACAATACTGCATCATAGGAGCTGATTTCATGGAGAAAAAACCTATTGTTTTCAAAGTCCCACCAAATTCAAAATTAAAAGTTACATTTTTCGGTCCTTGTAACGAAGTAATTACAAATGTTTCTATAATTAATCAACTTTCCACACCTAAATGTCAAACTATTACACAATATCCAAACTATACGAAATATGAAACTGAAGTACGATTATTATCGAGTTGTTAATCCATTCTATACAAAATCCTTACAATTTGGTTAACTACAAAACCTTATTAATAGACTAAGATTACTCATTTCATGATATTTCATTGATAATTTATTGATTTTTCACACATTTACATCAACCGAACATATATTATCGTATGGAGATTATCCACTCATAAAACCTATCTTTCTTTAGAGCGTACTTTTTATGTATGCTCTTTTTTTATTTATCCCTTATTCTGTACATATAAATCTGATCACTTTTATATTTCACGTCGGGTAAATCGACCTGTCCTTTATAAATAATCTAGTCAAGGTGTCCCCCATAATACTTCTTTATTTATTAGACATTCACTACTCTATTAAATTCGTGTATCCATTCAAGCACCATTTATCTAATATATTTTCCTTCTAAATTCACCAAAGATGTATTAAAATTCTTTATATACTAAAGGAGGTCAAATATGTTCAAGTTGCATCCCATACTACTCATCTTAGGATTTATTTTATTTTTATATAGTGTACTTGCCTTCATGTTATTCCTTTCCATACAATAGTAATTTTATAAATTGTATACAGTTCCATATGGAATTGTAAAAAAAGAGCTTCCATCCGGTGCAACGTGATGTATCGGATAAAAATACTCCATGGATGAATAATACGGCTGGATACCTTGTTGCTGCATTTGCATTTGTTGTTGCATTTGTAACGCTTGTTGAACAGCTTGAACTGTACTTTGTGCTCCGCTAAACGTGATTGATGTACCATACGCTGGTCGCATACCCGCTTGAGAATCAAAATATGAATAAAACATTCTCTTGACTCCTTTCCATTTCATTTATTAAAAACTATAAAGCTACTTTATATTCGTTTTATCCCCAAGAGAAATGATATATATATTCCCCCGTTACACTTTGATTAATCCCAGTAATTCTAGCAAATCTCATTAAGTCTGCCCCTTGAAGAAAATACATCGCAAGCATTACTGGTACTTGCGACCACATAAATTGATAAAAATCCTCGACTCTTTCGTTTGTTGAAACAATTAAATCATTTACAGGCCCTTGATTCCATACAGAAGTACTAACTAAACGAAACGGAAGATCTTTCCCATTAACTACTATTCTTGCCATGCTTTGAGTTATGTCCACATCAATTCCCTCCATCATTACAAAAATCGGACCTGTGTATTTACTCCTATGGTTATAAATATTCTTGACTTTCATAAATGACTAAGGCAAACCTCTATTTTTCACTTCTATTCAAATGAATTTATTACAGTAAAAAAACAAATAAAATTTTAGTATTACTCTCCCTCAACTTCCGTATTATTTAGATCATTTATACCCTTGTTCGCTTTTACAATCCGGTATGCAAAATTACATATCTTATTATCTCAATATCACTTTATTAACTACAATTTGATAGAAATTCATTTGTATCACCTGATAAATCAGCGTTTGTAATTTAATTCCTTATTTGAAATCCCCCCTTTTATTTTTAAACACTATATTCGAATAATTATATTGGAATTTCTTGTTGTATACACATCTATCTTTTTCATGTATTATATACGAGAAGAGTAAGGTAAGAGTTACTCTTTGCCATTTTAGGAAAGGTCCTGTTGGAAACAACAGGACCTTTTTTCGTATTAGTAAAAGCAATCTTGATTTACTCATTTAACCCACTCATTACTTCCCCAAATATAGTTTCAACCATTTTTGCTTTAAGCTCTCTGACCTGAAATGCTATATGTTCTCTTCTAAGTAATCGACTACTCGTACTATGCGTGCTTCTCTTTACATACCTAACTTTCCGTACAGCTTGTTTCCCTTTAAAGTATTTCACATAATACAAACAAAAGAGCCGTTCTTGTTCCGTCAACTCTTCATCATCTAGCATCTCGTTCACCGCCTTCAAAATGCAGGATTTCCCTTTCCACTATCGAATTAGTAATGTTCGGAAAGGGGGTGTAACATGGCGGAAATCAAGGTAGGACTTACACAATTTTTAGACTTCACACTGAAAAGTAGTGCAGCTAAAACAAATTTTGTAAAGAATTTAAAATCTCAACCTGAATATCACCCAGTTTTTGATTACTGGAAACAATTACGAGAAACTGTTATTAAATTTCATAAAAACAAACTAGCTTTTGACTGTTTTGAAACATTAGTACAAACTGTTGACCAGAAGAAAAAGCAAAACTACATTGATGTTATAAAGCAGTATAAAAAATTTATTAAAAACAAAGACGTCTCTTGGTTTGATCCAGGTAAATCACATTGGTTATCACATAATTTAATCGTCCGCTCATCACCTGAACTCGGTTTGCTCATTAATGATGAGCCACATCTTATTAAACTGTTTTTCAAAGGAAAAAAAGAGCGAATTGATAAATATAACATCAACTCAACATTAACATTATTAAACGAATCAACATTTTCGAATGAACATAACAATGTGAATTATACGGTCCTTAATATTCAAAAGAACAAAATGTATACGAATAACTCTATTAATAATGATCATGTAATAGCTCTTGAATCAGAAGCTCACCAGCTTTGTTATTTATGGAATAAGATATAAAGGGTGTAGGAATCTCTTTATATGTCTTGTTCATGCGTAATTTAGGAACATTTTTCACAAACTACATTCATTTCGTTTAATGGAAGCTCACCTTCTTGTTTCTCACAAACAATGCAGGGTGGGCATTTTAAAAAATTAATTTCTTTACCCATTTCAACATCCTAGTTACCCCCTTTGAAAAAATAATGTAATACTGTCTTTCTATCACATCTACATTCCCCCTGACTTCTACCGCTAAATACTTCCTAACATGTTCTTACGATTCCTTTCTCGCTCCATATCATGTTTTTCTTTCACTCTATACAGTGCCGCAATTTCCCTTCTTGTTAGCCTTGCTTCTTTTACCTGCATTACTTTATTTAGGTGTAATTGTTGCTGGAACTCCGCTAACGCCACTTAATCTCTTCTCTCACAACACCTCATAAAAATATATGGGGAAAAGAACTTTATAGCAATGGCTATCATGAATACAATTTACCTTACTAATAAATAGTAGCCTTACAATTTCAGAAGTTTGACACAGCTCACGAAAAAGCTTATAAAGAAAAGTGAGGTTCCTAATATTCATTTCTAGATTTAAGATGCATATAAGACTAGGACATAAAAAGTAGAATCACACTGGATATCTACTCATATGTACCAGGACTTCAAGAAACTGCGGTGGATCAATTTGCTAACGAATTTTTCGAAAAGAAAGGTTCTCGTTATAATTTTTCCTTTCACAGCAAATACACCAACTAAATAACCAAAAATATTGATAGTGAAAAAGGAGAAACTAACATGAAAGAAATCAAATCTGAACAGGAATTCAAAGACATCATCGCAAGCGAGGAGCCAGTAGTTGTTAAGTTCTTTACTACATGGTGTCCAGATTGTGTACGTATGGACAACTTTATCGGAGATGTAATGGAAGAGTTCAATAAGTTTGAATGGTATTCTATTAATAAAGATGAGTTCCCAAATATCGCTGAAGAGTATCAAGTAATGGGTATTCCAAGTTTACTTGTATATCAAAATGGCGAGAAGCTAGGCCACTTACATAGTGCTAACGCAAAAACTGAAGAGCAAGTTACTGAGTTTTTAGAAGCATACTAAGATGAAAACCCTCTGAAAAATATTTTCTAGAGGGTTTTTATTTTTTCCAAATCAGCTGTCAGAAGTATACATATTTGTACTCCCTTCTCCTTCCCCGGTTATACATAGATCTAAATCGCTTGCATACCCTAACTTTGCACTTTACAACATATTTTTCCTTCATGAAACTTTGTTATCCACTTCTTAAAAAGCTATAAAACGTCAACAATGTTTGTATAGACCCACACGACTTTCGTTTGATACTCTATTTATAGAAAGAAATTCCTTGTAGAAAGGTGAGTGATTAAAATGGATACTCTTTCTCATAAAGAAGCTGATAAAGGTGCGATTGTCAGCATTTTGGCCTACATATTTTTATCCTCTATGAAAATCATCATCAGTTATATTACCCTCTCTAGCGCATTACGTGCTGACGGTTTAAATAACTTAACCGATATCGGTGCTTCTTTAGCGATATTAATTGGTCTAAAAATCTCTCGGAAACCTCGTGATCCAGATCATCCATATGGGCATTCGCGTGCAGAACAAATTGCATCACTTGTTGCTTCTTTTATTATGGCAACGGTCGGATTAGAAGTTGTTATTAGTGCCATTCAATCTTTTTTAAATCCGAAACAAGCAGCACCTAATGTACTTGCTGCATGGGTAGCTTTATTTTCTGCTGTCGTTATGTACTGTGTGTATTTGTATACGAAAAAGATTGCAGCACGAACAAGAAGTAAATCATTAGAAGCAGCTGCAAAGGATAATTTATCAGATGCCCTCGTAAGTATTGGTACAGTAGTAGGCATTGTCGGTTCGCAGTTCCAAATGCCTATTTTAGATCCTATTGCTGCTTTAATTGTCGGTCTTATTATTTGTAAAACTGCATGGGAAATTTTCGTAGAAGCTTCTCATATGTTAACGGATGGAATCGATCCAGATAAGATGGAAGAGTACGCTGATGCGATTGAACATATTGGTGGCGTGGAAAACATCGTAGATATTCGCGCTCGTATGTACGGGAATCAAACGTACGTTGATATTACAATTGAGGTAGATGCTCGTATGGATGTTGGAGAAAGTCATTGTATTACTGACAACATCGAGGCTATGCTTCGGAAAAAGTTTGGCATTTATCATGCGCACATTCATGTTGAACCAATGGAAAAAGAACCTATTATGACATAGGTTCTTTTTTAATGAACGTTTTATGAAATATTACGCATAAAACGAGCCAGCTACCGCCAGCTGCCCATCCTGCTAATATGTCAGATGGATAGTGAACGCCAAGATATATTCGGCTAACTGAAATAGATAATACAACAAAGCTCGCTATAAAAATAATCAACAATTTTTTATGCAATGTAATACGTTCTTCTGTAATCGTGACGTATGCAATAAATCCTAAAAAAGCAGTAGCATTCATCGTATGACCGCTCGGAAAACTATATCCAGTTGCAGTAACAAGCTGCGACACATCAGGTCTTGCTCGCTCGTACCATAGTTTAAGCATACTGTTTAAATAACGAGATCCATAATAATTAATTGTTAGAAGTAATGCACTAAGCAACTTTTTTCTAACGAGAAAATACATTACAAGAATAATGAGTAACGGAAAATATATTCTTTTGGAACCGATAAACGACACCCAAGTAAAGTAGGCTGTCAAATAATCGTTTCGAAAACTTCGAATAAAATGCGCGACTATATTGTCAAATTTCTCAATACAAGCGGTATGATACGAAAGTGATAATACGACAAAACAAATGAGTAGCGTTGAACTTAACAAGTATAAATGTCGATATCGTTTCACATACATAACCTCACTATGCAAAAAAATGGAGCGGTTGTTTTAGTTTTCCTCTCCATTTCTTTTTTATGCATAGTTTATTAAAAAATATAATTGTTAATTGTTTCTTTCATCATTGGAATATCTTCATTCGTTACTGTAAAGCGCATCACTTTCTCATCAAGATCAAGTGCTTCTGCAAATAAACCTGCTAATCCACGAGATTTTCTGTCTACTTCCATAATAATCTCTAGGCGATCGTAAGCACTTGGTAAAATTAATAATTCTAGTTCATCTAATTTCCCATAATACTGTCCGGAAACAGGAACAAACTCAAATTCTTGTGCAAATGGAACTTGCTTACGTAATCGATACGGTAATTCTTCACATTCTATATGACGCGCTGTAAAACCTAATTGATTCACACTTTCTAACACACTATTTAATAGTGCATTTGGCAACACTTGAATGTAATCACGATCACTTGGATCTATACTACGTTTAATATCAAGGCCTGTGTGAACCCAAACTGTTTTCATTCCAAGAGTAAGCGGTGTTTCAACTGGCATTTTAAATGAAAATGGAATTTCTCTTTTTTCATTCGGCTCAACAGAAAAAGGTTCTGTTAAACGAACTCGCTCTAAATCATATGTTGTTGTTACTTTTTTATCATCTACTTCTCGTACATACGATGTTGATAGCGTTAAGTAAATGCTTTCAATTTGTTGGCTAACGGAACCTCCAGTTATATGAACCTTTCCGTATATCTCTTCACCAACAATATACTCATCTTTTTCAAGAACTGTATCTACTTTTGCATTACCGATACCAACGCTTGCTAAAAACTTTTGAAACATGGATCCTCCATCCTTTCTAAAGCAAAAGCTACATCTTTTTTTAAATCTCGTACATTCTCATAGTACGGCGTTTTTATTTGTAACATACGCATCAGCATTTCACGGTTGTAATTTTCCAAAGTTAATTCGTCATACCATGGTTTTTCATATTTTTCATTAGATTCATAGCCTGCATATAATAAAAATAATGAGAAATGACCAAGCGCATAAAAATCGCTACGAAAGTGAACTTCTCGCATCAAAGCTTGTTCACCTTCATACGTTGTAGCTCGTTCATCACCCTCACCTTTCAATTTCGCCAACCCAAAATCAATAATACTAATTTGGTTTTCTTTCATTAATATGTTTGGAATGCGTAAATCTCGGTGAATAATACCTTTACTATGAAACACTGATACAATTTCTAATATTTTATATAAAATTTTTAAAACTTCACGTTCTGTATATACATGTCCATCTAAGAAAATATAATCTTCAAAATTTTTACCAGGCATATATTCCATCACAAAAAAGCTTTTTTTCTCCCATACGAAATGATCATATAAACTAGGAATTGCATGATGATTTAATGTTTGTAAAATCATTTTCTCTTGTTCAAATGATTTTCTACCAGACTCATATCTTTGTTTACTTTGTCTTAATTGTTTTAAGACTTTATATCTATTTATTTGTAAATCATTAACGACATATGTAACCCCATAACTACCCATTCCAATTACTGATTCAATTTTATAACGTTCTACAACAATTGTATTTTTTCGCAGTGGTCTATCAAATAAAGCTAGTATACGACGCCATTTCATCAACTACTTGAAAAGAAGCTACGGCTTTTACGTTTTCTTTTATAATGATGATGCCCATAACCAGATGAACGTCGTTTATAATCGCTACTTGAATAAGAGCGACCTCTATGGCGATAATCACTACTAGAATACGAACGATATTTTTTCTTTCCTAATAAAGAATCAATAATTTTTTTGAACATCCCTTCACCTCTTGAGTAAAATTTTCTTTTAATTATACCAAGTATTGCTGGCTACATTTGTGACAAGTTTGTAAAGAGTAAAAAACGACGAGTTAAGCCCGTCGTTACTTTCACTCATCCTCTTCATCAAACACTTCATCAATCATACATTTCTCTAATAAATACTCAAATGTAATATCTGCGAGATCTTCAATTTCTT
Source organism: Bacillus cereus group sp. MYBKT111-2 (assembly GCF_051915205.1). NCBI lineage: Bacteria > Bacillati > Bacillota > Bacilli > Caryophanales > Bacillaceae > Bacillus > Bacillus cereus group sp. MYBKT111-2. The sequence goes on from NZ_JBQAEG010000002.1 coordinate 604,097, forward strand.
CTCGTTTTGGGACGTATCCTCTTTCAATTAGTTGCTCATAAAAAAACTCCGCAATCTCTTCCGTATCAATTACGACTTCAATTTCCTTCATGAGCATCACTCCTTTATTTCTGTTTTATGAAAAAATCTCAAAAATATGTATATGAGATTAGAAAAATAGTTTTTCTTTTTTATAGGTCATATCCTTTGGACAAGGTGCATACGATGGTAGTACAAACTATCAAAAAGGGGGATATAATTATGGAATATCAATACGAGGTAAAGCAAGAAGTAGGACAAACAAAAGAAGAGTTCATGCATGAAGATCAATGGGCAGACTCTCTTATTAAATGGCTTTTTATTTTTTTAATAATTGTAGGCATACCTTATACTGCATATGTTGTTGTTCAATTCATTCTCTCTTTCTAGTTAACTATTTTTTCTCTGTCAATTTAACTAAATAATTATGAACAACATCCATAACAATTTTGTATTCTTCATCTTTAAATGTATCAAATAACAATTGATAATCGTTATAAATATCAAGTAATCCATCAATGATTTCTTGACGATTTGTCTTAACACTCACTTTTTTCGAGTTGTTAATTGACTTTAATTTTCCTAAATCTAATTTATTCATACCTGCTTTATCTTGTTTCATTTTCTTCAAAATTGCATTTGCCGTTTGAGCATTGGCAAGTAACGTTAAATCTGACTCATCTGCTTCTAACCATTCACCATCCGTAATTCGTGACAGTTCATATATTGTATCTTCCCATGCGTCATTTTTATATCTCCATACTTCTGTACGAAAACCAACAATTCGAAACACATCTTTATCGTATCCTGTTACTTGCACGAGATCACCAAATGTGAAATTATAGTTTAATTCAATCCACTCAGTTTCACCTTTTTTCATATCTTGCTCTGTAACGTGCTGCAATGTTTGCTCTACGTAAAATCCATCGTGATTATTGACTTCGTATACGTAAACTCCATCTAAAACCTTCATATTTGTGATTTTACCAACGGTTCCATATAGCGTAATCACGACTATGTCCCCTACGTTATATTTAGGTTGCTTTTTCCTTGCCATCTATATCTCTCCTTTTTTTGACGTCGTGATTTTGATAACAGTATATGCAACCTACATAAAAACGCTTATCACAGAAGCGTATATTCATAAATTTTTTCAATAAAAAATATCACCATATGAAAATTTATTTACAACGTAAAAAAAGCTAGCAAATAGACTAGCTTCTCGTAAAAAAAAGTTATTATAGTTTTATCTATCTTGTATGTATAAATCCCACGCTTCATCAAATATAGACATACTTGCTAGCATTCCACTTAATTCTAAGTATGAACTAATTTCATCGTAATCTTCAGATTGCTTCGGAAAGCTTAAATCATCATACATTGCCTCCGCTAAATTCGATATTTCATTACTAAATAAAGCTGCACGATGCTTCATCATATAGTGGTAAAATGTCTTTTTCAAAAATATTCCCTACCTTTCTAACTTGGGTACATTATACAAGGCAAAAAAGAAAAAAACCAGCATAAAAGCTGGTTAAAAGTCGAAATAATTTCTTTTTAATAGACGTGGTCTTCCCATTAATTCTTCATATGTTAGTTGTTTTGGTAAGTCTTTCGTATAAATTAGAAACAATTGATCTTCTATTTCTTTCACTGTTTGATCTGATTGATAGTCCATACCACATGAGGAACAAGAAATGCATGGTGTCTCTTGGATTTCAATGGCTTTCGTACCATCTGGTAATTCCCAATATACAGTATTTAAGCTTTCTTTTGCTTCTGTACTGTCACACCACATACAATTCATACTGCATCACCCTCAGTTTTTTTGTCGTTTTCTTCTAATTTAGCCATTTGTGCTTGATATTTTTTATCTTTCAATTGGTCGCGCTTATCACGTTTATCTTTTAATGTTGCATGCGTTTCATTATCCTCATAGTCTTTACGACGGTTCATACGCTGTAAATCATCTGGAACAAGATTAAATTTCTTATCACTCATAAGGCCTGCGATACCAACATCTGAACGTTTTTCTTCGTAGTTTGGATAAATTTCTTTAAAGTACCCTTCTGCTCTTCCTGGAATGTAGCTTTCTGGCTCTGGATACGTTGTAATAACACCTTCAAAGTTACGAAGTACAACTTTATCTGCACTTTGCGAGATTAAATAGTTTGGTTGAAGCGCAATTTTACCGCCTCCTCCTGGTGCATCAACAACGAATGTTGGTACTGCATAACCAGACGTATGTCCGCGTAAACCTTCAATAATTTCAAGACCTTTAGAAACTGGTGCACGGAAATGACCAATACCTTCAGATAAGTCACATTGATAAATATAATATGGACGTACACGGATTTTTACTAAGTCATGCATTAGTTTTTTCATAATTGGAACACTGTCATTAATACCAGCTAAAATTACTGCTTGGTTTCCGACTGGAACACCAGCATTCGCTAACATTTCACATGCTTTTTTCGATTCTTCAGTAATTTCAATAGATGTATTGAAATGTGTATTTAACCATACTGGATGATATTTTTTAATAATGTTACATAAGTTTTCTGTAATACGCTGCGGGAATACTACCGGCGCTCTCGTTCCGATACGAATAATCTCAACATGCGGAATCTCTCGTAAATTTTTTAATACATATTCTAAAATTTTATCGTTAATAAGAAGACCATCACCACCAGAGATTAATACATCTCGTACTTGTGGTGTTTCACGAATGTAAGCAATTGCATCATCTAATTGTTTCTTCGGCACACCCATTCCAATTTGTCCACTAAAACGACGGCGTGTACAGTAACGACAATACATAGAACATTGATTCGTTACTAAGAATAGTACGCGATCAGGATAACGATGTGTTAACCCTGGAACTGGTGAATCTTCATCTTCATGAAGCGGATCTTCTAAATCATATTTTGTTTTATATAACTCTTCCGAGATCGGTACAGATTGCATCCGAATCGGACAGCGTGGGTCATCAGGATTCATTAACCAAGCATAGTACGGTGTAATATTTAACGGGATCGTTTTCGTTGAAATTTTAACGCCCTCTTCTTCATCAGGTGTTAAGTTAATCACTTTCTTTAAGTCATCTAACGTTTTGATCGTATTCGTTAATTGCCAAACCCAATCATTCCATTGCTCTTCAGTAACATCTTTCCATAATTCGATATCCTTCCAGTGACGATTTGGTTTGTATACATCATGTAACATTGCTATTCCCCCTTTTTATACGCTCATCCTTTATATAAGCAATAGTTATGCCAACTTTACTTTATTGATAAGTAAATGTACGGAGAACCCAATTACATAAGCGAAAAAATATTTTTAAGCACTGAATGAAATCCATACATACTATCATATTCATTACTTTTTATATATGTAAACGCTCTTTTATTGGTGCAAACACACAAAAACCGCCAACTATTCGGCGGTTTTGTCGTACTTACTCAGTTTATATTGAAGCGTCTGACGAGGGATACCTAACATTTTTGCAGCTTGTAATATATTCCCTTCCGTTTCAATTAACGCTTGATCTATTAATTCTTTTTCCGTTTGATGAAGTGCTTCTCTAAGAGGCAATATACCCTTCTTCTTCGGAAGATTCTCTTTCCGAAATGTACGTGGTAAACAATTAGCTGTTAACGTATTCCCTTCTGTAATTATGACAGCATGTTCAATTGTATGTTTTAGTTCCCGAACATTTCCAGGCCACTGGTAAGCTTGTAATCTTTCTTTCGCTTCCTTATCCATTTGAAGTACACCTTTTTTATAACTTTTATTATATTCTTTCAAAAAATAAGACGCTAATAATAATACATCTTCAGTTCTTTCACGGAGCGGCGGAATATATAATGAAAAGACATTTAATCGATAGTATAAATCAGTGCGAATTTTATTCTCTTTTAAGCATATTTCTGGTGGCTGATTCATTGCGGTAATAACGCGAACATCTACTTTTCTCGTCTTATTATCACCAATACGACGAATAACACCATCTTCTAATACACGTAGCATTTTCGCTTGTAAATCGAGCGGCATTGAATTCAGTTCATCTAAAAACAATGTCCCTCCATCTACAAGTTCAAATAATCCCGCTCGTTCAATTGCCCCAGTATAGCTACCTTTCGTTGTTCCAAACAATAGACTTTCTAATAGAGACTCTGGCAAAGCTGCACAGTTTTGTGCAATAAACGGCTTGTTCTTCCGTTTAGAAGCTTCATGAATTGCTTGTACAAATAACTCTTTCCCGGTTCCTGTTTCCCCATATATTAAAACATTCGCATCAGTTGGGGCTACTTTTTGTGCTAATTCTTTCGTCTGTTTAAACCTTGCATCATTCGTCACGATCGTCTCAAATGCAACATGCTTTTTGATTGCTTTTTTTCTAGATGACCGCTTTATTTTCGACTGCAAATCAACGATTGTATCCGTAAGCTTTTGTACTGTGGAATAATCTTTTGCAATTTCAACAGCTCCAGCAATATTTCCATCTATAAAAATAGGTAACGTCGTATTTACTGTACAAATGTCTTCTCCATTTAAATTTTGATAATGCTGCACTTGATGAACGATTGGTTTTTTTGTATCTAACACTTTCATCAATGTACTTGTTTCCCTAGATAAAGAAGGGAACGCTTCTAACAAATGTTTACCTAACACTTTTTCAATTTTTGAACCATCGTGTTTTGCAGCTACAGTATTATAGAAAATTGTAATACCATTTTCATCTACTGCGTGTATAGCCTCATCAATACTGCCCAAAATCGCTTCAATGACTTCTTGTGTCGAAACTGCTAGCAATGTCATCCCCCCTCTTGCCGAAAATTCAGCAAATATCATGCCGAATTTTCGGCATACCTATGTGCGATTATAAGCATGACGATTCCGTTCTATTTTCACCGTACTATTTAGACAAATCTTTCACCCATATATTCATATCTTCCAACTTATCAAAAATGTAGCAATTGTTCGCCAATCTTCCTGTATACGTATAACCTAACTGATGAAAGGCTGCATTCATTCCGAAAGAAAGCGATCGAGCAATTGTATAAGAACAGAAAATCGATTTTTCTTGAAGTTCTTCTTCTAACTTAATTAATAAACTTTTCATAAACCCATGTTTACGATATTCGGGTAAGGTCGCACAATTCGTTAATTCTGCATTTCCTTCTTTTATATTCATTTCTGCAGACGCTGTACTAATTATTTTCCCCTCGAATTCATACACATAGTAAATTGTATCGTCTTCTTTCATCGTTTGTTTTACATAACTCGCTTCGTTTAAAGGAGTCGGATACACTTCAAATACTTCTCCAAAGACAGCTGCTAATTCTTCTGCGTCCTCTTCTGTCGCTTTTCTTAATAGAAATTTTTCCGGAACTATTTTTTCCTTTACTTCTTTTGCTTTTACACCGCTTAAAATGGTATCTTCCTCAGCCCAATGAATACTATTTCGTCTTTCATCATTATTAAATTTCACGAAGAAGTATGCATCGTGACCTTGAAAATAATGTGGTATTGTTGCTTCTAATAAAAAACCGAAAGAGAGCCATGTTGAAACATGCTCTCCCTTTCCTTTAACAATACATTTAGTGAAAGAATGTTTCTCTGCTAATTCGTCAATTGTTTGGATGATTCTCTCAATATTTCCTGTGTAGTGGTCTACTCGAATACGTTTATTAAAATAGTCCAAAACGCCTTCTACTGTATAGCCATTCGTCTGTTCTCTAAAAGATTCATAGTATTTCATTTTTTCACCTCACACCAATCTAGTAATGTACATGCAATAATTTTTGCGGCAGCTATCATTTTATCAACTTCTATATATTCGTTTGGATAATGCGCTACTTTCGTCTCTCCTGGGCCAAATACTATCGTTGGTACACCTGCGATTTGTGTAAATAAACCTCCATCAGTCCCCCACGGAGATGCTTCAATAATCGGTTTGTTCCCTTCGATTTCAACAAAGTTATGTTCAAGTGTTGTAATTAGCTCATGATTTTCTTCTAGTTCACCAGGAACCCATCTTGCTCCAAACCATTCTACTTCTACAGGATTTTCAACAAACCAATTGTCCACATCATTTAATTCAGCGATCCAATTCTCGAACTCTTCTTTTGCTGCCTCTATAGTCTCATTCGGCGCAATACCGCATCTTCCTTCTAAAATTAACGAATCAGGAACAGAACTTGGCCAGCTCCCGCCTTCAATTTTCCCAATATTAATTGGAATCGGAATCGGGATTCCTTTAAATAATGGGTCTGTAATTCGTTCATTTCTCTTCTCTTCCAGCTTTCTCAAATGATCTACAACAAACATACTTTTTTCAATTGCACTTACTCCTTCATAACGCGTCCCACCGTGTGCAGCTTTCCCTTTCACATGTAGACGAAACCACATGGACCCTTGTTGTTTCGGGAAAAACTTCATATTTGTTGGCTCTGGAATAATGACACCATCCGCTTTATATCCTCGTAGTATAGTCGCTAATGTTCCTGCCCCACCGCTTTCTTCTTCTATTACACTTTGAAAATAAATATCTCCTTTTAATTCAATACGAGATTCAATAATTGCTTCCATCGCAAGCATGAGTGCGACATTGCCGCCCTTCATATCTGTCGTTCCACGACCATATATACGATTTCCTATTTTCTCACCACTATAAGGGTGATGGTCCCACTGATTCACATCTCCTTCTGGTACGACATCAATATGCCCATTTAATATCATGGATTTTCCGTCGCCGCTTCCTTTAAGAGTTGCCACAATGTTCGGGCTATCTGCAAAACTTGTACGCGGTGATACAAAATAAGGATGATCTTTCATTTTTGAAAATGAAGGCTCCCATATATCAAGATCTAAACCTAGCTCACGTAATTTTTCAATTACAATTGCCTGCGCACCACTTTCATCACCAGATACGCTCTTTTCTTGAATTAATCGTTTTAAAAATTTTACGCTTTCTTCTTCATGACTCTCAATATAATCACAAACTTGTTTTTTTAATTGCTCCATATATTACATCTCCCCTCATTCAATTACTAGTAAGTTAGAGCCAATTTTAAAATCCGCTTCTGTATGTTTTTTTATATCTTCTACTGTGTATGGGCTCATCAATTCTTGTAAAATAAGTCCACCCTGCGTTACTTCCATTACTGCCATATCCGTAATAATTAAATCCACACATTTTTTTGAAGTTAATGGTAATGTACACTCGGGAACAATTTTTGCATTTCCGTATTTATCGACATGATTCATTACAACAACGACCCGCTTCGCTTTTTGAGCTAAATCCATTGCTCCTCCAATACCTGGAACGCGTTTTCCTGGAACAATCCAGTTTGCTAAATCACCATTCTCACTTACTTGTAATGAACCAAGAATCGTTATATCTAGTAAACCTTTTCGAATCATCCCAAACGCTGTGCAACTATCAAAATAACTTGCTCCTGTAATAAGAGAAGTTGGCAATCCTGCTGCGTTACATAAATTTTCGTCTTCATTTCCTTTGCTTGGCGTAGGTCCCATACCTACAATTCCATTTTCTGCATGAAACATAACGTTTATATCGTCAGGCAAATGATTCGGTACAAGCGATGGTATACCAATTCCTAAATTTACAATCATACCATTTTGTATTTCTTTCGCTGCACGTCTAGCAATCTTATCTCTCACTTCTACGCCCATACCCATTTCCAATTCACTCCTTCCGACGGTACGATATAATTTACAAATACTCCTGGGACAACAATTTCTTCTGGATCTAAACTTCCCAGTGGAACGATTTCTTCTGCTTCTACAATCGTTATATCCCCGGCCATAGCAACGTGAGGGTTCATGTTACGAGCGCTCTTATCAAACACAAGGTTGCCGAACGGATCTGCCTTTTTCGCATATACAATCGCAACCTCAGCAGTTAATGCTGTTTCAACTAAATATGTTTTACCATTCATTTCAACAGTACGTTTTCCTTCTTCTACAATTGTATCAACACCTACATCAACTAATACGCCACCAAGTCCTACACCACCAGCGCGAATACGCTCTGCTAATGTTCCTTGAGGAGAAAACTCAATTTGTAACCTTCCTTCGTTTAGCTGTCTTCCTGCATTTGGATTTGATCCAATATGAGAAGTAATTAATGATTTTACTCTTTCATTCGTAACGAGACGACCGATTCCTACATCAGGAAATCCTGTATCATTTCCAATTAAATTTAAATTTGTAACTCCTTTTTCTAAAATGGCCTGTATTAAAGATGGAGGGGAGCCAATCCCCCCAAATCCCCCAAACATTAATGTCATATCATCGTGGAATAAAGAAATTACCTCCTCTATCTCTTTTAATTTACTGAATGTATTCGTAATAGTTGTCATGCGATACTATGCCCTCCTTTTTGCATCATTTCTTCAACACTTTTTGCAAAAATTGAAAGTAATTCATCTAACTCGGAATATGTAGTTGTCATTGGCGGTGCTACAAGCAGTGCGCTATCTTCTTTTCCTGCTTGCCCTGAAACAGCTTGGTATAAAAGAAGACCATTTTTAGCTGCAACCGAAATAAGTTCCGACGCTTTTGTAAACGGTTGCAATTCTACTCCAATCAGCAATCCTTTTCCACGCACATCAGCAATGATTGTCGATTGTTGCTGAACTTTCTGTAATCCTTTTATTAAATACTCTCCCTTTTCCGCTGTTTTTTCAGGTAGATTATGTTTCTCCATATATTCAATAACAGCTAGAGCTGTTGCTGCAGATAATGGATTTGCACTTAACGTATGTCCACTCATAACAGAACGCGATCCTCGTAAAATTGGCTCCATAACACGGTCACTTACAACCGTCGCTGCCATCGGTGTGTATCCAGCTCCTAAACCTTTACCAAGGGTCATAATATCCGGTTCTACACCCCAATGCTCCATCGCAAACCATGCACCAGTACGCCCAAGCCCAGTCATTACTTCATCAGCAATAAATAAAATATCGTAATGACTACAAATGTCTTTAATAACTTTATAATATTCTTTCGGCGGAACGACTGCACCTCCAGCTGCTCCAATAATCGGTTCAGCAATAAAAGCCGCAATATGTTCTGCCCCAATCCTTTCAATTGATCTTTCTAGTTCAGTCGCACAAGCAAGCTGACAAGTTGGATATACCTTTTGTACCGGACATCTAAAACAATATGGAGCTGGAATAGTTGGATAATCTTCTAAAATTGACACGAAACGTTGTCTACGCAGTGGATGCCCAGACATTGATAAGGCTCCCATCGTAATACCGTGATAACTCATCCATCGTGACAAAATTTTATGTTTCCCTTGAATACCTCGCTCTTGAAAATGTTGAATTGCAATTTTCATAGCTGTTTCATTTGCTTCCGTACCACTATTCACAAAAAAGCTCCAGTTCAAATCTCCTACACTTAAATCGCTTAATTTCTTCGCTAATTTTTCAGCTGGTTCACTCGTAAACTGTGATCTATAAACGAAAGCAATCTCCTCTGCTTGCTTTTTGATAACGTCCGCAATCTCCTTTACGCCATGCCCAATACCTGCCGTAATTGCCCCTGACGAGCCATCAAAATATTTATTTCCGTTTTGATCATACAAATACACACCTTTTCCATGTGAAATCATTGGATACGGCTGACCAACAAGTGGTTTAATTAAGTAATCGCGCATAGCGCTCCCCCATTTCTCCAATTTGTATATATATATGAAGAAAATTGACGTTTCTTTCATAAAAAAGAACCCTCTGCGAAAGCAGTGAATTTATCAAAAAACTATTATAAAATATACAAATGAGTGCTAAATATCATTTTAAAAACAGAAAATTCAGAACTTAAATTAAAGACCAACCCTTATCTATACGCTCAAATAACCCTCCCTTATATAAAATTAACGCTTCACTAAATTTTTTTCTAACATAATGTCAGCTTCCCTCAAATGCCGACATTGTGTAAACTTCGACGAAACTCCCTTTAAACTCCTTCCTGTTCTCCTACTTTATATTGCATATTTTTAAACAAAACTCGACAATTAATCCTACTAAATGCATAGCAATTATTTTAAAGAAATCAATATTTCACATACAACTCCATCCGTTTTATACAATAAAAAAAGAACCGATTAACCACATTAATCAGTTCGGCACGACGCTCTTTTATCAGTTAATACCGTCACTTGCTAACATAAATAGAAACAATAGTATTACAAAATCACAATTCATCCTACAGTATAAAGCACAAAACCGTCCATAACTCCATTCACAATTCCTTGCGGGATATCCCCATCCCAAGATTTCATTCCTTTCCTTAATTTCAAACTACCTTTCCTTTATAATTTATGTAGGACAATTATTACTTTGTATGTGTATTTGCCCATAATTAAAAAAATCCCTAGTTTCCTAAGCGTTTCAGGACATGGTTTCGACATGTCACGTGTTATGCTCTCAAATTTTTCATTTCGAAATACACACTTCCTCAGCCAATATGGATGATATATTTTTGTATCCTCTAGAAAATTATAACTCTCGTTCACCTAAACTTAACTTATCCTAAAAAAATACTTATTATTAATTTTCAACCTTTCTCCTTTAAAAAACAATTTTTTCGCATAACCTCATTCTTGCTAAGCATATAGTTTTAATGATGACAAAGGAGGAATGTTCATGTCTCAATCTGAAATCGAAAAATATGGACAAGAAGCTGCACGTTACGAACAGCTCGCTCGTTACTACCAATTTCATAATCCAAAAAAATATGTAGAACTATATATGAAATATTATGATGCGCTTACGAATCTTGTACAGGCATACGAAAAAAGAAATTCACAAGAAGCTGCTTTACCATCGCACATAAGATTTTTTCACTCTGCTTCAAATACACCTGCCGTTGACATTTTAGTAAACGGGCAAAAGGTAATTAAAAATATTTCATTTAAACAATTTAGTCCTTATTTAACATTAGTACAAGGTAAGTACCGAATAGATATCGTTCCTGTTGGAAATGAAACGCCCATCTTTTCAGCTTTAGTACCAATAATGGGAAATCACACTTATACTTTTGCCGCAATAAATAGTGATAATCATCTACAATTACAACCTATGCTTGATAATACTCATTTACCAGCAGGCCAGGCAAAAATACGCTTTGCACACTTTTCTCCCGATACCCCTGTTGTAAATGTAAGTTTAAAAGCTGGCGATCATTTATTTGAAAATGTACTCTTTAAACAAATAACAGATTTTTTAGAAGTTAGCCCTGGTACAGCGGATATAGAAGTTTCACTCGCAGATCATCAAAGTGTCTTACTAACTATACCGGATTTCAAAGTCGAACCGAACATTATTTATACAATTTCAATTTTAGGTTATTCAACGAAAGATCCTAAATTAGAAGCCGTTATACTTACGAATTAAAACAGTCTACACCATTCATTTGGTGTAGACTGTTTATTTTTGAAATGCAATTTGAAATTCTGTCCAATCATTATCTGAACGACACATGATGGACCCATTATGCTTTTCTACAATTTGTTTACATACAAATAACCCAATACCAGTTCCTAACTTTTTAGTAGTTACAAATGGTTCAAAAATCGTTTCTACATTTTCAGCTGGAATCATTGGCCCGTTATTTTTTATTACAATCCGAATCGATTGATCTTCTTCAAATACATCAATGATAATTTTTCGTTCTTCTTTCATTGATTCAAGAGCGTCAATTGAGTTCATTAATATATTTAAAAATACTTGTCTCACTTCACTCCGATAACCAGTAAGCGGAATTGGATATGGCAAATTCTTTTCAATAGAAACATTTGCATTGACCAAACTTGGATATAAGAACTGTATAATGTCTTGAAACAAATCATTTAGCCAAAACCGTTCAGATTCAGTCCACATTTCTTTTTTCGATACGAGTAAAAATTGCGAAATGCGAAAATTTAATTGGTCTAATTCATGAGAAATAATATCTAAATACGATAAACTAGGATGGTCTGCCTTTAATAATTTGACAAACCCCATAATGGAAGTAAGCGGATTACGAAATTCATGTACAAAACTAGCTGACATTTGCCCTAAAATTGTCAGCCTTTCTTTATGTGTTTCATTAATATATTGCTGTTTTTCCTCTAAATTTCTTGATATAATTTCCGAGTATTTTAAAACAGTGTAATAAATTAATTTGTCAAAACAAGTATGTATTTGGGCCATAATTGGTTTCAATTCACGTGCACTAACATCTAATTCACACATCGCTTCGAAAAGCTCATTTCTTCCTACATTTGCATTATAAACAAAATCACCTATATTCGCATCTGCTCCTGCACGTTCAATAGCAATTTTCTCGCATAATGGCTGAAGATAATTTATATCTTTTTCTTCCATAGTAAGTTCAATAATAAACTCTAATAAATCCTCTCCATTTTGAACTGCTTCTAGTCTAAATGGATCTTTATCGGAAATTATCATTTTGTTTTTCCAGTTCTCAACGAATTGGTGCCTGTTGTTTTTCAAGTGCGAACAAAATACTTCTTTAATATCCTTATCGATTGGAAAAACCTCCATTCCTCCATTTCCATGCGACGAACACCCTTTATATTTTGAATATTAACACAAAAAACATGATTCGTTAATAGATTATTGTCACATTTTGTTAATATGTGTTGATAAAATTTTTATAACTTTATTAATTGTTTAGATTGTTACATTCCATTTTCCTTCCTTTCATTCAAATTTTTTATATTCGATGCGACTTTTTTTGCATCCTGCTTCATTCTTTCGTACAATAGAAAAGGAAAGGTGTGAAAAATATGGTAAATAAAAATGTGGAAGATTATCTCCAAGAAGGCATTTACGGCCAAAAGCAAAACAAACCAGAAGAACGTAATATGTATTTAACTACATTACGTGAGCGTGTAGAAATCGCTTTAACTATCGGTCAAGTAATGCAAAGTAATGTATATTCTGAAGTAGCTAGTAGCATGCGCTCTTCTCAATCATTACAAATATTCCTAAATGGTGGCATTGCTTACCCACATTTATCAAAATACATTAAATTAGCGAACGAAAAAAATGTTCCTTTTACAATTGTTCAAAATAAAGGTACAGAAACACCAATCGGTTTAGTATTATCTCATCGCACTGCTGTCGACAAAGAACAAATTTATGTAGAAGATGCTATTTTCAAACAAGAAATGAAGTAAAAGGTACACTTGATTAAATGAAATCATTCTAAGAAACGTCAAATAAACAAAAAAAACGAGTATGGAATCGTAAACATTTCCTACTCGTTTTTTTTCGATGTTTAAGTTCTAGTTCCTTTATTTTTTAATACACACTAATTTCATTTCTGTCATTTCTTCGATTGCATATTTAATTCCTTCACGCCCCGTACCACTTTCTTTCACACCCCCGTAAGGCATATGGTCTACTCTGAACGTTGGAATATCATTTATCATGACACCACCAACTTCAAGCTCATCAATTGCACGCATAGCTTTAAACAAATTATTTGTAAATACACCTGCCTGTAGACCGTAACGTGAATGATTTACTTGCTCTATAGCCTCATCAAATTCTTTAAATGTATTTACTGTCATAAGTGGACCGAACACTTCTTGGCACTGTACAGATACATGCTCTGGAACATTCGTTAATACAGTAGGTTCAAAAATCCTTTCATCACGTTTGTTACCACCATACAAAACGTTCGCTCCTTCTTTAACTGCTTCTTGCACCCAGTTATCGATACGCTCGACATCTTTTTTCGAAATTAAAGCTGATACATCCGTTTCCTCAAGCAACGGATCACCAACAACAACTGTTTCCATCGCTTTCTGTAACTTAGATAAAAATTCATCCAGTCTCTCTTCATGTACAAAAACGCGTTGTACCGAAATACAAACTTGTCCATTATTAACAAATGCTCCCCATTTTACTCGTTCAATTAATTCATCTGTTAATTCAACATCTTCATCAATAATAACAGCGGCATTCGATCCTAGTTCTAACGTAACTCGCTTTAACCCAGCCTTTGCCTTAATTCCAATTCCAACTTTCGGACTTCCTGTAAAAGTAATGGAAGCAACATCATCATTTGTAACTATTGCCTCACCAACAGTTGAACCGGGACCAGAAATAATATTTAAAGCCCCTTTTGGCAATCCTGCCTCTTCAAATAATTCAACTAATGCGTAAGATGATAAAGGCGTTTGATCAGCTGGCTTTAATACAACTGTATTTCCAGCAGCAATTGCGGGGCCCACTTTATGTGCCACTAAATTTAATGGAAAATTAAATGGTGTAATAGCTCCTATAACCCCAATTGGTTTTCGTATTGTGTATGCAATACGCCCATCTGCACCAGGTGCCGCATCAAGTGGCAGTGTCTCACCGTATATACGCTTCGCTTCTTCAGCTGCAAATTTGTATGTCTGAACGGTACGATCTACTTCCCCCCTTGCAGCACGTATTGGTTTTGCAGCCTCTTTTGCAATAATCTCTGCAAATTCTTCTCTTCTTTCATCCATTTTTTGTGCGACTTTCTCTAAAATAGTCGCACGATCATATGCAGATAACGTATTCATTTCTTTCATTGCATTTTTTGCAGCAATAACAGCCTCTTTTACATCTTCTTCCGTTCCTTGCGCGATTTCCGCTAATGTTTCTTCAGAATATGGTGCATATAATGGTTTATACGTATTTACAGACTTCCAATCTCCATTTATATATAAATGCTTTTTCATAATTCTTCTCCTTTCAAATATATGTATACAACAATACTTCACCTAGTGAAAGGTCTGACTTATGTCATTGTAACATAGCCCTTATTCTGCCAAAAACATTATGCTCAAAAAAAACTCTGCCATCTAGCAGAGTCTACGAACTAATTTGTTCTTGTAATGAAATTTGTTGTTCATCTTCTAAAATAACAATTGATTCTGCAGTTTTTGTAACTTCTAGTCTCTTTATATAGTGTCCATCTAATTCTTTTACGCAAAACTTATAATTTTCGATTTCAATGAAATCCTCTTCAGCAATTTCTATATTCTTCGTTAAAATCCATCCACCTATTGTGTCAACACCATTATCATCAATCGTTAAACCTAATAACGTATTTACTTCACTAACAAGTACTTTTCCCTCTAGTATTGTTTTCGTTTCACTAACTTGTTGAATTTCTGGCTGTTCATCTGTATCAAACTCATCTTGAATATCTCCAACTATTTCTTCTAAAATGTCTTCAACAGTAACAAGTCCAGACGTACCACCATATTCATCTATCAATATAGCAATATGTGTTCTTTCTTTTTGCATTTTTAAAAATAAGTCGTGTATTGGGATGGAGTCGATAACTAAAATAATCGGCCTAATATATTGCTCTACTTTCTTATTACTAACCGCATTATGCTGCACAAAATCTGTGAAAATATCTTTAAAATTCACAAAGCCTATTACGTGATCTTTGTCGCCATCAACAACTGGATATCTCGTATATTTTTCCCGAGACATTTTTTGCAACGCTTCTTCAGCAGGCATTTCTTTACTTATAATATGCATCTCAGTTCGGGGTACCATTATCTCTTTTGCTATACGATCATCAAATTCAAAGATTTTATTTACATATTTATATTCAGACTGATTAATCTCTCCATTTTTGTAACTTTCTGAAACTAATAACCGTAATTCTTCTTCTGAATGAACTTCATCGTGCCCTTTCGGTGGTTTCAGCCCTAGCAACTTCGTAATTATTCGGGCTGATCCATTTAATAGCCAAATAAATGGAAACGCCATACGATAAAAGAAAGTTAACGGTTTAGCAACAAATAAACTCACCTGTTCAGCTTTTTGAATCGCAAATGTTTTTGGAGCCAATTCCCCTATTACAACATGTAAAAATGTAATAAACAAAAACACTAAAATTACAGCAAAAATATCTGCTAGTTGAGTAGAAATGTTCAAATTCACAAAAAATGTGTCAAACATTTGCTTTAACGCAGGTTTACCGAACCACCCAATTCCCAGTGCTGTAACTGTTATTCCTAGCTGACAAGCAGATAAATATTCGTCTAAGTTTGTAATGACTGTTTTGACAGATGTTGCGCGATTATTTCCTTCTGCAATTAAATAGTCAATTCTTGAACTTCGCACTTTAACAATTGCAAATTCTGCTGCAACGAAAAATGCCGTTAAGGCAATTAAAACAATCACTATACTTATACTATATATGTCCAAATACTTTTCCTTACTTACATTGTAAGCAAGGAAGCCACCTCCTACTTAATTTTATTCAAGTGAAGTAAGCATTCTAATACTCTAACAAAATTCTACATTAGCAACCACCTTTTTATATATTATATGCATACATAAAAAAGATATTTATCATTATGATAATCTAATTCATTTCCCTCAGTCAAATGATTCTAAATTTCAAGATAAAAACTTTTATATTCACGATATATTCTTCCTAGCTTCATTTCGTGAAAAAACACTTTCTTTGCCGATTCCACACTTCTTTTGTCACACTGGAAGGGAACTTACTTCATAGATCGAAATCATTCAACAGGATATATATAGGAGGGATTATTTTGGAATATAAAACACCATTTATCGCAAAAAAATTAGGTGTTAGCCCAAAGGCTGTTGTCCGGATTGCACAACAATTAAATCTTACTATAGAAAAAAATAAATATGGTCACTTTATTTTTACACAAGATGATTTAGACCAAATGTTAGAATACCATCTTTCACAAATAGAGAAGTCCCAAAACACTCACCCTACTCAAAAAACATCATCAAATGATGTTGAAGAATTGAAAACTCAAGTAAATACAATTGTTCAAAACATATCATCACATGATTTTGAGCAATTAACCGCTCAATTAAACACAATTACGAGAAGACTAGATCGAATGGAAGAACAAATGCAAGATAAGGCAAATGATGTTGTTACGTACCAACTTTTACAACATCGCCGTGAAATGGAGGAAATGTTAGAGCGAATTCAAAAACTAGAAGCTACCCTCAAGAAAGAAGAACCAATCTATATTACTCCCGATACAAAGCCAATATATGAACGTGAAAAGAAACCGAAGCGCCGTAAAATGATTTTTAGTATATTTGGATTATAATTTTTAGACCCTTATTAAAATAATAAGGGTCTTTTTCATGAAGAATGCTTTTATTTTAAAATCGCATTCTCTTTATTATACATATTCATTTCGTTTTATTTGGTTAACATAATATTCTTACTGTATTCTGCGATTAATGCCTGTGCATGGGCATTTCCTTGAATTACATCTCGAAATTCTTTTAAAGAATACAAATGCGTAGCCCCTTTTCGGGCATGAATTCGTACTGGTACACCTTGTAAAGTATCATGAAATTGAAATGGCTTATCTATCGGTTCAATTGGGAAACCGAGTGTTAATAAATACATATACATTCTTTTTGTAACCGCTGCGATATACCATTCTGCTTTTGTTTCTAATGCATGCATAAATAAAATAGCTGTTAGTCTTTTGAAGTGTCCTCTCCCACGAGACGTTTTCGCGATACTTAACTTGCCTATTTCATATACATTTTGCAAATCTTTCACTAAATCATTTTTAGAAAACGGATAGAAAAACTCAGAATTTGATTGTTCTGGTACCGTATACTTCATACATTCTACTGTACCGATATGATGCTCATCTTCTATTAATAAAAATCGTGATGGATTTAAATTACGTTCTACGAACATTAAGTTTCTTTCTTCACAAAAATCTCCCCATAGTTGCTCGAACCAAAAATGTTCTTCCTTTGTTTGAACACGCTGGAACATATTTCCCCGCCTTTCCCATCGCCGCTCTGTTTTTGATAACGCTTTCACTATCTATCATATAAGAACAAATCTTCGTATGCAACTAAAAATATTTATGACTTATTATATTCTGCAAAACGAATTAAATTCCATCATAATCATCTCTTATCCCTCATGTACCATCCTTCTCACAATATATTTATATTACTTGCAAATTCATATCGTATGAAGCTGTCTCCCATACTGCATATAATTCTTCTTAATCTAAAAAAATCCTTTATAAAAAAGGATTTCTTTTACTTCTTCATGCTTTTTAACCACTTCTCAAAAATTTGTACCATTCCATGTTTTCCAGCTAATTTCTCTTCCCCTTGCTTTGTTTTATATGGATATAATTGTAAGAAAATACCACAACCAGACTCAATTTTTTTACTATGCATATGACTTCCTGGATATACACAAATGACTTCATAAATGGCCCTTCGATGATAGACTCGCTTTCCATCCTGTTCTTCTACAAATTTTATAGACCAGTACTTATACATTTGCTCAGTTGCTTTCGTATTCCCAACGTGCTGAAAAATATTGTACATTGGGCTATACTTCACTTCAATAATAATAGAAGATTGATAGACGTATTTCTCTTCCCCCTTTACATAACAGTCTAATCGAATATCTGGCTTCTTCGTATCTTCTCCATTATAAAAATTACTCCCTTTACTTAATGCAATAAGAGGATGTGTTTCAATTAAATCATTAAATGCGACATGGACTTTCATATCATCTCGATGTAAAACTACTGTCGTTCCATCTTGTAATCCATCTACATAAAAATGTTCTTGTATTTGTTCACGAATGGAATTTCTAGCTTCAAAACCAATTTGCTCTAACATGGAAATAACGATAAAAAAAGCGTAATATTCATACACTAAAAAAGTTGGTTTATAAACAAATAATAAAGATGGAGATTGATCTGTATATTGTGGGAGTAAATCTAAATGCTGTAGTAATTGTTGATGTGGTATCGGTAAATTATGTGCGTTCATTCTACCCGTTTCAGAAACTTCTCTCCAAAATGGAGAATGCATTAAAGTTTGAAAGTATTGTACACTATCATGTACGAAATGCGCTAAAATTTTATATTCTTGTATCTTCATAGAACTTTTTCGTAAATCCGCCTCTTTTAGTAAATGTATATTTTTATATTTTTGTTTCTCTCTATCGGTCACTGATCCATTACGCTCAATTGTTTGTATAATCGTTTTTACAGCTTGAAATTCTTCTGATTTCTTCTTTTTTTCTCTTTCTAATATTTCAATTGTTTGACGCAAAAAACTTTCGGCTTCAAGTAAATAAAGATAAAATTGCATCGCTTTAAATTTAAGAAATGCATTTTCTATACTATTTTTTTGTTCGATAAACTTACGATTATAATATTTTGCGTACGGTTTTCTTTCCGCCACTACCGCTCCTTTCCTCGTTACTTTCCGCTCCTTTTCTTCCCATTTATATTCATGTATAAATTTTGAACTCGATTCTATTTTCTTAAAAATTTGCTGTATCTTTTTCATTTTTTGCGGCAACTTTCTAAGTAACACTAGATAAGAAGAATCTTCAATATCGCTAAGTGCAGAGAAAGTCTTTTTATAATAACCTCTATCTAAAATCAACTCATTTAAAATTGACTTCACATAGTTTTGAATCATTTCAAATTGATCATCAAAAAAATTTTTGGGGACGACTTGAAAAGCGCCATAATACGTTCGATTTTCTATATTCACCTCAAAATGATATAAACCACAACGCCATGGATAAAAGAATTCCGTTTTTCCATGTTCATATATTAATACCTTTTGTTTTTTTTCATTTATTTCATATTTTGTCTCTTTTATATTTTTCTGTCCCTCATAGACTTTATTCCATATAAAAGTAATATTCATTGGATTTTCATAATGGTATTGCAATCTAATTGGTTTTAATTCTTGCACTTTATAAATACATTGAGCTAATGCTGTTGCAGAGGTACAAAGACGATTTAATAAAATATATTCTCCTTTTGACTCCGTTCCAATAATTAACTTTAATACAAAAGGAAGCGTTTCTTTCGTATCAACGATTTCTGTTTCGTATCGTCCATCATTTTGCATAACCATACAACTCCAGTTCTCTACGCTTTTCTCTTATATATGCTAAAGAGTGTTCAAATGTAGATACTCTGTTTGCAAGTGGAGATTGCAAAAGAGGTACTAATGTTGCCCCCCTTTTTACTTCCTCTGAAAGTAAAGACCCAACCATCATTTCAGTCCCTCTTATTTTCGTCAATACACGTTGCTTTATTTGTAAATCAAATCCTTCCTCTCTACTAATCATATAAGAATGATTATTTTGGAACGGTATATTTTGCAAATAAGTAGCAATTGCATTTGCACATCGAAAAGAAATTCCCTTTGACGTATCGTGTGATGACAATACACCATGTAACTTATCTAATAGCTCTAACTCTTCTTCAGAAAACACCTCAATCATCGTTTTATTCCTGACCCAATTTATGCGAAATTCTCCTGCAGTTACTTTCAGAGGTGGTTGTAATACAACTTTCTCTTGCTCCATACACATCTCACAAAACGGAATCTTTCGTAAAGTTATTACATTCGTCCGATCTAATAATCGATCTGAGAGCTCCTTCGTTGTTTCATCAAAATTCACAGTACCAACAAATATAATATTTTCTCCAATTTCAATTGTTGGCGGAATTGAATTTTCTTTTTCTTGCACACCTTCATATAAATTTAAAATGCGATTTTGTTTTTCAAGTTGAAGAACAGATAGAAATGGAGTAAACCAATGCTCAATATGTGACATATTCATTTCATCAAAAACGATTATATACAGCTGATTTTGATTTTCTTTTGCCTTCATTAACGCCCTAACTAATTTTGTTTCACTTTCAATAAAAGTACCATTTGGATGAAGGTAACCAAGTAAATCATGTGGTTCTTGATATGATGGTGAAATCGGGATCCAAACCAATTCTTCCCCGTATTGTAATCCAAGTGCTTCTGCATAAGCTTGCACAAAACGGGATTTTCCAGCACCTGGTATCCCCCCCAGAATCGTCAACATATTTGTTTTTGTACTTATATGAAAGTTATAAATATCTGTTTCATCCAAATATAGCCCTTTATTACGTACAAAACTTTTTACATACTGTAAAAAGACGGATTCACGCTCATCCCATTCCCATTCATCCTTTTGCACTTTTATTTCCTCTACCTCTACAAGCTTACCTTCTTCAGTTATTCGTTTTTTTAATTGCTCATACACATGATTGCTTACAAAATATAATTGATCTTCTACCGCTATTTCTACATACTTCATCCAGTCATTAAGTTCTATATACTTACATTCCCGCTGCTGTTCAAAATATGCGATTGAACTAATTGACGATGACTTTAAAGATATATTTCCATATAACCTTCCCTCATGCCACAATAACTCAGGGGGCTCAAAGTCTTTCGGATATTTTGGCATTAGAAATGACAAATAACCATTACTAAGTTTTCTTTCTAAAGACTCTCCCTTTTTATAATCGGAAACTTTAGGTACTGGAATCATTTTATAACCGTTTGCTATTTCTCGCGGTTCTTCTGTACAAATTAACTCCACGTATATATGTCCTCTTTCATAATAAAGACGAAACATAACCAATTGCTTTTCTAGTTTTCTTTTTTTTAATTCCGAAAAGACTTTTTCATTCTTTTTATTGCTACATAAACCTTCAAATACATATGGTTCATTTTTCAATTGCTCTTGCAACGTGAATGGTATTGGCGATAGGCATTGTATAAAGAAATTCTCTCCACTCTTCTCACTCTCTACTTTTGTAAACTTCCCAATAAACCTCATATAGTACATTCGTTTTATAAAACTTGGCTGAAGAGCTTTATGTAATTTCACCTTCGTCACCTTCTTTTTTTCATACTATTCTTAGTGTATGAAAGAAACGCAAAACTAGAAACAAAAAACCTGACGTTATCCGCCAGGTTCAAAATGAAATCGTATATTAATGAGATGGAAATGCGTTTTTCTCTTGTAAGATGGCATTATGAGCAATTTTCATTTTAGCAAGTACATATCGTAAACGATCTTCAGCGTTTTCATCTTTATGTTGCTGTAATTCCGCCAAATTCTCTACCGCACTCGCTAAATTTTCAATCACTCCTCGCAGTTCAGGATGATGATTAAAAAAAGATTCTTGCACTAACACTTTCCTTACTTCACTCGCTAAATCAACAATTCTGTTCAACTGTTCTTTTCCTTCCATTTTCATCCCTCCTGAATATCTTATGTATTAAATATTCTATAGACAAAGAAAAAAGCCCTTTAAATGAAAAGGACTTTTACATTTTTATATTTCCAGTCAATAACATATAAAGAGATGTAACAGCTGCTACGACAATTGCCCACATTACATATCTCTCTATACCAGTAAAACAACGATTTCCTTTTTCTTTTCTTGCGTACACATAAACAATGATTCCAATTCCGTATACGATTGAAACGAGCAATAAATTCTTCAAACCAGCTGCATAAATAAGCCATACAGAGTAAAGTGAAGCAATTAAAGCTAGCGAACCATTTTTCACTTTTGCATCTTTTAGTTCATTTGTAATCACTAATTTGAATTGGAATAACGCTGATAATAAATATGGTACTAATATTGATGTTGACGCTATGAAATACATAATTTGATATGTTGACTCTGAAAATAGAACGATTATAAATATAACTTGGGCAACACCATTTGAAATCCATAATGCCATATGCGGCGTTTGTTTTTTATTTGTTTTCGTAAAGACTTTCGGAAACACGCCATCTTTTCCTGCTACGTGAGAAATTTCAGAAACAAGTAAAAACCAGCCTATTAATGTACCTACAAGTGAAGCAACTAACCCGATGTTAATCGCAACTGCCCCCCATGTCCCAACAACATGTTCTAATACATGTCCCATTGATGGAGTTTCTAAAACAGAAAGTTCTCCTCTTGTCATCGCTCCCATTGACAAGACAGAAATTAAAATATAAATAGACATTACTAAAATAAGTCCTAATACTGTCGCTTTACCGACGTCTCGACTATTTTTCGCTCTTCCAGATAATACTACCGCTCCTTCAACCCCGATGAAAACCCAAAGAGTTACAAGCATTGTATTCTTCACTTGACCAAGTATAGAGGAAACTGAAATAGTTCCTTCTCCCCAAAAATCATGTGTAAATGTATCCCAGCGAAACGCTGTTACCATTACAACAATAAATAATACGATTGGAACCAATTTCCCTATTGTTGCAATCACATTCATAATAGATGCTTCACGAATGCCAAATAAAATTAGAAAATGAAGTGTCCATAATAAAAGTGATGCTCCTACGATAGACGCAACACTATTTCCACCTTTAAAAATGGGGAAGAAATAACCTAATGTACTAAACAGTAACATGATTGTTGCAACGTTTCCTAAAATTCCTGCTAACCAGTATCCCCAAGCACTGTTAAATCCGATATATTCACCGAAACCAGCACGTGCATAACTATAAATCCCGCCCTCAAGCTCTGGTTTCTTTCTTGCTAACGTTTGATATACGAGCGCGAGTGGAATCATTCCCATCGCTGTAATACACCAGCCAATTATGATAGAGCCGCTATTTGCTCCTACTGCTAAATCATGCGGTAAACTAAAAACACCGCCACCAACCATTGTTCCGACTACTAATGCAATTAATGGAAAAAATCCTAACTTCTTTTCTATTTGTACCACCCCATCTGTCATTCTAGGTGTTATGTTCGTTCAACTATTAAAGTCACCTTTTTCTCTAATAGACGCTTCTCTTATATTTTTTCAGGAAAACATTACTTATTCTAAAAGAAAATGAAGAAAAATGGAATACTTTTTTGAAAAAATGTATAAGTATGCACAAAAAAACCGTTCATTTTATAATGAACGGTCATTTCATACATATGAATTTGTATATTTTTTGTAAATTTAACGAAGTAAATTCTCTTTTTGTAAAAATTGTTTTGCGACTTCTTCACTACTTTTACCATTCACATTTACTTCATAATTCATTTTTCGCATTTCTTCATCTGTAATTTTTCCAGATAATTTATTTAATACTTTTTCAAGTTCAGGATATTTTTGTAATGTCTCTTTTCTTAATAACGGTGCACCTTGATATGGTGGGAATAACCCTTTATCATCTTTTAACACTTTAAGTCCGTACTGTTCCAATTCACTATCTGTTGAATATGCATCGATTACATTAACATCCCCTGATTGAATTGCACTGTAACGTAATTTCGGTTCCATCGTTTTAACATTCGAGAACTTATAGTTATATATTTTTTGCATTCCTTTATAACCGTCTTCACGATCAGCAAATTCTAATGTGAACCCTACTTTAGCATCCTGTGCAATATTTCCTAAATCAGAAATTGTACTTATATTCTTTTGATCTGCTATTTTTTTCGGCATAGCTAGTGCATATGTATTGTTATACTCCATTGGTTTCAACATAACCATACTATATTTCTTTTCCATTCCAACGCGAGCCTGCTCATATACTTCATCCCGATTTGTACTTTTTGGCTCTTCTTTCACGAATGTAGATAAAGCTGTTCCCGAAAACTCAGGGTATATATCTACTTCCCCTGATTTCAATGCTTCGAATACAAATGATGTTTTTCCAAGACCTGGTTTTAATTGTACATGTAAATCGGTATCTTGTTCAATAAGCTGCTTATACATTTGAATTAAAATTTCAGGTTCTGATCCAAGTTTGCCCGCAATAACAATATCTTTCTTTTCGGTATTCCAAAGAAATGGAGAAGCAACCATTATACAAACAATACATATCGTCAATATAACACGCTTAGACGAACGTTTTGGACTCTCAAGCACCCGAAGTACTACATCAAAGAATAAAGCAAGTAACGCGGCTGGTACGGCCCCTAAAATGATAAGCGCATGATCATTCCGATCGATACCAAGCAATATGAGTTTACCAAGCCCACCAGCACCTATAAGAGCTGCTAATGTAGCCGTTCCAACAATTAATACCATTGCCGTACGAATACCGGCCATAATAATTGGTAACGCAAGAGGAAGCTCTACCTTCCACAGTCTTCTCCAGCTATTCATCCCCATAGCTTTCGCTGCTTCAATTAAAGATTCATCTAACTCCCGTATTCCTGTATATGTATTGCGTAAAATAGGTAATAGTGCATACACAACTAATGCGATAATCGCTGGAAGTTTTCCGATTCCTACTAACGGAATTAATAGTCCGAGTAATGCAAGTGATGGCACCGTCTGCATTACTGCAGAAGTTCCTATTATAAATTCAGCCATTCGCTCTTTTCTCGTTAATAAAATGCCAAGCGGTACCGCAATAATTACTGCAAAAAATAATGAAATAAGCGATATTTGTAAATGCTCACTTAATGCAGTTAGTAATTCTATTTTTCGTTCTTGAAACGTTTGTATAAAATCAGTCACTGTTTAGCCTCTTTCCTTCATTTGTTCAACAATATAATTGACAATATGACGACTCATTAAAGCTCCAACATATCGACCATTTTCTTCAACTGGAACGACTTCATCAGCTCGCAGACGAACTAATGCTTCTTGTAAAGAAGAATGTAATGATAGTGCCTCTCCTTCTATCCGCATACTTTCATCAAGTGGCAATACATCTTCTATACTTTTCCCCTCATACCAAGGTCGCCCACGATTTCCAATGAACTCTTCTACAAATTCATTTTTCGGGTTATGTATAATTCCTTCTGGCGTATCTAATTGAACAACTTTTCCTTCTTTCATAACACAAATGCGATCTCCAAGTGATAATGCTTCTTGCATATCATGTGTTACGAATACAATTGTTTTTTGAATCTTCTTTTGCAATTGTACGATATCCTTCTGAAGTTGCTCTCTACTTAACGGATCTAACGCACTAAATGGTTCATCCATAAGAACAATTTTCGGGTTTGCGGCTAATGCCCGTACGACACCAATACGCTGCTTTTGCCCACCTGATAATTCATCAGGCATGCGATCGCGATATACGTCTGGATCTAGCCCGACCATCTGGAGCAACTCATCGACACGAGCTTTTATTTTTTCTTTGCTCCACTTTCTCATTTCAGGAACAACTGCAACATTTTCAGCAATTGTCATATGAGGGAACAAAGCGATTTGCTGCAACACATATCCTATATCCCATCGTAATTCATTAATATTATATTGTTGAATATCTTTTCCATCGATTAAAATTGAGCCTTCTGTCGTTTCAATTAAACGATTAATCATTTTCATTGTCGTTGTTTTCCCGCAACCACTCGGACCAATGAGAACAAAAAATTCTCCCTTTTTAATTTCTAAATGCAATGAATCCACTGCTTTTGTGCCATCTTCATATGATTTTGACACTTGATTAAACTGAATCACAAATACAACTCCTTTATCGTTGTTTCCTTTATTTTGATGGAATATGGCATTCATTTCAAATGATACGCATTTAAATTAAAAAAGAGCTCACATTTGAGCTCTAATGGTCTAACAATATTGTTTTCATTATAGCGGCGTATTCACGCACATACATTTTTCTCTTAGAGCGCATTGGCGTTTCAGCAGCTAATGCCTCCATCTTCATGCCTAAACGCTTTGCAATTATTTTCGTTCGATATAAATGATACGTATTGCTTACAACTACTGCATGTTTCACATCATATAAATCTATACTAAACTTTACATTCTCATACGTATTTGTAGATTGGTCTTCTATTAAAATACGACTCTCATCTATACCATGTACCATTAAATAGTTCCTCATACTATGAGCTTCCGGTATATCTTCATCTTCTCCTTGACCACCTGAAACAATCACTTTCGCTTCAGGATGAGAAACTAAATATTGTAATGCTACATCCAAACGGTTCTGAAGAGATAAAGACGGTCTATCTCCAAATAACTTTGCACCTAATATAAGAACATACGGAGAGTGATGGCTCAACTTTTCACGAGCAACTTTCTTCATTCGAAACGTCATATAAAGGATGTATAGTGGAGGTAATAATACGATTATAAGTAATATCCATTTGTTCATATATATGTTTGCACTCCCTTTCTTTTTATTATATAAAAAAAGATTGGAAGGCAGAAGGTTTTTTTAAACGATTGATTTATTAGAAACGTTCGTCCCTACTTTACGTTGTGAATATACATAATAAAGAGCAATTCCTAATGATAGAATCAATATACAGCTAAGTACGTAAAACGGGAGCATTACCCCAGCTTTAGATACACCAACTGTAAACAGCATTAATAATACAATTCTTATTCCTGTACCAATTAATCGAAATAAGCTGTCTACACGTCCCATTACTTCGTTTGGAATTTCCTCCATCATCAATACATTTCTCGCCACTCTTGTCCCCGCATTTCCAATCGCATGAAAAATCGCTAGTCCATATAAGAAAATTACGGAAGGTTCAATAATCATTACGGTAATTGAAATTACATAAATGAACATCGTCATAACGATTGAAACTTCTGTTTTGACATATTTCATTATGAGTGGAATACAGATTCCTGCAACAACAGCTCCAACACCGTACATCATTCCCTCTATCGCGTATACAGAGGCATTAGCTTTAAGTATATCCGAAATATAAACTGGTATTAAATAATTTGCCATCATGACACCTATAAACGGCATATAAGTGGCAAGTAAGAACCAAAAGAGCTTAGGACGGTTTTTCATAAAGTGAATTCCTTCGAACAATTGCTTCTTAAATGTTATTTTCTTTTTAATCTCTTTTTTCTTGACATACGGTATACATAAAAATAGCAAAAATGCTCCTGCAAAAGTTAACATATCTACTAACAATATCCACTTCAAAGACACAACTTCAATTAGGAAGCTCGCGGCTGCTCCTGAAATAACTTGTGTTAACTGTCCTTGTATTTCCATCGTTCCACTTAAACTTTTATAATGTTCTGCTTGAAAAATTTCTTGGTTGAACGCAAAAATTGTAGGATAAAATAATAGATAGTAAAAAGAGCCTGCTATATAAATAAGAATATAATGAATAGAATGATAGGATTGCCCAGCAAATCCCCATATAACCATTATTCCGATTACGGCTATCCCAATACCTTCATTGCATAATAATAAAGATTTTCTTGAAAAACGATCAATACTTTGCCCGATAAACGGAGTTAACAAAAACATAATCAGTGTTGAGATGATGGAAACATAACCAAACGTTGTCTCTCCTCCACTCTCTTTAATTAACAACCATGGAATCGTTATCATTACAATACCGGAACCAATAGCTGATAGACTATTGGCCCCTAGAATGAAATACAAGCGTGAATCTTTATAAAGAGATGACATATCACTCAACCCCTAGTTGCTTTTTCACCTCTTTATATACGCTCATATATGCTTTCAATTCTTTAACTACATCATGAATTAATGGTTTTGCATCTTCCCCAAGTTCACCATCTTGCACATGTAATCCATCAAGAACAACTTGTTTTGGAATTGCATTTGCATAAACACCTCTAGCGACCGTTCGCATGCTGTTTAATGCATTTATTCCACCTTTACCGCCACCAGCAACCGCTAACAACGCAACTGGTTTATGAATAAATTCATTACTACTTAAGTAATCTAAAGAGTTTTTCAGCGCACCGCTCATCGCATTATGATATTCTGGTGTACATAATACAACCCCATCCGCAGCTTTCACTAACGTTTTTAATTTTTTCACTGCCTCTAAATCACGTTGTGACTCTTCTCCATTGTATAAAGGTAACTCCTCAATTGCTAAATCATATAATTCCCCTTCAAATTGATCCGCAATATATTTTGCCACCACGCGAGTTCTACCAAATTTTCTTGGTGTACCGTTAATAACAACTAGTTTCATGATTATTTCTCCCCTTTGTTTTCAATTTCTACTTATATATTATCAGAAATTTCTACACAAAACACAATATAAAGAGTTAACTTGTTTCATAAAATAGTATGATAAACAAAAAAGAACTCATACTTTCGTATGAGTTTCGTACAATTACTTTGTTTCATCTCTCATGCTCAATGTACCTAAACTTTCATTTGCTTTAAAATGGTTATATGCTTTTTCCGCTAATCTTTTCCGTTCTTCTGATAACTCTATATATTTCATTACGTTTTCAATTATTTTTTCATACGGAGTAAATACAATACCCGGCCAATCTATTTCGTCCTCTGGGTTGCTATTTTCCGAAATAATAAATTTCTTATTTGCCACTGCATAAGAAACTCGAGGAGTTTCAAGAATACCAGATAAGTAAAAGTGGATATTTAATATAATTTTAGACCTGGCAATTAACTCATTTCTAACAATTCCCCATGCATTATTTTTAAAAACAATATTTAAATTCGGGGCAACGACTTTTAATTGATCCAATATAGCTTGCCGCCTTGGGTTAAGAGCACCTATAAACAGTATATCAATGTCTTCAATTAATTCTTCATCAAATGCATCTTTTTTTATTTCTAAAGTTGGTGCATAGTTCATGCCTACATGTTTTATTTCTTTTCCTACTCCTCTTTGTTTTAACCATTCTATATTTTGTTTACTATAATCCCAAATTTCCTTATCTTTTAATAACATTAAATAAAGAGGATGCGCATAAGGGCTTCCTTCATATAGCTGTTCTAAATTATAAATAATTGCATTTTTCGGAAGGAGATGTGGGCTATGTGCATATGTATGCGCTCCAAAAATAATTGTATTCCCCACATTTTCGAGTATTGTTTCTGATATGATTGCTGTATTTCCCTCTTGCTCCAATCGCCATTTCAAAGCTCGCGCAACATCTATAAAACTACCATACGTCTTTGGGCATATAAACAAACAATAATCATATTCTTTATTCAAATAAGCTTCCATTAGCCTTAAATTATTCTTATATAAATCTACATCCGGATATTTCAGTAAAAGATCCTTTGCATGTTTTTTTGCTACTTTATATAGTCCAGCATAATAAGCAGCAATGCACCTTCTTAATTCAATTCTTTGCTGATGTTCATCTGATACGTCCATGTTTAACAGAAGATTTGCGATACAATACGCTTTTAAATGATCACGATCATAATAATAATCTAGTAGTGGCAACAATTCTTCATACGTATTTCCATGCACAGATTCTCCTAGTTCTAGCGCCCATCGTATTAATTCCATTATTACTCCACTACTCCTTTAACCGAAATTGTATTTAATAAAATTTCGCATTACTTTCTACCATATTTGCTATATGCAACGGTAACTCATCTTTTTTCGATTCCAAAATTTTTTGTGACACTGCACCTAAATGCTTTTTATGTGGTATATAAAAAGCATTTATAGAAATCTCATAGTCAAATAAGTAATCATACACATGATAATCTACAAATAGAAGATCATTTTTCGGAAAAGGAATTTCCTTCCCTTGCAGGGCATACATCAAAGCAATATTATTTTGAGATTTTAATCGATACATTCTTGCAAGTTGATATAATGGCTCAGCCCTAGTTGGTCTATATTCCCACGCTTTTTGAAAATAAAGAACAGCTAATGCTGTATATTGCTCTTCTTGTTTCTTAGCATTTTCTTTTTCATCCACTTCTGTTACTTCAAGTTGTTTATTTGCTGAACGAGTTGCTAATTGTTCATAACAAAATCCTATTCGCAATAACGAATAAAATACCTCTTCAACCCATCCCCCTGCTTCCACTCGTTTTTTATACCATTTAATCGAATCTTCAAATTGACTTAAATGAAAATAAGTTTGAGCTAAATAAAATAAATATCTTATATGCAAATCTGGCGTAGTTTCTGGATCACTCAACCCTTGTAACAACAGCCTCTCATCTCTTTCAAATTTATCCGCTTTACTCCCACCATCACCAGGGTCATTAACGACAAGCGTCTCCAGTCTAGCTACTCTCGTATTGTAATCCTCTCCAACTTTGGAACGATCTATATCCCAATACTCATGAGTAACACCGACTGATTTCCATGGTAAAGACGCTTTTAAAAGCCGTGTAAGCCAATACTTAATATGAATATCATATTGTAATGTAAGATAATGGTCTTCCGTTAAGCTCGTTTTATCGAAATTCGGATCAACCTCTAAAATCATATCCGCATCTAATATTAATAAATAATCTGCTTCTGGGTATGTTTTTTGCGCTAACGATACAGCTAAGCTTCTGTTATAACCAAAGTTTTTAAATGGTTCATGATGAACTGTTCCAGGGATTTCATTTTCTTTACACCAATTTTCAATAATTTCAGGTGTATGATCAGTTGATCCAGTATCACAAATAGAAACAAAATCTACAATTGATTTCGTAGCATTTAAACATCTTTCCATAATTCTAGATTCGTTTTTAACAATCATACAAAGACATAACTTTTTTTCTTCCCCTACATTCTTCACTTGCTCATTTCCCATTTAACCACCTCATATTTTTTTAACACGCTCTCTCCATATGTAACATCATTTCTTAGCTACACTGATGACATAATCATTCTTTTACTATTTATGAAAACTTCATTTTATTTATTCTTATTTTTATGTTGGGACATATTTCATGCAGCGCTTTATACTTAATACAACCAATACAAAAAACATAATGCGGGAATCCGTACATTTCAAAGTCTAAGAGGAGGTTATATTTTGTTGGATTACATTTGGCTAGATGACAAATCACCAATTTTAGCACAACTACCAAGCACCTTTAAATCTGCAGCTATATTGCTACACCCTTTTGTCCAAATGCCTTTAGGATGGGAAAAGTCTATGAGAAAAAAACCATATGAGCACATCTATCCTAGCGCTGAAGAAATCATTCATAATGGGAAATCCGTTTCTTGGAAGGAAATGATGCCTTATAGTGGATTACATTCATACGCAGAATTAGCAATGGCCATGTTGACTTCCATTGGTGCTTTTACAGAAGAATATAAAAGAGAGGATTTAGCTGAAAAGCTACATTCAAACTTAAAAGAAGATCTTTATTATCCAACAGAAGATTATACGTCTATATTTTTATTACATAAATTACTTAAACTCCTCGGTTCTAAAGGTGCAAAAAATTTATATTTCTCTGAACCAATTCTTGATACAAGCGGATTATTAGAGATAAATAATACTACTCCATTAGATATTTGGGACATTAGCAATAATGAGTTAATTATTACTGGCGAAGATAATGAGTATGCGTTTATGAGTATATTTGATTCCTTTACAACCTTATTATTAGCTAAAGAAGAAAATATAGAATATATTGTTCATTCAATGAACGTTGAAGCTGTCATTTGTGGCAAAAAAACGATGATTGATTGGTATTTTTAAATTAGTAGTTTCTTTTCAAAAATCATCCTCTATTTTTTCACAACTTCATGCCCACCGAACTGATTACGTAATGCTGAAACTACTTTTCCATGGAATGTATCATCTTCCTGAGAACGATGGCGCATAAATAATGACATAGCGATTACTGGTGCTGCAGCTTGCAGTTCAAGTGCCGTTTCAACAGTCCATTTTCCTTCTCCTGAAGAGTTCATTTCACCTTTAATACCATCAAGTTTAGGATCTTCTGCAAATGCTTTTTCAGTTAATTCCATTAACCAACCACAGGTAACTGATCCATTCGGTAAAGTTATATAATATCCGTTTCGAAACAAACTCTTTTTCTAGTTTTTGAGTAACTTGTTCTTTCGCTTAATAGGTATGTGGTTTGTTGTACAAACTCAATATTTTCAGTAAGATTTCGTAAGGTGTTAGGGGACAAAAAGTTTTAAATTTCGTGAGCAAATTGTAGTAATAGATTAGATCAAAAAACGCCATCCTTTCCTATGATTCTATAGAAAGAATAGCGTTTTTTTCATTTTAGGTAGAATTTTATTTTGTTAACTTGATGATACTGCGCTTCTATCCCACATCGTCTCTAATTTCAAAACATTTATTCCATTTAATAATCCTTTAATGAAAATAACCAAACTGACATATTCAAACAACTCTATTGACACTTAACACTACACTTCATTAAGGTACATTATTCTAAATTTATTGATGTAGTTGAGATGGACTCACTTTTTGAATTTGAACAAGTATATCAAACGCTTTACCTAATGATATATCAACTGTTTTTGGTATATCAGGCCCTTCGGTAGTTACTCCAGCGAAAATTGGATGTTGTTCGTTCAACCAAGTTTTTGTCACGCCGTTTGCCTTACGTAAATCAATAAAAAATTGATCTTTTTTAACTTGTCCAAAGATGTAGTTATAACTGTTTGGATCATCCGATTTTAATATTCCATATGGGCCAAATTCACCATTGCTATTCTTGACATTGTATTGTCCTTCATAAACTGATGTTCCAATAGATACGTACCGTTTTCCGTAATACTCTGCTAAATACTGCCCAGCTACTTTAGGGTATACAAAAGGAAGCATATTTGTTTTCGAAACGTGGCCATTATGCCCCCATACAATAGTTTTTCCTAAATGTTCTTCAGTCCACTTTACATTTTCATACATTGCAATATCATGTTTCAAATATAAATCAGATGGTTTATCAGGAGGTGACATTAACATTGTAGTAAACTGTTCAATAATACGAGCATTTTGTTTTATCCATGCGAACTCTTTAGATTTCCCATTTAAATAACTTTTATTTTCCTCTAATAAAGCACTAATTTGTTTAGCATCTGAAATATACTTTTCTTTTTCTTCTTTCGTAAGGCTTTCAAAAGTATTCATATCCTTTGTTACAGGAATAAGACCTTTTATCTTCTCTTCTATCCTCGGCACAAGTTTTGAATTGGTTCTTTTAATATATTCTATTATATTATTATAAACATTCTCGTTTACTGATTGAATGTCCATCCCGATGATACGCACTTTAGATTTATGTTTTGGATTAGCATTATATTGCCGAATCCAATCAAGTAAATCTAACATTTCTTTCGTCTTAAATACAGGTGATAGATGCTGGCTTGGATTTCCCTTACCAGTAAGAACATATCGATCAAGTTCTAAAGCTCTGTCCCACCCCTCTTCTAAAACTAGGTTGGTAAAACCCTTTTCAGATACTAAATAATTTACAATACGGTTTTTCATCGTAAAAACTTCATGAGCCCCATGCGTAGCTTCACCTAAACCTACAATTGAAGCTGAACCCACCATATTCTTAAATGGTTTTAAATCATTAAAAGGTGTATTTGGATTTGTTGTTTTTAAAGGCTTCGCGTGCATTTCTAACCATTCCGCTATTTGATTTTTATTGTAGGAAGCTGTAACAGAAACTCCTGTTTTAGAGTCTGCATAAGTACTTCCTACAAAATTAGTCAGTATTATAGCAGAAACACCAAGTGCAGTAATCATTTTCTTTTTCATAAAACCCTCCTGAAATATTTAC
This sequence comes from Bacillus cereus group sp. MYBKT111-2, assembly GCF_051915205.1. NCBI lineage: Bacteria > Bacillati > Bacillota > Bacilli > Caryophanales > Bacillaceae > Bacillus > Bacillus cereus group sp. MYBKT111-2. The sequence goes on from NZ_JBQAEG010000002.1 coordinate 638,456, forward strand.
TTAAAACGATAGCGTTCTTTTATACTTAATTACGAGTATTAAATTTTTTTAGAGCAAGTTGTTTTTTGCACCAAAATGATATATTTTAAACTATAAACCTATGACAAAACTTATCCATTTCGCCTTTTTTCCTACTTCCTAAATTCAGCAAGTAAAATACTTTTAAAAGGATCAGGATTACTAAAGTTAAAGCTGTTCAAATTGACGGCCAATGTATGCTTGCCTCCAAGTGTTCCACCAACAAAAGTGGAAAACCCTAGAACGCTACCTCTGTGTCCCCATACCGAGACACCGTTCGGAAGCTTAAATTCAACGATTCCAAGACCATATCCCGCTCCTTCTCTATCTGTAGGAACTGTAGTAAGCATTTGTTTTAGTTGCTGTTCCTTCAGCAATTTACCACTAAGTAAGTATGAGAAGAATTTATTTAAATCGTCAGCATTAGAAATCATATCTCCATCCGAGCTACCTGGGTTCATATACGTAACGTCTTTTAGCTCACTTGCTCCATCTAGTTGGATATAACCACGGGCATGCTTGGTGCCTGGAATCACGCTTGAATTACCAGGTAGGAATGTATTTGACAAATCAAGAGGTTCAATAATCCGATTTTCAACCTCTTCCGCATAGCTGTTGCCAGTTACTTTTTCAATAAGGATCCCCAGTAATACGTATCCTGTGTTTGAATAAGACCAACCCTTTCCCGGGGCAAATTCTGGGGGAAGGGAAATCCCCATCTTTACAAATTCTTCAGCCGTATACGATTTTTTTGTATCCATAATATCGAAGTCTTTTGAATTCATATATTCAGCAATACCACTTGTATGATTCAATATTTGCCGGATCGTAATCTGGTTACCATCATATCCGTTTCCTTGAATGACACCAGGCAACCATTTTTCAATGGAGTCGTCTAGATTCAAACGGTTCTCTCCAGATAATTGAAGTAGAACTGTTGCAATGAACGTTTTCGTTACACTGCCAATACGAAAGCGAAAATCTGCTTTCATTGGTTTCTTAGTTCTCACATCTGCTACCCCAGCGGTATAACTCCAAGTTTTACCACTCTTAGAAATGTTAGCGAGTATTCCCGGGTATCCAAGTTGTAGTGCATCCCGTATTGCTTTCTTAACGGGAGCACGATCGCTTTGCGTACTTGTTTGTAACGAACTTGATACATTTTGCGACGATTCTGCTTTTACAATTGAGGCTGGTGTTATGTATAACAGGGAACTCCCAGCTATTAATAGCGCTAGACTTCCACATATAATTTTACTGCGTGTTTTCATAAAGCATTCCTCTCCTCTATTTAAATTGTATTGCTGGTTGATAGTTATGTCATATGCTAATCACACAGCTATCAACCCTCCCAATGATAAAAGTCAATACTGAATTTGCAATCATCTATAGACCAATTATTTCTTCAAACAACTCTCTGACCTAATAAATGATTAATCCCTCTTCTTCAGATATCTGTTAACTTCTATAATTTCTTCTTTTCTTCCATAGCGTTTTATTAATTAATTTGTTTTTATATAAATAGATAGTAACTACTCCCCCTCCCGTTCTTCTCTATATTTTGATCATACACATTGAAAATCTCTTTTTTCTTACTCCTTCCTTACAAATTCCTTACGTTCCAAACCACTTCTATATTTCGGTGGTTTTTGTTTTAAGAAAACTTAGTTCTATTAACTTGGTAACATTGGAATAACACCAAATGCCAATCAATTGAAGTAAAGTAAATGCTTCTAAAATGGAAATATTAGGATCCCCTCTTGATGGACATAGAAATCCGGTCCTCAATATAGAGATTTCCTTATGTAAGTATATTCCGTATTATAATTATAAAACCCAATTAATTTCTTATTTTTCAGAAAAATATAAAAATATACCGGAATTTATTGTATAATGTTGTAAAAAGATGTCGGAGGGATTTAATGTTACATAAAATATCTCAATTCACAATTAAGCTTTCATCCATTCTTTTATCACTCTTATTATTATTAAATTTACCTTATTTATTTATCACTCAAAATGGATTTACCTTTCAACCAATTCTTTTTTTTAATCAGATTGTTACTATGTTAAAGGATGTTTTCTCCCCTGAATCATTAGTGGTTATAGGATCAGACCCGAAATTTGGTAGTTTCAAAAAAACACCCTTATTCCCAACCGTTTTAGAACCTTACCTATATTCATTTACTGTATTATTTTTAGCCTTTTTACTTGCGCTCTTTCTATCATCTAGCATGGCATTTTTTTATTTTTTAGCAAAAGATTATATAAAAAAATGGATAAATCGAATTGTGTTCATATTAGAAGCTGTCCCTGATATGATGATGATGATTTGTTTGCAAATATTTTTCATATGGGTACTTAAGCAATTCGGGGAATCTCCTGTCACGATTATTTCTTTTAATGAAAACCGAGCTTATTTACTCCCTATTTTATCTTTAGCAGTCTTACCTACATTACAAATGTTTCGGATGATGGTGTTATACATAAAAGAAGAACATGGAAAAGATTATGTAGAAGTTGCCTATGGAAAAGGCCTTTCATCAAGTTATATACTTTGTATTCATTTATTCAAAAATATATCTATCCACTTCTTCCACCATTTAAAAACGATTTTTGTTTTCTTACTTTCTAATTTATTCATTTTAGAATTTATTTTTAATATGGAAGGCATTATTCAATTCTTATTTAATAAGGCTTTTATTTCACCTCCAGCTGCATTTATCATACTGGTTATGATTATTTTACCGTTTTATACTATTTTTCAAATAATCTCATTCATGATGAATAGATGGCAAAAGCACTTGAAAGGAGTAGCATTATGAAATCTATTTGGAAATCAAAACGCTTTTTAATCGGCTTTACCTATTTATTTATACTTATTTCAGCTAGTTTTATTTATAGTTGGTTCTTTAAAGATAACATCCCAAAACCTCCTCAGTTACTTTACAATGACAATAACGAATTACTTGGAAAGGCCCCCTTTCCGCCATCGTTAATTCCGCCTTTTGGATCTGATCGTTTTGGAGAGTCTGTTTTCTTTCAAATTATAGAAGGAGCAAAATTTACTATTCTATTAGCCGTGGCAATTAGCTTCTTTCGAATTTTATGCGGAACATGTATAGGAATCCTCTTAAGTTTATTTGCTCCAAAACTCAAGAGATTTTTCCAGGGATGCTCAGAAGTTTTTTACTATATTCCAACTCTATTTATCGCATTCATACTTATTACGCCCGTTAATATTGTAATCACATCAAATGCTGATGGGTTAGATCCAAATATTTCATTTACGTTTTATCAAGTACTCGTACTTATTTTCGTCGCTCTGCCTACACTTTCTTTATATATATCCTCAGAGGTTGATGAATTTATGAAACGAGATTACATTTTAAGTGCACAATTATTAGGTGCTAGCCGTTTTCATATTATGAAAAAACACTTACGAGTCTTATTACTTGACCGCTTATTTGTATTATTTATGGAACATATCGTCCAAACACTCATACTCGTTATCCATTTAGCGTTGCTTAACATTGTAATTGGCGGGATACAAATGCGTGAACTATATGACGGAGTGCTCAAACCTGTTTCTCTATCTAATGATTGGGCAGGTCTTATTGGCTTAAATCGTAATGAAATGAATCTTTCATGGTGGATCATTTTTTATACTCTCGCTTCATTCTTTATTACGATTCTATTTATTAAGCTTATGACACTCGGGATTCAAGATGCACTGAAAGCAAGAGATTCGCAAACTGTAGCAATTCAAACCGTTCCTGATCATAAAAAATTTGTTAAACATAAAGATTCTTTTTCTTTTGCAAATAAAGTGAACCTTTAATCCTGTCTCATTAATCAAGTATGGATTGGCATTGATATTAGTAGAATATAAAAAAGATGATCCCTATTGCATACAGGGATCATCTTTTTATGCAGTCTAACTTTTTTACATGTACTTTGTTAGACTCATATTTTTTATATTTAATGTGAATTATTTGCAATCACAATTATGCTGTTTAAAATCGATTACCATACGTCCTTGAATTCGACCTTGTTCCATTTCTTCGAATACATTTTGTACTTTATCTAGAGAACAAGTTTGAACAACAGGCACTACTTTTCCTTCTGCACCGAACAGAAATGCCTCTTCTAGATCCTTACGAGTACCGACTAGAGAGCCAACCACTTCAATTCCATCTAGTACAAGTCGCGGAATGTTTAAATCCATCGTTTCTACTGGTAAACCTACTGCAACGACTTTACCACAAGCACGTACTGCATCAACTGCAGAGTTGAATGCTACTTTTGAAACAGCTGTTACTACAGCAGCATAAGCACCACCAAACTCATCTTGAACAATCTTATCAGCAGGACCTTGAGAAATTGGATTGATTGTCATATCAGCTCCAACCTCTTTTGCTAAGGCTAATTTATCGTCATTAATATCTACTGCAATTACCTTTGCACCAAATACGTTTTTAGCATATTGAATAGCTAGGTTACCTAATCCACCACAACCATAGATGACGATAGGTTGGCCAGGTTTAATATTGGATACTTTTATAGCTTTATATGTAGTTACACCCGCACATGTGATTGATGATGCTTGAGCTGGATCTAATCCTTCTGGTACTTTCACCGCATAATCAGCTGTCACAATACATTGTTCAGCCATACCACCATCTACTGAATAACCAGCATTCTTAACTTCACGGCAAAATGTTTCTCTACCAGTCACGCAATATTCACAACGTCCACAAGATTGGAACATCCATGCAATACTTACACGGTCCCCCACCTTTAGTGAAGTAACATCATCAGCGATTTTCGTCACAATACCTATACCCTCATGACCAAGAATACGGCCATCTGTGTTTCCAAAATCATGATTTGCAACGTGTAAATCAGTATGACAAACTCCACAATACTCTACATCTACTAGCGCTTCACCTGAGTGTAACGGACGTAATTCCTTTTCAATAATTTCAATGTTTGCTTTACTATTTTTATTAACTACTACTGCTTTCATATGTGATCTCCCCTTTAGTGTTTTAGAATTTTTCATGAGTTCATCTCACAACTTCTGTCTTCACTAGTTTGGCTAATCATTGTGCCAAGTTTAAGTGTTCAATCATCATTACATGTTCATCATAACATGACACTTCAAAAACAAATTGTGAAATTATGAACAATGTTTGAATTGTTGTATAAATCGTTTTATATTTTTTTAAATGAGAGTCATCACTGGCTATAAGTAAGTCACATATTTCTACAAGAAAATAAATAAACAAACTATTCACTAATAAAAAAGGGGCTGTCTCATAAGTCTCTTTCGAAGTAAGATCACATGAAATTGAAAAAGCAGAAACGTTATAAAATCAACATTTCTGCCTTTCACTTTTTATACGATTTTGGCTAAAAAGCACCTTTTGAGACAGCCTCTTTTTTATATTCGTTTCATCGAAATTGTTTCCCGAATACTTTGTAGATTTTGCAACGTTTCTTCTTGGCGTTGTAACGATAACCCAACGTACAAAGTATCTAATAAACTTAACTGCGCTAATCTTGATGAACTTGCTTCTGTGCGGAATTCCGTTTCACGTGTTGAAGTGTATAATGTAATATCAGCCAGTTGAATTAATGCCGATTTCTGATATCTCGTAATCGCAATAATTTTAGCTCCTCTTGCTTTCGCTACTTCTAACGCTTCCAGTAACCCTTTATTGCTACCAGAATGAGAAATGCCGATAACAACTGAATTTTTCGAGAGCAAACCCGCTCCTATAATTTAGAAATGAGAATCAGTATGAGCGATACATGAAATACCCGTTCTCATAAATTTATGATATGCATCCATCGCAATAATACCAGGACCACCATTTCCGTAAAACTCGATTCGACTTGCTTCTTGCAAAGCTTTTACAGCTTGCTCTAATGCCGTATCATTTAACAACTGCAATGTATCTTGTAGTCCTGTAATATGTGAATGAAAAACTTTTTTAGCAACAGTTACCATACTATTCTTCTGCTGATACTTCTTCATGAATATTTTGCATCGGTGTATGGACAATTTCACGAGCTAATGTAATCTTTAAATCTTGGAATCCTTGCAAACCGAGGTGTTTACATAAGCGAAATATCGTAGCCTCAGAACTATTCGTAACTTCTGCTAACTCAGTAATAGATTTATGTACAACATCTTGTGGATGTTTTAAAATATGTTCAGCAATACTTCGCAATTTCGGTGATAAACCGTTTAACGAAGCTTGAATCTTTCCAATCCCACTTCTTGTACCAGGCATAGCATATCTTCACCTTCAATCGTAGCTTTATCCCGTAAAAAAACAATTGGTGTGGGTTAATAATCAGTGGGTATAGACCCTCCACGGATTAAAATTTCATTTTATTGTACCTAATTATTGAAAGAAGAAAAACCTTTATTAGACTTAACTATAACATTTTAATTGCTCCTATGTATTCTGTCATACTATGCGAAACATTTATTCATACTTATTATTATTTTCCCCATGTTTCACTGCATACAATGCAGCTTGCGTACGATCATCTACTTCTAATTTAGCTAAAACATTTGAAACATGTGTTTTTACAGTTTGTTCTGTAATATGAAGCACTGCTGCAATTTCTTTATTACTTCGCCCTTTCGCAATTTCACGAAGTACTTCTTGTTCTCTTTTCGTTAACATAGAAAAAGGGTTTTCTTTTTCTTTCTTGACTACTGATCGTCCTAATAGTGCTGGTGTTACTTTCGGATGAAAATTCGTATTTCCTTCATGTACTGCAATAATAGAAGCTACAAGTTGCTCAGGTTGTACTTCTTTTAATTGATAACCATCTGCTCCGGCTTCAAGTGCTGGTAAAACATAATCTTGCTCTGAAAAACTGCTTAATATTAGTATCTTTATCGTTTCATCATATTGTTTTATTTGTTTTGTTGCTTCGATGCCATCCATCTTCGGCATTGATAGATCCATTAATACTACATCTGGCCTTTTTGTTTGGACGAATGTTAACGCATCTTCTCCATTTTCTGCTTCCCCAACAATTTCAAATTCTTCTCTCGTTTTCAAAAAGAATACAAGTCCTCTTCGAACGATATGATGATCCTCAACTAGTAGTAATTTAATTTTCAACCTTCTTCTCCCCTTCAAACTGGCAATTGAATTTCAATTTTCGTACCCTTTTTCAGCTCCGTTTTTATTTGAAATGATCCCCTCATTAACTGAATACGTTCCTTCATACTTTTTAAACCGAGTGCTGACTCTCTTACTTGCTCTTGTATAAATCCTATTCCGTTATCCTCTATGTAAAAATACAACTGGTTATCTTCTATTTTTAAAAGAACATGTACCTTTTCACATGAAGCATGTTTTTTACAATTATGTATCGCTTCTTGACTAATACGCCATAAAACTTCTTCTATTTCATCACCAATTGAAACCATTCCATCAATTCGAACTTCCACGTGAATCCCTAACAACTTTCCGTAATTTTTAATTGCTTCAGCTAACCCTTTCTCTAATCCTTCCGGTCTTAATTGCCAAATCAAAAGTGTCATCTCTTGTAATGCTTCTTGTGATAATTCTCCAATATAGCTCAACATCTCTTGCAAGTCTCTATCTTGCGTCATATTTAGCGTACCTTTTGCTGTTAGCATAATAGAAAATAACAATTGTTTTACTGAATCATGTAAATCACGTGCAAGTCGATTTCGTTCAGCTACTACTACATATTTACGTTCTTTTTCCACTAGCTGAATACGTTGGATTGTCGTCCCTATTTGAAATGCAATTGATTCTAATAATGCTAATTCTTCCTCTGAAAAATGTGTTTTTTGAGGCGCGGCCACATTTAAGAGACCAAACTTCTCCGACCCGGACCTTAATGGAATTGTCGCATGGTGCGTAACATCTTCAGTATCTCCCCAATTACATTCAATCGCATCCTCTATTCGCTTACATTCAATAATATTCGTCGCTTTTTCTAATCTTCCATTTACAAAACGCTCTACACACCAGCAATCTCCTTCACACATCGGCTTCTTCTCTTGCCATGTAAGAGCTGGCGGTAAGTTTTGATCTACAAGCATACGGTATTTTCCACTTTCATCAATAAAAAAGATCCAGCCTGTTTGTAAATTCATAACTTGTAACAAAGTATGTAACACTTTTTCTAACATGTCTTGTAAATTTGTTGCTTCATTTAATAATTCAGCAATTGCTTTTAATGCCTCTAAACGATGCATCTCTTTTTCTTCAAAGTTCATTTTCATCACCATCTACCATTATAACATTAAGAAATTTCTAAATTCTACAAATTAAAAAGAACTGAATTCCTTCAGCTCTTTTTTATATCAATCATTTTATTATTATTTTTCTATCCAATGCTGAAAGCAGCATTTCCGTTACCAAACTATTCTACTTTAGCTATCCGATAAAGATTGTCCACCTTTGCTATGCTGTAAACTTTCAGTAGTAACAAGCATATTTACTGCTGGCATTTGCACTTGATTCTTATGGAACATAGACATTAATTCAAATCTTACTTGTCTAGAAGTTTCAAAATAATCTTCTGGCTTTATTAAACCTGTAATACAAAATTCATATCCAACGTATTTCAGATTCGGGTTTAAATCTGTAACACCTACATATTTAAAAGGTTCAACAGCTTCATCCTCTACTTGATAAAGACTTGGGGCCAACTTTTCATTACAATTCACACAAACTTCCTCTAACAATTCCTTAACTCTTGTCGGATCTTCCTGATAACTTACCGTAATTCGTTCAATTACGCGCATCCAGCCTTTATTAAAATTTTGTATCGTTCTAATCTCTCCGTGTGGTATGGTAAGGAGTTTTCCTGACCATTCACGAATTTGCATAAAACGAATACTAATTTCCTCAATCGTTCCTGAGTTTGTTCCGTTAAAAGTAACAAAATCGCCAACACGAAACTCTTTGTCCGCTAATCTCGCAAAGCCTAATATAACATCTTTCAGCATCTGTTGTGCAGCAAAACCGATAACAACCCCCGCTATCCCTGCACCTGCAATGATACTTTTTATATCTACAAATTGGCTAATTAAATATATGATTAGACTAATGATAATGATATATCTAAAAATAGATCGAATCACACTTTGAATCGTTTGCTCTACCTCTTCATCAAAAAAGCTTGATTTCCTAAAAAACCAATCAATAATGCGGTTTATGACAAATGAAATAATGATTAGAACGAAAGCAAATAGTAAAAATCTTAAAAGTAAAAACTCTCTTACATAATTAAAAAATTCTTCAGTATACGTTAATAAACTCATCTAACCACTTCCTTACTAATTAAAAAATTCATAATCATCTCAGTTTATTCTAGGAAAATCTATTATCTTCTCTAAAACGTCGCTACCCTTACTATGTATTTTGACTTTATTACTAATTCACTTTAAACAGTATGTCTAGATGTTCTTTTCCTTTCCCTTTAAATATACCCTTTTTAATAACCTAAAGGGAGCTAATCGTGAAATTTTTTAAGCGTTAAAACTTTATTCTACTCATTACGATTTCAACTAATTTATTCATTAACTAGATAAAAAAAGAGCTGAATTATCAGCTCTTTTATTCGATATTAATTGTTGTTTTACTGTTTTTTTCTTCTTTCAATTTTGGCAATTCAATTGTCAGTACGCCATCTTTATAATTTGCTTTAACATTTTCTTCCTCAACTCGTTGAAAATTAAAGCGTCGAGTTACAGAACCTATAGAACGTTCTTTACGAATATATATGCCATTCTCATTTTTTTCTTCTACTTCATTATGATTAGTTGCTTGAATCGTTAATACATCTTGTTCAAATTCAACTTGAATGTTTTCTTTTTGAAAACCCGGTAAATCTGCTTTTACTGTATATTTATCAGATTGTTCATGAACATCTACTTTAAAAGTATCCATGTTCATCGGTTTAAAGAAAGCATCTGTCATTCCTTCTAATAAAGAAGGCCCAAAATCAAAAATACCATTTTGACGTTTTGTTATCTCTGGAAATAAATTACGCATATTTTTTCCTCCTTATTATTTATGAATGAAAGATTATCTCTTTCTGCCTTTATTATAACACTTGGTCAAAAAAGGTCAAAGATTTTATTTGACCTTTTTTGATGTATATTTTACCAAATAAAACAAATAAGTTATATGACTTCTCTCCCTCTTATAAAGAGGAAAATATTCACATAACAACGAATAGTATACTTGCTCTTATTTTTTCTTACGGAGGTTACATGCAATGGGGTATATTGAAGAACTTAGAAAAGTTGTCGGATCAAGACCACTCAATCTAGCAGGAGTTGCTGTAGCTGTTTTCAATGAACAAGGACAAATATTACTTCAACAAAGGCGAAATGGTATTTGGGGTGTTCCTGGTGGATTCGTTGAACTTGGTGAACCAACAGAAGAAGCTGGGAGACGAGAAGTGTTCGAAGAAACAGGGATTGAAATAGGAACCTTACAGTTAATAAGCGTATTTTCTGGAAAAGAATTTTTTGTAAAATTACCAAACGGGGATGAGTTTTATCCTATAACAATCGCATATCTTTGCAAAGACATTAAAGGCGGCTTGCTAAAAGCTGATAGGATCGAATCATTAAGTGTACAATTTTTTGATTTTGATAAGCTACCAGAAAATATTAGCCCATTTATAAAAAAATTAATTGAGCAAAACCTCGTCTCAATTTAAACGTAAAAAGAGACCTTTTTTAAAGGCCTCTTTTTTTACTTCACTTCTGCGTTTAAACAAGATTTAAAATGTCCAAGTGCAAATTCATGCCCTTGCGCATTAAAAGATGCAACCGCCTTTTCATAAACTACAATTTTAAACCCTTTATTATAAGCATCTACTGCTGTATGAAGAACACAAATATCAGTACATACCCCTACAAGGTGAACCTCTTCAATTCCTCTTTCTCTTAACTTCATCTCTAAGTCTGTTCCTGCAAATGCACTATATCGCGTTTTATCCATGTAATATACATTCTCTGCATTTTTATATGTTTCGTACACATCTTGTAATTCACCAAACAAATCTCTTCCATTTGTACCCGTTATGTTATGAGGCGGAAATAATTTTGATTCAGGATGATATACATCGTTGTCTTCATGTTTATCAATAGCAAAGACAACGTAATCTCCATTTTCGATATATCGCTTCGTTATATTTACAAGTTCTTTCTCAATTTCTTGACCGGGTTTTCCGCAAGTTAAAGCACCTTTTTCCGCTACAAAATCATATGTATAATCAATATTTATAAGAGCTCGTTTCATTACTATCTCTCCTTCTCCTGTTTCACAGTAAACAATAGAAAATTTGTTATTACGACATCGTATGTACTATTCGACATTTCAAATGAAATACCTACATTTTTCTTCTGAAACTTACCTTATTCCGAGTTTATCATATAATAGCTAAACAATGGTAAAACAAATAGACCCTATCGATAAGTCATAAATTTGATAATGGAACGTAACTTGCATCATAAACCAAATTACTGACATCATCATATTAATCAAGAAGATACAAATACACCAGTTCACCTCTTCAACCGCTTTTTCTGTCATAGTAGTAACAAGTGGTCTCTTCCTAATTTAATCATATTAGAAAACGAAACAAGTGATTCACTATTACAACCTCTAGTATAAACAAAAAAGTACACTACTTTTTGAGTAATGTACTTTTTATTCTTCTTATGACGCTGGTTTTGTTTCGAATGTTGCTTGATTAAAACTAATAACCTTTCCTTTCGGATCATTGTTTTCATACTGAACTGCCGTAATCGTATGACTACCTGTTTCAAGCGTCTTTTCTTTTAATTGTACTGTTGTCTGTGTTGTACTAGTTACTTGATATTTATCTGCAAACACTCGATCTACAAATACGAATGTTTCTTTATCATTTTGAAAATTAGAGAGCTCTAATTCAACGTGTTGAATTAAAGTATCCTTTTTAATGAATACAGCTGGTATATTACCATTCTCAGAAGTACCGTCTGGAGTAATAACTTTCACTTTTCCTTCTCCAATTGGCATTACGCCTTCAGGAAATACAACTATATTCTCATTACTTGCGTTTACGACTTGTTCTTCAGGCTTTGATTGTGTACCCTCTTTTTCCTTTGGAGCACCGCAACCAACTAATAACAATACAGACAATCCAGTGATTATGAATTTTTTCAAAATTCATCCCCCCTGTCATTTCATTATAATTTATTATACAAAAATAACTTTTAAATTTTAAGACTACTTTCAACACTTTCATGAACAACTAGAATCTTGCTCACGATTAATGTATCATACTTTCCCTAATAGAACATTAATTTTTTTTATGAAATAAATAGTAATTCCCTCTTATCTATCATTTTAGCCTAACAGATTAATTACATACCTATCCAAAATAAAAAGACATTGTTTATTCAATGTCCTTTTATTTTGAGCTTTAAAAAACAAATGTTGTAATCTCATCTACTTCTTTTCTTGGAAGTTTCTTCGGCTTATCTTTCGGAAAACCGAGTGATATAACCATATTTATTTGCTTTTCAGGCTCAATTTGTAAATATTGTCGTAGTTCATCTTGAGCTAACAATACCGGTCCTGTCATTGGGCATGTACCAAGCCCCTTCGCATGTGCAGCTAACATTAAGTTTTGTGCCGCTAAACAGCTGCTCTTAATTCCTTCTTCTTCCCAAACTGAATCTGGAACAAAAGCAATCGGATCAAATATTTTTTCACGAAACTTTGATTCATATGGCGTTGCCAAACATACGATTAATACTGGTGCCTCCGAGAAAGCTGTTGCATATGGTCCAAAAGAACGTGTAAGTAATTTCCCTGCTTTCTCTTCTCCGTTTTCTGCCGCTTTTGCCGCAAGTTTATGTAATGCATCCCATGTCATTTGTTCAATTTCTTTAATTTTCTCTCGATTCATAATGACCAAGAACTCCCAAGTTTGTGAGTTCGTATCACTCGGTGCATAACGAGCACAATCAATAATTTCTTTTATATCACTAGTGGATACTTCTTGTTCTGTGAACTTTCTAACACTTCGTCTACCGTGAATTACTTCTTTAAAATCTTCATAATTCATACATTAAATCCCCTTTTTACAGCGTTTTCAAATCTTGTCCTATGTTTGAATTATATCATGAAAAAAAGCTGGAGTAATACCAGCTTTTTTCTTCAATATTAGTTCGTAACTTTAAACAAACGAATACTTTCTTCATATGCAACTTGGAGTTTCTTTGTGATCGCTCCTCTCTCCCCGTTCCCGAACTGCTCGTCACCAATTTGAACGACTGGGAATATTTCAAGTGGCGTCGCTGTGAAGAAGCATTCATCGGCCTCATATACTTCTTGAAGTGAAAATTCTCTTTCTTCTACTTCAATATGTAACTCTTTCGCTAATGTAATAACATAGTGACGGGTAATGCCGTGTAGAATGAAATTGTCAGCCGGATGTGTAATCAATTTATTATTTTTCACCATAAAGAAATTTGAATGACAACCTTCCGTTACAATTCCATCTCGCACTAATATTGCTTCTTGATAGCCTTGTTCGTTTATTTTATTTTTAATCATAATATTAGGTAGCAGGTTTAAGGATTTTATATGACAGAACTTCCAGCGTATATCCTCTTCTACAGTAACTTTTATTCCTCGTTCCATAGAAGCAATTGGTCGTGGAAAAGAAACAATGTTTGCGAAATATGTTGGTTGCATATTTGACTCATATACATGATTACGTGCTTGAGCCCCTCTTGATATTTGCAAATATACATTCCCATCTTCTTGAAATTTATTTTTTTCAATCATTTGATATAACTCTTCCACTAACTCTTCCTTAGTAAACGGTGGAATTAATTTTATTTCTTCCATAGAATGAAAGAATCGTTCTAAATGTAAATCTAATAAATGTGGCTTCCCATCATATAGTCTGAATACCTCGTATATACCATCACCAAATTGAAAGCCTCTCTCCTCTAATGGAATCATTGGCTGTTCTTCCTTCGTATTTACAATTCTTCCGTTAAATAAAATCCAATCTTTATGAGTAGCTTTCATTTATTCCCACTCCTTTATTACATGATTGTTTTAATTGTACAACTTATGCACGATCAAAAGAAGCAATTTTCTGTATTTTAACAAAATAAAAAGTGCATCACCTATTTAAAGTGATGCACTTTTCATTTACTTCAGAAAATATTTTTCAATATCATCTAACATAAGATTTGCAGCTACAATACCACCTGCTGTATTCCAAATCACTTCATCTACTTGGAATACTTTATTCTCTTTAGAAGCCTGCAGTTGCTTAAAGAGTGGATCTTCTGTCCATTCTTTTGCTAATGTATTTCCTTCATTATTCTTATCCGCGTCTTTATCAGATGTGAAATAGAATAAATAATCCCCGTCCATATTTGGAATTTGCTCTTTTGTAATTCCTTTAATTGCAAATTCATCTTTATCTTGTAATGGTGGTCGTTTAAATCCAATATCATTTAATACAACACCTGAGAATGAATTTTTTTGATAAATACGAACGTCACCAGGGACGAAACGAATAATAGAAACTTTAGAGTTAACTTTATCACCTAATTTTTCTTTTATTCCTGCAATACGCTTTTTATAATCATTAAGAGCATTTTGCCCTTCTTTTTCTTTATTTACAGCTTTCGTATAAAGTGTAAAGTTTTCTTTCCAATCACCGCGTAATGTTTCAGCATATACTGTTGGCGCGATTTCTTTTAATTGTTCGTATATTTTTTCGTGACGCATTTTATTTCCGATAATTAAATCCGGCTGAAGCTTCATTACTGCTTCTAAATTAATGTCACGCTCAGTTCCTACTACTTTCGTATTTTTTAACTCTTTCGCTAAATGAGGATACCATTCATCACCAGCTCGTGGTTTTGTAGTTCCAACTGGTGTTACTCCAACAGATAAAAGTGCCTCAGCGCCCTCATTTGTTAAAACAACAACTCTTTTTGGCGTACCATTTACTGTCGTTTCGCCCATTGCATGTTTTATCGTATACGAATCTTTTGCTTTAGCTGATGTCTCATTTTCTTTCTTCTCTTCTTTACTACACCCTGCGATTATGATCGTTAGTAGCATAACGCAAAATATAAGTATATTTTTAGTGCGTGCCATAAGTCCTCCTAGTTGAAATTGATTATCATTTACTTTTTAAAGATTAATGTATATATCATACATTGTCAATAGATATATCAGAAAACTTTTTCAATATATATAATTTAGACCTCATTTTTATTCAAACTATTTTTATATTTATTTGCTACTCACATTTTTTATTCGTAACATGTGAAACATAAATGGACATAAGAAAGTAATTGTAAATCCAGTCAATACATAACGTAAATAATACATATCTGGTATGACTTTTTTTAATAGGAGCTGTACCACTAACAAAATACTAAGACCCAATACTGTTTTTACCACTTGCATTTTAAAATCATTACTTTCATTCATATTAATAAAATGATTCTCTAACATGGTACCAATCGTAGAACCTGTCAAAACTCCTAGTAATTTAAGATTATCTACTTGGCTTGTCATAACATACATAATGAGTGAAACAGCCAATATAATTCGTTGTAACAATATAAATTTCCTATCACTTAATCCCATTGTTACCTTCGTATATAAATAAACAACTATGACACTAAATAAAACGGCACCTATTATATCACTGAGCCAATGTACACGTAAATATAGACGAGAAATAGCAACTAATATAATAAAAACAATACCAATGATCCAAATGATTCTCTTTTTACATAAAATCATAAATGAACCCCAAAACGTTGTTGCTAACTGCACGTGTGTACTTGGGAAAGAATAACTTGCAGCTGATTTTTCATATAAAGATTGAATTCCGTCGTATGTATACGGTCGCGGAATTTTCATAAATTCTTTTATCACTATCCCTATATATCCAGAGAAACAAAGCATAACAATCATATGAAATGCTTTTCTTTTAGAAACGCACCAATACGAAATTGAAATAACAATTAAATATAATGTTTCATTTGCAATAATAGATACAAGTTTAAAAAATGCTGTAAGTACACTTCCCTCCAGACTGATCATCCATTCAAGAAATAACATATCAATATTAAACATACAAACACGATACCTCCCTAAAATTTAATTCTGCTATTTTTTAGCACTTCATATAAAGTGAAACTTTAATCAGCCCTAACCAATCGGACTTTTATGGGCAGCCCGATCCCCATCTAACTTCTTTGCTTTCGTTGAATTTTGAGGTGTGGGTCTTACTGCCCATTAAAGCCGGATAAACTAGTTGATTAACATTTCCAATTTATACACCCACTTACGTTACAGATTAAGAATATATAGTACCACATACTAAAAACAGATAATATGTTAAATCCTCTAATCATTTTTATAAATTTCAATGGAATTTTGAGTTTTATATACAAAGCCATTACAATTACAAATTAAAAAACCGCCTTATGTAAGGCGGTTTCTATCATTTTGTTTTAACCAATTTAAAATAAATATATACGATTGATAGTGAATATAACGTATGCAAAATAAAAGAAATAAAAGGGCTATTCCAGTGGTACTATACAGCAAACCAAACTTCAAAAAAATATGTAACAGCGGTGGAAAGTTCGTTATGTTTTGTAATGTAAGTAGCATACAAAACAAAAGGAAAAACACTGGGGCATATTGTAATTCATATGGCTTTCTCTTCTTATTCATTCTTTTTCGAATAAGCATATGGCTTAGCTCCGCTACTAAAAAACATCCTCCAATTAATACAAGACCAGAAGTCATCGTCATACACCCACCTGCCTTATATTTATCCCGCATAACTACTCATCGTTATATTTTCTTCACATATATTCCGTCTTCCACATTAAATCCAAAGCTCTCTATGAAAGATTTCGCTTGTTCTGTTAATTCCGTTTGTAATACCTTTATCTCTTTCACATTTCTTTCTTTCATCATCATTTCAAATGTAAAATACGTATTTGTCCCATAACCGTAACTTTGATAATCAGAGTGAATAATTAACTGAGATAAAACCGCAGTCTCCCCTTGAACACGATAATCTATTACACCAATATATGTATCATCGACTTTCACACAATACTGTACCTGTTTCTCACTTAAACTATGTGAGTAAAACATTTCTTTAACAACGCTTTCATTTTCTACAGTTACTTTTTCAAACGTAATCATATGTTGTCCATCCTTTTACTATTATTGTATCAATAATACGTCCTATTTATGAAAAAAACCTTAAGACCATATGCGATCTTAAGGTTTTTCTAATTAAACTAAGCTATACGCACGTTTCGTTTCTTCGTGGAACTTATTCGTATCGTATTTATGCTCAACATAAATTTGATGCCATACCATAAACGCAAGTACAGTCCAAATTTTACGGCTATAATCGCCTTTATCTGCACAATGTGCTTCCAGTAAGTTTAATACATACTGTTTGTCGATTAAATGCTCTGTTTTACTCTCGTTTATAATATTGATAGCCCAATCATGCATTTCGTCTTTTAACCAGTGACGAATTGGTACTGGGAATCCAAGTTTTTTACGATCTAATACGTGATCTGGAACGATTCCGCGTGCTGCTTCACGTAAAATAGCTTTCGTAGTTCCGTTAGCAATCTTAAATTCAGTTGGAATTTTAGATGCAACATCGAATACTTCTTTATCTAAGAACGGTACACGAAGTTCTAATGAGTTCGCCATTGTCATTTTATCAGCTTTTAATAAAATGTCACCGCGTAACCAAGTGAACATGTCAATGTATTGCATTTTGCTTACATCATCATAATCTTTAATTTCGTTATACAATGGTTTCGTGATATCCATATAGTTAACACTTTCATTGTAATACTTCATTAATTCAGCTTTCTCTTCTTCACGGAAGATTTTCGCGTTTCCATAGTAACGCTCTTCAATTGGCGTACATCCACGCTCTAGGAAGCTCTTTCCTTTAAAGCCTTCTTTAAGAGCACCACTTAGTGCTTTTAGAACGCTCTTACCTGGGCTAGGAATGTAAGAGAACATTTTCAGTGAGTTTGGCTCACGATAAATGTTATAACCACCAAATAGCTCGTCTGCACCTTCGCCTGAAAGAACAACTGTTACATGCTTACGTGCTTCTTTTGCAACGAAGTACAACGGTACAGCTGCTGGATCTGCTAAAGGATCATCCATATGCCAAATGATTTTTGGGAACTCATCCATAAACTCTTTCGCTGAAATGAATACGTTATGGTTTTTAACACCTAATTTCTCAGCAGTTTCTTTCGCAACATCAACTTCACTGAAACCACGTTGCTCAAAACCAACAGAGAATGTTAAAAGATTTGGATTCATTTCTCTTGCGATAGAAGCGATGATAGATGAATCGATACCACCAGATAAGAATGAACCTACTGGTACATCACTGCGCATATGCACTTTTACTGAATCATATAACACATCACGAATTGCTTGGATATGCTCCTCTTTCGTTGCACTTGAAGCATTGAAATAAGGTTTCCAGTAGCGATGGATTTCCATCTCTTTACCAATTTCTTTTACGAAATAATGACCAGGCTCGATTTTATTAACATCAATTGTTAATGTTTCTGGCTCTGGACCATATTGATACGTAAAGTAATGTTGTAATGACGTTGGGTTAACGCCTTTATCTTCCATTACATGCATAATACTTTTCTTCTCAGATGCGAAGAATGTAGTATCACCTTGTTGTGCGATGTATAAAGGTTTAATACCGAAGTGATCACGTGCACCGAAAAGTTTCTTCTCTTCACGATCCCAAATCATAAATGCAAACATACCACGAAGGTAGTCTACACATTTTTCTTTCATATGTGCATACAATGCAATGATAACTTCTGTATCAGATTGCGTTGCAAACGTTGCACCTTTTTCAAGTAACATTTCACGTAATTCTACATAGTTGTAAATTTCACCATTAAAAATAATTACATATCGATCATTTTCATAAGTTAGCGGCTGATGTCCTGCCTCTAAGTCAATGATACTTAAACGGCGGAAGCCAAATTGTACATGCTCATCACGAAAATATCCTTCGTCATCTGGACCACGGTGGAAAATCATCGTGTTCATATTTTCAAATTGATGTTTTTCTGTTTCTGAAAACTCTCTAGGGTTTTCACATAAACATCCTACAAAACCACACATACTTCTTACCCTCTTTCAGTTTTCATTCTGTCTCTATACTACTATATCAACCCTATTTATACTAGCATAATCAACTGAATATGGCGACCAAAAACTATAAAAAAATCACTCCATTTCACATTTTTAACAATTTTTTATGAAAACATGAAAATTAGGCAATCACCTTTCTCCGCTTTTGTCATATGATATTGCAAATTGATTTCTAGGAGGGAATACCATGAGTGAAGAAAAAAAAGACTCTTCTCGCCCACCGGTTCGCAATTATTTAAAGCAAATTGATGATTTCTTCGAGCAAACACCACTTCGCAATGTAATTGCTGATTTAAATCATTTTTTCCAAAAAGGAAATCGTTTATTAACATTCCCTGTAGATTTATATGAAGTTGGTGAAGAACTCGTTGTTACAGCTGAACTACCAGGTATACAAAAAGAACAAATTCAAATTGAAATACAAAGTGAATACTTAAAAGTCTCTGTAAAAGAAGAGATACTTGAAGAGGCTGAAGAAGAAACTTCTCATAACTATTATCGCCGAGAACGTTCTATTTCAGAAGCATCCAGATTAATTAAATTACCGTACTCCATTAATAAAAAAGCAGCAAAAGCTTCGTATCAAAATGGCGTGTTAGAAATTCGGGCTCCAAAACTTCCACAGCAACATGACATTTTATCCATAGATTAATGTAAAAAAGAAGGGTGCTTTAATCTGCACCCTTCTTTTTATTCTGCTAATCGCTTCATATCACGTATAATGTCCTCATACGGCGTATTACTAATGCCACTGTACTTTTTCATTACTTTTCCGTTTTGATCAATTAAATAAAATGACGTACCATGTATCACTTGACCATTTTCAGGTTTATCTACAAGTGATTGGAAATTATCTTTTGCAAACTTTGTAATATCTTCTAACGAATAACCTGTTAACAGGTTCCAGTTACTTGTATCTTCTGTAAACTTTTGAATGAAAGCTTTCAAGTTTTCTGGCTTATCAAGGTCAGGATCTACGCTAAATGATACAAACTGAACATCTAATTTCTCTTCCTTTGCCATTTTCTGCAATTTCGCCATATTAGCAGTCATTGGCGGACAAACTGTTTGACAGTTTGTGAACATAAAATCTGCAACCCAAACTTTCCCTTTTAAGTCTTTTGTACCAAATGGCTTTCCATCTTGATTTGTAAATTGGAAAGTTTCTAAATCCCAATTCAATGGTTTACGAAGCTTTGAACCTGATCCACTACATCCAGCAAGTACAAAGAGACAAAATACAACCATAAGACCAATTACTTTTTGATAACGCTTCATTTATAAACCTCTTTTCTCTATCCTAAATTTAAATAGGTTATGTTTATCATAACAAAAGTTAACACTACGAGAAAATTGTTTACTACATTTGTTCACGAAATCGTACGAATTTACGTATGTTACTTCTTTATTTCAAGCGAATTACTAGACAAAATAATTTTTTTACTATTATTTCTCTAAATAATCGTCGCAAAACTAATTCTATTGTTATTTTTGTAAATGCACCTTCCTGTTTTTTTACAATTATTTAAACATTCATCCATGTTATACACTGTATTCCTTAACAACATTTCGGTACAATACAATTACAACGATTTTAAATGAGGTGATGTTCATGGCAAAGCGCTATGAAAATATGGATAATGTGAGTACAAAAAAATCAATTCGCTCTTTTATACGCTGGCGTAAAGAACGAAAGCAAAACAAAAAAGATTTTTCTTTCTTAGTAGAACAATCACCCGTTAAACAAAGTGCATTTTTGCAAAGTAATATTGAAAAAACGACTGTCACATGGATTGGGCATTCTACTTTTCTTATCCAAACGAATGGACTTAATATACTAACGGATCCAGTATGGGCCAATAAATTGAAGCTAGTCTCAAGACTTACTGAACCTGGTCTTTCTATACAAGAACTACCTAAAATTGATATTGTCCTCATTTCACATGGTCATTATGATCATTTAGATTTTTCAACACTTCGCCAACTTAATGATGACGTATTATATTTAGTACCCATTGGGCTAAAAAAATTATTTACTCGTAAAAAATTCAATAATGTAGAAGAGTATAAATGGTGGGAAAGTACGACTATTGATGATGTTTCCTTTCACTTCGTACCTGCTCAGCACTGGACGAGAAGATCATTATTTGATATGAACACATCTCACTGGGGTGGATGGATTATAAAAAATGACAATGTGGAGGAAACCATTTATTTTTGTGGAGACAGTGGCTATTTCCAAGGTTTCAAAGAAATTGGCAAACGCTTTTCAATTGATATTGCCCTTATGCCAATTGGAGCTTATGAACCAGAATGGTTTATGAAAATATCTCACGTTTCACCTGAAGAAGCAGTGCAAGCTTATTTAGATTTAAATGCTACACACTTTATACCAATGCATTACGGAGCTTTTGCACTCGCTGATGAAACACCTCGCGAGGCAATAACAAGGCTTCGAAATAATTGGAATTTACGTATGTTGCCGTGGGAACAACTGCATGTACTCTTTTTAGGTCAAACTTTCATTTATAATAGCGAAACACATTATAAGAAAGTGAATGAAAAAATTGAAACATTACATGTGTAACGTAACTACTGATTTTCTATATTCAACATATAATATAGAAAATCATAAAGGGTGTTTTCTATGAATGAATATTTACAGACTCGCTATATCATTAGCGGGAGTGCCTGTATAGCCCTTCTTATTTCTTACTTTCTATTCACATAAAAAAGCTACTTGAAATAAATTTCAAGTAGCTTTTTTATTATTCTGCTAAATACATAAATCCGATTGCACCCGGACCTGTATGAGTACTAATAATAGGCGTTGTAAAGAAAATTTCTGATTTAGCAAATCCACTTACTTTTTCAACAGCCGCTTTTACATTTTCAGCTAAAGGAATTGCTTTCGCATGCGGAATTGCCACAGCTTTTACAACTTTTCCAGCTGTATCTTCCTCAAATAACTTAGCTAACGTTTTTACAATTTGACCTTGGCTACGCACTTTCGTTACAGGGTTATAAACACCATCTTCAAGGCTAGCAATTGGCTTTATATTAAGTAGCGAACCGATAAACGCTTTTCCTTTACCGATACGCCCACCCTTCACTAAGTTTTCTAATGTATCTACTACTACATATAATCGAGTATTCTTCCTTACTTCATCTACACGTTTTAAAATTTCTTCTAGTGAGCGTCCTTCATTTGCCATTTTCGCAGCTTCAACTACTTGATATGCTAAAGCATGTGTAATAAATTGCGAATCAACAACTGTTACTTTTGTGTCGGTCATTGATGCAGCACTATTTGCAGTTGCCACAGTACCACTCATTCCACTTGTCATATGAATGGAAAGTACTTCACTTCCATCTTCCCCTAACTTGTCATACATTTCTACAAATGTACCCATTGCTGGTTGTGATGTTTTTGGTAGTTCCTCTGATTTAATCATTTCTTCAATAAATTCATCTGGTTGTAGATCAACGCGATCTAAATATGTTTGTCCATTTACAGAGATTGATAATGGTAGAACATGGATGTCATACTTCTCAATTACCTCTTGTGATAAATCTGCCGTTGAATCTGTTACAATTTTAATTTTTTGCATATTATATTCTTCCCTTTCCAATACGCTCTCCTTGTTATTATACTAGTATTCCCATTGCTTTCAACAATTTGGAACGAAATTTCATTAAATTAATTATATTTTTATATCTAAAATGAAAAAGACAGGGCTCTTAACCCTGTCCACACTCTATATCATGCATTTTTTTCAAGAGTATTTGTTTTATATACATTTAAATAATCATTCCACTTCAGACAATTTTGTAAATATTCACGGAAAGAATACGAAAATCTTGGGTGCTTTTGTTTTTGAATTTTTGCAATAAATAATTGAAGACGAGACTGAATTAGAAACGATAATGGGTGCTGCGCCTGTAGGACAGGGATTTCAAATATTTTAATACAATCCCCTGTTGAATGAGTGAAATAAAAACTTTTCGTAATCACAATATCAATCCTCTTTTTCATTGGATTTTTGAACTTCCTCTACTTTACGCTGTAACACGTTGTTTAAAGTGGAGACTCCTATGAATACAAAAGTACCCTTAGACAATCCCTGTAGTCCTTATGTTTAGAAGATTTATACTCTATTCATCTCCACCTAATCCATCCCCCATCCTACATATCCAATTAGACGAGGACTCGTTATCCGTATATTGCTTAATACATTTAGTATAAACTTATAAAAGCGCAAAGTTTGTCTAAATTTTGGAGATTCTATAATTTTTTTCTTCTTTATATTGTATACGTTTATAGCTAGAGTATAACAAATAAATAAAAAAAGTGCCTTTATAACGAGGCACTTTTCGAATGGATTTCTTCTTCTCTTTTCTTTTTTCGCTTACTCACAATCTTTGATAAAGCGATGCTAACTTCATAAATACAAATAAGCGGTACCGCAACTAAACTATGAGATAAAAAATCTGGCGGTGATATACACGATGCAATGATAATTAACGCTACGTAAGCATACCTTCTTATTTTTATTAAAAATTCTGCCGTAAGTATTCCAATACTCGTTAAAAACATTACTACTACTGGCAATTCAAAAATTACAGCAAATGGAACTGTTAAATTAAGAACAAAATGAAAATACTTTTCTGTCGTAAACATCGTATTAAACATTTCATTACCTATCGTAGTTAAAAAATGAAATAAAAACGGCATTACAACGAAATACCCAAAGCATAAACCTGCAACAAATAATATAGACAATACCGGTATATACATTACTGTCATCTTTTGTTCATTTGGATGTAAACCCGGTTTTACAAATAACCAAATTTGTATAGCAGCAAAAGGAATTGTACAAACGATAGCAAATACTGTAGCAATCGAGAAAAAAATCCACAATACATCACTTGGACCGAGAACAGTCAATTTCATTGGTAAATCTTTTACAAGCCAAAAATAAATATCCTTCGTAAAAGTAAACCCAATAATTAAAAATAACACAAAGGATAACACTGTATATATTACTCTTTTGCGAAGCTCAACTATATGTTCTACGACGCTCATTTCCCGATCTTCCATCTCGTTCACCACACTTTATTTATCCATTACGAGGAAAATTCTTTACATTTTTTCTTTCTTTTCCTTCTCTTGAAATGCATCATCAGTCAACTCTTTCGTTGATTTTTTGAATTCTTTTAACGTTTCCCCTAAAGCCTTTCCGATTTCCGGCAATTTTTTCGGCCCAAATAAAATAAGTACAGCTACTAAAATTAAAATTAATCCTGGAAAGCCAATATTTGAAAACATTTCTCCATCCCCTTTATTAGTAGATTCCTTGTCCTACTATTACATAATTTTATTTTGTCAAAAAAGTTTGAAAACGTCAACAAATCCATTGGCTTTTGTCAAAAAAATTCAAAAATATAATCAATTATACAAATTTCATTTTCTATTGCCCTTGTGTATGATATGGTAAGGGAAATGACATATTATTTTATAATAGTAGAAAGGATTGGCATTATGACTGAAAAAATGACACGAATGACCCAATTTGTAAAAGAAGAAATTGCAAATGCAATAACACATGGTATCGGTGCCATTTTAAGCATCCCTGCCTTAATCATATTGATTATTCATGCTTCTAAGCATGGTACCGCATCAGCTGTAGTTGCATTTACTGTTTATGGTGTAAGTATGTTCTTACTGTACTTATTTTCAACGTTGCTACATAGCATTCATCATCCTAAAGTAGAAAAAATATTTACTATTTTAGATCATTCAGCCATTTACTTATTGATTGCTGGCACGTATACTCCTTTTCTACTTATTACACTCCGCGGCCCATTAGGATGGACGTTACTTGCTATTATATGGACCCTTGCAATCGGAGGTATCATCTTCAAAATTTTCTTTGTACGCCGCTTTATTAAGGCATCAACGCTATGTTATATCATAATGGGATGGCTCATAATCGTTGCTATTAAACCACTTTATGAAAATCTAACTGGACATGGTTTTTCACTACTTTTAGCAGGTGGTATTTTATATTCTGTAGGAGCTATATTCTTCCTTTGGGAAAAGTTACCGTTCAATCATGCCATTTGGCATCTTTTCGTATTAGGTGGTAGTGCGATGATGTTCTTCTGCGTACTCTTTTACGTCTTACCTACGGCATAATAAAAAAGGTTTCAGCTTTATGTAAGCTGAAACCTTTTTTATTACTTATGTAATTGTGATGCGATAACATCCTGTGTATGCTTCGTTAACTCTTTAATATCCATATTCGCATACTCTTCAGGTGTAATCGGCTTAGAAATTGTTACTGTTGCACGAGCTCGCTTCATACGATTTCCATTTGCTTCAAACATTTTATATGTCCCATCTAATGTTACAGGTAAGATTGCTACACCAGATTTTACAGCAAGATGAAAACTACCAGCCTTAAACTCTCCAACTTCCCCACCCTTACTTCTCGTTCCTTCAGGGAAAATTACGATAGAATGTCCATTCTTCAATAGTTCAATCCCATCTTTAATCGCTTGAAGTGACTGGCGGCGATCGCTACGATCCATAAATACACAATTCATAAGTTCCATCCAAGTTGGTACAACTGGGAACTTTTTAATCTCTGCCTTTGAAACGAAGCCAATTGGTTTATTTAAATAACCTAGTAAAACAGGGATATCCATATTACTCTGGTGATTACTTACAACTAGTACCGGCTTGTCTTTCGGAACATTTTCAAGTCCTTTAACTTCTACTGTTCCTCCAGCTACACGTACCATTTTCTTACCAAACCAATTTGTCGTTTTGTACACAGCATTATCTTTTTCTTGTGGCGACATCGTATTTACTTGTCTTTTAAGACGCCACATTCTCGGTGTAATCGCAATTACGATTAAAATTAAATAAAAGATTTTAAAAAACGTTTGAATCATACAGAACCCCCACCTATTATCATTCCGACCTTCATTATACTAGACAAACGAAGGAAAAAGAAGAAAAAATGTCCAAACAACAAGTGTTTGGACATTTTTAAGTATGATATATTAGAAACGTTTTGCTAATTCACGAGCATTAGCAATTGCTGCTTCTTTAATTTCTTGTGCTTTTTCAGGGTTTGCATTCATACCTTCAACTGCAATATATTCAGTATCATTTACACCGACAAATCCTAATACAGTTTTTAAGTGATTGCGTCCGAAGTCTACAGCTGCGTATGCTCCTTCAGAATATACGCCACCTGTTGCTTGAATGTGAAGTGCTTTTTTACCTTCTAACAAGCCAACTGGACCATTTTCAGTATATTTGAATGTTTTACCTGCGATTGCTACGTTGTCTAAGTATGCTTTTACTACTGGTGGGTAGCTAAAGTTCCACATTGGAGTTACAAATACATAACGATCTGCATTCATAAATGTTTCTAAGTTTGTGTTCATTGCTGCAACTTTTTGTTGTTGAGCTTCAGTTAAAGTCTCAAAGCCTTCACCTGCTGCAAATTTACCCCAAGCAGCGAATACATCTGCATCGATTGCTGGTACTGTAGTGTTGAATAAATCAATTGTTACAACTTCGTCTTGTGGGTGTTCGTTTTTATAAGCTTCGATGAAAGCTTCCCCTACTGCCATTCCGAAAGAACCTTCTGCTGAATTTGGATTTGCTGTAATAAATAGTACTTTTGTCATTGTATTCTCTCCCTTTTTCCTCTTTATCTTTAATTCAAGATTTGTTTTTTAAAAGTTAATAACTTACCTTATGTAAGTATAATACAAAAAGTTTTAATCGATGTCAATAAAAAATAGCTACTTTTTTTTCGTAAGTTAATGATTTATTTTGTTTCCTTAAAATTTAGTATACAGATATTAAGAATTTTTTCATATAAAATGAAACTTTAATCAGTGGGGGTTTTCTTCATCCCCCACTGATTATTAGTTGAACTAATCGGACTTTTATGGGCAGTTGATCCCCTACCTAACTTCTTTGCTTTCGCTGAATTTTGAGGTGGGGGTCTTACTGCCCATTAAAGTGGGATAAAAAGGCTAGCTCTACAAATTATAGAGCCAGCCTTTTATTACATATTATTTTTGAAATACATGTTTTACTTTTTCCGCTGGAATATTACTTCCGCCTCTACCTTTTACATCTTCAATCATCATGGTAATGACCATATCTGGTGAATTTAAATCAAATGCAGCGAACCAGCCTAGTTCTTTTCCTTCAGCCTCTTTTGATACTTTTAATTCTGCTGTACCTGTTTTTCCAGCAAGAGTCATGCCATCAATTTTAGCAATTTTCCCAGTACCATCTGGATCATTAATTACTTTCGTCATAGCAGTTTTTAATATATCCTGATTGCCTTTTGAAATTACATTCTCTTTCCAAACTTTTGGTTGCTTATCTGTTTTAATAATATATGGAGAAGGTATGTTTCCATCATTAACAATTGGTGCGTACGTTAATGCTAGATGGAGTGGCGTCATTAATACTTGTCCTTGTCCATAACCTGTGTCTGCCATTTGAATATCATTTTTAATACTATCATTTGCGATTTTAGAAGCTGGGAATCCATATTCAATTGGTAATTTCTCATCGAATCCGAATTTTTTCGCTTCACTCATAAATTTTTCTTTCCCGATCTTCAAAGCTTCTTGTGCGAAATAAATATTATCCGAGTATTTCATCGCCTTATCAAAATCAATCGGATTTGCATCTTTTACACGCGTTACATAATAATTACCCCAAGAAGAATCTTTTGTCCATTTCAATCCTTCAATTTTTAACTCTTCTTTTGGATCAATCGTTTTCGTTTCAAGACCAATTGCTGCTGTAATAGGCTTAAATACAGAACCTGGAACTGATAATTGTGTAAATCGATTCGTCATCGGTTTTTTCGGATCATTATTTACCGCATCACGTTGCGCTTTTGACGCCCCTCTTGTAAGGGTATTTGGGTTATAAGCTGGTGTGCTCACAAGTGCAAGTGTTTCTCCAGTCTTTGGATTAATTGCTGCACTTGATCCTACCTCATTTTTCATTTCATTATAAATTTCGCTTTGAACTGCACTGTCAATCGTTAAAGTTACATTTTCTCCATCAACAGCATCTGTTTTTGCTAAATTTTTAATTTCTTTTCCTTGTGCATCTTCTACGAAGACACGACCACCTTTTTTACCGCGTAGCTTTTCTTCCAGTACTTGCTCTAAACCAGCTTTACCTACTGGATCATCTGCTTGATAACCTTTCTTTTGTAACGTTTTTAAATCTTCAGCATTCACTTTTCCAATATAGCCAGTAAGATGTGCGGCTTCTTCTCCTAATGGATATGAGCGAACATTTACTGGTTTTGTTGCAACACCAGGTAAATCTATGTACGTATTTTGTGTTGCTCCTTCAGGCAATATTCCAATTGGTACAAGGTAATTTGGTTTTACCCATTTAGCTGCTAGTTTTTGATCAATTTCTTCGACAGACATATTTAGTAACTTCGCTACCGTTTCTTTCGTTTGCGGAGCTGTATCCCCTAATTTTTCAGGAATCAATCCGATTTCAGAAGCTTTACCATTTACCGCAAGATATTTACCGTTACGGTCATATATTTCTCCGCGCTTCGGCTCTGTCGTTTGCATACGCACTTTACTATCTTTCGTCATACCTGGGAATATAAAATCAGGAGTCCAATCTATTTTCCAAGATTCTTTATCTCCATCCTTTTCTTTCACCATTTTTGCTTCATGGGCAAAATTGATTTTACCACCAACAGTATCCATGCTTACTTTAAAAGGAACAGGACCTTCATCTTTTTTATCTTCTTTTACTTCTCCTGCTTCTACTTTTAAGTCTTTCACTTCAATGCCAGAATAAATTTTTTCATATTTCTCAGTGAACTCTTTCTTTGAAATATCTTTTTTTGCCTTTTCTGATAATTGATCATACATTTCTGCAAATTTTTGTTTATTCCATGCTTTTGCATATGTATCAAATGCTTCTTGTGGTTTTTCTTCTTTACCACATCCGACTAACATGAATGTTAAGCAAAGAAAAAGAATCCCCCATATCTTTCTCAATCGATTCTCCTCCTCTTTCTATCTTAATACTCTTGAAAATTTTAGCATTTTTACATGCTACCATTCATTATAGCACTATCGAATCTCATCTATAAACCTATATTGATGGATACAAATAAAAAGATTGATGTGAATTTTCACATCAATCTTTTTTACTATTGTTGCTTCTCATATACATGATAATAGTACGTATACGGATTTTTTTCATCCGTTAAACCTTTTTCAACAAAAATTTCTTCCCAATTTGTCATATCCATTTCTGGGAAGAATGTATCGCCTTCAAATGCATGATGGATTTTTGTTATATATAACTTGTCTACAAAAGGTAAAAAGAGATCGTAAATTTGCGCTCCACCAAAAATAAAGATCTCTTCTTCATTTTTGCATAGCTCAAACACTTCTTCTACAGAATGAACAACTTCACAGCCTTCAACATGATACCCTTCATTGCGAGTTACAATAATATTACGTCTTCCAGGCAGTGGTCTACCAATCGCTTCATAGTTCTTTCTTCCCATAATAAGCGGGTGACCCATCGTTGTTTTCTTCACGTATTGTAATTCGCTCGGTAAACGCCAAGGTAAATTATTATCTTTACCAATTACTCTATTTTCGTCCATAGCGACCATAAATGAAACAATCATTTTTTCATCTCCTCTACAATTATACTGCAACCGGTGCTTTAATTGCTGGGTGTGGATCATATCCTTCAATCGTTAAGTCTTCCATTTCAAAATCAAACACAGATTTCACATCTGGATTTAGTGTAAGTTCCGGGAACGGACGTGGTTCACGTGCCAATTGCTTTTCTACTTGCTCAAAATGATTCGTATAAATGTGTGCATCTCCAATTGTATGAACGAATTCTCCCACTTCAAGTCCGCATTCATGTGCAATTAAATGTGTTAGTAGTGAGTAGCTTGCAATGTTAAATGGAATTCCAAGGAATATATCACCACTTCTTTGATATAGCTGACAAGAAAGTTTGCCATCCGCTACATAAAATTGGAATAGTGTATGACAAGGCGGTAATGCCATACTTGGTACATCTTCAGGATTCCAAGCAGAAACAATTAGGCGACGTGAATCTGGCGTCTTCTTAATCATTTCAATTACATCCTTTAATTGATCAAGTGTCTCACCAGCTGTCGTTTTCCAAGCACGCCACTGCTTACCGTATACGTCTCCTAAATAACCATATTTATTTGAGAAATCATCATCTTCTAAAACGTTCTTTTTAAATAATTCCATTTGCTCATCGTACTGCACTTTAAATTCCTCATCTTGTTGTGAGCGAAGACCGAAATCAGTCATGTCAGGACCCGTATACTCGTCGCTTTCTACCCAGCTCTTAAATGCCCATTCATTCCAAATGTTATTATTATGCTGCAATAAATAACGAATATTTGTATCACCTTTCATAAACCAAAGTAGCTCACTTGCTACAAGTCGAAACGGCACTCTCTTTGTTGTTAATAAAGGAAAACCTTTACTTAGATCAAAACGCATTTGATATCCAAATACAGATACAGTGCCTGTCCCTGTACGGTCTTCTTTCTTCGTACCATGCTCCATTACATGGCGGCATAAATTTAAGTATTCATTTTCAGCATGTTTCATATGTAGAAAAACCTTCTTTCAAATCTCTAGTCTATATGGATTTTATCATAAATTTAATGCTAACAGATTGAACAAACTAAATTTATAAAAAAACATTTCTATACTTAACAAAATTCTACTTCTGTATGTTCTTACAAAATCTAAATTCATATGCGCCTGAACCTAATTTCATTTCAGGCATATCACTTGACCTCCAATCATCTTCCACTATTCGTAATGTAGCAGATGTATTTGTTGGCACATCAACGTTTAATACTGCTTGTCCATGTTCTACACGCCAATCAATTTTAATTTCCCCATATGCTGTTTCACGCTTAATACAAACCCAATCTAGATTAGAATTAAAATGAGGCTGAATATAAAAATGTTTATATGCTGGTTTTGTTTCATCCACTTCTAATCCAATAATATATCGGTATATCCATTCAACGATAGAACCATATGCGTAATGATTGTACGAATTCATACTATCATTCCAAAGGGTTCCATCCTCTTTCACACCATCCCAATGTTCCCAAATCGTTGTGGCACCTCGTTTCACTTGGTATAACCATGATGGATAATCTTCATGAAATAGAAGCTTACAAGCAAGGTCATGACGGTTAAACTTGCTTAATATTAAATTTAAATACGGTGTTCCTATGAAACCTGTTGTTAAATGATTTTTATTTGCTTTTAAAAGCTCAATTAATCGATTAAATACTTTCTCCTTCACATTATCTTTCACTAGTTCAAAAAGAAGTACTAATATGTGGGCTGTTTGGGTATTTGAAATTAACCTACCATTCGGTGTAACAAATTCATTTTGAAACGCTTGAACAATATTTCCATGTAGCTCAGCATAAAACTTAGCATCTGTATTTTCACCTAAAATCTCAGCAACCTTTCGTAAAAGCGATGTAGAATACGCGTAATAAGCTGTCGCAATAAAATACTTGTCTGTTCCGCCTTCATATACATCAGGTTTCGTATCTAATGCGAGCCAATCCCCTAAATGATAGCCTGTATCCCATAAATACTCATTTTCACCTTGTGAACGTATGTAATCTATATACTTCTTCATACTGTTATATTGCTCTTTTAAAATGGATACATCTCCGTAATGTAAATAGTGAACCCATGGACAAATAATTGCTGCATCGCCCCAACCGCCAGAAGTATGTAAATCAAAATCCGCTCTTTTCCCAAATGCATCTGGAATAACTAATGGCACAGCTCCATTCACATTTTGATCTAATGATAAATCTTGGAGCCATTTTTTAAAGAACAATTGCACATTCATAATTTGCGTAGCTGTCCCAATAAACATTTGTGCATCTCCTGTCCATCCAAGTCGATCATCTCGCTGCGGACAATCTGTTGGCACATCAAAGAAGTTCCCTCTTTGAGACCATTCCACATTATGATGAAGTTGATTGATTAATGGATTAGACGTTTCAAATTCAGTCGCTTTTTCCATATCTGTATGTAATACAACCCCTTCAAAATCTGCTATTTGAGGGGGCTGGGTTAATCCACTTATTTTCACATACCTAAAGCCTTGATAAGTAAAATGAGGTTCAAACGTTTCCTCTTCCTCTCCTTTTGCTATATACACTATTTTTTGTTTTGCCTTGCGAAGATTCCCATTATAAAAACTACCGTCTTTATTTAATATTTCAGCATGATGCAATTCTATCTTTTGTCCAGTATAAACATGACGGACTTTAAACCGAACCCAACCTACCATATTTTGCCCCATATCAATAAGCCATTCATGATTGGGTAGTTTTGAAATAGCGATTGGTTTTATAATTTTCACTTTACGAATCGCTTCATTTTCCTGTGCAACAATTATTTGTTTGGAATGCTCAATTACTTCAACATCTTCTAGCACTTGTTCACTTTCTTCTAGCCTAGCGTCATAAACTTCTCCTTCATAAATTTCCGAATACAAAATAGGGCTTGGAGTTACTTTCCATGTTTCATCTGTTACAATTTTTTCTTTCGTTCCATCTTCATACGTGATATGTATTTGAGCAATTATCGCACGTCTTTTCCCGTAATAATTACGTACATGCTGCATAGTAATCGGCCCTTTATACCAGCCGTTACCTACCAGAGTAGAAACATCATTATACCCAATCTTTAATACATGCGTTATATCATATGTTTGATACAATATCCTTTTATCATAACTTGTCCATCCAGGGGTAAAATAACAATCTCCAATACGCTCTCCATTTATAGAAGCCTCGTATAATCCTAAACTAGTCATATATAAACGTGCTTTTTTAACTAATTTTTTAATAGAAAAGCTTTTATGAAAAGACATAACTTGCGTGCGTTCTTTTTTCGCAGCAATCCATTTTCCGCTCCAGTTTTGCCCTTGTAATCCAGTCTCCCAAAATGCTACTTCTGACCAAGGTGATTCTTCTCCGTAATTATCCCATACCTTCACTCGGTAAAAATAGCGTGTTTCCGTACTATATGAAAACGAATTAATTGGTATATATAAACTTTGATCTGTTTCTACCTTCTGTGAATCGAATACTATAGTTTGAAACTCTTTATCCTTCGCAACCTGCAATTGATACGCAAGTTGTTTTACATTTCGTTTACTCGACTCGATTTGCCAACTAATTTTAACAACTTTCGAATCTATACCTATCGGATTATTTTTATTATCACAGAGCAATTTTTTTATTGTTAGCACACTTCTTCACCATCTTTTCTAAATCTTAATTTAAATTAATTATAATAAAAATAAAATTCTAAATAAATAATAATTTTATTCATCCTTACAAAATTATTAACTTTCCATATTTAAAAAGGTTTTCATTTTCTATTACCGAAAGTATAGTGCGGTAGAACAAAATTTATATTTGGAGGTTAGAAGTATGTCTAAAATTGAAACGCCTGTTATGACTTCTTTACAAACAACGGTTGAAAAAATGATGAAGGATTTAAACGTTCCGGGAGCTGCTGTAGCTATTATAAAAGACGGTGAAGTTATTATTTCAGAAGGATTTGGCTATCGAAATCTAGAGACAAAAGAACTAGTTACACCGCGTACTTTGTTCGCAATTGGTTCCTCAACGAAAGCTTTTGGCACACTTTCATTAAGTTTGTTAGCACAGCAAAAAAAGTTTAATTGGGATACTCCTGTCCAGTCTTATATACCTAACTTCTCTTTATCTGAACTACTTGCTAGTTCACAAGTTACAGGACGAGATTTAGCTTCTCATCGTACCGGGATAAGTCGTCATGATGCCCTTTGGTACAGCTCTTCCTTATCTCGAAAAGATCTCGTTGAAAAAATAAAATATTTACCACTTGATGCACCGTTCCGCACATCATTTCTATATAACAACTTAATGTATGCGACAATTAGCTATATTGTAGAAAACATAACAAATCAAACGTGGGAGCAATACACTACAGAACATATTTTAGAACCTTTAAATATGAGACATACAAACTTCTCTGTTACCGATTCACAAACGACAGATGAATACGCTTTACCTTACATTGAAAATGACGGTGAAATAAAAGAAGTTCCATTCCACAACATTGATACCGTTGGCGCTGCTGGTTGTATCAATTCTACAATTAAAGATATGGCAAATTGGGTACTTCTCCACTTAAATGAAGGAAAATTTGGAGATCATGAATTAATCTCCTCTGAATTATTACAACAAATGTATACACCACACAATTCCATTCCAGACCAACCGGTTTTATCACTCCCTGAATCTCCATTAAATAGTTACGGTCTTGGTTGGTTTATTAGCGCTTATCGTGGTAAAAAAGTAATTCATCATGGCGGTAATATCGATGGATTTTCAGCGCTTGTTTCATTCATACCAACAGAAAACATAGGCCTTGTCATTTTAACGAATGCTGGAGGAACATTACTTCCTACTTATCTCGCTAATCAAATTTATGACGAACTACTTGAATTAGAATCCATTGATTGGCATAAACGTGCTGTAGAAGATACTGAAAAAATGAAGGAAATGATAAAAGAAGCAACTGAATCCATTCCAGAACAAATTAAAGGAACTACACCTTCTCACAAATTAGAGGATTATACTGGTACTTTCGAACATCCTGCATACGGAACATTACAAGTATACAAGCGTGATGATTCATTATTTGTGCAATTCATGGAAATGGACATTCAATTAACACATCATCATTACGACATCTTTTCTGCAAAAGTTGATTTATTCCAAATGAAGATGAATCTATTATTTGCATATGAAATGAGTTTGAACGGTGAATTCCCTTCCCTTCAGTTACATGTACCAGCTACGCTAAGTACTCAGCCGCTTGCATTTAAGAAAATTAAATAAATTTTTAATAGAGGGATGATAACACTTCCCTCTATTTTTCATTACAATTACCATCCAAATAAAGGATTTTAAGCATTGAGTAAAGAATCCTTTTATTTAACTATTTGAATTACAAGGAGGAAAAGCCGTGTACTCAGAAATTTTTAAAGAAGTTGTTTCAATTACTCATCACGATTATTCAGGTTGTATAGATAAAAAAGGATGGGACGATCCCACTACTTATTTACAGACAATCGAGAAACTAGAGAGACAAGGTGAACTAACACCAGTACAATTTACTGAAATTGTACGTGATTACTTATTAGACTTTAAAGATAATCATATGTTTTTCAAAATGATCTCTACTAATCAACCCCTTAATAGTGTTGGCTTTCAAGTAAAAAGATACGAAGACCGACTATATATTACATCTACTTCACAGGAAATAAGAGTGAAAAAGGGACAGTCTATTCTAGCATTAGATAATATGAAAGTTCCTGAGTTATTAATAAAATATAAGAAGTATTTAAATGAGAATACATATGAACGTGAAAAATGGGATTATGTTTTATTAAAATCATCAAATTGTACACTTATAGATGAAAACGGAGTAACCGAAACCATTCGTTTACAAAAGTATAAACAAAACGAATACACACCTATTTATTCATTTAAACAACATAACAAAGATACACTCTTAATTACTTTGACGGACTTCGCAAATGCTGAAGCTATCAATACATTATTAGACTCACACAAAGATGAGCTTAATGCTTTTCCGAATTTAATTATAGATGTGCGATTAAATCGTGGCGGAAGTGATGATGCATTTTTCAACCTACTTCCTTACTTATTTGAAGACAAAGAAATTTCTCTTTTCGATTCTTCAGAAACAATGCAATTAAATCATACAGAACGAAACTTTCATTTACGTATGAAAGACATGAAAATGGAAATGGAAGATTATGATTCTTTAGACGAACTTTCCAAATTATTCACTAATATGTTTATTCAAGATTTAAAAAAGAATTATAAAAAAGGATTCGTTACATTTAATACTTCTAGTTTACCGAAAGAACTTCAATCATTAAAAATACACGGACGAAAATCACCTAGTAGAGTAGTTATATTAACAGATGTTACATGTGGGAGTTCTGGCGATTCTTTTGTAGAAGTTGCAAAAAAATCATTGAAAGTAAAAGTAATAGGTCGTCCTACTGCTGGTGTAAATGATTATTCTAATTTAGCAGTAATGGAATGGGCTGATACATTCGCACTTTACTACCCTACTTCACGACTTTCCATTATAGATAAAGGTGAAGGAATGTCCGGAATTGGTATTCAACCACATATACATATCCCGTGGACTCCAGAACATATACAAGAAGATGTGGATTTAAAATTAGCATTGCAACTACTTCAAAACGAAGAATGGTAAAAAATAAAAGGTAGATGTAATTCACACCTACCTTTTATTTTTTATATCAATTTTTTCTGGTTGAAACCAAGTTGGCTTTAATAGCTCAAAGTCTTTATGATCCTCTAAAACGATAGTAAGACGTTCTAACGTATCATCTAACATATGCGGTGCTGCTCGTAATGTCCAGACAACTGAAGAGAAAACTGTCATGCCAACGTACACTGCATATAATTTCCAGAACTCCTCAGGTATTCTCCCGTTATAATATCCAGTAATTTGCCCAATCGCATATGGGATACTAATGTCTCGTGCAAATAGTGCAATTTTTACGAAATCATGAAGTGGGTCGCCCCAATCATAACCATTAAAATCAACAACACCTACATATTTCCCATCTCGCACAATTATATTTTCTAAATGAAAATCATCGTGTTGAAATCGATTTGGGCGGTTTTGTAAATACATTTCATTTTCATCGATAAACTTAATGATTTTATGATCATTTTTTATTTTTATTCCGCACGTTTTATATGCCTCTACATATTTTTGATGTTTTTTCATTGCTCTTTCATACCATGGAAGTAAATCCTTAGGAGCTTCATATGTATGCATTTTTGCTAAATCTTTTCCTGCCTCTATACCAATTTCATATTGTTCTTTTGGTGAATACGTAGGCAATAGCTTCTTTGCATCTTCCCCTTCTAAATACGAAAAAATACTATAGCATACACTTTCATCTTCCAATATACCTATTTCAATCGGCTTTTGTGCCTGTATGTTACGTTTTTCCATTTCATTTAAAATTTGAAACTCTATTTTTCTTCTTTCATACTCTTGTATATCGCCAATCCGTAACAAATATTTTTCCTCATCAATTGTCGTAACTATATATTTCTTATCCGGTGAAAAACCTTTAGAAATTTCTGCAATATTCGTTGCATCTTTTACTATTTGTATATTGTTTTGCCATGTTGTAATTGTTTTCATGTATATTCCTCCTTACATTTCTACATTTGGTGTATACGCTACCCAAAATTCCATATGATGGATGCCTGCTCGAAGTTTATTCCTATTAAGAATACGCTCCTTGTACTACTTGCACAATTTCCATCGGTTTATTGACCATATAATCTGGTGCATCTTTTTTCACTGTTTCAATGACATCATATCCCCAAGATACCCATATTACGTTCACCCCAGCCTTTTTACACGCTGCTACGTCTCGCTGTTCGTCACCGACGTATAACATATCTTTCTCCGTTATCTTTTTCGATTTTAAAAACCTTTTAATCATTTTATCTTTACCGAACAAATTTTTAGAACAATACACTTCTTGTATATTTTCTATATCATTATTGTGTAAAAATGCCCGAATATGCTCTTCTGAGTTGGATGATATGACTGCAATTCCGTAACCTTTTTTATGTAGTTCATCTAATACTTCCTTCATCCCATGGAACAAAATAAGATCTTTTATGGCAGGTTGATACAATTTATAAAACTCCAGCGCTAATATTGGTAGTTTATACAGCGGTACATCGAGTTGTTTACATCTTTCTGGCATCGTTAATTTACGTAAATACTCAATTTCTTCTTCCCTTACCGTTTTATATCCGTGCTTTTTAGCAAGTTGATTATAAATTGGTACAAATATATTTTGTGAATCTACTAATGTGCCATCAAAGTCAAAAACAATATATTTTTGCATTCCCATACTCCCTTTGCCTCTTTTTATAAACCTATCTTATTCAACACCGTAGTTGTCTTACCCTTCTATACACATAAAAAAGAACAAGATTTTCTCTTGTTCTTTTTAAGAAAGCCACTTTGGCGGCACATTCGTATTCCAATAAATATTTCCCAACTCATGATGTCCGGAGTACCCATCATCAAAACGGTGATAGTGGAAATTAAAATAATACCCATCTTGCGGTGGATGATCTCTTCTTACGTGGAAACGCAATAAGTCATTTCCTGTTTTCGTATCGTAAACGTGAAAAATCTTTTCATTATTTCCACCAGCTGGTTTTTGAGAAATCGCTAATGATTGTAACGAATCTTCCGGTACATCATTTGCTAGTTCAGCAATTGCCTCTTCAATCTTCGGTAATATTACATCTTTAAACTCATCTTCAATTACTGGACCAATTTTAGTACCAAACTTTTGCATCGACTGTTTCTCTGCTTCTTGCATTGCATAAGTAATAAAAGTATCGGTGGTTAACCTGTCATTCGTTTCTTCATATGTATAGGACGTACTCTCCAAATTTTGTTGACCAGCTGTGCTCGTAGGCTTGTCCGCAGCTTTGGCATTATCAAGCAATATGGAAGGAGGCGTCACTAAACCAAATGTAAATACGGTAATTAATGCGACTAAGGTTTTTCTAAACCAATTTGGCATGTATGTTTCCTCCCCTTTCACTCATTATATTTTATATAACGGTTGTTTTCTCTATTATACAAAATGATTGTAATTTTTGCACTTTACAATTTTGTTAACGTTCACATATTTTTCACTTGAATATGAAATTGTAAGATTTCATACAATAAAAATACAACAATAATGAGGAGGAGCTCCGATGACTTTAGATGCCATGTATTCCGCCGCAAGCATACTCGTTTTAGTATATTTTATTTATCAATGTGTTACAGATTAGAAAAAAGAGCCATTATGAAGTGACCCCTAAAAGTTAGACACAGTTATTTCATTAGGCAGCTTGATAAAAGTGAGTCCGGTATTGTA
Source organism: Bacillus cereus group sp. MYBKT111-2 (assembly GCF_051915205.1). NCBI lineage: Bacteria > Bacillati > Bacillota > Bacilli > Caryophanales > Bacillaceae > Bacillus > Bacillus cereus group sp. MYBKT111-2. The sequence goes on from NZ_JBQAEG010000002.1 coordinate 677,972, forward strand.
CCGGGCTCATTTTTAATTTTGCCTTAATCCGTTTCGTATT